>JAOUFN010000024.1 GCA_029858285.1 Nitrospirota bacterium | reverse complement strand
TCATCGCAAGGGGGGGGGGACGCCCCCCCCCCTTGGAGGGGGCCTGCGAAATGGCAGACAGAAAAAAACGGGGCGTGCCGTAAACCACGGCACGCCCCGTTTGCGTTTCCGGCAGGAGATTTTTTACTAAAAATCGTCGTCGAAGGGGTCGAAGCCCGGTCCGGGCATCCCCTGTGGCATGCCGCCCTGCATGTTGGGCATCCCCTGTGGCATGCCGCCCTGCATGTTGGGCATCCCCTGCGGCATGCCACCCTGCATGTTGGGCATCCCCTGCGGCATGCCACCCTGCATGCCACCCTGCATGCCGCCCCGCATGCCGCCCCGGTTCATGCGCGGCTGCATGAACTCGTCGTCCACACCGCCCTTCTGGGCCTGATTCAGGGTGTTGTAGAAGGCGGTGAAGGAGGGAGCGATGCGGCGCATGGCGGCGGTGCGCGTCTCGGCCATTTTGGTCATCAGGTCCAGCCGCTCCGGCGAAGAGAGGTTCTCGCGGTCCTTGCGCATCTTGTCGCAGGAGGCCTGCACCTCGTCCCGGGCGGCACGGGCGTCGGCACGCAGTTTCTCCCAGGCTTTTTTCTGGGCGTCGGTGAGCGCCGCGTAGTGGGCCGCCACCTCGTCCAGCCCCTTGATCCAGTACAGGCCGCTGCCGCCACAGGTGCGGGCCATCTTGCGGCCATAGGAGTCGGGGGTGTTGTCGTCGTGTCCGGCCAGCGCCGGAGCGGCCAGGGCCAGGGTGCAGGCCACGGCCAGCGCGGCGGAAAGGGGACGCAATGTCTTCATGGGTGTGCCTCCTTGGGCTTTCGGGTCACTGTCCGGGGGTGGCCGGGGGCGGCGTCATGCCGACCCGGATGCCCCCCGAATGGTGCAACGATAGCGTGCCGCTGTAAACAGAAGATTGCATCCACCCGGCAAATTTCCACGGATTTGTAACCGATTGTAACAACTCCGGGGATTGCCACACGGCGTTACACACCGTCCCCAAAGCGGGCCGTGCCTGCGTCTATAATCGGGGGCATGGAGCGCACCTTTCATCTGCTGGTGGTGGACGACGACCGGGAAATCCGCGACCTGCTGTCGCGGTTTTTGAAGAACCACGGCTACCGGGTGGACACCGCCGCCGACGGCCGCCGCATGTTCGAACTGCTCGCCGACGGCCGTTACGACCTGGTGGTGCTGGACCTGATGCTGCCCGGTGAGGACGGCCTGTCCCTGTGCCGCCGCCTGCGGGCGCAAAAAATTTCCCTGCCGGTGGTGATGCTCACCGCTCTGGGCGAGGAAACCGACCGCATCGTGGGGCTGGAGGTGGGGGCCGACGACTACATCGCCAAACCGTTCAATCCCCGCGAGCTGCTGGCGCGCATCCGCGCCGTGCTGCGCCGCGCCGGGACGGGGGCGGGGACGGGGGCGGGGACGAACGCGGGGGAGCCGCAGGCCACCGCTGCGGGCAACAGCCGGGGCAACACCCTGGGGTTTTCCGGCTGGCGGCTGGACTTGCTGCGCCGCGAGCTGCGTTCCCCGGACGGCCTGCTGGTGACCCTCACCTCCGGCGAGTTCGATCTGCTGGTGGCGCTGGCCGAGCGCGCCGGGCGGGTGCTGTCCCGCGACCAGCTTCTGGACCTCACCCGGGGGCGCGAGGCCCTGCCCTGCGACCGCAGCATCGACGTGCTGCTGTCGCGCCTGCGCCGCAAGATCGAAACCGACCCCAAACAGCCCGGATTCATCAAGACCGTGCGCGGCGGCGGCTACCTGTTCGCGGCGCCGGTGGAGCGCCTGTGATGCGCCGTCCGCGCCTGTGGCCCGACACCCTGGCCGGTCGCACCGCGCTGGCGGTGGCCACCGGCATGGTGCTGACCTTCGGCGTCACGTTACTGGTGTTTCTGGTGTGGCGCGAGAGCGGTCAGGCGCCGCGTTTTTCCCTTCTGGTCAAGCGCGTGGCGGTCACCGCCGCCGCGCTGGATCGGGCCGACCCGCCCACGCGCCCGGAACTGGCCCGCGCCGCCGGGGGGCACGGGGTTACCTTTCGCTGGCCGGTGTCGGTTTCGCCGGAGTCGCAGGAGTCGCAGGAGGGGTGGGACCCCGCCCGCTGGCAGGCGCGGCATGACCGCTGGCGGCAGGGCCAGCCGCCCCGGCAGTGGGGAGCGGGGGAGCCGGGGGGCCGGTGGCAGCCCGGCGACCGCCTCGCCCAGACCCTCACCGGCGCCCTGCTGCGCGAGGGCCTGGCCGACGCCTGGGTGTGGACCCGCCCCGGCGGCCCCGAGCGGGTGGATACGCTCCGCCCGGCGCTCCGCCCCCACGCGCCACCGCTGCGGAGGGGCGGCGGCTCTCCGGCGCGGGAGGTGCTCATCCGGCTGGGGGACGGCAGTTGGCT
The DNA here is from genome assembly GCA_029858285.1 of Nitrospirota bacterium. Classification (GTDB taxonomy): domain Bacteria; phylum Nitrospirota; class JACRHL01; order JACRHL01; family JACRHL01; genus JAOUFN01. The sequence continues at coordinate 28,520 of JAOUFN010000024.1, read as the reverse complement.
TGGCGTCGGCATCGAGCGCGGACAGGGGGACGAAACCGCCATCTGGCCCTATCTGGTGGCACTGGCGGTGTTCGCCGCCGCCAGCACCGTGCTGGCCCTGTGGGTGGCGCGCCGCGTCACCGCCCCCCTCGGGCGGCTGGCCGCCGCCGCCGACCGGCTGGACTCCGGTGGCGGCGGGCCGCTGCTGGAGGAAACCGGCCCCGCCGAGGTGCGCCACGCGGCGGCGGCCTTCAACCACATGCAGGCCCGCATCGGCCGCTTCACCCACGACCGCAGTCTGATGCTGGCGGCCATCTCCCACGACCTGCGCACCGTGCTCACCCGCCTCAGGCTGCGCGCCGAGTTCATCCACGACGCCCACCAGCAGGCGCGGGCGGTGGCGGACCTGGACGAAATGCAGGCCATGCTCGGCGCCACCCTGGCCTTTGCCCGCGATGACGCCGTGAGCGACGCCACCCCCCCGGACCTGGTGGACCTGGCCAGCCTGTTGCAGGATATTTGCGACAACCTGGCCGACACCGGCGCCGCCGTCACCTGTGCCGGGCCGCACCGGGTGGCGTTGCGGGGCCGTCCGGTGGCGTTGCGGCGGGCGTTCACGAACCTGATCGGCAACGCCGTCAAATACGGCGGCCAGGCCAGCGTGGAACTGTCCGCCCGGGAACCGCAACCGGGCGGCGGTGACGGCGGCTGGATTGCGGTCCGCATCGCCGACCGGGGACCGGGCATCCCGGCGGAACTGCACGAAAAGGTGTTTGCCCCCTTCTTTCGCGTGGAAACCTCGCGCAACCGCGATACCGGGGGGGCCGGTCTGGGGCTTGCCGTGGCGCGCGACATCGTGCGCGCCCACGGCGGCGACATTGCCCTGGCGGAGCGCCAGGGGGGCGGCCTGGTGGTCACCGTCACCCTCGGGCGCGGGGGCCTGCCGCAGGACTTCCCGCAGCCCTTCCCGCAGCCCTCCCCGCAGACTCCAAAAGTGAAGAAAATGTAGGCAACCATCGATCGGGTGACGACGAACGGGGGTCCGCCGTAATACAATGCACCCTCGCCGGTGCGAAAGAATGTCTGTGAGTGCGGGGCCGGGGCGGAAGCCCGGAGTGTTTCGGCGTACCCCACCCGGCGTCGGCGGAGGGACAAGGTCCGGGATTTCGGGGAGATCGTGTGGCGGGTCGCATGTTTCAAAAAATCCTGATTGCCAACCGGGGTGAGATCGCGGTGCGCATCGCGCGCGCCTGCGCCGAACTGGGCGTCCGTTCGGTGGCGGTGTTCACCGAACCCGACCGCCACGCCATGCACGTCAAGCGCGCCGACGAGGCGTATTGCGTGGGCGAGGATCCCCTCAAGGGGTACCTCGACCCCAAGCGGCTGGTGGACCTGGCGGTGGACCTGGGGTGTGATGCCCTGCACCCCGGCTACGGTTTTTTGTCCGAGAACCCGCAACTGGCCCAGGCCTGCGCCGATCTGGGGGTGACCTTCATCGGCCCCTGCGCCGACGTCATCCGCCGCATGGGCGACAAGACCGAGGCGCGCCGCGCCATGATCGCCGCCGGCGTGCCGGTGACCCCCGGTACCGAGGGCAACGTGGCCGACGTCAACGAAGCCCTGAAGGAGGCCGAGCGCATCGGCTATCCGGTGATGCTCAAGGCCACCTCCGGCGGCGGCGGCCGCGGCATCCGCCGCTGCAACTCGAAAGAGGAGCTTTCCCAGCAGTTCGACCGGGTGATTTCCGAGGCCACCAAGGCCTTCGGCAACGCCGAGGTGTTTCTGGAAAAGTGCGTGGTCAACCCGCGCCACATCGAGGTGCAGATTCTCGCCGACAGCCACGGCAACACCATCCACCTGTACGAGCGCGACTGCTCCATCCAGCGCCGCAACCAGAAACTGATCGAAATCGCCCCCTCGCCCCAGCTCACCCCGGAACTGCGCGCCCGCATCGGCGAATGGGGGGTGATGGCGGCCCGCGCCGTGAATTACGAGAACGCCGGTACGGTGGAATTTCTGGTGGACGGCGACCAGGTTTATTTCATGGAAATGAACACCCGCGTGCAGGTGGAGCACACGGTGACCGAGGAAATCACCGGGCTGGACATCGTCAAGGAGCAACTGCGCATCGCCGCCGGCGAGCCCCTGAGCGTGACCCAGGAGCAGGTGACCGTGAGCGGTTTTGCCATCCAGTTCCGCGTCAACGCCGAGGATCCCAAAAACAATTTCCTGCCCAGCTTCGGGCGCATCACCCGCTACTACGCCCCCGGCGGCCCCGGCGTGCGCACCGACACGGCGATCTATACCGGCTATGTGATCCCCCCCTATTTCGATTCCATGGCCCTCAAGCTGATCGTGTGGGGCGCCACCTGGGAGGAAGCCATCGAGCGCGGTTCCCGCGCCCTGGACGACATGCACCTGTACGGGGTGCGCACCACCGTCCCCTATTATCAGGCGGTGCTGCGCCACCCGGAATTCCGCGCCGGCAGCTTTCATACCGGCTTCATCGAGGCCCATCCCGAGTTGACCCAATATTCCGACAAACGCAGTCCGGAGCACGCCGCCCTTGCTGCGGCGGTGGCCATTGCCGCCCATTGCGGCCTGTAGAAACGAGCACGAGGAAGATTCGCCGTGAAACAGAAGGTTCTCATCACCGAAACCGCCCTGCGCGACGCCCACCAGTCCCTGCTGGCCACGCGCATGCGCATGGACGACATGCTGCCCGTTTGCACCCGGCTCGACCAGGCCGGCTTCTGGTCGCTGGAAGTTTGGGGCGGCGCCACCTTTGACTCCTGCCTGCGCTTCCTCAAGGAAGACCCCTGGGAACGGCTGCGCGCCCTGCGCCGCGCCCTGCCCAACAGCCGTCTGCAGATGCTGCTGCGCGGCCAGAACCTGGTGGGCTACCGCCACTACGCCGACGACGTGGTGCGCACCTTTGTCGAAAAGAGCGCCAGCAACGGCGTGGACGTGTTCCGCGTCTTCGACGCCATGAACGACGTGCGCAACCTCAAGGTCGCCATCGCCGCCGTCAAGGACGCGGGCAAGCACGCGCAAGGGGTGATCTGCTTCACCACCAGCCCGGTGCACACCGAACAGGCCTTCGTGGAACAGGCCAAAGCCCTCGAGGGCATGGGGTGCGACTCCATCGCCGTCAAGGACATGGCCGGTCTGCTCACCCCGTTCGGAACCGGCAGCCTGATGAAGGCGCTGCGCAAGGCGGTGGCCCTGCCCCTGGCCCTGCACTCCCACGACACCGCGGGTCTGGGGGCCATGTGCCAGTTGAAGGCCATCGAGAACGGCTGCACCCACCTCGACACCGCCATCTCCAGCATGGCGGGCGGCACCAGCCACCCCCCCACCGAGTCCCTGGTGGCGGCCCTGCGCGGCACCCCCCACGACACCGGCCTGAGCCTGTCGGACCTGCAGGAGATCAGCGCCTATTTCGCCCGCATCCGCCCCCGCTATCACCAGTTCGAGAGCGACTACACCGGCGTCGATACCCGGGTGCAGGAGAACCAGGTGCCGGGCGGCATGATGTCCAACCTGGCCAACCAGCTCAAGGAGCAGGGCGCCCTCAACCGCATCGACGAGGTGTTCGCGGAAATCCCCCGCGTGCGCGCCGACCTGGGCTATCCGCCGCTGGTCACGCCCACCTCGCAGATCGTTGGCTCCCAGGCGGTGTTCAACCTGCTGGCCGGAGAGCGCTACAAGACCATCACCAACGAGGTGCGCCTGTACCTGCAAGGGCGCTACGGCAAGGCCCCCGGTCCGATCAACGAAGAACTGCGGCGCCGCGCCATCGGCGACGAGGAGGTGGTCGAATGCCGCCCCGCCGACCTGATCGCCCCGGAGATGGACCGCCTCAAGGCCGACATCGGCGACCTGGCCGCCAGCACCGAGGACGTGCTGTCCTTCGCCCTGTTCCCCGACGTGGGGCGCAAGTTCCTCGAAGGGCGCGCCGCGGGCACCCTGGTCCCGGAAGCCCTCTTGCCCCCCAAGGGCGAGGAGGGGCGGCCCCATGTGGAAGGCGTGGCCACCGAGTTCGTGGTGGACGTGCACGGCGAGTCGTACCGCGTGGCGATCACCGGCGCCAGCCTCAAGAACGACGGCAAGCGCCACTTCTTCCTGACCCTGGACGGCATGCCGGAAGAGGTGGTGTTCGAGCCCCTCAACGAGTTTGGCGCCCCCGCCCCCGGCCAGCGCAAGCAGGCCACCGGCGACGGCCACGTCACCACCACCATGCCCGGCAACATCGTTACCGTGCTGGTCAAGGAGGGTGACACGGTGAAGGTGGGCCAGACCGTGCTGGTGGCGGAAGCCATGAAGATGGAAACCGAGGTGCATGCCCCCATCGCCGGCAAGGTGTCCCACGTCTATGTGGCCCCCGGCGACCGGGTGAAACCCGGCGAGTTGCTGATCGAGATCGTCCCCTAGCGGTTTTCTCCCCCCTCCGCCACGGGTGTCGGCGGGTCTGCCGGGGTGGGTCTGTCGGGGTGGGTCTGTCGGGCGGGTCTGCCGCAAGGTGTTTGCGCGGTGGGTTCCTGTCTGGTCATCCCTCCGCCCCGCGCCCCCGCTGGCCCTGGCCGTTGCCCCGGACCGTGTACGCAAATGTACACGGTGGCCAAAAAGTGCCTCACATTGCCGGACCGTCCCCCGCCCTGGGGCTTTCCCCGCGCCCGAAGTCGCCACATAACCCATTGTTTTGATTATCCGTCACCGGATGGTGTGCGCTTTTGTTCAGATGGCGCGCATATTGCTTGGTTCCTCCCCGAGGATTTCTGCGGCCCCCTCCGAAACCGGCGGCCGCGCGGTTTTTTTTCCCCCGCAGGGGGCGACGCCGAACCCTTTGGTCGGCAGCACGGGAGACGACAGAATGTTGGGCAAGCGCGGGCCTTGGGTGTGGTGGCGGGCGGCCGCGGCGGGAGCCGTTCTGGGCCTGCTCACGGCCTGTGGCAGCGGCGGCGGCGCCGACATGGGGGAAGTGGTCATCGGCCTCACCGACGCCGACGGCGATTTTGCCACCTATCAGGTGGATGTGACCTCCCTCACCCTCACCCGCGACGATGGCGCCGTGGTGGAAGTGGTCCCCCGGTCCACGCGTCTGGATTTTGCCCGCTACACCGAGCTGTCCGAATTCTTCACCGTGGCCAGCGTGCCCCAGGGGGTGTATACCGCCCTGCAACTGCGCCTCGACTACCGCACCGCCGACGTGCGCGTCGAGGTCAACGGCGCGGCGCTGCCGGTGGCGGTGCGTGGCACCGACGGCCTGGCGCTGGAAACCGCCAGCGTGACGGTGGAACTGAAAAACCGCAACGCCCTGCACCTCACCCGCGATGTCCCCTCCCACCTGTTGCTGGATTTCGATCTGGCGGCCTCGCACCAGGTGGATCTGACCGATCCGGCCGCCCCCGTGGTGGTGGTCCGGCCGGTGCTGCTGGCCCGGGTCAACCCCGAGATCGCCCACCGCCACCGCCTGCGCGGCCAGCTCAAGGACGCCGCCAGCGGCCACCAGTTTCAGGTGCGGGTATTGCCGTTTTTGCGTCAGAAGGGCGAGTTTGGCGTGTTCCCGGTGCAGACCGGGGCCGACACCCGCTTCGAGGTGGACGGCGTGACCTATCTGGGGGCGCCGGGCAGCAAGGCGCTGGCGACGCTGGCCCCCGGGGCGCCGGTGGAGGTGTATGGACTGGTCAACCGCGCCGGCCGCCACCTGCGCGCCGATCTGGTGCTGGCGGGAAGTTCGGTGCCATGGGCCGACCGCGACGCCCTTGGCGGCACCGTCGTGGCCCGCTCCGGCGACACCCTGACCCTGCGCGGCGCGGCCATCACCCTGCGTGACGGCACCGCCACCTATGCAGAAACCGCCGTGGTGACCCTGGGCCCCGATACCCGCGTCACGCGGGAAGACGCCCTCACCATTGGTCCCTCCGGTTCCGCCCTCGGCCGGGGGGCAATTTCCGTCGGCCAGCGCCTGGCGGTTCTGGGCAATTTCACCCCCCCCCCGGCACCGGGGGCGGCGGCCACACTGGACGCCACCGCCGGTCACGCCCGGCTGCTGGTCACCACGGTCAGCGGCCCGGTGACGGCGGTGGACGGACGGGGTCTGGTGCTGGGGGTCCGCTCCCTGGCCGGATACCGCCCGGCGGCCTTCGATTTTGCCGGTACCGGCGGCAGCGCCACCCAGAACGCCGACCCCGGCGCCTACGAGGTGGACGCCTCGGGCATGGTGCTGAACTGGGTGAACGCGGGGGATGCGGTGCAGGTGCGCGGCTTTGTCGCCCCCTTCGGCGCCGCCGCCCCCGATTTTGTGGCCCGCAGCGTGTTCCGCCCGGCGCTGGCGCCCGCCACCACCGCCACCCTGCGTGTGCTCTGGCAGCCCGCCACCAGCCAGCCGTTTCTGGCCATGGACGCCGCCGGCATGGCCCTGAACCTGAACGGCGCCCCCAACGTGCGCACCATCTATCTGAACGGCCAGGCCCTTCAACTGGGGGTTGCCGAGGCGCCGCGTCTGGACGTGGCCCTGAACGGCGACGGGGCCTTTGCGCTGGTGAAAAACGGCGTGGTGACCAGTTTTGACAACTACGAGCCGTTCGTCCTGGCTCTGGCCCAGCAGATGGTGGCCGGGGCGGGGGTGGACTCCCTCACCGCCCATGGCGAATGGGACGCCACCACCGCCACACTGGTGGTCACCGGCCTGTCGGTGGTTCTGGGCGGGGCACAGGCCCAGTAGCCTTAACCCCGGGCGCGGGTCGGCGGGGCGCGCGATCCTATCGGGAAAAAATCGCCTGAATGCGCGCCTGCACCGCCTCGGCGGTCCGTCGCGGATCGGCGGCGTCGCGGATCGGGCGGCCCATCACGATGTAATCGGCGCCGCCCCGGAACGCCTCCTCCACGTCCACGGTGCGTTTCTGGTCGTCCGCGCCGCGCCGCTCCGGCGGGCGGATGCCGGGGGTGACGATCAAAAAGCCCTCCCCCAGCGTCTTCCGCAGCAGCGGGGCCTCCAGCCCGGAGGCGATGACCCCGTCGCACCCCAGTTGCCGGGCGCGTCCGGCGCGGGACAGCACCAGTTGTTGCGGATCTCCCGTCAGTCCCATGTCGCCAAGGTCGTTCTGGTCCAGGCTGGTGAGCACGGTGACGGCCAGGATCTGCATGTGCCCCTTGGCTCCCGCCGCGGCCTGCAGAATGGCGTCGTTGCCGTGCACGGTGGCGAAATCCACCGGATGCCGGGCGAGGTTTTCCACCGCGCGGCGCACGGTTTCGGGCACGTCGTACATCTTGATGTCGGCGAACACCCGCTTGCCCTGTTCCCCCAGCCAGCGGGTGAGGTCCCAGAAACCGTCCGCCATGAGCAGTTCCAGGCCGATCTTGTAGAACGCCACCGCGTCTCCGAGTTGCCGCACCATGGCGCGCGCCTGTTCGGCGGAGGTGACGTCCAGCGCGACGATCAGCCGCTCGCGGACCGGGATGGACGGGGGGGAACCGGGGGCGGGGGAGTCACTCATGACCGGGGATTATCCCCGCTTTGGCGGGCGGCGTGCAACGTGGCCGGGGGATGTATTCTCCCCGGTCTTCGCTTGATTTTGCCCGCGCCGGAGTGGAAGCTGTACGGCGCATGAAACAGGCCGGGGGCTCAGGAGATCCCCCGCACGTTCACCACCTCGCTGGATGCATGCCGATGAAAGCCCTGCGTCGTTTCGCCCGACCCGTTCAGCTATGCCGTAATTGTCAGCCTGTTGTCCCTGAACCTGCACCTGCCGGACGCAACCGCCGCCATGGTAGGCACCGGCGCCGTGGTGGATTCCGCTCAGGCGCAGCAGGACCGCAGCGTGCTCCACGCCGTCCTGGAGCGGCAGGAGGTGCAGGTGCAATTGGTGGCCCTGGGGGTGGACCCCCGGCAGGCGCACGTCCGCGTAAATGCCCTCAGCGACGGCGAGGCCCGCGATCTGGCCCGGCATATGGACCAGATGCCCGCAGGCGGCTTGTTGGCGTCTTCCGTAGTGCTCATCGGGGTGATAGTCCTTGTTTCTTTTCTGATTGCCCTAATGGCCGCTCACCTTGATGATCGCGACAAGGCGCTTCGCTATTAGGGCGCTGTCACCACCCCCTCCGGGTGTGTTAACCAGGCACTGGTAGTCGTTGACCTGCCCGGCCCGATTGGCGTGGTCCCCCGTCTATCAGGCCCCCCTATGTGGATGGGGAACACCCGTTTCCGGCCCATGCCGACACGGCCAATCCGCCCCCCCCGGCCCCCGGTTGCTTTTGGCCGCGCCGGAGAGGAAACTGTGCGGCGTGAAAACCGGCGCTGCGGCCCCCTTGCGTCCCGCCCGCCGCAACAGATTCCACTCTCGGGAGTACCGACCATGAAAGCCCTGCGCCGCGTTGCAAAGCCTGTCTGCTATGCCGTTGCCGCCAGTCTGCTGGCCCTCAACCTGCACCTGCCGAACGCGCAGGCCGCCATGGTGGGCACCGGCGCGGTGGTGGCTTCCGCGCAGTCACAGCAGGACCGCAGCCAGCTCCACGCCGCGCTGGAGCGGCAGGAGGTCAGGGCCCGTCTGGTGGCGCTGGGGGTGGACACCCGCCAGGCCCACGCCCGCGTGGACGCCCTCAGCGACGGCGAGGCCCGCGATCTGGCCCGGCGTCTGGACCAGATGCCCGCAGGTGGAGACGCCTTTGGCGGCCTGGTGGGTGCGGCGGTGTTCGTCTTCATCGTGCTGGTGTTCACCGACCTGCTGGGACTCACCAGCGTGTTCCCGTTCACCAACAAGGGCTCCCTGCGCACCTAGTTTTTCCCCGGTTTCCGCCCATGCGGGTCGTTTCCAGGCGCTTCGGTCGCGTCCGGTCCGCCACGGGGGCCTGTCTGGCCACCCTGCTGCTGGCGGCGCTGACCGGCTGCGCCCTGCCCCAGACCCGGCAGGTGCTGGCGGCCTTGCCCCCGCCGGGGTCCCCTCTGCCGCTGTCGGCGGAACTGGAGGCGGTGCCGTTCTTTCCGCAAAAGGCGTATCAGTGCGGCCCGGCGGCCCTGGCCACGGTGCTGGGCGCGGCGGGGTTTGCGGTCACCCCGGATGAACTGACGCCGGAGGTCTACCTGCCCCGGCGCCGCGGCAGCCTGCCCCTGGAACTGCTGGCGGCGGCGCGCCGCCACGGCGCGGTGCCCTATGTGCTGCGCCCGCGGCTGGAGACGGTGCTGGACGAGGTCCGCGCCGGCCATCCGGTGCTGATTTTGCAAAATCTGGGGTTGTCCTTCGCCCCCGTGTGGCACTATGCCGTGGTGGTGGGTTTTGACCTGGAGCGCGCACGGGTGGTGCTGCGTTCGGGGCACGAACGGCGGCGCTGGATGTCCCTGCGTACCTTTGAATACACCTGGCGGCGGGGCGACTACTGGGCGGTGGTGGTGTCCTCGCCGGACAAAATCCCGCAAACGGCGGAAGAAGTTCCCTATCTCCAGACCGTGCTGGCGCTGGAGCAGCCCGGCCACTGGCAGGATGCGGCCACCGCCTACGATGCGGCCCTGCTCCGCTGGCCGCAAAGTCTGGGGGCGGCCATGGGGCTGGGCAACAGCCGCTATGCGCTGGGCGATTTATCCGGCGCCGAGGCGGTCTTTCGCGCCGCCACCCTGGCCCACCCCGAGGCGGGGGTGGCGTTCAACAATCTGGCCCAAACCCTGGCCGATCAGTCACGCCTGACCGAGGCCGAGGCGGCAGCGCGGCAGGCGGTGGCCCTGGGCGGGCAAAACTCCGACCCCAACGCCGACGTGTTCCAACAGACGCTGGGGGAGATTTTGGGGCGGTGAGGGGGCAGGGGGCGAAAAGCCGCCTGACTGTGATCCGGCTGTGATCCGAATTGAAAAAAGGGTTGCGCCTTTCGACGCAACCCTTGGGTTTTCCTGGTGGGCCGTGTAGGGATCGAACCTACGACCCGCTGATTAAGAGTCAGCTGCTCTACCAACTGAGCTAACGGCCCAAGAAACAAATCATCAACAATCTGGTGCGCCTGAAGGGATTCGAACCCCTGACCTACGGAACCGGAATCCGTCGCTCTATCCAGCTGAGCTACAGGCGCAAAAACCGGTTCCGGCGCATCACCCTCTCCCCCCCGGGGCCGGTTCAGCCGCAACCGATGCCCCCAAGGGTGGTGGACGATACAGGACTTGAACCTGTGACCCCTGCCGTGTGAAGGCAGTGCTCTACCAGCTGAGCTAATCGTCCATTTCCCCACGAGGAACCCGGCATTTTACAGGATTCGTCCCGATCAGAAAAGGGGGTTGGCAAAATCTCTCCCGCACCGGCCCCTCCACGGCCTCTCCACGGCCTCTCCACGGCCTCTCCACGGCCTCTCCACGGCCCCGCACCGGCCCCGCCGCACCGGCCCCCCCGCCGCACCGGCCCCGCACCCTCCTTCGCCCACGGCACGCGCCGCGCCCATTTGCCCCGATTCTGCCGCGGGGCGCGGGTCGGCTCGGCGCTGGAAGGGAGAAACAGGCCCCCCCGGTCCGCTGACGGACCGGGGGGACGGGAGACGGGGGGTGGGAATTACCGGGTGGTGCCGGCGGGCACGATGCGCGCCAGACGATCCAGAAAGCGCGACAGGCCGCTTTGGCTCTTGCGCTGTTCCGGCTCCTGCCCGGCGTACACCAGTTCCTCGTCGAACTGGAATTTTTCCATGGTGATGCAGCGCGTCGGGCAGCGCATGGCGCACAGGCCGCAGCGGATGCACAGGTGGCTGTCGAACAGCATCACCGCGCCCTTTTCGGTGGCCTGATCGGTGGAGCCCGCGTGGGCCCCCGGTCCGTTCAGGAACTGGCTCGGCGCCACGCCGAAAATGGGCTGGGCGCCGCCTGCCAACTGGGTGGCGTTGTCCACCTGATCCAGGGGCACCAGCTTGAGCACCTTTTCCGGGCAGATATCCACGCAGCCGGAACAGGCGATGCACATCTCGCCGTCCATCACCACGTTGATGTTGCAGCGCAGGCAGCGGTGGGCCTGATCGATGGCCTCCTGCTCCGGATAGCAGAAATCCACCAGGGTGTTGGAGAAATTCCCTTCCGTATCCTTGCGCATGGCCAACGGCAGGTGCGGTTCGGTCTTGCGGTCCAGGCCGATGTAGCGGTCCACCGTCTCGTAGTTGGTCATCGGCCGCATCACCGCGTGGGGGACGGTCTCGATCTTTTTGCCGGAGAGGATCTGGTGGATCGAGCGCGCCACCTTGTGGCCGTGGGACACGCCGTCGATGAACAGCTTGGGGCCGGTGGCGATGTCGCCGGTGATGAACACGTCCGGGGCCGAGGTCTGGAAGGTTTTGGGGTCGCTCTTGATGACGCCGGGGGCGGCCTGCGCCACCTCGTCCTCCACGCCGGCCAAAAAACCCACGTCGGCGCGCTGACCGATGGCCAGAATCACCTCGTCGGTGTCGTACACGGACTCGGTGCCCTCGACGAAGGAGGGGGCAAAGCGGCCCTGGGAGTCGAAAATCGACGCCACGCGCTTGAATTCCAGGCCGGTCAGGGTGCCGTCGGCGGCGCGCACGTAGCGCTGCGGGCCCAGGTCGTTGTGGATGGTGATGCCCTCGTAGCGCGCCTCGATGCGCTCGTACTGGGAGCCGCGCATGCCGTCCTCGGGCTCCAGGCACACCACCTGCACCTTGGTGGCGCCCTGACGCAGTGCGGTGCGGGCGCAGTCCATGGCCACGTCGCCGCCGCCGACCACGATCACCCGCCCCTTGTGGGGGATTTTTTCGCCAAAATTGCTGCGCCGCAGGTAGTCGATGCCCTCGATGATGCCGGTACCCTCGTGGCCGGGGATGGGGATGCCCCGCGCCAGTTGCAGGCCGGCGGCGACGACCACCGCCTTGTAGCCCTCGTTGCGCAGGTCGCGGATGGTCTTGTGCTTGCCGATCTCCACCCCGTACTGCACGTCGATGCCCATGCTGGCGATGCCGTCCACTTCGGAGTAGACCACGCGGCGGTCCAGGCGGAACACCGGCACCCCCTGGGACAGCATGCCACCGGCGCCGACGCGCGGATGGCGTTCGAACACCGTGACCTGATAGCCGAACAGGTTCAGGTCGTGGGCCGTGGTCATGCCCGCCACGCCGGAGCCGATCACCGCCACCTTGGGGCCGGTGTTGCGCGACTCCCGGTCGAGCACGCCGGTGGTGCCCATCAGGCGCTTGATGTTGCTGATGTCGAACTCGTGCCGCGAGTCGGCCTCGAAGGTGCCCTTGAGCACGTCTTCCAGCACCCGGTTCTTGCGGTCCGGGCTCTCCGGCCCGAACTGCTCGCACACGAAGCGCTTGAGGGCGCGGATGGCCACCGGGGTGTCCAGCTTGCCGCGGCGGCAGGCGGCCTCGCAGGGGGCGCCGCACACCCGGCCACAGATGGAGGCAAACGGGTTCGGTTCGCGGGCGATGCGGTAGGCGTCCTCGTAGCGGCGCTCGCCGATGGCCACGATGTAGCCACGGGCATCGGTGTGCACCGGGCAGGAGTACTGGCATTCCACCGTTTCCTGGAAATGCTCGTAGTCCTGGTTGATGACCTTCAAAGGATTCGCTTGAATCATCGGGAGACGCCTCAACAAAAAAACCGGGTCTGTTCCACGCGGAAGCCGTAACTCATACCATGCCGGGGGGGCAATTCGATTATGACATATGTCATCACCCAATGTGAAACCCCGTACCTGCCCACTATTTTTGTGCGGGTTTGGCGGGCGCTGCGGGCGCGGCTCCGGTACCATGGGGGGCAGCACGGCGGGCCGCGGAGGGGCGTGAATTGTCCCCCGAACGGCCCTCCGGCAGTCGGTGTGCGCCGCCCGCCCTGGCGGGCCGCGGATCGGCTCAATCCCCAGGGTGGAAATTCCGGTTTGGCGCAGCACAGCAAAGAAGGTTCAACAGAAGGCTCGTCCAAAGCCGCCACGGCTCCGGCGGTGGAAACCCGCGACCTGACCAAGCGCTTTGGCGCCACGCTGGCGGTGGACCGCCTGTCGTTCCGCATCGGGCGCGGCGAAATCTACGGCCTGCTGGGGGCCAACGGCGCGGGCAAGACCACCACCATCGCCATGCTGCTGAACCTCATCACCCCCACCTCCGGCAGCCTGAGCGTGCTGGGCCACAGCTATCCGGCGGGGCGTCAGGCGATTTTGTCGCGGGTGAATTTTTCCTCCACCTACGTGTCCGTGCCCCTGCGCCTCACGGTGTGGGAGAACCTGCGCGTGTTCGCCGCCCTGTACAGCGTGAAAAATCCCCGCGAGCGCATTCTGGAACTGCTGGAGCGCTTCGAGATTCCCGACACCCTGCACAAGCCGGTGGGCGACCTGTCCTCCGGCCAGAAAACCCGCGTTTACCTGGCCAAGGCCCTGCTCAACCGCCCCGAGGTGCTGTTCCTCGACGAGCCCACCGCCAGCCTCGACCCGGACATGGCCGACAAGACCCGCCAGGTGATCCGCGACATCCGCCGCGACTACGGCACCGCGGTGCTGATCACCTCCCACAACATGGCGGAGATGGAATCCCTGTGTGACCGCATCCTGTTCATCGAGCGCGGGCGGCGGCTGACCGAGGGCACCCCCCGCGAGATTCTGGCCCAGTACGGGCGCGACACCCTCGAGGAGGTGTTCATCCACGTGGCGCGCAACGGCGCGGCGGACGCGGGGACGGCTTCGGGGGTGGACCGGGGGGGGACGCCCTGATGCTCAGCATGACCCGCATCGGCGGCCTGACGCTGCGCTATTTTTACCTTTACCGGGGCTCCCTGCCGCGCCTGCTGGAACAGCTTTACTGGCCGGTGGTGGACCTGCTGGTATGGGGTTTTGTGACCATCTACCTGAGCCGTTTCGAGGGCACCCTGCCCAACTTCATGGCCTATTTTCTGGGCGGTCTGGTGCTGTGGGACATCCTGTTCCGCTCCCAGGTGGGGGTGAGCGTGGCCTATCTGGAAGAAATCTGGTCGCGCAACCTGCTAAACCTGTTCGTCAGCCCCCTGCGCCCCATCGAGCTGCTGTTGGCCTCCATGGGCACCGCCGTGATGCGCGTGGTGTTCACTGCCAGCGTCTCGGTGACCATCGCCTGGCTGTTTTACGGCTTCAACCTGTTCGTGATGGGCATCTGGGTGGCGGCCTTCATGGGCGCCCTGATGCTCATGGGCTGGGCGCTGGGAATTTTCATTTCCGCGCTGGTGATGCGGTTCGGGCAGGGGGCGGAGTCCCTGGCCTGGGGATTGATCTTCCTGGTGCAGCCGGTGGCGGCGGTGTTTTATCCGGTTTCGGTACTGCCGTTACCCCTGCAATATGTGTCCGCCGGGATCCCCGCCTCCCACGTGTTCGAGGGCATGCGTCAGGTGCTGGACGGCGGCCCGGCTCCGCTCTCGAACCTGCTGTGGGCCTACCTGCTGGGGGTGGTGTACATGGGGCTGGCGCTGACGTTCTTTTATGCCATTTTGCGCGAGGCCCGGCGCGAGGGACGGCTGCTGCGGGTGGGGGAATAGGCCCGGAAACCGCGTCGGCGGGCGGTTGGGTCGTTCAGGTGGATGCGGGCGTTCAGGTGGATGCGGGCGTCGGCGGTGGCCCGAGAATGCCCGCCAGCAGGCGCGACAACAGGCACAGGGGCAGCCCCACCACGGTGAAATAATCCCCCTTCACCGATTCCACAAACACCGCGCCGCGTTCCTGAATGCCGTAGGCCCCGGCCTTGTCCATCGGCTCCCCGCTGGCGATGTAGGCATCGATTTCGTCTGCGCTGACGGCGCGAAAGCGCACCCGCGTGGAGGGGGACTCCACCAGTTGCAGGCCGCCGGGGGCCACCACCGCCACCCCGGTCCACACGCAATGGTCGCGCCCGGCGATCTGCTCCAGCATGCGCCGGGCGTCGGCCTTGTCCTGCGGCTTGCCGAGGATGCGGCCATCCACCTCGACCACCGTGTCGGCCCCCACCACCACCGCCTCCGGGTGGGCGCTGTGGGCAACCCGTGCCTTGGCCAGCGCCAGCCGCCGCACGGTGTCCTCGGCGCTCTCGCCCTCCAACGGCGTCTCGTCCACATCGGCGTGGGTGGTGCGGAACGGATAACCCAGGTGGTGAAACAGCTCCCGCCGCCGGGGCGAGGCCGAGGCCAGCAGCAGCGGCCAGTTGGCGTTGGTCTTCATGGGGCGGCTCCGGCGGTTTCCGCCCTCAGGGTGGCGAGCAGGGTGCAAAAATCCTCCGGCAGGGGCGCCTCGAAGGTCATCTGTTCGCCGCTGTCGGGGTGGATCAGGGTCAGGCGCGCGGCGTGCAGCATCAGGCGCGGTACCGCCAGACCGGGGGGAAACACCCGGCGCCGCCCGCCGTAGACCGGGTCCCCCAGCACCGGCCAGCCCATGTGCTCCAGATGCACGCGAATCTGGTGGGTGCGGCCGGTTTCCAGCTTGAGTTCCACCAGCGCCACGCCGCCGGAGGCGCGGGGAAAAGCCTCCAGGGTGCGGTAGTGGGTGACGGCGGAACGGGCGTGGTTGGTATAGGCCGAAACGCGCTTGCGGTCTTTGTAGTCGCGGCCGATGGCCAGTTCGACGGTGCCCTGCGCCGGGCGCGGCACCCCCACGGTGAGCGCCTGATAGCGGCGCCCCATGCGGCGGCTGGCGAGCTGGGCCGAAAGGCGGCTGTGGGCCATGTCGCTCTTGGCCACCACCAGCAGGCCGGAGGTGTCGCGGTCCAGCCGGTGCACGATGCCGGGGCGTTCGCGCCCGCCGATGCCCGACAGCCCCTGCATGTGGTGCAGCAGGGCATGAACCAGGGTGCCCTCCCAGTTGCCGGGGGCCGGATGCACCACCATGCCGGCGGGCTTGTTGACGACCGCCAGAAAGGCGTCCTCGAACACGATGTCCAGGGGCAGGTCTTCGGCCACGATGTCCAGCGGGGCGGGGCGCACCACCGCCACGCTGACCACGTCGCCGGGTTGCAGGCGGTGATTGGGGCGCACCGCCTTGCCGTTGACGGTCAGCAGGCCGTCGTCGATCAGGCGCTGCACCTGGGAGCGCGACGGGGCCAGCCCCTGCGCCGCCGCCCAGGCGTCCACGCGGGCGGCGCGGGAGCCGTCCGCCACGGTGCGGGTAAGGGCCTCGCCGTGCGTCGGCGGGATACCCGCGGAAGACAGATCGGCAGAAGACAAGTCGGCAGAAGACGGGACAGCGGAAGACGGGGCCGGGGCAGCCCCGTTCGGGGTGGCCTCGTCCGGGGACGGCTGGGAATGGCCGGAGCCGCTCAGGGGGACGCGGGCTCCAGATTCAGACAGTGTTCGCAGGGCGATACCGCGCGGGTCAGGGCCAGCAGATAGTCGCGGGCGCCGGAGCCGCCGCCGGGGGGGATGCAGCAGGTGGCCAGTTGCCGGGCGATGCGCTCTCGCTGGCGGCGGGTCTGGGCCAGCCTCGGGTGCTGCGGACACAGCCCTTCGGCCTCGTCCCAGTGGGCCAGCGCGGCGCGGGTCTCGCCCAGTCCGGACAGCAGGTCGGCCAGGTCCAGATGCGCCAGCACGTTGTCCGGGTTGGCCATGGCGGCGCGCGTCAGATAGGCGCGGGCGGTGCCGGTGTCGCCAGCGGACAGGGCGGCGCGGCCCAGCATGCGCAGCGGTTCGTCGGCGTTGGGGGCCAGCGCCACCGCCCGTTCCCAGGCCGCCACCGCCGCCACCGGGCGCGCCTGATGGTGGTGAATGCGTCCCAGCATCACAAAGGCGTTGACGTTGTCCGGCTGCTCGGTGGCCACCCCCCCGTACAGGGTCAGGGCGTCATCCAGCCGCCCCATGCACAGCAGGATCTGGCCCTTGATCTCCCGCGCCATCATGTGCGCCGGATCGGCCTTGATGGCGCGGTCCAGATAGGCCACCGCCAGTTCGTGCTGGGCGATTTTTTCGTACGCCAGGCCGGTGTGGAACAGCAAGTCCGGATCGTGGGCCTTGTCCGCCAGCAGCAGGGTATAAAGGGCCAGCGCGCCGGGGGCGTCGCCGTGGGTGAGGCGCAGGTTGGCCTTGATCAGATACAGGTCGCGCTGGGGCTCGGTGAGGGGGCAGGCGGAGCCGGGATCGCCCAGATTGGCGTGCAGGAAGGCGCGGTCCACCAGTTCCTCGGCCAGTTCATAGCGCCCCTGCTGCATGTAGATGCGCGCCAGATGGGCGGCGGTGGCGGCGGAGGTGGGGTTGTGCTCCAGTTCGCTGCAGAGCAGGTTGACCGCCAGCAGCCAGTTGCCCTGATCCAGGGCCGACAGGGCGCGGCGCACGTTGCGGGGCAGGGGACGGTTCACCGCGGCTCCTCCCCGGCGGGGGCGGCGGCGTCGGTGGAATCGCTGCAGGAATGGTCGTGCGAATGGTCGTGCGAATGGCCCCGGTCGCGCCAACTGGTCCACAAAAACAGGGCGATGCCCACGGTGATGCAGGAGTCGGCCACGTTGAAGGCCGGCCAGTGCCAGGTGCCCACAAAGACGTCCAGAAAATCCACCACCTTGCCGAAGCGCACCCGGTCCACCAGGTTGCCGATGGCGCCGCCGATCACCAGCAAGGCGGCGGCGCGCGCGGCGCGGTCGGTGGCGGACGTGCGCAGGTAGAACACCGTCAGCAGCACCACCGCCAGCACCGAAACCGCCCCCAGAAAGGCGGTGCGCAGGGCCGCGCCGGAGTCCGCGAACAGGCCGAAGGCCGCCCCCGGATTGTGCACCAGGGTGAGGCTGAAAAATCCGGGGACGACGGGGCGCGACTGGTTGAGCATCAGGGCGCCGGTGATCCACCACTTGGTGATCTGGTCCAGCGCCACCAGCAACAGGGGGACGCCGATCAACGGCCACAGGGACGGCCGCCCGGCGGGGGCATGGCCGGGGGAACTGCCGGGGGAAAAGGCCGCGTCGCTCATGCCAGCGTCTCCACCACCGCCGCGCAGCGCCCGCACACGCCGGGGTGGGCGGCGGCCGCGCCCACGTCCTCGCGGTAGATCCAGCAGCGCTCGCACTTGGCGCCGGTGGCCCGGGTGAAACCGATCCTCAGGCCCGCCACCTCCTGCGCCGCCACGGCTTCGGCAGGGGCTTCGGAGAGGGGCGCCAGCGCCACCGCCGAGGTGATGAACAGGTCCGCCAGAAATTCCCGGTAGGGGGTCAAAAACTTCAGCAGGTCGGCGTCGGCATACAAGGTGAGCGCCCCCTCCAGGGAGTGGCCGATGATTTTATCGCGGCGGCGCCCCTCGAGTTCGCGGGTGCCCTCGGCGCGCACTTTGCGCAGGCGCTCCCAGCGCGCCGCCAGGGCGTCGTCGCGCCACGCCGGGTCGAGGGCGGGGAACTCCGCCAGATGCACGCTCTTCTGCCGCGGCCAGGCGGCGGGCATGTGTTCCCACACCTCCTCGGCGGTGAACGACAGCACCGGCGCCATCAGCCGGGTGATGGCGGTGAGCGTGCGGTGCATCACGCCCTGGGTGGCGCGCCGTGCCGGGTCGTTTTTGGCCCCGCAGTAAACCAGGTCCTTGGTGATGTCCAGATAGAAGGTCGACAGGTCCACCACGCAAAAGCGGTTCAGGGTGTGGATCACCTGATGAAAGGCGTAGTCGTCATACCCCTTCCGCACCTGCTCCACCACCCGGTCCAGCCGGTCCAGCGCCCAGCGGTCCAGCTCCGACAGGCCCGCTTCGGGCATGCCGTGGGCGTCGGGGTCATAGTCCGACAGGCTGGCCAGCAGGAAACGGCAGGTGTTGCGAATCTTGCGGTAGGTTTCCACCAGATGCGAGACGATTTCGCCGGAGATGCGCACGTCGTCGCGATAGTCTTCGGCGGCCACCCACAGGCGCAGGATTTCCGCGCCGTGTTGCTTGATGATCTGCTCCGGCTCCACGCCGTTGCCCAGGGACTTGGACATCTTGCGCCCCTGCCCGTCCACCACGAAGCCGTGGGTGAGCACCGCCTTGTAGGGGGCGGCGCCGTCCACGCCGATGCCCACCAGCAGGGAGCTATGGAACCAGCCGCGGTGCTGGTCGGAGCCTTCCAGATAAAGGTCGGCGGGCCACGCCAGTTCCGGGCGGCGGCGCAGCACGGCGGCATGACTGACGCCGGAGTCGAACCACACGTCCAGAATGTCCTGCTCCGGGGCCAGGCCGGCGGCGCCGCAGCGGCCGCAGGTGGCGCCCTCGGGGATCAGGCCGGCGGCCTCGGCGGGGTCGAACCAGAAGTCCACCCCCTCGCGGTCGGCGCGGTCGGCGGCGCGCCGCAGCATGTCCGCGTCGGCGGTGGCCTCGCCGCAGGAGCGGCAGGTGATGGCGGCAATCGGCACCCCCCACACCCGCTGGCGACTGATGCACCAGTCGGGGCGGTTTTCCATCATGCCCCAGATGCGCTCGCGCCCCCAGCGCGGGATCCACGCCACCTTGTCGATGGCCTCCAGGGCGCGGGCGCGCAGGCTGGCGTGGGTCATGGAGATGAACCACTGGGCGGTGGCGCGGAAGATGATCGGGTTCTTGCAGCGCCAGCAGTGCGGATAGCTGTGGCGGATCGGCCCGTGGGCCAGCAGCATGCCGCGCTGCTTCAGGTGTTCGATGATGGCCGGGTTGGCCTCGGTCACCTTCAGGGTGGCCCACTCCGGCACCTCGGCGGTAAAGCGCCCGCGGGTGTCCACCGGGGCGAACACCTCCAGCCCGTGGGCCAGCCCCGCCTCATAGTCATCCTGGCCGTGGCCGGGGGCGGTGTGTACCGCGCCGGTGCCCGACTCGGCGGTGACGTGCTCGCCGGTGATCACCGGCACGTCCATGTCTAGCCACGGGTGGCGCAGGGTCAATCCCGCCAGCGCCTCGCCGGTGATGGTGTCCGGGGTTTCCGGCAGGGGCACGCCGACGGCGGCGCAGAACGATTCCAGCAGGCTCACCGCCACCAGCACCGCGCCGTCCGGATGGGGCACGGCGGCGTAGCGCAGTTCACGATGCACCGCCACCGCCCGGTTGGCGGGCAGGGTCCACGGGGTGGTGGTCCAGATGGCGATGCCGGAGCCGGGGGCCAGTTTAAGGCGGGCGGCGGACTCTGCGGAAAAGGGAAAGCGCACATACACGGCGGGGGAGGTCTGCTCGGCGTACTCCACCTCGGCCTCCGCCAGAGCGGTTTCGCAACTGGCGCACCAGTGCACCGGCTTCTTGCCCTTGTAGACGCCGCCGCCTTCCACGAAGCGCGCCAGTTGCCGCAGGGTGTCCCCCTCGTAGCCGGGGTCCATGGTCAGATAGGGCGCGTCCCAGTCGCCCAGAACCCCCAGACGGGCGAATTCGTCGCGCTGCACCCCGATGAACTTGTCGGCGTGCTCCCGGCAGGCGCGGCGGATCTGCACCTGGCTCATGGCGTGGCGTTTGGGGCCGAGGGCCTTGAGCACCTGATGCTCGATGGGCAGGCCGTGACAGTCCCACCCCGGCACATAGGGGGCGTCGAAGCCGCTCATGGTGCGGCTTTTGACGATGACGTCCTTGAGCACCTTGTTGAGGGCGTGCCCCATGTGGATGTGGCCGTTGGCGTAGGGCGGCCCGTCGTGCAGCACGAAACGGGGGCGCCCCGCCGAGTGCTCGCGGATGCGGGCATACAGGCCGTCGGCCTGCCACCGGGCCAGACGCTCCGGTTCCCGCTGGGGCAGGTTGCCCTTCATCGGGAAGCTGGTGGCGGGCAGATGCAGGGTGTCTTTGTAGTTCATTCGATGCTGGACCCCGCTGCCCCGAAGGGTGGGTTCGGATAATCCGTCAAGGATATCGGTGTTTGCGGTCCCCGGTCAATGCAAATGGGCGCCTCCTGGCCGCCACGGGGGCGTCGGGTCGGGGTCGGGAGCACGGCCGGGAGCACGGCCGGGAACGGGGCCGGGAACGGGGTAGTCATGCGGCCGGAAACAGACCGCCCGGCGCGGGGGCCGGGCGGTGTGGGGGAAAGCGGCAGACATGCCCCCGGAGAACCCGACGCGGGTTCGCGGTGCGGCTCAGCACCTCATCAGGACATGCGGCTGCGGGCCGGAATGCCGGCCACGGTCATCGGCGTGCGCGTCGGCGCGCCGTTCGTGGCGCTGTCATTGGGGGTGATCACGCCGTCCACCAGTTCCACCCGGTCGAAGCGCTCCAGGTTGTTGACGCGGATCAGGTAAGTGACGTCCTTGATGTAATTGACGCCGCGCTCGCTGTACAGCAGCAACCCCTGGGTCAGGCGGGTCGAGACGCCGGAGGCGTAGACGTCGCGTGTCTTCGAGCGGATGCGGCGGAAGTCGCTGTACGCCCAGTGGGTGTTCAGGTTGTGCAGGTAGCCATGCACGGCGGCGGCCAGGTCCGGAAAGGTCTTCAGTTCGTGATAGCGGCCCGCGTCGCGATTCCGGGGCACCATGCCGGTGCCGCGGGTGAAGGTCCAGTGGCCGAACAGGTTGTTGCCCTCCTGGGCGAAGCGCGAGGTGCCCCAGCCGGATTCAAAGGCCGACATGGCCAGCGCCAGGGACGGCGGCACCACGTTGACGCGGGACAGCAGTTCCTTCTGCAGGGCCGGCGACCACACCGAGCCGCGCACCCCGTAGCGGGTCCTGAGATCGATCATCCAGGCAATGTCGAAGGCCGAGGGGGTGGCGCCATTCTGCATCCGCTCCATGACCGAGGTCAGGTGTTCGCGCTCCTGCAGGATCTTTTCGTTCTCCAGCAGCACCAGCGGCAGCATGGTTTGCAGGAACAGGCGCTTGCGCTCATCCGCCTGGCTTACGCGGTGAATGTCGCCGGGGAAGGAGGCCAGACGCACGCGCGGCACCGCCTGCACCGACTGCTCCCAGTCGTAGCCCATGCCGTTGAGTTGCTCTTCCAGGTGCGACACGCTGGTGGCGTTCAGTTCCGTCACCGTGCCGTTGCTCCGGTCGTGGCCGGACAGGGCCGGGTTGATGGACGCCAGCACCGGCAGCGGCAGGGAGTCGCCATTCGCCACCGGCATGGGAATGCGTTGCACCCCCGCTACCGCCAGGCCGGTGGTGACGATCATGGCCATCACTGGAAGGATCATGGAGCGCTGTTTGACTGGCTGTTGCACGTTCACACCTTTTCTTGCGATTTGCGTGGACATCTGGGGGGATATATAACCAAGCTCCGTGCCATGTGTGATTAAAAAATAATCAAATAGTGCGGATTCCCCCCCCCGATCCCGCCCGCACCGCCGCCATGGTGTTCCGTTCCGGGTTCATAACGGGTTGTTTTTGTGCTACATTGTTCGTCGATTCAAAACCGGTGCCGCGCCCGCCTACCCGGTGGGCGTGCCGGGGCGCACCGGTGGTCTTTTCCACCCCCCCCCGAACGGGGGGGAGAGGGAATTCGGATACCCTTTTAAGCCACGGGAGAGGGGTCATATGGGAGCGTTCACGGACATTCAGGCCCTCAACGGGAAGGTGCGCGAATCGAGCCACGCCGCCGACGCCATCCGCGCGGCGGTGGCCGGGGTGATGGTGGGGCAGGAGGCCCTGCTGGACCGGGTGCTGATCGCCCTGTTCACCCGCGGCCATGTGTTGCTGGAAGGTCTGCCGGGGCTGGCCAAGACCCTGCTGGTCAAATCCGTGGCCGGCGCCCTGGACGCCAGTTTTTCGCGCATTCAGTTCACCCCGGACCTGCTCCCCGCCGACGTCATCGGCACCCAGATCTACCAGGCCGGGGAACGCGCCTTCGTGGTCAAGCACGGCCCGGTGTTTGCCCACATCCTGCTGGCGGACGAGATCAACCGCGCCCCGGCCAAGGTGCAGAGCGCCCTGCTGGAGGCCATGGAGGAGCGCCAGGTGACCATTGGCGAAACCTCCCACCGGCTGCCGGATCCGTTCATGGTGCTGGCCACCCAGAACCCCATCGAGCAGGAGGGCACCTATACCCTGCCCGAGGCGCAGATGGACCGCTTCATGTTCAAGCTGAAGGTGAGCTACCCGCAGCGTGGCGAGGAGGTGGAGGTTCTGCGCCGCATGACCGGCCCGCCCCCCGCGACGGTGCAGCCGGTGGCCAGCATCGACATGGTGCTTCAGGCCCGCGCCGTGGTGGACGGCATCTACGTGGACGAGGCCATCCTCGGCTACGTCACCGACGTGGTGCGCGCCACCCGCGACCCGGATGCGGCGGGCCTTTCGGGTCTTTCCGGGCTGGTGGCCTTCGGCGCCTCGCCGCGCGCCTCCATCGCCCTGGTGCGCGCCGCCAAGGGGCACGCCTTTTTGCGCCACCGCGGCTATGTGACCCCCGAGGACGTGAAGGCTATCGGCATGGACGTGCTGCGCCACCGCGTGCTGCTCACCTACGAGGCGGAGGCCGAGGAGGTGAGCGTGGAATCGGTGGTGTCGCGGGTGTTCGACCATGTGGAAGCGCCGTGACGCGGTCCGGCGCGTAGCGCGGCACGCCGATGCGCGGTGATTCCATCATCCCCCGCGAACTGCTGCGGCGGGTGCGGCGCATCGAGATCGCCGCCCGCCGCCGGGTCACCTCGCGTCTGGCCGGAGGCTACCGTTCCGCCTTCCGCGGTCAGGGCATGGAGTTCGAGGACGTGCGCCCCTATCAGGCCGGGGACGACGTGCGCGCCATCGACTGGAACGTCACCGCCCGCACCGGGCAGGCCCACGTCAAACGCTTTGTGGTGGAACGCGAGACGGCGGTGGTGGCGGTGGTGGATATTTCCGCCAGCGTCGGCTTCGGCAGCGGCCCGCGCAGCAAGCAGGAGGTGGCCGCCGAACTGTGCGCCCTGATGGCCTTCGTGGCGGTGGGCAATCAGGACCGGGTGGGGCTGGTGCTGGCCGCCGACACGGTGCGCGCCGTGGTGCCGCCGGGCAAGGGGCGGCGCCACCTGTACCGGGTGATCCGCGAACTGCTGCGCACCCCGCCGCCAACCCCCGGCACCGCCACCGGTCTGGCCGGGGCGCTGGAGACTGCGGTGCGCGTGGTGCCGCGTCACAGCGTGCTGCTGCTGGTGTCCGACTTCCAGCTCGACGCGGCGGCCCGCGCCGCCTTCGATCAGGCGCTGGGCCGCGCCGCCCGCCGTCACGACGTGATCGCGGTGTGTGTGACCGACCCGGCGGAGAGCGAACTGCCGCCGGTGGGGCTGGTGAGCGTGGCCGACCCGGAGAGCGGCGCGGTGGCGCTGGTGGACACCGCCAGCCCCCGGGTGCGGCAGACCTACGCCGCCGAATACGCGGCGCGCCAGCGCGAGGTGCGGCGCCTGTTCACCCGCCACCGGGTGGACCGGGTGGACCTGTCCACCACCGCCCCCTACGTGGAGGACCTGTTGCGCTTCTTCCACACCCGGGCGCGGAGGCTGCGATGAGGCGGTCGGCGTTGCGGTCGGCGTTGCGGGCAGTGGTGCTGGTGTCCATGTGGCTGCCGCCGCCGTCTCTGGCTGCAACCCCCGCTGTCCCGGCCTCCGCCGTGCCCGAGGGGGTGTGGCGCGTCACCCCCGCCGGGCCTCGGGTAGGGGACCGACTGACCGCCTCCCTCGAGATCACCCACTCCCCCCACGCCTCGGTGGAGTGGAGCCGGGAAACGCCGCGCTGGGAGGGGCTGGAGCTGGCGGGCAGTGAATTGCCCGCCCCCGACGTGCTGCCCGATGGCCGCATCCGCAGCCGCCTGACGTTTTTCCTCTACGCCGACCTCCCCTGCGGCTGCCGCCTGCCTGCGCTGGACGTGGTGGTGAGCGGCCAGACAGACGGCCGCACCGGCGACGCTCCGGCAGACGGCCAGCCCGCCGCCACCCGCACGGTGTCCGTGGCGGCCCTGCCGGTGACGGTGACGGGGGCCTTCGACGCCGCTTCCCCGCCCTCTGCTCCGGCCCCGGCCCGGGGACCGGTGGCCCTGCCATTTCCGTGGGTGCAGTTGCTGGCCGCCGTGGCCGCCCTGGCGGCGGCGGTGGCCGTGGGGGTGTGGGTCTGGCGCCGCCGCCGTCCCGCCCTGCCGCAAACTTCCCCGGCGGCGGCCCCCGATACGGCCCTGCTGGCGGCGCGGGCGGCGCTGGCGGAACTGGCGCGTCTGGAGCGGGGCCACCGCGACGGCGTGTTGTCTCCCCAGGGGGTGGTGACCGGTCTTTCCGATCTGGTGCGCGTCTGGCTGTGGACACACTTTCACATTCCCGCTCCCACCCAGACCAGCGCCGAGACCGCCGCCGCGCTGGCGGCCCACCCGCACCGCCGGAGCCGCGAGGCGATCGCCTGGCTGGAGGCGTGGGATCTGGTGCGCTTTGCCCGCCATGCGCCGTCCCCGGAGGAGGCGGGGCGGGAACTGGCCGCGGTGCGCATCTGGCTTTTGGCCACCATGTCGCCGCAACTGGCGGCCGCCGCCACCGGTCCGGGGGATGCCGCCGCTGCCGCCGGGGAGGGGAAGTGAAGTTCGCCGATCCCCTGTGGTTTGCCCTGCTGCCCCTGTGCCTGCTGGCGCTGCTGTGGGTGCTGCGGCGCCGCGGACCGCGCCTGTTCCACCCCCTGCTCCCCGCCATGGTGGCGGCGGGGCTGCCCCGCGGGCGGCGGGTGGCCTGGCGCCATCTGCCCGCCGGGCTGCGCCTGCTGGCGCTGCTGCTACTGGTGGCGGCGCTGGCCCGCCCCCAGCAGGGCAACGTGGTGCGCCACGTCACCAGCCACGGGGTGGACATCGCCCTGGCGCTGGACATCTCCGGCAGCATGACCGCCCAGGATTTTCCTCCCGACCGGCTGGAGGTGGCGCGCAAGGTGGTGGACGAGTTCGTGGCGGCGCGCCCGGACGACCGTCTGGCGCTGGTGGTGTTTTCCGCCCAGGCCTTGACCCGCGTGCCCCTGACCCTGGATCACGCCATGCTGCGCGCCTCGTTGGCGGAGGTGCAGATCGGCCAGCTCGAGGACGGCACCGCCATCGGCTCGGCCCTGGCCACGGCGGTGGCCCGCCTGCGCGGTTCGCCGGAGGGCAGCCGCGTGGTGGTGCTGCTCACCGACGGCGTCAACAACCGGGGCGACGTGGACCCGCGCACGGCGGCGCGCATGGCGGCGCAGATGGGCATCCGCGTGTACACCGTGGGGGTGGGTCGCGAGGGCACCTTTCCCCAGGTGATCAACGATCCGGTGCGCGGCCCGGTGCGGGTCATGGCGCGCACCCAGGTGGATGAAAAGCTGCTGGAGGAGATCGCCGCCGTTACCGGTGGCCGCTTCTTCCGGGCCCGCGACGCGGGCGCCCTGGCGGCCATATACCGGCGCATCGACGAACTGGAAAAGCACCCGGTGGAGGCCACCGTGTACCGCGACTGGCAGGACCGTCACCCCCCGCTGGTGTGGGGTGCCCTGGCCCTGTTGCTGCTAGAATGGTTGCTCGCGGCCACCCTGTGGCGACGTCTGCCCGGCTAGATGGAACTTCGGCGGACCGGCCCTGCCGGCTCCGCCCCCGAGTGAGGAGACTGACCCGATGACCGATACCATGGATACCCCGCCGACCCCTCCCCCCCCGTCCGGCGCCGATGATACCCCCGGCGGCTTCCGCTACCGCCAGGAGGTGGCGCTGGGGGCGTTCCTGCTCTACGTGTTCCTGCTCTGGGTGGGAACCATGGGGGAACTGCTCGACATCAAGTGGATCCGCAACCTCCCCATTTATTGAATGGCCGACGGCAACCGGGCGGTGAGCATGCACCCATGAACGGAGCCGGATGCACATGAGTGGTTGGCGGAACATCTGGCCGTCCGGTTGGCCGTCCGGCGTGGACTGGCTGTGGCCCGGCGTCCTGGCGTTGATCCCCCTGCTGGCCGTGCTGGTGGTGGGCGTTTCCTGGTGGGAATGGCGCGCCCGGCGGCGCGGCCTGTGCGCTTTTGCCGATCCCCTGCGCCACCCCTGGCTGCTGGGCGGCTGGCGGCGGGGCGGCCAGTCCGGGGGTCTGTCTGGAGGTCTGTCTGGAAGCCTGTCTGGAAGCCTGTCTGGAAGCCTGTCTGGCGCCCTGCGCCTGCTGGCAGTGGCGTGCATCGGTCTGGCCCTGGCCGGCCCCCTGTTCGGCCAGCGGCAGGAGACGGTGCGGCCGCAAGGGGCCGACGTGGTGATCGCCCTGGACGTGTCCCGCAGCATGGGGGTGACCGACATCCGGCCGTCGCGGCTGGCGCGCTCGGTACACCGCATCGACACCCTGCTGGAGCGCATCGCGGGCAACCGGGCAGCCCTGGCCCTGTTCGCCGGAGACGCCTTTCTGGCGGTGCCCCTGACCCTCGACCACGGCGCCCTGCGCCTGTTTCTGGAGGCGGCGGAACCGGGCATGGTGCCCGCCCCAGGCTCCTCCCTCGAGGCCGCCGTGGACGCCGCCCGCAAGGCGCTGGAGGCGCCTCCGGGCACAGCCGGAAGTTCCGGCCACACCGCAGGCCGCGCCCTGGTGATCTTTTCCGACGGCGAGGCCACCCTGGGCGGTGCGGACGCCGCCGTGGACGCCGCCCGCCGCGCCGGCATCACCGTATACGCGGTGGCCGAAGGCACCGAGGCGGGCGGGCCGGTGCCGGTGTACGACGAGGGCGGGACCTTCCGGGGCTACCGCAAGGACGCCTCCGGCCATCCGGTGACCAGCCGGGTGCAGACCGGGGACCTGGCCGGTCTCGCGGCAGCCACCGGCGGCAAACTGTACCGGGAGGATGTGGACGGCGCCGGGCTGGCGCGGCTGGCGGACGACCTGAACGCCCTGGCGCGGGGCGAGATCGACGCCCCGGCGCGCCGCGTGCAGGAAAACCGCTACCAGTGGCCGCTGGCCGTGGGCGTGCTGCTGCTGTTGCTGGAGTGGCTGCTGCCGGGGTGGCGGCGCCCACGGGCTTCGTCCCCCGAGGCCGTCTCGTGAGCCGCGCCCGTCGCATGGCCCTCACCGGGCTGGCGGGGGCCGCGTGGCTGCTGCTGTGCGGCGGCTCCCTGGCGGCCCGCGGTCAGGTGGAGGCGGGCAATCAGGCGCTGAAGGGCGGCGATGCCGCCGCCGCTACCGAACACTACCGCCGCGCCCTGGACGAAGCTCCGGGGCCGGAGGTGCGCTACGACCTGGGCACCGCGCACCTGATGAGCCGGAACCCCGAGGCCGCCGCCGACCTGCTGCGGGAGGCGGGCCGGGAGGCGGGGCCGGAACTGGCCGGGGCGGCCTCCTACAATCTGGGCAATGCCCTGATGCAGCGGGCGGAACAGGCTGCGGATGCGGAAACGGCGCGGGAGATCCTGCGCGACGCGGTGGCGGCGTACCGCACGGCGATTGCCGCCGACCCGGCAGCGGACGACGCCCGCATTAACCTGCAACTGGCGGCCCTGCGCATGCGTCAGGACGACCCCCGCAAGCCCCGATCCGGGAAGCAGGAGCAGAACAAGGACCCCCAACAGGATCAGAAAAAAGACCCGCAGCAAAACCCGCAGCAAAACCCGCAGCAAAACCCGCAACAAGGCCAGCAACAAGGCCAGCAACAAGGCCAGCAACAAGGCCAGCAACAAGGCCAGCAGCAAGGCCAGCAGCAAGGCCAGCAGCAAGGCCAGCAGCAAGGCCAGCAGCAAGGCCAGCAGCAAGGCCAGCAGCAAGGCCAGCAACAAGGCCAGCAACAAGGCCAGCAACAAGGCCAGCAGCAGGGCCAGCAACAGGGCCAGCAACAGGGCCAGCAACAGGGCCAG
>JAOUFN010000008.1 GCA_029858285.1 Nitrospirota bacterium | reverse complement strand
CGGGGGCCGTTGCTGGGGCACCCGGGTTCCGATCAGGGGGTATTCAAGGCCCTGGCCATGCTGCCGGAGCAGGTGGCGGCGCCCAATCCGGGGGCGCTGGCGGTGGCCGGGGCCGCCCTCGCGGTCATGCTGTTCCTGCCCGCTCGACTGCGTCGCCTGATACCCCCGCCGCTGCTCGCCCTGCTGGCCGGAACCGGGGTGTCGCTGTGGCTGTTCCCCGAGGTGCGGGTCATCGGCCCCATCCCCCACGGCCTGCCGCATTTTGTCATCCCCAGCGTGGATCCGGAGACCTTCCCCGTGGTGCTGCGCGGGGCGCTGGCCCTGGCCCTGCTGGGGGCCATTGACAGCGTCCTGACAAGTTTGATCGCCGACAGCCTCACGCGCAGCCGCCACGACCCCAACCGCGAGATGATCGGCCAGGGGATCGGCAATGCGATGTGTGGGCTGTTCGGCGCGGTGGCTGGCTCCGGGGCCACCATGCGCACCGCCGTGAACGTGCGCAGTGGCGGTCGCACCCGCCTGTCCGGAGCGCTACACGCCGTGGTGCTGCTGGCGCTGGTGCTGGGGCTGTCGCCGCTGGTGGAACACATCCCCATGGCCGCCCTGGCCGCAGTGCTGCTCAAGGTGGGGTGGGACATCATAGACTGGCCGTTCCTGCGCCTGGTGGTGAAGGCCGACCGCCAGGAGATGCTGGTGATGTTCACCGTGCTGCTGCTCACCGTGCTGGTGGACCTGCTGACGGCGGTGGCGGTGGGCCTGATCATGGCCTCTCTGGTGTCGGCGCGCAACCTGTCGGCGCACCAGGCGGCGCAACTGCGGCTGGTGTCCAGCGATGTGGGTGAAGCGCCGTTCTCCGAGGTGGAGCGGGAGCTGATACGGCGGGGAAGGGGGCAGATTCTGCTGCTGCACCTGTCGGGGCCGTTCAGTTTCTGCTCGTCGAAGGACCTGGTGCATCGCCTCGCGGGCATCGGCGCGCCTTACAAGGCGGCGGTGCTGGACCTGTCGGACACGGTGACGCTGGACACCTCGGTGGCCATGGCCATCGGCGAGATTCTGGGGAACCTCGCCCAGGACGGCATCACCGCGTTCGTGTCGGGCATGGAGGGGCAGGTGGCGCGGGATCTGGCGCGCATGGGGGTGCTGGACCCGCTGCCCGCCGAACGTCGCGTGGCCACCCGCATCGAGGCCCTGCACCTGGCGGTGGCGGCAGCCGAGGGGGCCAAACATATCGGCACGACCCCACCCGCCGCGTAACCGGCGGGCATCGGACGCCCGCGCCAAAACTGAACTGGACCGGGCATGGGGCAGCGAAGGGGCATGGCGGCGCCCAACGCCGGAAGCTATGTTGTGCCTCGAAGACCGGGGCCGGTATCCCTCTCCTCCCTTCCACGACCGCCAGGGGCGGTCGGCCCGCACCAGTACCGGTCCCGGTCTTCACTCCTTGTGCCCCGGAGCCGGTCCGCCACCGACCTGCGCACGCCACCGCCGCGTCAGTCCCATCCACCCCAACGACCCCACCGCCAGCAGCGCGCCCGTCAGCAGGCTGCTTGCGGCGGCGTCCCGCACCAGCCGGGCGGAATCGGCGGGCAGGGATGCCGCCGCCCGGCTCGCCCCCAGCCAATCCACCCCGCACCACAGCAGATTTGCCAGCAGCAAGCCGGCAAACACCGCCGGAAAGCGCCGGTCGCGGGCCAGCAGCAGGGCCAGTGCCCCGACGCAACCGATCAGCAACAGCGCGCTGGCGACCATTTCCGACACCAGCACCCACTTCCAGAGCGGGTGATACAGGGCGCCCTCGGGCCGGGTCAGCCGTTGCCACGGGGCCGGGCCGAACAGCCCCGCCAGCTCGGACAAATTCCCCGCCAGCGACCACAGGGAGTACGCCAGGATGCCCCCCGGCAGCCAACGCTCCACCACCCCCCGCCACCGGGGGTCACCAATACCCGGATCGCCGCTCACCTGTTTGCCCCTCTGCCTGCCCCGTGACGGCAAATGTCCGCCAGCGGGCACGCCGTACAGCGGGGATTGCGCGGACGGCAGAAATCCTTGCCCAACGCCACCAGCAGGGCGTGAAATTCGTTGAAAATGCGCGCGTCCGGTGGCAGGCGGCGAAAAAACACCGCCTGCATGTCGTGGTAACGGATCCCCTCCGGCACCGCGCCAAGACGAGAAAAGATGCGGCAGGTGTAGGCGTCCACCACGAAGGTGGGCTTGCCCAGCGCGTACAGCAGAATAGAGTCCGCCGTCTCCGGCCCCACGCCGTAAGCTTCCAGCAGCCGGGGGCGCAGAGAATCCAGAGGTTCCACCCCCATGCGTTCCAGATTCCCCCCATAATTGTCGTTTAGAAACTGTAAAAAACCCTTCAGACGACGGGTTTTCAAGTTGAAATAGCCGGATGGCCGGATCAATTCCGCCAGTTCGGCGTCCGCGGTGGCCAGCAGGCGGTGCGGCTCCAGAAGGTCTGCCGCTTTGAGATTGGCGATGGCCTTTTCGACGTTCTTCCACGCGGTGTTCTGGGTTAGCACCGCACCGACGCAGACCTCGAAGGGCGTCTCGCCGGGCCACCAGTGCTGGGGGCCGAAAAAGGTCAGCAGGCGGCGGTAGATGGAGCGCAGGTCGGGGGCGCTCAAGGGGGAATCGCGAAAGTGCGGCGGCTGTAGGGCGGAAGGGGTCATGGCGCCGCCAGCGTAACGGAAGCGCCGGGGTGGATGCATCCCCGGCCAGCCGCCAGCCTCAACCGCCGGTTTCAGCCGTGGGAGGTTTCGGCCTCCACCCAGTCAAAATACTTGCGGCTGCCGCCGTCGTTGGGCAGCACCAGAATTTCCGGGATCGAGTAAGGGTGCAGTTCCGGAATGCGGTGCTTGAGCTGGCCGATGCGGTGCTCGGTGGTCTTGATGACCAGCAGCACTTCGGCGTCCTCGCACACCTCCCCCTGCCAGCGGTAGACGGACGTCACACCGGGCATCAGGTTGACGCACGCCGCCAGCCGCTCCTCCACCAGGGTACGCGCCAGTTCCCTGGCCTTGGAAAGGTCCGGATGGGTGCACAGCACGACACGGACATTCAGGGGATTGTCGCCTTTCACAGACACCTCTTGGCCGGAGGCGGCACACGCGCCCCGGTACACACAATTTTAATCCCCACGGTTCCCCCGCGCCCCCCGGCGGATACCGGGAGGCGGAGGGAACAGGGGTGGGTCTACAGGCTGCGCCCGGCGGCGCTGGCGTAGCCCTTGAGCCTGGTCATCAGGTCGCTGAACATGGGCAGGTCCAGAGACTGGGGACCGTCGCTCCAGGCGCGGTCCGGGTCGTTATGGACCTCGATCATCAGGCCGTCGGCGCCCGCCGCCACGCTGGCGAAGGCCATCGGCGGCACCCAGCGGCGCACGCCGGTGCCGTGGGACGGGTCGAGAATCACCGGCAGGTGCGTCAATTCGTTAAGCACCGGCACCGCCGACAGGTCCATAGTGTTGCGGGTGGCGGTTTCGAAGGTACGGATGCCGCGCTCGCACAGGATCACGTCCGGGTTGCCCTCGCTGAGGATGTACTCGGCGCTCATCAGCCACTCGCTGATGGTGGTGGACAGGCCACGCTTGAGGAACACCGGCTTGCGGCACTTGCCGACCCGCTTGAGCAGGGCGAAATTCTGGACGTTGCGGGTGCCGATCTGAACGATGTCGGCGTACTCCTCCACCAGGTCCACCTGGGAGGTGTCCATCACCTCGGTGATGAACGGCAGGCCGGTGGCCTCGCGGGCCTTGGCCAGCAGCTTGAGGCCCTTTTCCTCCATGCCCTGGAAGCTGTAAGGAGAGGTGCGCGGCTTGTAGGCGCCGCCCCGCAGCATGTGGGCGCCGGCGGCCTTGACCGCGTGCGCCACCTCGAGGATCTGCGCCTCGCCTTCCACGGAACACGGCCCGGCCATCACGCACAGGCGACCGCCACCGATCTCCACGCCGGTCTTGCCCACGCGGATGACGGTGCGTTCCTTCTTGATTTCGGAAGAGGCCAGTTTGTAGGGTTTCAGGATGGGCACCACATTTTCCACGCCGTCCAGCGTTTCGAGGGTGGTAAGGATGCCCTTGCCGCGCTCGTCTCCCACCGCGCCAATCACCGTGCGTTCCACGCCGGCGATGATGTGCGGAGTGTACTCCAGTTCCTTGATGCGGTTCACCACGTGGGCTATCTGCTCCTGGCTGGCGCCCGCTTTCATCACGATAACCATTGACCGTATGCTCCTGTCGCTAACGCGTCTGACACTGTGTCGCGCCGCCCTTCCTCCCCGCCACTACGGCTTGATCAGCGGCTGATTGCCCTGGGGGGCGGCGCCCGGAAAACCGGTCGAAGGGCTCAATATACAACGCTTGGAGGGCGTCTGAAAAGAGACGGCCCCCCGGCGGCGGCTGCGGCGGATGGGGGTACGCCACAAGTTTCGCGCGCCGGGGGGCCGATGAAAGGAGTCACTCGAACAGGCCTTTGACCTTCTTCAGCAACCCCTCATCCGATTGCGGCTCCTCGCCCATTTCCTTGGCGAAGGCCTCCAGCAGTTCCCGCTGGCGACCACTGAGCCGGGAGGGCACGGTTAGTGTAGCAGTAACAATCTCGTCTCCGATACCGTGCCCGGAAACATTCGCGAAACCCTTGCCCCTGAGGCGAAAACGCTTGCCGGGCTGGGTTCCCGCGGGGATTTTCAGGCGCACCGGATCGGTCATGGTGGACACCTGCACCTCGCCACCCAGAGCGGCAATCGAGAATGGTATCCCGATTTCCAGGTGTATGTCATCTCCCTCGCGGGTGAATTCTTCGTGGGGCAACACGCTGATGACCACATACAGGTCGCCGGACGGTCCGCCGCGCTCCCCGGCCTGCCCCTTGCCCGAAAGGCGCAGGCGGCTGCCGGTTTCGACCCCGGCGGGGATTTTTACCTGCAAGGTGCTTTCGGTGCGCACCTTGCCCTGGCCACCGCAGTCGCCACAGGGTGCC
Organism: Nitrospirota bacterium; assembly: GCA_029858285.1. Taxonomy (GTDB): domain Bacteria; phylum Nitrospirota; class JACRHL01; order JACRHL01; family JACRHL01; genus JAOUFN01. Next base: position 89,975 of record JAOUFN010000008.1, on the reverse strand, counting down.
GACACCACCTGACCAACCCCGCCGCATTCGGAGCAGGTGCGCGCCACCGTGAAGAAGCCCTGCTGGAACCGCACCTGCCCCTGCCCCTTGCACACGCCGCAGGTGCGCATGCCGGTGCCGGGCTTGGCGCCACTGCCGTTGCAGGTGTCGCACGGCTCGTAACGCGGAATGCGCAGGCGCGCCTCGTGGCCGAAGAACGCCTGCTCAAAGGTGATTTCCAGGTTGTATTGCAGGTCGGCGCCGTGGCGGGCGCGGGCGCGGGCGCGACCGCCGCCCCCCCGGCCTCCGCCGCCACCAAAAAAATCCTCGAACAGGTCGGAGAACACGTCGCCCATTCCGGGACCGCCAAAGCCTCCGGCTCCACCAAAGCCCCCCGGACCGCCGCCCCCCCCCAGCCCGGCATGGCCATAGGCATCGTAAACCTTGCGCTGCTCGGCGTTGGACAGCACTCCATAGGCCTCGCCCACTTCCTTGAAGCTCGCCTCGGCGGCGGAATCACCCGGGTTTTTGTCCGGGTGATACTGCATGGCCAGCTTGCGGTAGGCCTTCTTGATTTCGGCCTCGGTGGCGCCACGGGGAACGCCAAGTATTTCGTAATAGTCTCGCTTGGCCACCTGCCACCTGGATGGGATTTGAACGGATGGGTCCGGGCAGTGTTCCCCCGCCCTCCCGCAAATGAGCGGGGGGCGGGGGAACGCCGGAGATTACTTCTTGCCTTCGCCGCCCACTTCCTCGAAGTCGGCATCCACCACATCGTCGGTGGCCTCGGCGCCGCCCTCCGCCGCACCCGCCGCAGCGGCGGCGCCAGCCGCCTGCTGGGCCTCGGCAGACTTGCGGTACACCTCCTCGGCCAGTTTGTGGGACACCTGGGTCAGGGCGTCGGAGGCGCTCTTGATGGCGTCCACATCCTCGCCTTCGGCGGCAGTGCGCAGGGCCTGAATCTTGGCGGCGATGTCGGCCTTGCGGTCGGCGTCCACAGCATCACCCAGTTCGCGCTCGGATTTCTCCACTGCGTAGATCAGGCCGTCGGCCTCGTTCCTGGCCTCCACCAGCGCCTTGCGGCGATGATCATCGGCCTCGTGGGCGGCGGCGTCCTTGACCATTTTGTCCACCTCTTCCTTGGACAGGCCGGAGGAACTGGTGATCTGGATCGACTGCTCCTTGCCGGTGCCCAGGTCCTTGGCCGACACGTGCGCGATGCCGTTGGCGTCGATGTCGAATTTGACCTCGACCTGCGGCACGCCACGCGGCGCCAGGGGAATGCCCACCAGATCAAAACGCCCCAGCGTCTTGTTGCCGGCGGCCATTTCACGCTCCCCCTGCAGGACGTGGATGGACACCGCGTTCTGATTGTCGGAAGCCGTGGAAAAGATCTGGCTCTTGGAAGTGGGGATGGTGGTGTTGCGTTCAATCAGCCGGGTGCACACCCCGCCCAGGGTTTCGATACCCAGAGACAGGGGGGTGACGTCCAGCAGCAGCACGTCCTTTACCTCGCCCTTCAGCACGCCGCCCTGAATGGCGGCGCCAATGGCCACCACCTCGTCCGGGTTCACCCCCTTGTGGGGCTCCTTGCCGAAGAACTCCTTCACCAGCTTCTGCACGGCGGGCATGCGCGTCATGCCACCCACCAGCACCACCTCGTTGATTTCACCCTTCGACAGCCCGGCATCCGCCAGCGCCTTCTTGCACGGCTCCAGGGTGCGCTGCACCAGATCCTCCACCAACTGCTCGAATTTGGAGCGGCTGAGCTTGATCTGCAAATGCTTGGGACCGGTCTGGTCGGCGGTGATGAACGGCAGGTTGATCTCGGTCTCGGAACTGGAGGAGAGCTCGATCTTGGCCTTTTCCGCCGCTTCCTTCAGGCGTTGCAGGGCCATCTTGTCGTTCTTCAGGTCAACGCCCTGGTCCTTCCTGAATTCCGCCACCAGCCAGTCGATGACGCGCAGGTCGAAGTCGTCGCCACCCAGATAGGTGTCACCGTTGGTGGACTTGACCTGAAACACCCCTTCGCCCAGTTCCAGAATGGAGATATCGAAGGTGCCGCCACCCAGATCGTAGACGGCGATGTGTTCATCCTTTTTCTTGTCCAGGCCATAGGCGAGGGCCGCCGCAGTGGGCTCGTTGATGATGCGCAGCACGTTGAGTCCGGCAATGCGCCCGGCGTCCTTGGTGGCCTGACGCTCGGAGTCGTCGAAGTACGCGGGCACGGTGATTACCGCGTCGGTGACCTTTTCGCCCAGGTACTCCTCGGCGGTCGCCTTCATCTTTTGCAGGATCATGGCCGAGATTTCCTGCGGCGAGTACAGCTTGCCGCGCACCTCCACGTGGGCGTCGCCGTTGGCCGCCGCCTTGATGGCGTAGGGCAGCTTGGAGGCGGCGTCCTTGACCTGCGCCGAGTTAAAGGGACGGCCGATCAGGCGCTTGACGGAAAAAATCGTGTTCTCCGGATTGGTAATGGCCTGGCGCTTGGCCACCTGGCCCACCAGTCGCTCGCCGTCCTCGGTGATGCCCACCACGCTGGGGGTAGTGCGCGTTCCTTCCGAGTTGGTCAACACCTTGGGGTCGCCACCTTCCATGATGGCCACGCAGGAGTTGGTGGTCCCCAGGTCAATTCCGATCACCTTGCTCATGGCTTCCGCCTCCTGAAAAAATCCTCGAAATGCTCAGTCAAAAAAACATCCTGGTCCGGAACCCGCGCAAACCGCCGCCGGTTGCCGCCCGGCTCCGGAAAATTCCGGGCACTAGCCCTTGTTTTTGGCCACTACCACCATGGCGGGCCGCAGCACGCGCTGGTGGAAAAAATAGCCCTTGCGAAATTCCTCGGCCACCGCGCCGTCGGCGTGGTCGCTGCTCTCCACCTGCGACACTGCCTGATGCACGGCGGGGTCAAACGGCACGCCCAGCGCCGGGACGGGGGTGACGCCAAACTTCTCGAGAATGTCCCCGAACTGTTTGCGGATCATCTCTACCCCTTCCAGCAGCTTGCCGCCGCCGTCCTCTGCCCGTCCGTGCCCGATGGCGCGGTCGAGGTCGTCCACCACCCCAAGCAGGTCGCGCAGCAGGGCCTCGTTGGCGTACTTGCGAAAATCTTCATTCTCGCGCGCGATGCGCTTCTTGTAGTTCTCGAACTCCGCATACAGGCGCACGTGGCGTTCCTCCGCCAACCTGGCGACCGCCTGCGCGGCGGCGACGGGATCCACCGCCTCGGCTGCCGCCTGATCCTCGGTCTGAACTTCCACCTGACCTTCTGCGTCGTCCCCGCCGGAGGCGGCCTTGAATTCCGTTGCGCTCATGCTTGCCGTCGTCCCGATCAGAGTCCCGAATGAAAACCCCCGCCACGGCGGGCGAAGGGGAGAATTGGCCCCTCTCTGGGGAAGGTATTTAACCAGTGTCCCGGGAGCGTCAACCCCCGATGAATGAAAAAAAGGGGATGGGCTCCACAGGCGGGTTTTCCCACCTCCCCCCGGGCACCATCCAGTGCGCCATTCGAGGCACCACCCGAGGTGCATTGATTCGCGGCATCCGCCCCGTTACCATAGCGCCACCTCCCGCATCGTCCCCTGCGGGCAACAGGTGGCGGGACATACCTGACGGGCAGTGGCCCGGCGGGCGCCTGGTTCGATAAAAATTTGGTTCGACGGAATTTGAGGCAGGTCTTCCCCGATGCTCGAAATGATCCGCCGCTTCGGCGTGGAAAAAAAATGGGTGTTCGGCCTGGTGCTGGGCATCGTCACCGTCACCTTCGTGGGCACCATGGGGTGGATGGGCATGTCCGCCCCCAGCGGCGTGTACGCGGCCAAGGTGAATGGTGACGAGATTCTCGTCACCGATTTGGACCGCGCCTACAAAAATCTCTACCAGCGCTACGCCGACGCCTACGGCAAGGAGTGGAACGACGACCTGGCCAAACAGATCGGCCTGCGGCGTCAGGCCCTGGAGCAACTGGTGGACAGCCGCCTGTGGCGGAAACGGGCACAGGAGATGGGACTGGCGGCGTCCGACGCCGAGGTGCGCGACGCGGTTATGCGCGAGGAGGCTTTTCAGGTCAACGGCCGCTTCAACACCAACCGTTACCGCGACCTTCTCCAGCGTGTGCGCCTGACCCCGGAGGCCTTCGAGGCCAGCGTGCGCAACAGCATCCTGGAAGCCAAGGCGCGCCAACTGTCCATGTCCGCCGCCGACGCCAGCGCGGTGGATATTCAGGTGTTCAAGCTGCCGGACGACGCCAAACTGGGTGCCGAAGAACTCGCCGCCCAGCAGGCCCAGCGGCGCCAGGCCTTGCAACGGCGCAAGGGAGACCAGTTGCAGGCCGCCATCACCGAACACTTGAAGCAGGAATCTGACCTGAAAATTTACGCCGAGGCCGCAGGTCTGGTGGAAAACAAACCGGCCAGCCCGGCGGCCCCGTCCTCCGACACCCCCGCTCCCTAGCCTGGGCGCCCCACCACGGCCGCCTCGTGCGACGGTCCCGTTTCCATCTCCCTCTGCCCGAAGGGGGAACCGCAGGGGATCGCCGAATATTTGGCACTTTTCGCCAGTCTCCCCTATGATTGAGGGGTTATGGGCATTTCTTCACGATTGACCCCACCGCCCCCAAGCGCCCCATCGCCCCCCGCCGGGACCGACACCACGGACAGCCCCCCTTCTTCCCCCCGGACGGAGGATTCCCCCCGCACCCGCCGCTTCATCCGCCCGGCAGATTTCTCCGGCCGCCTCCTTACCCGGCTGCTGGTGCCGTACACCGCACTCACCCTGGTGGCTTTCAGCGTCGCCGGGTGGCTGTTTTTGCGTGCGGCGGAAAACTCCCTGGACAGTTCCCTGTCCACGCGTCTGGTCGGCCACGCCTCGGTGGTGGCCGGGCAATTGCGCCCGGAATATCTTCAATACCTGACACCGGGAGACGAGTCCACCCGTCTGTACGCCCTGCTGATCCACCAGTTGAACGGCATCCGTCGCGCCGCCGGGGTCGACGATATTTTCATCATCGACCGCCAAGGGCGGGTGCTGCTGGACGCAGACCAGGAACTGCCGATCGGCGCCGAATACCTGTTGCTGAAGATGGACGCCGTGGAACTGTCTCGTGTGTGGGCCGGGCACTCCACGGCATCCACCCTCTACGCGGATGACGGCGGCGACCTGTACAAGAGCGGATATGCCCCCGTCTTCGACTCTGGCGGACAGGTGATCGCTGCCGTGGGCGTGGAAGCCGGCGCCGATTTTCTGGCCGTGGTAAATGAATTGCGCCACAAGGTGCTGTACCTGATTCTGGCGGCCACCGTGCTCGCGGTTCTGATCAGCGTCATCCTGTCGCGTTCCATCGTGGGCCCGCTGAGACGATTGGTGGAGGCCTTCGGGCGCATGATGCAGGGCCACGGCTACCCCACGGTGCCGGTCGCCACCCGCGACGAGGTGGGCTACCTGACCCACGCCTTCAACGCCATGAGCGGCCGCCTGCAGCGCAAGGACGCGGAGCTCACCCGCCTGTACGAACTGGAGCGGGAACGCGCCGAGCGCATTCAGGGCCTCTCGGTGCAAGTGCTGGAGGGTATCTCCAGCGGCGTCATCGCGGTCGACCTGGGGGGGCGGGTGCTGTTGTGCAACCAGGCGGCAGCCGACCTGGTGCCGGTGCGTGGTTACCCGTTTCCCGACAGCGGTGTCCCCCCCGACGTGCGTCAGGTGCTGGATTCCGGCAGCCCGGTGCTCGACTGCTTGACGCAGAGTCTGGAACAACACCGGGAATTCCTGCGCGAGGACCGCACCTGGACCCCCCGCCCCGGCGGGGACGATCAGGTGCTGGGCATCAGCGCTTTCCCCCTGTCCGACCGGGACGGCACCCGCTTTGGCGCCATCGCCATTTTTTCCGATCTCACCGGGGTGGTGCGCCTGCAGGACCAGATCCGCATTCAGGAACGGCTGGCGGCACTGGGGGAACTCTCCGCCGGCATCGCCCACGAAATCCGCAACCCGCTGGGGGCCATCCGCGGTTATGTGGAACTGCTTGGCCGCAAAATCGACGAGCCGCGTGGCCAGAAGATCGTCCACAACATCCTGGGTGAAGTTGCCGGTCTCAATCGCATCGTCACCGATTTTCTGGCCTTCGCCCGGGCACCGACGCTGTCCCTGGAGGACGCCGACCCGGCTGCGGTGGTGCGGGACGCCCTGTCCCTGGCCCTGCCGCCGGATTTGCCCGCCAACCTGTGCGTGAACGTGCGCATTGCCAAAAATCTGCCACGGGTACGCATGGACCCGGCCCAGGTCAAGGCCGCCCTGGTCAACCTGCTGCAGAACGGCGCCACCGCCATGCGCGACACCGGCGGCGAACTGCTGGTCGAGGTCGAACCCCAGGGCGAAGGACAGAGCGAAGGGGTGGTCCTCCGCATCAGCGACACCGGCCCCGGCGTTCCGGCCGGAATTCGCGAAAAAATATTTCACCCGTTCTTCACTACCCGCGCCGACGGCACCGGCTTGGGCCTGCCCATTGCCACCAAGGTAGTAGAAGGCCACGGCGGCCGCATGCTGCTGGAATCCCCGCACGCGGGCGGGGCGCGTTTTGTGGTATGGCTACCGTGCTCTGGCCCACCGGAAACCCATGTGGATGCCAGCGCTGGCACGATCCCTGCTAGCTCTTTTGGCACAACCACCGGAATGCCCCCCCCGGCATGAACCCGGCATGAAATTATCTGAGGTAAGTTGAGGTAAGCCCATGACACGCATCGTAATTGCCGACGACAAGGACGCCATGCGCGAAATGCTCACCCAGGCCTTCGCCGACACCGGCTACGAGGTGATCCCGGTGGCCGATGGCTCCGCCGCCGTGGCGCAGGCGGACACGGGCATCGATCTGGTCATCACCGACCTGCGCATGCCGGGGCTGGATGGGCTCGAGGTGCTGCGCGCCTACAAACGCGCTTCCCCGGAGACCGAGGTGATCGTGATGACCGCCTTCGGCACGGTGGAAAACGCCGTGGAGGCCATGCGCCAGGGGGCGTATGACTACATCCTCAAGCCGTTTTCCATCGACGAGGTGGAGATGAAGGTGGCGCGCGCCCTGGAGCGGCGCCACCTGACCAGCCAGGTGCGCTACCTGCGCGAGGAGGAAACCCGCCGCACCGGCACCATGATCGGCGACGGCCCCGCCATGCGCCAGGTGCAGCGGCTGATCGACAAGGTGGCGGTCTCCAACGCCCCGGTGCTGGTGCTGGGAGAGTCCGGCACCGGTAAGGAACTGGTGGCCCGCGAGGTGCATCGGCGCAGTTCCCGCGCCGGAGGGCCGTTTGTGGCGGTGAACTGCGCCGCACTCTCGGAAGGGGTGTTGGAAAGCGAACTGTTCGGCCACGAAAAAGGCTCGTACACGGGCGCCACGGGCCTGCGCAAGGGGCGTTTCGAAATGGCCGACGGCGGCACCCTGTTTCTGGACGAGATCGGCGAATTGTCCCCGGGCATCCAGGTCAAGCTGCTGCGCTTTTTGCAGGAAAAGGAATTCGAACGCGTGGGCGGCGCCAAAACCATCCGCGTGGATGCGCGGGTGCTGGCCGCCACCCACTGCGACCTGAAACGGCGCATTGGTGACGGCCGCTTCCGCGAGGACCTCTATTACCGCCTCAACGTGATTTCCATCGACTTGCCGCCGCTGCGCTCCCGGCGCGAGGACATTGCGCCCCTCGCCCAGCATTTCCTGCTGCGCTACGGCCAGGAGATGGCCAAGCAGGTCAGCATGCCGTCCGAGGTAATGGCCGCCCTTTCCTCTTACCGCTGGCCGGGCAACATCCGCGAACTGCAAAACGTCATTGAGCGTGCCGTGGTGCTGGCCGACGGGACGGAACTGACCCTGGCCGACCTGCCTCGGGAGCTGATGCAGCCGGGAACCGAGCCGGTTGCCGTTGCAAGCGGCGAGTCCGCACCTCCTTCACCGGTGTCTGTGGCGTTCCGCACCGCCACCACCGACCACCCACTGGACATCACCGCCCACCTGGACGAGATGGAGCGCGGCATCATCACCGAAGCCCTGACGCGCTACCGTTGGAACCAGACCAAGGTGGCCCAGGCCCTGGGCCTGAAGCGCAGCTCCCTGCAATACAAAATGAAAAAGCACGGCCTGGGCGGCGAGGAGGAAGAAGGCGAATGAGCGCCCCCGGGGCGCCATTCTCACGCCGGTGGCGGAATCCATCGCCCCCGAACCTGGCACGGACCGCCACCTTGCTGGCATTGCTGCTGGCAGCCGCAGGGACCTTTGGCCTGTTGGTCCGTTCAGCCCCCGCCCAGGAGCCGGAACCGCCGGGGAGCGCCGTCATCGCGGCCCTGGAGCGCGAAGTGGCGATCCTCAGCGAGCGCATGACCCAGACCGAAATCCGCGAATCCCGACTGGCCAGCGACGAGGTGACGCTGTCCAGCCGCGTGGAGATGCTCAAGCAGGCACCGCGCAGCGTGGTGCGCGACGCCGAATTGCAAAGCGCCCTGCGCTCCCTGAGGGGGGTGCTGGCCGAAATTCGCAACCTGGACAACCTCGAGAACATCCTCGTCACCACCCTGCGCACCCGCCAGGTGGCGCTGCGCCAGGCCGCCACCGCCGAGGCCGAACGCCTGATCCGCACCGGTCAGCGCGAGGTGCGCGGCGGCAACGACACCGACGGCATGCAACACTTCGCCGCCGCTTTCTCTTACCTGCAACGCGGCCAGGGGGGTAGGGCGCGCAATCTGATGGGGCACGAGCGCGACATTATTCAGCGCACCACGGTGCCGGAGGCGATCCCAGCCACGGGTCGCGAATCTCCGGACGAGTTGCGCGCCCTGGCGGTGATCCTGCGCGATTCCGCCGAAAAGCTGAAACTCAACGCCAACGCCACCATGGAGGAATTGTCACAACTGGAGGCCGAACGCAACACGGTGCAGGCACTTCAAGCCCTGGATGGCGCACGCCCCTCCGCTACCGGCCTGCGGGTACAGAACCGCCTGGACCGCCGCATCGGGGAACTCACCCAGGAACTGGCAGGCATCCGTGGCGAACTTTCCGGCCGCCTGGCCCAGGCCAACGCCATGGAGTGGCAGGCCACCCAATACGAGACAATCCTGCTGCGCGAGGGGGCCACGCTCCCCCGGAAACCGCGATGATTCCCTTCCACCAGCGCACGCGCCGCGCCGGAATCCGGCCACTGGTCCGCAAGGCCATCGGCATCGCCTGTGCCATCGCCATCGGCCTTGTGACCGGAGCCACGCTGACCACCCCGGTGGTCGCCGCCGGGCTCCCGGCGGATGATGCCGCCCACCTGGCCGCCGCCTATCAGGACCTGCAGGCAGAGCGGTATCAGGCAGCCCTGCAAACCCTCTCCGACCTGCAGACGCGGCATCCCCATCATCCGGACACACTGATCGGCCTCGCCCAGGCCCATTTGGAACTGGGCCAGTTGACCGAAGCCTTCTCGCTGCTGCAACTGCAGCGCACGCTTTACCCCAGCCAGGCCGCCGGGCACTATCTGCTAGGACTGCTGTTCCTGCGCTCCGGTCTGCCGGAGTCAGCAGTCTCCACACTCAGTCAGGCAGTGGCCATCCAGCCCGGCAACGAACTGTTTCGCATGCAATTGGCCCGCGCCCTTGCCGCCACAGGACAGCCCTACGCCGCCGCGTCCCAGTACGGCTGGCTGCTGGAGCGCACCGAAGCAGCGGGCCGCCGCCCCGATCCGGAACTGGTGTACGAAATGGCCGACCTGGCGGCCCGGTTGGAAATCCGCTCGGACGCGGAACGCCTGTACCGCCTGCTGATCGCCCTGGAGCCCTCCGGCGCCCGCGCCCGGATTGCCCGCGACTGGCTGAACAACGCTTCACCTCCCGATTCGGCGCCCCCCCCTCCGACAACGCCCTGACGCGGTCCGGTTGACGTAATCCGGGCCGCATGTTAGCTTCCCGTACCTGCTAGGGGGGCTTTGTCAGGCGGCATCGGTCTAGGGAATTCATGCCACTGAAAATTTTGGTTATCAACCCCGACGCGGCGCAGAACGCCACCATCACCGCGGCGCTGGAGCCGGACCGGGTGAGCGTGGTTGCCACCCCGACTCTTGAAGAGGGGTTGGGGGCGCTGCTCAAGGGCGGTTTCAACATGATCATGCTGTCCGCCACCTTCGGCTCCCCCACTCTCACCGCGTGGTGGAATCAGGCCGAAGGGCTGGCGCGCGGCATGCCCATCGTACTGATTGGTAACGGCGATCCCGGCGGCGTCCCGCTGATGGGCATGCTGCCCACGCCCATCGACACCACCCTGCTGGTGCAGCAGGTGCGTACCCACCTGGGTATCCGCCAGCGTCCGGTCACGCCACCACCGCCTCCCGCCGCCAAACCGGCCCCCGCCCCGGCCCCGGCCAAGGCTGCGCAGGCGCCGGAGGAACCCGGCCCGTTTGCGGCATTTGGCGAGGTGTCGCTGGCTGCCCCGGACACGCCCGCAACACCCGCTGCGGCTGCGGCATCTGCCGCGCCTGTAGCGCCCGAGGCGTCCACACCGTCGGATCTGGAACGGGCGCTTTCATCACTGTTGGGCGCGGGGGCACCAGCGGCCCCCCCGGCCGCCGCAAGTTCGGCGGATTCGAACGATATGGAGTCAGAAATGGCAGGCATGACGCCCGAACAGGTTCAGGAAATCGTTGCCCGGATTGCCCGCAGCGTGGTGGAAAAGGTCGTGTGGGAAACCGTGCCACCCCTGGTCAACCAACTCATCCAGGAGCGCCAGGCGGAGCAGGACCGCATGTTCGCGCAGATCGTCGAACGCGTGGTGTGGGAAACCGTGCCGCCCATGGCCGAAAGCATCGTCAAGCAGGAGATCCGCCGCCTCAGCGAAGGACGCTGAGGGCGGGCACCGTCATTCGCGTCGCGCCGTCCCCCCGCATCCGTCCCGCCGCCCGACGGGGGCACGGGGTGCGCAAACCCCTCGCAATCCGTACAATGGTCCCCTTCGCGCCCCCATTTTTTTTGTGCCCCCTTTCCGGCGGCGCGCCCCGATGCGCGCTGCCAGCGGATAAAGCCCCGTGAGTGACACCCAGGAACAGCCCGGCAACCCAGGCGCCCTCGACAAGCAGTACGCACCCCACGAGGTGGAAGCGCGCTGGTACCCCAAGTGGGAGCAAAACGGCGATTTCAAGCCTGCAGGCCACGGCCCCGCCTACAGCATCGTCATTCCGCCCCCCAACGTCACCGGCAGCCTGCACATGGGGCACGCCCTCAACGACACCCTTCAGGACCTGCTCATCCGCTGGCGCCGCATGCGTGGCGACAACGCACTGTGGGTGCCCGGCTGCGACCATGCGGGCATCGCCACCCAGAACGTGGTGGAAAAACAACTCGCCCGCGAGGGCAAACAGCGCACCGACCTGGGGCGCGACAAGTTCATTGAGCGGGTGTGGAACTGGAAGGAAGAATCCGGCGGCACCATCATGGGCCAGTTGCGCCGCCTGGGCGCCTCCTGCGACTGGAGCCGCGAACGCTTCACCATGGACCCCGGTCTGTCCGAGGCGGTGCGCGAGGTGTTCGTGTCCCTCTATGAAGAGGGGCTGATCTACCGGGGCGACTATCTGGTCAACTGGTGCCCGCGCTGCGAATCCGCCCTCTCCGATCTGGAAGTGGAGCACGAGGAAGTGCGCGGCCACCTTTATCACCTGCATTACCGCGTGGCCGGTTCCTCGCGCACCCTCACCATCGCCACCACCCGCCCGGAAACCCTCTTGGGCGACACCGCCGTGGCCGTGCATCCCGAGGACGACCGCTACGCCGACCTGCTCGGCGGCGAGGCCCTGCTGCCCCTGCTCGGCCGCCCCCTGAAAATCATCGCCGACGCCTATGTGGACATGGAATTCGGCACCGGCGCCCTCAAGGTCACTCCGGGGCACGATCCCAACGACTTTGAACTCGGCCGCAAGCACAACCTGCCTGTGCTCAGCGTCATGGACACCCGTGGCCACATGGCCGGTGAAGCCGCTGGACCCTACGCGGGCATGAGCCGCGAGGCGTGCCGCACCAAAATCGTCGCCGACCTGCAAGACGCCGGGTTGCTGGCAGGGATCGAGGAGCACACCCACTCCGTGGGCCACTGCTACCGCTGCAAAACGGTGGTGGAGCCGATCATCTCCACCCAATGGTTCGTCAAGGTGCAGCCCCTGGCCGCCCCCGCCATCGATGCGGTGAAGGACGGCCGCATCCGTTTTGTCCCCGACAACTGGAAAAACACCTATTTTGAGTGGATGGAGAACATCCGCGACTGGTGTATCAGCCGCCAGATCTGGTGGGGACACCGCATCCCCGCCTGGTACTGCCCCTGCGGCCATGTCACCGTGGCGCGCCGGGATCCGTCCGCCTGCGCCGGGTGCGGCGGCACCGATCTGCGGCAAGAGACCGACGTCCTCGACACCTGGTTTTCCTCCGCCCTGTGGCCGTTTTCCACCATGGGCTGGCCCCAGCGCACCGATGATCTGGCCACTTTCTACCCCACCAGCACCCTGGTCACCGGCTTCGACATCATCTTCTTCTGGGTCGCCCGCATGATCATGATGGGCCTCAAGTTCATGGGCGACGTGCCGTTCCGCGAGGTCTACGTACACGCCCTGGTACGCGACGCCCAGGGGCAGAAAATGAGCAAGTCCAAGGGCAACGTGGTGGATCCCCTGACCATCATGGACCAGTACGGCACCGACGCCTTCCGCTTCACCCTGGCCGCCATGGCCAGCCCGGGGCGCGACATCCGACTGGCCGAGGACCGCATCGCGGGCTACCGCAATTTCTGCAACAAGCTGTGGAACGCCGCCCGCTTCGTGCAGATGAATCTCCCCCCGTACCAGCCCCCCGCCACCGATCTGGCCGCCGCAGCTGCCGCCGGCAGCCTGGCGGAAAAGTGGATTGCCGGACGCTTCGCCCAAACCGCGGCAGAGGTCAACCGCCAACTCTCCCTGTACCGCTTCGACGAGGCCGCCCGGGTGCTCTACAACTTCGTGTGGGGCGAGTATTGCGACTGGTATCTGGAGTTGGCCAAGCCCAACCTGTCCGCCGACGACCCCGCCCGCGCCGCTGCCACCCGTGCCGTGCTGCTGGGAGTGATGGACGGCATCCTGCGCCTGTTGCACCCGTTCATGCCGTTCATTACCGAAGAAATCCGCGACCGCCTGCCGCACCCGGACGGCTCCATTCTGCACGCCAGTTACCCCACCGGGGAGGAAGCGCCAACGGACGCTGAAGCCGAGGCGGTGATGGACGCCCTGCGTGACGTCATCGTCGGTGTGCGGGGCGCCCGCGCCAGCCTCAACATTTCCCCCGCCAAGCCGTTGTCCGCAGTGCTGAAGACCCCGGATGCGGCTACCGCCCGCCACATTCTGGATGGGCGCCCGTGGCTGGAGCGGCTGGCCCGCGTCGAACACCTGGAGGCGGGGCCAGACTGTCACAGCGCCACGGCATCGTTTACCGCCGTGCTCACCCACAGCACGCTGCAGGTCCCCCTCAAGGGGCTGATTGACCCCGCCGTCGAGCGGGCGCGGCTGGAAGGGCAACTGCGCAAGCTGGTGGCCGAGCGCGATGGCATCGAACGCAAGCTGGCCAACGAGAGTTTTGTCGCCCGAGCCCCCCAGGACATCGTGGAGCGCGACCGGCAGCGCTGCGCCGAACTCACCGACCTGGCCCGGCGTCTGGAAGAGAGCCTGGCGCTGATCGCCGGGCTGGAGGACTGACGGCCATGCGCGGCACATACCCACGGCCCGCGATGAAGGCCGCCCGGTGAACCCGGTTCTGTTGCGCCAGATCGTCGCCCGCGCCCTGATCGAGGATGTCGGGGTTGGCGACGTCACGGGGGGTGCTTTCGCCGATGTGTCCGCATCCGGCCGCATCGTGGCCGAGGCCCCCATCGTGGTAGCGGGCATCCCTGCTGCCCGCGAGGTGTTTTACCAGGTGGACCCGGAGGTGACCTTCGACGCCCGCCTCGCCGACGGCGCCGCGGCCGCCAACGGCGAGGTCCTGCTCACCGTGGACGGCAACGGCTCCGCCCTGCTGGCGGCGGAGCGGGTGGCCCTCAACCTGCTGCAACGGCTGAGCGGCGTGGCCACCCTCACCCGCGCCTACGTGCAGGCGGTGGCGGGCACCGGCTGTATGATCGCCGATACCCGCAAAACCACCCCCGGTCTGCGCATGCTGGAAAAATACGCGGTGCGCATGGGCGGCGGTCGCAATCACCGCATGGGGCTGGCGGACGGTGTGCTGATCAAGGAAAACCATATCGCCCTGGCCGGTTCCCTGGCCGAAGCGGTACGCCGCGTGCGTGAACGCGCCGGACATTCCCTGCGCGTGGAGGTGGAAACCACCCATTTGGGCGAGGTGGATGAAGCCCTTAAGGCCAGGGCCGACATCATCATGCTCGACAATTTCGGTCTTGCCGACACCAAAAAGGCCGTCGCCCACATTGCCGGACGCGCCATCGTCGAGGCCTCCGGCGGCATCCACCTGGACAATGTGCGCGCCGTGGCGGAAACCGGGGTGAATGTCATTTCTATCGGTCGCCTTACCCACTCCGCCCCCGCCGCCGAAATCTCCATGGACATCGGGGCGGGGCAGCCCCAGCGGGAATATTCGCGTAAACCGCCCGGCTGATCCCGGTCGATCACCCAAGGGGGAAAGCCCCCACCCGGACGTACTACCCCCCGAATCCCGGCCCGCTCCCCCCGGTCTCCCCGAAATCGAAAAGAGGCCTGTCGGCACCTCCACCACCAGCAGGCCGAAAGTCCGCAACGGGGACACCCCAAACCGGATTTTTCAGGGAAAACGGGTTCAACCCCCTCCCCCGCACTCAATCAGTAAAGTAGAATGCCCACTAAACACTCCGGTTTTTTGTTGCCAGTGTGTCGCGAATTGCTATAATTCGCTCAGCGGCCCCCCGAATGTTCATTACCTGCGTGGGGGGCCGGTTAATCAATTGGGGAACCATGGGGGACGAGACTGACCGGCCGGGTGCGACTGTTGTCGCCGCCCGCGCCAGACTGTATAGATTGCTTGATGCTGCCTTCCGGAACGGATCGGCGGCCTGGATAGGTGCGCCCCCGGGTACCGGCAAGACCACGCTGATCCGTGGTTTTTCCGGGCACGCGGGGTTGCCCGCAATCTGGGCGACCGTGAATGCCGAACAGCCGGGTGCCGACGGACTCCTGCGCCAATTGCAGGCAGGAATTCGCCGTTGCCCGGCGTTGCACGGCACACCCGTGACCGGCGGCAACCTTTCCGCGCTGTTAAGCAGTTTGTTAAAACATGCGCCGCGCCCCTTCGTCCTGGTCATCGACCGCATGGAGCGGGCCCACCTGGATCTCTATCCGATTCTGGCGGATTTGGCCAAAAACGCCCCTCAGGGGGTGTTTCTGGTGTTGGTCAGCCGCATGCCGCCGCCACGCACCTTCGGTGGACTTCGCCGCAGCGGGCGACTGCGGGTCATCAGTTGGCGCCACCTTCGGCTCACCCGGCGCGAGGCTTCCTCCGTGGCCCGGGCCTGGGGATGGGCCCGCCCCTCCACCACCCAGGTGGACCGGCTGCTGGCGGATAGCGGTGGCTGGGTAGGCGGCTTTGTGTTCATGATGGACCAGTTGCGGAACTCTGGCGGCACCGGCCACGACGCCGGTCGCGGGGCGCTGGCCGCCTATTTCACTTCCGGCGTGCTGGCGGGCCTGGGGGACGCGGCCATGCGCGTGACGGCGGCCTCGACGGAAGAAACCGATAGCGGCCCACTGGACGCCCGGCACTGGCCGTGGCGGGTTCGCGTGCAAACCCTGGGAGTGTTTTCCGTGGAGGGGCCCGGGGTGAAGACGGATGGCTCCGGCCTGCGCAACCCCAGAGGCCCCATCAAGCTGCTGCAACTGCTGGTAGCAAGCGGCCCGGAGGGGCAAACCCAGGAGCAACTCATCGCCGCGTTGTGGCCCGAATCCGGAGGACTTGCGGGCATGCGCGCCCTGGGCACCACCCTGCACCGATTGCGGCGCCTGCTCGACTGCGACAACTGCGTCGAGCGCCAGCAGGGGCGCCTGCGCCTGAATCCGGCCCAGGTGTGGGTGGACGCATGGGTGTTCGAGAGGCGACTGGAGCAGGCCGCAAGCACCACCGAATCCGGCTCCGGCGCATACAACCGGCTGGTAGACGAAGCCCTTTCCCTGTACCGGGGGCCGTTCCTGTCCGGCTCGCCCGTCCCTTGGGGAGAACCACTGCGCGGTCAATTGCATGCCCGCTATGTTCGCCACCTGGCGGAACGGGCACGCAAATGGGAACAAAGCGGAGAGTGGCAACAGGTGGAGCGGCTGTATCTGGCCGGCATCCAGGCCGATCCCCTGTGCGAGCCGTTCTGCCGCGGGTTGATGGTCGCGCACATTCATCAGGGACGCTCGGCCGACGCCGCAGCCACCTACGAGCGGTTGATCGCGGCGCTGGACCGCACCCACGGCGTTTCACCCTCCGAGGAAACACGCTCCCTTTACGCCCAACTGAAAATGCTGCGCTGACCTCCCCCCGACCCGCCCGCCGCCCTGCCTTCCCCCTTCCCCCCCGGACACAAACAGGTTACCCTGTCGCGTCAGGGGGATCCGTTCTGCCGGAAGGTTTCATGAATCGTTTTCGCATCCTTGCCGTCGCGACGCTGTTCGCGGCCAGTGGCACGGTGCTGCCGCATGCCGCCCACGCACAGCAGTGCAGTGTACCCGCCGCAGGCGTCGCCGCCGCACCGACCGCAACACCCGTTACCCCGGTGGTAAAAAAAACGCCTCAGGGAGCCGCGGCGGAAGCCGTTCCCCCCGTTGCCCCCTCCCCCCCCAACACCGTCGCCACGGTTCTGGCCCTGCTGGAGGCGTCCGCCGCAGCCGTTCTGCCACCCGCAACGGACAACGACCCCGATAAAATCGCGGCACCCCAGGGTGCCTCCGGTCCACCCACCGCCTCCATTCCCACCCCGGTGCCCGGCGGTCGACGCGGCCCCACGACCACCACGGCCTTGATCGAGGCCATCCACACCGGCAGCGGCAGCACCCTGTCCCTGCTACTGGAATGGGGGACCAACCCGAACAGCGCCGATCCCTGTGGCCTGACCGCCCTGATGCATGCCGCCGGTACCGGAAAAAACGGTATGGTAGGGCTGCTGTTGTCGTTCCGCGCCGATCCCAACCTGGGGCTGGGCGGGGTCACCCCGCTGATGCTGGCCGTGGCGCAGGGCAACGAGGCCATTACCCACATGCTGCTGGACGCCCAGGCCAACCCCAACGCCACGTCTGCCGGAGGCGACACCGCCCTGCTGGCGGCGGCGCGTAGTGGTCGCCTGGCCCTGGTCAAGGAATTGCTGATACGCGGCGCCGATGCCAACAGCACCAGCCCCGACGGCACCACCCCCCTGATGGAAGCTGCGAACGGCGGCCACATTCTGGTGGTCCGGGAACTGCTGACGCGGGAGGCCGACCCGTCCCGCACCGACCGGAACGGCAACACCGCACTGAAACTGGCCGCAGCCCAGGGCCACACCAACATCGTCGGGGTGCTGGGTGGTGACATGCAGGCAGCAGCGGTCGCCCCGACGGCTGCTGCCCCGGCTTCCACCGACAAGCCAGTCTCCCCGCCCACCGTCGTTACACAGCCCGCCCCAAAGGCTCCGGCAACTGCTCCGACCGCCGTTCCCGTTCCAACCCCCGCTCCGGTTATTATGGCCAGCACTCCCGTTGGCACCCGTTCCACGGCGCTTCCGCCCCCCCCTTCCGGCACCCCCCAGGCCGCTTTCCACCCGGCATCACGCCCCGACACGACCACCACCCCCACGCGGCCGCTCCCCCCCCCGCGTGAGGTTCCACGGCCGACCCCCATGCCAGCACCGGAACCACTGGCGGGAACTGGAACAATGGATTCGGAGATCACGGAAATCAACCCGACACGGGCTGCACTGACGGACCAGGGAGCCGCAGAAGCCGACGTGGAAACGCTGGCAGCTACCCAGCCGACGGACACCCTCACCATCACCCTGATCCGGTCCGCTGCGGCAGGTGACTCCCGGACGACCAAAAAATTGCTCGACCGGGGCGCGGACGTGAACAGTCGTGGCCCGATCCTGCAAACGGCGTTGATGGAAGCGGCCCGTGGCGGCCAAAGCAACACGGTCAAGCTGCTGTTGCAGCGTAATGCGGCGGTCAACCTGCAATCGGCGGATGGCAGCACCGCGCTGCTGCTGGCCTCGGAGGGGGGGTACACGGAAGTGGTGGCGCAGTTGTTGCGCGCCGGAGCCGATCCCACCCTCACCGACCGTCTGGGCCGTACCGCAATCGGCGCCGCCCTGGCCGGAGGACACTCGCGGGTGGTGCAGTTGCTGGAGAAGGCGGCGGGTAACTAGAGCCTGTTCCCGCAACCGGCGGAGGTGCCCCCTCGCCTATCCACCGTACCCTTCCACCACCGCGCCAACCACGTCGTGGACGTGGGCCTCGTCGACGCGCACCCGTACAATCATCCCCGGCTCCAGGGGCCGATCGTCGGTATCGTTGATATACACCACACCGTCGATTTCCGGCGCCTGGGTGGCCATGCGCCCGGCGTAAAGCAAGTCGGTCTCCTCGGAAAGCCCCTCCACCAGCACGTCCACGGTGCGCCCCACCAGTGCGGACAGCTTTGCCGCCGAGATGCCCTCCTGCATCTGCATCAGTTCGGCGCGGCGCGCCTCCTTGACCTCCTCCGGTACGTCGTCCCGGCCCGCCCCGGCGGCAGTCCCCTCTTCGTGGGAATAGGTGAACACCCCCATGCGGTCAAAACCGGTGCGGGCGATGAAGTCGCGCAGGACACCAAATTCCGCGTCATTCTCTCCGGGAAAGCCGACGATGAATGACGAGCGCAGGGCCACACCGGGGATGCGCGTGCGGATGCGCTCGATAAGCCGCTCCAGGTCTTCGGTGCTGCCGCGCCGGTTCATGCGTTGCAACACGCTGGTAGCGGCGTGCTGCAACGGCAGGTCGATGTACGGCACCGCCACCGGGCTCTCCGCCAGGGCGTCCAGCAGTGTGTCGGTGTAATCGGTGGGATAGGTATACAGCAACCGCAGCCAGCGCAGGCCGTCCACGGCGGACAGGCGGCGGATCAGTTCCGGCAGGGATTTCTGGCGGTACAGGTCCACGCCGTAATTGGTGGTGTCCTGGCTGATGAGATTGATCTCCACCACCCCCTGGGCCACCAGCGCCCGGGCCTCGGCCTTGATCTCCTCCAGCGGGCGGCTGACCAGATCGCCACGCAGGTGCGGGATGATGCAGAAGGAGCAGCGCTTGCTGCACCCCTCGGCAATCTTGATGTAGGCACTGTGGGGCGCGCCGATGCGCAGTCGGTCGGCGCCCCCCGACAGCCCCCCCGGTGCACCAATGTGGATCAGCTGCCCGGCGCCGGGGGCGGTCAGGGCCGGAATCAGATCGGCGATGTCCGCCTCCCGCCCGTTGCCCACCACTGCGTCCAGTTCCGGGATGCTGTCCGCCAGGTCCTGCCCGTAGCGCTGGGTCAGGCAGCCGGTGGCGATAAGTTTTTTGAGTTTGCCGTGTTCCTTGAGCTGGGCCATTTCCAGGATGGTGTCGATGGACTCCTCCTTGGCCTCGCCAATGAACCCGCAGGTGTTGACGATAATCACGTCGGCCTGATTGGCGTCGGGGGTCAGTTCGTACCCGGCGGCCTTCAGGCGGCCCAGCATGACCTCGGCGTCCACCTGGTTTTTGGGGCACCCAAGGTTGATCATACCCACTTTTTTCATGGGTTTTTCCGCTTGCGCAGATCGGTCCGGGCGCACTTTCAAGACTGTTCTCCCGACTGCCCCGACGGTGACAATGACTGCATCAGTTCCTCAAATCCCGCTTCATCCAGCACCTTCACCCCCAGCGACTCGGCCCGTGCCAACTTGGAACCGGCCTTATCCCCGGCCACCACCCAGTCGGTCTGTGCCGACACGCTGCCGGTGGGCACCCCCCCCAGCGCCTTGATCCGCGCCTCGAACTCATCCCGCGGGCGCGACAGGGCGCCGGTAAATACAAAGCGCCGCCCCGCCAGCGGCAGATCGCATCCGGCGGCCGGGGCGGTGCGCCGCATTTGCAATCCGGCGGACTGCAACCGATCCAGCAGGGATTGATTGTGTGGATCGGCAAAAAAATCCGCGATGGCGCGAGCCACCACCGGCCCCACGTCCTCGATACCCACCAGACCCGGCTCATTATCGCGCAAAAACGCCCTGAGCGCCTTCAGTTCCGCTGCGTCCGGAGGCCGGGTGGAATCGGGGTCAGGCGCTCCAAACAGGGACGCCTGCCCGCTCAGGCGTCCAAACAGCGACGGTTCGGGCAACCCGGCGGGCCAGGCGCGGGCGATTCCGCCGAGTCGCTCCAGCCAGTCCGGTGGACAGGCCCCGCCCTTTTTGAATCCCTCCGCCAGTTCCGCCAGTTGCAGCACCGGTCGCGCCGCCAGCGCCGTCGTTTGCAGGGCTTCGCGGCTGGTGACCATGGCGGTGATCCGCTCGGCGGTGCGCACCCCCACATGACGGATGCCGATGGCAAACAGCACCCGCTCAAAGGAGGTGCGGCGGCTGGCGTCAATGGCCACGTGCAGATTGTCCGCCGATTTTTCCCCCATGCGCTCCAGCGCCGCCACCCTTTCGAAATCCAAATGATACAAGTCGCTCACATCCCGCACCGGACGCGATACCGCGCTGTCCGGTGCGCCTTCGCGCACCACGGAATTGGAGATGAGTTGCTCCACCAGCGCCTCCCCCAGACCGTCGATGTCCATAGCGGTACGCCCGGCGAAGTGTTCAATGGCCTTCTGCAACTGGGCAGGACAGGCACGGTTGACGCAGCGTGCCGCCGCCTCTCCGGCCTCCCGCACCACCAGCCCGTCGCACTCCGGACAACGGGATGGCATGACGAAGGGACGGGCGTCGGCGGGGCGGAGTTCCTGCTTCACCTTCACCACCTTGGGGATGATCTCGCCGCCCTTTTCCACCACCACCGTGTCCCCCGCCATCACCCCGAGGCGGGCGATTTCGTCCTGGTTGTGCAGGGAGGCGCGGGATACCGTGGTGCCCGCCAAATGCACCGGTAAAAGGTCCGCCACCGGCGTCAGCGCCCCGGTGCGCCCCACCTGCACGCGAATGCCGGTGAGGACCGTGGTGGCCTGCTCGGCCGGAAACTTGTAGGCGATGGCCCAGCGCGGCGCCTTGGCGGTGGCGCCGATGGCCTCTTGAATGGCGTAGCGGTCCACCTTCACCACCATGCCGTCGATGTCATAGAGCAGGTCCACGCGGCGTGCCTGCATGGCGGAGCAGTGCTTGATGACATCGTCGATGGTCCGGCCCGCGAGGGTCTCTGACCAGACCGGGAGATTCAGGTCAGCCAGACCGGCCTGGGCGTCTCCGTGTCCAGGATGGCGTTGGCGGAATTCCGCTGTCTCCACCCCGTAGATCACCACCTCCAGCCGCCGCCTGCTCACCAGTTTTGAATCCAGCAGGCGCAGGGTGCCTGCCGCCGCGTTGCGGGGATTGGCGAACGGCTCCTCCCCGGTCGCCTCCTGTTCCCGGTTCAGCCGTTCAAACGCCGCATGGCTGAAGAACACCTCGCCGCGCAGTTCCAGCAGGGGTGGAATGGCCCCGTCCGTCAACCGGGATTTCAGCTTCAGGGGCAGGTTGGCGATGGTGCGCAGGTTGGCGGTCACGTCGTCGCCGGTGCGCCCGTCCCCCCGGGTCGCCCCGAGCACGAATCTGCCGTTTTCATAGGTCAGCGCCACCGCCACCCCGTCCACCTTGGGCTCCACGGCATAGGCCACATCGCCATCGGCAAACCCGGCCTCCGCCGCCCACTTGCGCACCCGCGCATCCCACTCCCGCAGTTCATCGGCGGAATAGGTGTTGCCCAGGCTCATCATCGGCACCCGGTGGACGACCGGGGTAAAACCGGGCAGGGGCGCCCCCCCCACCCGCCGGGTCGGGGAGGTGGCAAAAACTTCCTGTGGATAAAGCGACTCCCACCGCTCCAGTTTCTTCAGCAGGGCGTCAAAATATTGGTCGGAAACCTCTGGACGGTTTTTGACGTAGTAGAGGAAATTGTGCCGCTCCACCTCCTCCTGAAGCCGGCTGAGCTCCTCCGGCGTGGGGGTGTAATCCGGGAAGTCGGAGGCGTTACCGGTCACCTGTTTTCCCCCCGTATTTTCCCGCATTGCCCTGCCCGGAGTGGCCCGCACGATATACCACCTCCCGCACTCGGGCACGGCGGTCTGTCACTGGAAATCCGGCAAAAGTGGCAGTCGGGGAAACGGAACATCAACAACTTCCGGGCTCGTGGCCTCGGGGACAACGCCCCTCGAAGCCGTCCACAATCCACACCCGCCTGAGTGCGGGTATTTAGGAAAAAAAGGTTATACTATAGAACTTAAGGTTCCCTGCTCGCGTCCGATAGGAAGACACCACCCCTCGGCACACCGGTCCCCCTCCGCAAGGTCGGCCCCGGTGACCGGAGGGGGCAAGTTTACGCGAAGCGGCAGGGCATCGTCATGGACAACGACCAGAAGGACACCGTGAAAATCCTGACCCTCGATCTGGATCCGCACAGCATCCAGCAACTCAGGCCGGTGGCAGTGGAAATGGGCATGGAAATGCTCAACGCCCACTCCATCACCGAGGCCCGCGAGCAGATCGAGCAGCAACATCCCGACGTCATCATCCTCGACCTGGACTCCCAGGCCGCAGCGGGGCACAACGCCTTGTCCCGCATTGGCTCCGCCGCCCAGGCGATCCCGGTCATTTTCCTCACCCGCACCCCGGAACCGGCCCCGGAACTGGACGGCCGCCCTACCGCCACCATCACCCGACCGGTCATCACCAACGATTTCCGCCAGGTGCTGGGCAAGGTGACCAGCGGCGTCCGGGACATCGAACTACCGCCTTCGGTCGCCGCTCCGGTCTCGGACCTGGGCGACTACGGCGCCATGCTCTGCCACAGCCGCCCGATGCGCGACGTGCTGAATATGGTGGATCAGGTGGCGGCCACCAACATTACCGTGCTGGTGCGCGGCGAGTCCGGTACCGGTAAGGAGCTCATCAGCCGCACCATCTGCCAGCGCTCCCTGCGCCGCGACAAGCCGTTTGTCAAGGTGCTGTGCGCCGCCCTGCCGGAAGGGCTGCTGGAGTCCGAGCTGTTCGGCTACGAGCGCGGCGCTTTCACCGGCGCCCACAAACGCAAGCCCGGCAAGTTCGAGTTCGCCAACCACGGCACCATCTTCCTCGACGAGATCGGCGAGGTGCCCATCACCCTGCAGGCCAAACTGTTGCAGGTGTTGCAGGACGGCGAGTTCGTCCGTCTGGGCGGCGAGCAGGACGTGCGTGTCGACACCCGCATCATCGCCGCCACTAACCGCGACCTGGAGGTCATGGTCCGGGCGGGCTCCTTCCGCGAAGACCTTTTTTACCGCCTGAATGTGGTCTCCATCACCATCCCTCCCCTGCGCGACCGCCTGGAGGAGGTGAGCTTCCTGTGCGACTACTTCATCGAAAAATTCAGCCGCCAGTACCAGCGCACCTTCCCGCGCCTGTCCACAGCCACCATCGACTGTTTCATGCATTACCCGTGGCCGGGCAACATCCGCGAACTGGAAAACATGATCAAGCAGATCGTGGTGCTCGGGGACGAGCGCACCGTGCTGCAAAAATTTGATCAATACCGCCGCAGTGGCGGCATCATGACCCCCTCCGGCACCCTGGAGACACCGACCCCGGTGGAGCAGGAACCGGTGGCCTACCGGCCGCCCATGCCCCCCTCGGGCGATCAGCCAGCCGCCGCCGCACCGGTTGCGCCAGCCACCATGCTCCCCCCCGCTCCGGCCGCTCTCGGCGCCGACCCCCTGGGACTGATACCGATCATCGATCAGGGACTGATCGACGGCCACCTGCCCCTCAAGGAAATCGGCAAGCGCGCCGCGACCATCGCCGAGCGCACCGCCATCCTCAGGGTTTTGAACCACACCCGCTGGAACCGCCGCAAGGCAGCCCAGATTCTGGATATCAGCTACAAGGCGCTGCTCTACAAAATTCGCGACTACGGCCTCAACGACGGTCCGTAAACCGTCCGACCAAAGGCCGCCCCCGGCGGCACCGTTCCAATCCCCCCCCAAAATACGGCGACAGAAGCTAATCCTGCCCGCCCTATTGACCGAAAAAGAAACATTACGGAATTCGTCCCGGCACTACGTCGGACGAGGATTATCCAGGCGAGGGGACCCAGATCAGGGCACACATGGAGCAAGCAACCAAGGTCCGGGCGAAAAAAACGGTGCTGGTGGTGGACGACGACGCCTCCGTGCGGCAGGTGCTGGAGGATGTTCTTTCGGACAACTACCACATCGTGCCCGCCCACGACGGCGAGTCGGCCCTGACGGCCATCCAGCAGCATCAGCCGCAGTTGATCCTGCTGGACCTGATGATGCCCGGCATGCACGGCATGGAACTGCTGCGCGCCGTACGCCAGCAGGATGCCCAGGTGCCGGTGGTGGTGCTGACCGGCTCCACCTCCTACCAGACTGCCGTGGAAGCCATGAAACTCGGGGCCTCCGATTATCTGGGCAAGCCGTTCGAAGTTCCGGCCCTGCTACTGGTGATCGAACGCGTGCTGGCCAACCAGGTTCTCTACAACGAGGTGCGCTACCACCGCGAGGCCGCCCAACGCCGCAAGGACAACCTGCGCATGATCGGCAACAGCCCGGCCATGCTCGAAGTCTTCCAGCGCATCCAGCAGGTGGCCAACACCCCCAGCACGGTACTGGTCACCGGTGAATCCGGCACCGGCAAGGAACTGGTGGCGCGCGCACTGCACCTGCAAAGTGACCGTGCCGAGCAGCCGTTCATCGCCATCAACTGCGCGGCGATTCCCGACAACCTCATCGAGGCGGAACTGTTCGGCCACGAAAAGGGCGCCTTTACCTCCGCCCACGGCAAGCGCGTGGGGCATTTTGAACTGGCCGACAACGGCACCCTGTTCCTGGACGAGTTGGGCGACCTTTCCCTGGCCACCCAGGCAAAGATTTTGCGCGTGTTGCAGGAGCGCGAGTTCGTGCGCGTGGGCGGCAACCGCACCATCAGCGTGGACGTGCGGCTGATCGCCGCCACCAACAAGAACCTGGAAGAGGCCATCAAGGCCGGAACCTTCCGCGAGGATCTGTATTACCGGCTGAACGTCTTCCCCATCCACCTGCGCCCCCTGCGCGAGCGGCGCGAGGACATCCTGCCCATCACCGAGCATTTCCTGTCCCTGAAAGCCAGCGGCCAGGCCCCCAAGCGCATCAGCCGCGAGGCCGCCGACCTGCTGGAAGCCTACCACTGGCCAGGCAATATCCGCGAACTGGAAAACGTGGTGGAACAGCTGATGATCCTGGCCCGGGGAGAAGTGTTGACTGCTGAAATACTGCCCTCCCACATCCGCCAGCAGCAACCCGTGGTGCGTGCCAGCGAAGAGGTGATCACCGGCAGCCTGTCGTTCGACAAGGCCGTGTCGGAGTTCGAGCGCGAGATCATTTTGCGCGCCCTGAGCGAGACCGGCTTCGTTCAGACCCGTGCCGCCGCCCTGCTGGGCATTACCCGGCGCATCCTGAAATACAAGATGGACCAGTTGAACATCCCCAGCCGCCCGTCCTACACCGGGGCCAATTTGTCCTGACGACTGGCCCTGACGACTTGTCCTGATCAGATACAGGTTGTCCGTGAACGCCGTATTCCACGGCGCTCGCGGGCCAGGGCGCTCCGGTTCCCCGTGGACCCCCGATAAGGGAACGCGACCCACGGGGAGCCGGAGCGCCCACATTTTATTACCCCGGAAAATTTCCATAATATCCGGATGTCCGGCGGTCGCCAGCGTGGCGCTCCCGAAAAATCCGGGGCTCCCCGGGTCACGACTTCAGAACGGTGCGTCAGGCGGAGAAATCATGCCGTGACGGCGCAGGGCTTTTTTCAGGCCGCGCGCCAGTTTCTGTTCGGCGCGGCTGGCGGTGACGGCCAACACCACCTCACGCCGCTCCCGTTCGGCGGGCTCCAGCCGCTTCAGCGCCTTACGGTCGACACCCACCATCACCAGATCGTCCCACAGCACCCGGCCGTCCCGGCTGGCTACCAGCCGCGCCTCCAGCACCACCGGCGCGTAGCGGGCGTTGAACAGCCAGGCACCACCACCCCAGGTGAGGAGTTCGGAGCCAAGTTCCTCCAGTCCCACCGCCCACGGCACCCACGGGTTGTGGATCACTTGGGCCACCAACACCCCCTGCACCACCGCCTCCGCCACGCCGGTGCCAATCAGCCACCACTGCCAGCGGCGAGGAATGGCGCCGTATCCCGACAGGGTGACCTCCAGCACCGCCGCCACTCCCAGTTCCCGCCCCCACGCGGCGGCCCCCGCCTGCGGCGCGGCCTCCACCACCGCCGCCACCCTGCCCGGGTCCACCAGCATCAGGGCGGGCAACGCCGCCAGGCGTTGCGCCAGCGCCCCGCCACGCTGTTCCCCCACCCGCGTCAGTTCCCGCCTGATGGCCGTAACCTCGTCCTGGCCTGCGCCATCCGCCACATCCGTCTGGCTGGTCAGGGCCGCCAGGTGGCGGGCCTGGGCCGTAACCTGTACCGGCAACAGCGCCAATGGCAGTCCCCCTGCCTCCGGCGTAACACCGTGGGCCTGCCAGTTGGCACATCCACACAGGGCCGACAGCAGCGCCAGCGCCAGTCCGGCAGTCCGGACCCGGCAAGTGATATCGGAAAAAAGGGGTGGGGGAAAAACCAGGGGACAGGCCTGGAAAACAGGTCTCCTTGCCCCGGCCACGGTGGAAAGCCCGGCACTCAGGGGGTGGACCGGGGGCCTCCGGCCTCCACCGCCACCCTGAGGGCGTCCGGCAGATGCACGGTGTGGGTCGGGAACGCCACCTCGGCGCCGTGCTCCTCCACAATGCCGTGAATCTTAAGCAGCACGTCCTGCTTCACCTGATGATATTCGTGCCACACCGTGGTGCGCGTGAAGCAGTAGACGAAGAAATCCACCGACGAGGGACCGAAGGCGTTGAAGTTCACCATCACCAGTTGATCCCCCGCAATGCCTTCGTGGGCTCGCAACATGGCCTCGATGTCGGTGCAGATCGGCGGCAGCTTCTGCCAGTCGCCGTAGCGGATACCGATGGTTTCATAGATTCGCCGGTGGCTCATGCGCGAGGGATTCTCCAGCGCGATGTTGGCAAACACGCTGTTGGGCACGTACAGGGGCCGTTTGTCGAAGGTACGGATAAGGGTCAGCCGCCAGCCGATGGCCTCCACCGTGCCCTCGATGTTGCGGTCCGGTGAGCGCACCCACTCCCCCACCGAGAACGGCCGATCCATGAAGATCATCAGGCCGCCGAAGAAATTGGCCAGCAGGTCGCGGGCGGCAAAACCCACCGCAATGCCGCCGATGCCGCCAAAGGCAAGCACCCCGGACACGCTGTAGCCCAGGGTTTGCAGGGCCACCAGCACGGCGGTGATGAGAATCGCCACGCGCACAAGACGGCTGATGGCGTCCAGCGTGGTCTTGTCGTGGGTGGCCTCGCCGGCCTCGGCACGGGCGGACAGGTTCCATTCCACGCGGCGCACCACGCGGATCAGGAACCAGGTGACCGCGGTGATCACTCCCAGTTCGCGCAACGGGCCGACTGCCGCGAAAATCGGGGCCTGGGCGCGGCTGGCGGCGATGTCGGCGGCAAAAGTAAGGCCCACCACCCAAACGAGCAGCGACAGGGGCCGTCGCAGGGCGTCAATTAGGGCATCGTCCCAGGGATTGTGGGTGTCCGTCAGCTTGCGGTGCAGCCGCCGCAGCACCAGTTGCTGTACCAGGTCCACCACCAGCGCCACCAGCACCACGGTGAAAATCTGCGCCACCCATGCGGGGGCACCCTGGTTGCCCAGCCACTCCGGCATTACCCGCACCCCGCCCGCGTCTGCCAACGGCCATTACCGACTGCGGCGCTCACAGTGCCTCCTCACCGGTTTCGCCGGTACGGATGCGCACCGCCTGCTCCAGGCCCAGCACAAAAATTTTTCCGTCGCCGATTTCCCCCGACACCGCCCCCTTGCGGATGGCGGCCACGACCCCTGCGGCCAAGGGATCGGGCACCGCCACCATGATCTGCACCTTGGCCAGAAAATCTACAAAATACTCGGCGCCGCGGTACATCTCCTTGTGGCCTTTCTGGCGCCCGTGCCCCTTCACCTCGGTCACGGTCATGCCCGCCACCCCGACTTCGTTCAGGGCAGCTTTCACCTCGTCCAGACGGTGCGGCTTGATGATGGCGATAATCAGTTTCATGTCCCCACGCTCCCAATTCTTTCCGGCCAGTACGCCAGATCAACAGACCAACCCAGCGGATCAAACGGCAAGCTAGGGCCGCTGTTGTTTTTCCGGGTTGGCACCAATGCTGTGGACCGAAAGGTCCGCCCCCCGATACTCCTGCTCCTGGGACAGACGGATGCCGATGGTCATGTCCAGCACCTTGTAGACCACGAAGCCGGACACCAGAGCCAGGCCAATCGCCACGCCGGTGCCAATGATCTGCGCCAGCAGGTTCACCCCTCCGAGGCCCCCCAGCCCCTTGAGACCAAAGATGCCGCAGGCAATTCCGCCCCACGCGCCCACCACCCCGTGCAGGGGCCACACGCCCAGCACATCGTCGAGCCGCAGCCGCTCCTGGGTGAAGTGGAACATGTAGACGAACAGCACCCCGGCCACCACGCCGGTGAACAAGGCCCCGAACGGGTGCATCACATCCGACCCGGCGCAGACCGCCACCAGACCGGCCAGTGCGCCGTTGTGGGTGAAACCGGGGTCGCAGCGGCCCGCCACCAACGCCGCCAGCACCCCGCCCACCATGGCCATCAAGGAATTGATCGCCACCAGACCGGAGATGCCCGACAGCGACTGGGCGCTCATTACATTGAAGCCAAACCAACCCACGATCAGCATCCACGAGCCCAGAGCCAGAAACGGGATGTTGCTGGGGGGAAACGGGTGGCTGGTGCCGTCCGTACCGTAACGCCCCATGCGCGACCCCAGCACCAGCACCGCCGCCAATGCCAGCCAGCCGCCCATGGCATGCACCACCACACTGCCCGCAAAATCGTGAAACCGCACCCCGGCAAGGCCCGAAATCCAGTCCTGAAATCCACTCCGCTGTCCCCACGCCAGCGACTCGTAAAACGGATAGACGAACGCCACCAGCAGGGCCGCCGCCAGCACCTGGGGCCAAAAACGCGCGCGTTCGGCGATGCCGCCGGAGATGATGGCCGGAATCGCCGCCGCAAAGGTGAGCAGGAAGAAGAAGCGCACCAGTTCCAGCCCCTGGTTCTGTCCCAGCAGGCTGGAGGCGGGAGCAAAGAAATGAGTACCGTAGGCGATGGGGTAGCCGATCACCAGATACACCACGCTGCACACCGACCAGTCGGACAGGATTTTGACCAGGGCGTTGACCTGGTTCTTGTAACGCACCGTTCCCACTTCGAGAAAGGCGAAGCCGCCGTGCATGGCCAGCACCATCACTGCCCCCAGCATCAAAAACAGTACGTCGGCGCCCGCCGGCAAACTCATGGTGTTGTTCACGAGGCATCCCCTCTTCCGGTTGTCCCCACCCCGCCAAATGCGGGCGGTGACGGGGCGGTAGGCGGCCCGGCTTGACCCCCGGCCGCCCGCTTCCCTAAACTACGCTGTTCATCGGCACCGTCGCCAGGCTCCGCCCGCCACACCCCATCGTGATCATCGTGGCCGTGCGGCCCACCCGGAGGTCCTCACGCAATGCGCGCTAGTTTATTGAGAAGCACCGGCACGAGCAAGGGATCGTGAACGTCCTCTATTTTGAACTGGCCATGACCGCCTACCTGATCGCGGCGGTACTGTTCCTCGTCTATCTGCCGGGCAGCGGCCGCCGCGAAACGCTGCTGGCGGCAGCCCTCGGTGGCACGCTGGCGGGGTTTGTCTTCCACACCGCCGCCCTCACGGTGCGCTGGCGCGAACTGGGCGGATTTCCCGTCACCACCGCCTACGAGGCGGCGTCGTTCTTTTCGTGGACCTTGATTCTGGTGTTCCTGCTGTTCGATTTCCGCCTGCGCATCCATGTGCTGGGGGCGTTCGCGGTGCCGCTGGCATTCCTGTCGGTGTTCGCCGCGGCCCTGTTGCGCACCTCCGCAGCCCCCCTCGATCCACGCCTGCAGGGGCTGGGCCTGACCCTGCATACCTCACTGATGGTGTTGGGAGCTGTGGCGTTCTGCATCTCGTTTCTGGCCGGCATCATGTATGTCATCCAGATGCGCCTGCTAAAGAGCAAGCACTTTGGCAACCTGTACGCCCAGTTGCCGCCCCTGGAGGTGTGCGACGCCATGATCGCCAGGGGCGTTCTGGGGGGCTTCCCCCTCACCACACTGGGGCTGCTGTCCGGGGCCATCGGCGCGCGGTATGTGTGGGGCCACTACTGGGAATGGACCCCCAAGGAAACCGTCAGCCTGCTGGTGTGGGGGTTTTACCTGCTCATGCTGCTGGGGCGTTACTGGCTGGGGATGCGCGCCCAGCGCGGGGCGTATCTGGCCATCGCCGGGTTTCTCGCGGTCATGCTCAGCTTCATGGGCATTGATGTGGTGCTCGGCGAGCACCGGCATTTTTGAGCCTCCGGGGAGGATCCGCCAGAGTGCAATTGATCGTCGTCGGACTGTCCCACAAAACCGCCCCGGTGGAGGTGCGCGAGCGTCTGGCCCTGGGGGCGGAGGCGCTCCCGGAGGCCTGCCGCCAACTCACCGGTGACGGCGCTGTACGCGAGGCCATGGTGCTCTCCACCTGCAACCGGGTGGAGGTGTACGCAGTGGCCGACACCGCCGAGGACGGCTTTTCGGGTATTTCCGAATTCTTTGCCCGCCGGGCCGGCGACACCACCCCCGCCCACCTTTTGCCACACCTGTACCACTATCCCGGCAACGACGCCATCGGCCACATGTTCCGGGTCGCCTCCAGCCTCGATTCCATGGTGCTGGGGGAGCCGCAGATCCTCGGCCAGTTCAAGGACGCCTTCGAGGCCGCCCTGTCCTGCCGCAGCAGCGGCATGGTGCTCAACAAGGTGGTCAAGAAGGCCATCTCGGTAGCCAAGCGGGTGCGTACCGAAACCGCCGTCGCCCAGAGCGCGGTATCGGTCAGCTACGCCGCAGTGGAACTGGCGCTCAAGGTATTTTCCGATGTCTCCCGCGAGCGCGTGATGCTGCTCGGGGCCGGAGAAATGGCGGAACTGGCCCTGCGCCACCTGATCAGCGCCGGGGTGCGCGACGTGGTGATCTCCACCCGCACACTGGAAAACGCACAGAGCCTTGCCACCCGCCTGAGCGCCGAGATCGGCACCAGCAGCCGGAAGCCGGGCGAGGCCGACGCAGAACCGGTGACGGTGCGTGCCGTGCCCTTCGACGCCTTCCCCACCGAACTGGTGGAGACCGACATCGTCATCTGCTCCACCGGCGCCCCCGACTATGTGATCGGCCGTGACCTGATGACGCGCACCATCCGCGCCCGCAAGCACCGCCCCATGTTCCTGATCGACATTTCGGTTCCGCGCAATATCGCCCCCGACGTCAACCGCGTCAACGACGTCTACCTGTACGACATCGACGATCTTCAGCAGGTGGTGGAATCCAACCTGGCGGAACGCCGCGAAGAGGCCAGAAAGGCCGAGCGCATCGTGGACGAAGAGGTGGACTCCACCGCCCGCTGGCTGCGCACCCTGGACGTGGTGCCCACCATCACCGCTCTGCGCGAGCACGCCGACGCCATCGCCCGCTCCGAGGCCGAGCGCGTGCTGGGCAAGTTGCCGAACCTGTCGGAAAAAGAGCGCGAACTGGTGCGCGGGCTGGCCGCCTCCATCATCAACAAGCTGCTCCACAATCCCCTCACCAGCCTGCGCCGCGAAGCCCAGGACCGGGACAGTCAGGAGATGGTGGAAATCACCCGCAAGCTGTTCGCCCTGCCGGAACGGCAGGCTCCAACCGAAACCCCGGCAGACGCCCCACCCGACAGCCCGGTCGGCAATGCGGCCGACAGTCCCCCGGATCCCCTGCCGGACCCCCTCCCCCGGAGCGCCTCGCGCGGCCGGCCCCGTTAACCCGCAACAGGTGTGTACTCCGTGACCAAGCCCGAGACGCCCCCCGCAACCATCACCATCGCCACCCGTGGCAGCCAACTCGCCCTGTGGCAGGCCAACTGGGTGAAAGACCGCATCCGCCAGCACTTTCCACAAGTGCGCGTGGAATTGAACATCATCAAGACCACCGGCGACCGCATTACCGACGTGCCCCTGGCCCAGGTGGGCGGCAAAGGGCTGTTCGTCAAGGAGATCGAGGAAGCCCTGCTGGACCACAGCGCCGATCTGGCCGTGCATTCCATGAAGGACGTCCCCGCCGAGCTCCCCGCCGGGCTGGAACTGTCCGCCATTCCCGAGCGCGAGGACTGCCGTGACGCCCTGATCTCCGGCCACCACGCCAGTCTGGACACCCTGCCCCGGGGCGCCCGCGTCGGCAGCAGTTCCCTGCGCCGCCGCAGCCAGATTCTGGCGCGCCGCCCCGACCTCAGGGTGGAAGTGCTGCGTGGCAATGTGGACACCCGCCTGCGCAAGCTGGACGAAGGGGAGTACGACGCCATCATCCTGGCCGCCGCCGGGGTACGCCGTCTGGGGTGGGCCGACCGGGTGCGCGAGTACCTTGATCCCGACATCTGCCTGCCCGCCGTGGGACAGGGAGCGCTGGGCATCGAATCCCGTGTCGGCGACACCCGCCTGACCCCGGTGCTGGACCTGTTCCGCGATCCCCACACCGCCCTGTGCGTCAAGGCCGAGCGCGCCTTCCTGTTGCGTCTGGAAGGTGGCTGCCAGGTACCCATCGCGGCGCTGGGGCGGACCACCGACGGCACCAACGTGCAACTTACCGGACTGGTGGCTAGTGTGGATGGCAAGCGGCTGGTCCGCAAGACCGCCGAGTCCCCTGCCGCCGACTGCGAATGGCTGGGGCGGGAACTGGCCGAGGCCGTGCTGGCCGCAGGTGGCCGTGACATCCTGACAGAGGTCTACGGACGGGAACTGGAAGACGGCAAATGAGCAGGACGGGCACCGTCTACCTGATTGGCGCCGGTCCCGGCGACCCTGGCCTGATCACCGTCAAGGGGCTGGAATGCCTGGAGGCCGCGCAGGTGGTAGTGTATGACTACTTGGCCAACCCGGCCCTGCTGGAGTCCCTGGCCCCGGAGGTGGAGCGGGTATACGCGGGCAAGCGCCACGGCAACCACCACATGCGCCAGGAGGATATCAACGCCCTGCTGGTGGAACGGGCGCAGCGGGGCCTCACCGTCGCGCGCCTGAAGGGCGGCGATCCGTTCATCTTCGGGCGCGGGGGCGAGGAGGCGGCGGCTCTGGCCAGTGCCGGGGTGCCCTTCGAGGTGGTGCCCGGCGTCACCGCCGCCACCGCCGTCACCGCTTACGCGGGCATCCCCCTCACCCACCGGGGCCTGAACGCCACCGTCACCTTTGTCACCGGTCAGGAAGATCCGTCCCGCCCCGACACCCGGGTGCAGTGGGATGAACTGGCCCGCACCGGCGGCACCCTGGTGTTCTTCATGGGCATCAAGCGCCTTCCCCATATCGCCCGGCGGCTGATCGCCGGGGGACTGTCCCCCGACACCCCGGCGGCGGCCATCCGCTGGGGCACCCACCCGGCCCAGCACACCGTCAGCGGCACCCTCGACAACCTGGCGCAGCGGGTGGAGGAGGCCCGGTTGCAGCCCCCGGCCCTGATCGTGGTGGGCGAGGTGGTGACCCTGCGGGAACAGATCAACTGGTTCGAGTCATTGCCCCTGTTCGGACGCCGCATTCTGGTCACCCGAGCCGCCGGACAGCAGGGACAGCTCGCCCGCGCACTGGACCGCGCCGGCGCCGACGTGGTGGCGGTACCCACCATCCGCATCGTGCCCCCCGACGACCCGGCTCCGCTGCACGCCGCCACCGCCGCGCTGGACAAGTACCGGTGGCTGGTGGTCACCAGCGCCAACGGCGTGGACTCCCTGTTCGCCAGCCTCGGGCAACACGGAAAGGACAGCCGCGCCCTGGCCGGAGTGCGCATCGCCGCAGTGGGGACCGAGACCGCGCGCGCCCTGGCCAACCACGGCATCCACGCCGATCTGGTACCCGCCGACGCCCGTGCCGAAGGGCTGGCCACCGCGCTGGTGGAGCAGGGCGTCAAGGACCAGAACATCCTGCTGGTGCAGGCCGCCCAGGCCCGTCCGGTGCTGCCCGAGACCCTCGCCGCCCACGGTGCCCGCGTGGAGCAGGTGACCGCCTACCGCAGCGAGGCGCCGGAGACGCTGGACCGGGAACGGCTGCTGGCCGCGCCCCTGGACTATGCCGTGTTTACCAGTTCTTCCACAGTGCGCAACCTGCACCGGCTGCTGGGGGATGCCGCCTTCCGTGCCACGCTGGCTCCGGCCCGTACCTGCGCCATCGGCCCGGTGACCGCCGCCACCTGCCGCGAACTGGGCCTGACCGTACACCTGCAACCCGATACCCCCGCCGTTGCGGCTCTGGTGGACGCCATCCGTACCGACGCCGCCACTCTCGGCCCGCGTCACCAACGCGGTGGCCACGCGCCAGACACGCAAGGAGACACACCATGAGCTTCGTTTCCATGCCCCGCCCGCGCCGCCTGCGGCGCACCGAATCACTGCGCCGCATGGTGCGGGAAACCCGCCTGTCGCCGGACGACTTCATCTACCCCCTGTTCGCAGTGCCTGGCGAGGGGGTGAAAAACGAGGTGGTTTCCATGCCCGGCGTCTACCAGATGTCGGTGGACCAGATCGCGCGCGAGTGCGAAGAGGTGCGCGCCCTGGGCATACCGGCAGTAATCCTGTTCGGCATCCCCGAGCACAAGGATGCTACCGGCTCCGGCGCCTGGGACGATAACGGCGTGGTCCAGCAAGCAGTGCGCGCCATCAAGAAGACGGTGCCGGAGCTGACCGTCATTACCGACGTGTGCCTGTGCGAATACACCGACCACGGCCACTGCGGCGTCATCAGGGACACCCGGGGAGAGCAACAGGTGGACAACGACCCCACCGTGCAACTGCTGGTGAAGGAGGCCGTCTCCCACGCCCGCGCCGGGGCCGACATCGTGGCCCCCTCGGACATGATGGACGGCCGCGTCGCGGCCATTCGCGAGGGGCTGGACAAGGGGGGGTTCGAGCAGACGCCGATCCTGTCTTACTCCACTAAATTCGCCAGTGCCTACTACGGCCCATTCCGTGACGCCGCCGATTCCACCCCGCAATTCGGCGACCGGCGCAGCTATCAAATGGACCCGGCCAACGCCCGCGAGGCGGTGCGCGAAACCCTCATCGATCTGGAAGAGGGGGCGGACATGGTGATGGTCAAACCCGCCCTCGCCTACCTGGACATTCTGCGCGCCGTGCGCGAGGTATGCGACGTGCCCCTGGCGGCCTACAACGTGTCCGGTGAGTACGCCATGGTCAAGGCCGCCGCCCGCGCCGGGTGGATCGACGGCGACCGGGTGATGCTGGAAACCCTTTTGGCCATGCGCCGTGCCGGGGCCGATCTGATCCTCACCTATCACGCCAAGGAGGCGGCCCGGCTGCTGGCCTAGGCAGCCCACGCCGGATTACACCATGCGCATCGCCCGTCATGTGGATCAGGTGCCGGCGGCATCCCTTGGCCGGGTGCTGGCCATCGGCAATTTCGACGGCGTGCACCTGGGGCACCGCAAGGTGCTGGCGGCCGCCGTGGCCCAGGCTCGCGCCACCGGACGCGAGACGGCGGTGCTCACCTTCGACCCGCACCCCACCCTGCTTTTACGCCCCGACCTGCCCCACGACATGCTCACCACCTTCGAAGACAAGGCCGAGCAGTTTGCCGTCCTCGGCGTGGACCTGACCGTCTGCCTGCATTTCGACGAGGCGTTTTCGGCCTTGGGGCCGGAACAGTTCGTGCGCCGGGTGCTGTCGCCCCTGAGCGTGCGTGAGGTGTTCGTGGGTGGCAACTACAAATTCGGCATGGGCCGCTCCGGTAACGTGGAAACCCTCACTGAACTGGGGCGCCGCTACGGCTTCCGGGTCTCGGCCCAGGACGTGTTCACCACCGACGGCCAACGCGTGTCGTCGTCCCGGGTGCGCGCCCTGCTGCGCCGGGGCGATGTGGCCCAGGCCAGCCTCATGCTGGCCCGGCCATACTGCCTGAAGGGCAAGGTGGTCGCGGGCCGCGCCCGGGGCCGGGAACTGGGCTATCCCACCGCCAATCTGGAAATTCCCGAGGAACTGGTGCCCGAGAACGGCGTTTACGTCGCCCGCGTGGCGGTGTGGGAACCCGCCTCCCGGGACACGCCGTCCCCCGGACACCCCGCCGACGCCCCGGTTCCCCCCGCTCCCCCGTCCCGGCACGACGCCATTGTCTACATTGGCACCCGTCCCACCTTTCTGGAGGTGACGCGGCTGATCGAGGTTCACCTGCTGGACGACTTCCGCGATCTTTACGAGCACCGCATCCGCGTGGATTTTGTGGACCGGGTGCGCCCGGAGATGACCTTCGAGGGCGCCGAGGCGCTCAAGCTGCAGATCGCCCAGGACCTGGAGGCTGCGCGCCACCTGCTGAAAGCGGGCGCAGCCATGGGGACACCCTAGTGTCTACGCCCCCGCGTTACCCCCTCCACCTGCGGCTACGCGCCACCCTCGCGGCGCACCCTCCGCTGCTCCCCCCCGGTGGTCGCGTGTTGGTGGCCCTGTCCGGCGGGCTGGATTCGGTAGTGCTGCTGCATCTGCTGGTGGACCTGGCCCCGCTACGGGGGGTAAAGGTGAGCGCCGCCCACCTGCACCACGGCCTGCGCGGAGCCGAGGCCGACCGTGACCAGAGCTTCTGCGTGGGCCTGTGCGCCAGGCTGGGGGTGAAATTGATGACCGAACGCCGTGAGGTGCGGCGTCAGTCGGGAGAATCTCCACACACCGCCGCCCGCCGCGTGCGCCATGCCTTCCTGCGCGAGGCCGCCGCCGCCTGTGGCGCGGAACGCATCGCCACCGCCCACCACGCCGACGACCAGGGCGAAACCATGCTGCTGCGGCTGGCCAGTGGCACAGGCAGCGGCGGGCTGTCCGGCATGGCCAGGCAAAACGGCCCGCTGATCCGACCCCTGCTGGGAGAGACCCGCGCGGCCCTGGAACAGTACGCCCGGGAACACGGGCTGACCCACGTGGAGGACTCCAGCAACCGCGACCAGCGCTACCCGCGTGGCCGCATCCGCCACCAGGTGATGCCGGTGCTGCGCGCCCTCAACCCGGCCATCGCCACCACCCTGTCGCGTACCGCCGGACTGCTGGCGGACGACCACGCCTGGCTGGAGGAGGCAGCGTCCGGCCACTACGCCGAACTGGCGCGGCCGA
Source organism: Nitrospirota bacterium (assembly GCA_029858285.1). Taxonomy (GTDB): domain Bacteria; phylum Nitrospirota; class JACRHL01; order JACRHL01; family JACRHL01; genus JAOUFN01. Next base: position 52,509 of record JAOUFN010000008.1, on the reverse strand, counting down.
TCCCCGGCGGCCTGCGCATGGACGCGGCCCGGCTGGCCTCCCTGCCCCCGGCGCTGGCGCGGCGCGTATTGCGTCGTGCCCTTGGGGAACTGGCCGGACGCCCCCCCCACCTGACCCATGTAGAGGCCCTGCGCGATCTGTTCCGCAAAGGCGGCGGACGCCATCTTGACCTGCCCGGCGGGGTGCGCGCCGACGCCCGCTCCGGCTCCCTGTGGCTGACCACCCCCGGCGCTCCGGCAACCCAGACGCCGAACTCCCGGACGCAACAAACGGCCTCCGCCGTTCCGCTACAGGTGCCGGGGGAAACTCCCGTGCCTTGGGCCGGGCTCGCCATCGAGGCCCGCACCGGGGGGGCCGGTCTGGCGCCGGACGACGGCTGGGTGTGGTTCGATGTGGCAGCCTTCAGCGGCCCCCTCGTGGTGCGCTCACGCCGCCCCGGCGACCGCTTTTGCCCCGCGGGCATGGGCGGGCGGCACAAAAAGCTCCAGGATTATTTCATCGATACCCGGGTGCCGCGCCCGCAGCGGGACCGCGTGCCGCTGGTGGAGGCCCCGGAAGGGCTGTTGTGGGTGGTGGGGATGCGACAGGATGCGCGCTTTATGGTAAAAAATAGCCTGAACAGCCCCCGGGATGGACACCTGTCCCTGGCCTTGCGGACAAGGACACTCGCCCCATGAACAGGAGAAAAGCGGTGACGGAGCGTAAATTCGGCAAGGCGCTGATCGACGCCAAAACCTTGTCCGACCGCATCCGCCAACTGGCATTGCAGATATCCCGGGATTACGAGGGGCGCGAAATTCTCGCCATCGGCGTGCTCAAGGGGGCGGCCATGTTCTACACCGATCTGGTGCGCCACATTCAGGTACCGGTGGTAATGGATTTCATCCAGGTCAAATCCTACGCTGGTCGCACCGCCACCAGCGGCGAGGTGCGCACCATCGCCCAGCCGGAGTTTATCGATGACATGCAGGGCCGTCACGTGATGATCATCGAGGATATCGTGGATTCCGGTGTCACCATGCGTTACCTGCAGAAGATGCTGCTCACCAAAAATCCGGCATCACTCTCCGCCTGCACCCTGCTGGACAAGCCCAGTCGGCGCCGCATGGAGGTGCCGGTCAACTACATCGGCTTCACCATCCCCGACCTGTTTGTGGTGGGCTACGGCCTGGACTACAACGAACGCTACCGCAACCTGCCCTATATCGCATCGCTGGATAATCCAGAGGGTGAAGGCTCCCACCCCAGCTCCGGTTGAGCACCCCCCGGGGGTGTGTTACGATCAACCCTTCCCTTTAAGCCGCCGGCGAGTGATGGCACAAGAACCACAAATGAATCCAAAGCACAAGAACCTGGCCCTGTGGATCATCATCGGGCTGCTCATGGTTCTGGTCATCAACCTGTCCAGCGTGCCGAACAACCCGGCAGAAGAGGACAAGCCGTTCTCCGAATTCATGGCCGCAGTGGAAGCGGGACAGATTGCCGATGTGGTGATCAAGGAAAACACCATCACCGGCCACACCAAGGACGGCACCCAGTTCCGCACCTACACGGCGCAGGATCCGGAGTTACTGCCCAAGCTGCGTGGCCAGCAGGTGCGCATCACCGTGCGCCCGGCGGACAAGAGCCCCTGGTACGTTACCTTCCTGCTGTCCTGGGGGCCGATGCTGCTGATCATCGCCCTGTGGGTCTTCTTCATCCGCCAGATGCAGTCCGGCGGCAACCGCGCCATGAGCTTTGGCAAAAGCCGTGCCCAGGTGCTGTCGGAAGACAAGAAAAAGGTCACCTTCGCCGACGTGGCCGGGGTGGACGAGGCCAAGGTCGAGGTACAGGAGATCGTTGAATTCCTCAAGGACCCGCCCAAGTTCCAGAAACTCGGTGGCCGCATTCCCAAGGGCGTGCTGGTGGTCGGCCCCCCCGGTACCGGCAAGACCCTGCTCGCCAAGGCCATCGCCGGTGAGGCCGGGGTGCCGTTTTTGTCCATTTCCGGTTCCGACTTCGTGGAAATGTTCGTGGGCGTCGGCGCCAGCCGCGTGCGCGACCTGTTCGAGCAGGGGCGCAAGCACGCCCCGTGTATCATTTTTATCGACGAGATCGACGCCGTGGGCCGTCTGCGTGGGGCAGGGCTGGGCGGCGGCCACGACGAGCGCGAGCAGACACTCAACCAGTTGCTGGTGGAGATGGACGGCTTCGAGGCCACCGAAGGGGTGATTCTGGTGGCCGCCACCAACCGCCCGGACGTGCTCGACCCGGCACTTTTGCGCCCCGGCCGGTTTGACCGTCAGGTGTATGTGGGCCGTCCCGACATCAAGGGCCGCGTCGAAGTGCTCAAGGTGCATACCAAAAAGGTGCCCCTGGCCCCCGAAGTGAACCTGGAGATCATCGCCCGTGGCACCCCCGGATTCTCCGGTGCCGACCTGGAAAACCTGGTCAACGAGGCCGCACTTCTGGCCGCCCGGCGTGGCAAAAGCCAGGTGGAGATGCTCGATTTCGAGGACGCCAAGGACAAGATCATCATGGGCGTGGAGCGCAAAAGCGCCGTGCTCAGCGAAGAAGAGAAACGCAACACCGCTTACCACGAGGCCGGTCACGCCCTGGTCGCCCGCCTGCTGCCAGGCACCGACCCGGTACATAAGGTCACGGTGATTCCACGCGGCCAGGCACTGGGTGTCACCATGCAGTTGCCCAAGGAAGACCGTTACACCTATTACAAAGACTTCCTCATCAACAACCTGGCAATCCTGATGGGTGGCCGCATCGCCGAGGAAGTTTTCATCGGTCGCGTCAGCACCGGTGCGGGCAACGATATTGAGCGCGCCACCGAACTGGCGCGCAAGATGGTCACCCAGTGGGGCATGAGCGAAGCCATGGGACCCCTGTCCTACGGCCGTGCCCAGGAGGAAATTTTCCTCGGTCGCGAAATCTCCCAGCACCGGGATTACAGTGAGGCCACCGCAGTGGCCATCGACCAGGAAGTGAAGCAGCTGGTGACAGACAACTACACCCGCGCCAAAAAACTTATCACCGACCATCGCAACGCCCTGATTGCGATTGCCGAGGCACTGGTGGAAAGGGAAACCCTGGACTCGGCGGACCTGGACGAAATTCTCTCCCAACAGGGCATCGCCGCCACCCCGGCGTAAAGGAGACCCCATGGCGGCACGCACGGCGTCCCCCCCCCCTGCGCCCGTCCCGGCTGCGACACCCGCACCGGACCATTCCCCGGACGCAGCACCGGACCGCCCCGGCTGGGAACGGCTGTTACCCGCCCGGCGCACCGCCCTCATGGGAGTGCTCAACGTCACCCCCGATTCCTTTTCCGACGGCGGAAACTTTTTTCATCCCCAACAGGCCGTGGCCCATGCCCTGGAACTGGCCACACACGGGGCCGACTTACTCGACCTGGGCGGCGAATCCACCCGTCCCGGCGCCCGACCGGTGGATGTGGACGAAGAGATCCGCCGCGTGGTGCCAGTGATTCAGGCCTTGCGCGCCGCAGGCGTCTCCCTGCCCATCAGCATCGATACCACCAAGGCGGCAGTAGCCCGCGCCGCCATTGCCGCAGGCGCCGACGCGGTAAACGACGTTTCGGCCTTCACCCTCGACCCTGAAATGGCTGCCACCTGCGCCGAACTGGAGGTGCCGGTGGTGTTGATGCACATGCGGGGCGAACCACGCACCATGCAGGACCACCCCGAATACCACAACGTGGTGGGCGAAGTGGCAGACTACCTCGAAGGGCGCGTCCGCGCCGCCATCGCCGCAGGCATCCGCCGCGACCGCATCGCCCTGGATCCGGGGCTGGGCTTCGGCAAGGACACCACGCACAACCTGTTATTGCTCAAAGGGCTGTCACAGTTAACCCGCACCGGACTGCCGGTGGTGGTAGGTAGCAGCCGCAAATCCTTCATCGGCCGCATCCTGGAGCAGCCCGACCCGGCCCGGCGAGAGTGGGGCACCGCTGCAACCGTGGCCTGGGCCATCGCCCACGGAGCACGGGTGGTGCGTGTCCATGCGGTACGCGAAATGACCCAGGTAACCCGCGTCATCGACGCCATTCGCAACGCCTGATGTGGCAATCCCTGCAAAATTTCCGCTTTCCCCAGGATGTGGTGGACATCCTGCTGGTAAGCTACATCTGCTACCGCGTCCTGTTGATCATCAAGGGTACCCGGGCCCTGCGCATGATGATCGGCATCGGTCTGCTGCTCGGCGTGCTGGTCACCGCCAATCAGCTCGGACTGCATACCCTGGACTGGCTGGTCACCAGCTTCTGGAGCCAGATCATGCTGGCTCTCATCATCCTGTTCGCCCCGGAGATCCGCCGCACACTGGCCCAATTCGGCCGCAACCCCTTTGCCCGCCTTCTTTCCTCCGGTGAAACCCCGTTGATGGTGGATGAACTGGTGCGTGCGGCAGTGGCCCTGGCCGGGCACAGCACAGGGGCCATCCTGGTCCTGGAACGCGAAACCCGCCTGCTGGATCTGGTGGAAGTGGGTACCCGCATGGACGCCTTGATCTCCAAGGACCTGCTGCTGACCATTTTCAATTCGGCCTCTCCAATCCACGACGGCGCCGCCATCCTGCACGACGGCCGGGTAGTGGCTGCGGGCTGCTTTTTGCCTATCGCGTTGCGCGTTCCCGATCCCTCGCTGGGCACCCGGCACCGCGCTGCCATCGGACTGACCGAAGAAACTGACGCCGTGGTGCTGGTGATCTCCGAGGAGCGGGGACACATCTCCCTGGCGGTGGGTGGCCACTTGATACCAGACCTGGACGCCACCGCGTTGCACATGGAACTGACCCGCCTGCTTGGAGGTGCCGACACCTCGCCACGGTGGCCGATCCGCCTGCGCGGCTGGAATGCGGGGGGCGGCAAATGAAGTGGCCCTGGCACACTCACCCGGAATGGCTGAAAATCACCTGGCGCATTTCCCCACTGTGGAAAAGGCTGCCCCCGGCCTGGCGCGAAAACCTGCCCCTCAAGCTGTTCAGCGTCGGGGTGGCGTTTGTGCTGTGGCTGCACGTCAATGCCCGAGGCCAGACCGAGGTGACTTTTGCCGTTCCCGTCGTGCCGGCGGATTTGCCTGCCGGGATGGTGCTGAGCGCTCAGGGAGAAGAGCGGGCCGACGTGCGAGTTCGCGGCCTGGACGCCGAATTGCAGCGCATCCAGGCCCGCCATGTTTGGGTTAATCTGCGGCTTGCCGATGCCGTACCCGGCGACCAGTGGATCCCCCTCACACCCGCCGACGTGGCGGGCACCGGTCGTACCGATGTGGTGGATCTGGTGCCGCGCCAGGTACGGGTCAACATTGAGCAGCGCATGTCCCGCAGTTTCCGTATCAAGGCCGAGATCACCGGCAAGCCGGAACGGGGAAAACGCCTGGGGGCCGTGGTCGTGGACCCCCCCGAGGTGACCCTCACCGGGGGCGAAAGTGCCTTTCAGGGACTGCGATCCCTGGCCACCCAGGCGGTGGATATCAGCGGTCTCACCCAGTCATTGCGCCGCGAAGTGCGTCTGGATCTGCAGGGCCGCGACCTGGAACCGGTCGGACAACAGCCTATTTATGTTACGATCAGCCTTGTGGACAGTGACCGCTAGGCTGGCCGTTGGACCGCCTTGGCCGCCTGCTCCGATGGCAGTTTGATGCCCCCCACCTGGTGACAGCCCCGAAGGACGTGACAGCCGCGTGAGACAACTGTTCGGCACAGATGGTATCCGCGGTACCGCCAACGTGGATCCGATGACCAGCGAGATGGCGCTGAAGCTTGGTCGCGCCATCGCCTATCTTTTCAAAAACCGCAAGGGCCGCCACAAGATCGTCATCGGCAAGGATACCCGCCTGTCCGGCTATATGCTGGAGACTGCACTTACCAGCGGCATCTGTTCCATGGGGGTGGATGTGATCCTGGTGGGCCCCATGCCCACACCCGCCATTTCCGTCATTACCAAGAGCCTGCGCGCCGATGCCGGAGTGGTCATCTCCGCCAGCCACAATTCCTACGAGGACAACGGCATCAAATTCTTCTCCCGTGACGGCCTCAAGTTGCCGGACGAAATGGAGCGGGAGATTGAGCGGCTGATTTTTTCCGGTGACCTGGACGCCATTCGTCCCACCGCTACCGACATCGGCAAGGCCTCGAAAATCGAGGATGCGGTGGGCCGCTACGTGGAATACGTCAAGGCCACCCTGCCCAAGGGTTTTGATTTTTCCGGCCTCAAGGTGGTGGTGGATTGCGCCCACGGTGCCGCCTATCGGGTCACCCCCATGGTGTTCCAGGAACTGGGCGCCGAAATCATTCCCCTGGGAGTGAAACCCGACGGCACCAACATTAACGCCGGATGTGGCTGCCTGTATCCGGATGCCATGCAACAGGCAGTCATGACCCACGGGGCGCACCTGGGGCTGGCCCACGACGGCGACGCCGACCGGGTGCTGTTCGCCGACGAACGCGGCAATTTGGTGGACGGCGATCAGGTGATGGGGCTGTGCGCCAAGGAACTTAAACGCGATGGTCGTCTGGCCAAGGACACCCTGGTCACCACGGTAATGAGCAACCTGGGGCTGGAACTGGCCATGCGCGAGGCCGGAATCCGCACCGAACGCACCCAGGTGGGCGACCGCTATGTGCTGGAGCACATGCTGGCAGGGGGCTTCAATTTTGGCGGCGAACAGTCCGGCCACATCATCTTTCTGGATCACAACCTCACCGGCGACGGCCTGATCACCGCGTTGCAGGTGTGTCATTACATGGTGCGTTCCGGGCAACCCCTGTCCACGCTGGCCAACTGCATGACTCCCATGCCCCAGGTACTGCTGGGCGGCCGGGTGGCGCGTAAGCCGGATCTGGATGGAATCCCGGTGGTGGTGCGCACCCGACGCGCCATCGAGGACAAGCTCGGCACCAGCGGGCGCATGCTGGTGCGCTACTCCGGCACCGAACCGCTGGTACGGGTAATGCTCGAAGGTCCCGACGAGGGCACCATCCGTACCCTCGCACAGGAAATGCTCGACACCATCCTTGGCCAGGTAGGAGTGGAGGAGTCATGACACCGCCACGCATGTTCCATCACACCGTGCATCACCCGGCATTGGATACGGGAATCCTGCCACCGCTCCGCGCACTGGTCCGGATGTCGATACAAATATTGATCGGCTCGTGGTTGCTGGGCTGGGCCGGTCTGTCGGTGGCGGCGGAGCCCCCCTATCGCCAGGAGATACACGGTACCACCCACGATTTTTCCACCCTGAACGGCGACCCGTGCCTGGGGTGCCACATGGCCACCAACACCCCCTCTGGCGACGAGTTGGTGGCGTCCCCCCTGTGGGGTGGCGGCTGGGCCAGCGGCGTGTTCGGCGGTCCTTCCTTCGTGGCCCCTGGCAAGGTGGCCGACCCCTCCAGTGCCTGCCTGGAGTGCCACGACGGTGGCTTGGCCGTAGGCGTGCACCAGCAAAAGGGCGAACTGGTGACCCGGGAGCACGGCGGCAGCAAATCACCCGACCATCCAGTGCGCCTGACCTATCCCAGGAACATCCGGGGTAACTGGGTGATGCCCACCCCCCTGCCCCAGCACCGCCAGTACTGGGCCGTGCCCGACCTGCGGGAGGGTGAACTGGTTCTCCCCACCGGCCCCACCTCGCGCTACTATCAGGTGGCCGACACGGATGCAATGCGCTTTGGCGCGGTGCGCACCCGGTCCGGAAAGGTGGAGTGCGACTCCTGCCACAACCCCCACAGTAACCGGGTGGCCCCCTACCTGCGGGCCATGCCCCCTGACCTTTGCCTGGTCTGCCACGACAAATAATCCGGGTTTTCCTGGCGGCCTTGGCCTACCCGCCAGACTCGGCCTACCCGACTCACCTGCCTGACCTGTCCGGAAGGCGCCCCGCCTGCCCCTCCGGGACGGCTTTTAGCCGTCCTTCCACAAATTAATAAAAAACTCGCGTGGCGTTCATGGGCAGTTCAGCTTGCCCCTGTATTCTTTGCCCATACGCGGGTTGCGGACGGTCCGCCACCCACGGCAAAAAATACCAAGGGAGTAAAAAAACCATGTTCACCGTCATCAACACCTACCTTGCAATCACCACCGCGAGCGCCATCCTGTTCTTCGCCCTGAGTGCCCGCATGAGCCGCCAGCGCCCCGACAGCACCACCACCCTTCCGCCGGTGGTGGAATTGAAGCAAGCTGCGTAACCACACCCCCGAAAACACCTTCGAAACAAGGACACAATCAATCATGTTTACCATCATCTACGCCTACATCCTCACAACCGCCATCGGCGCGAGCCTGTTCCTCGCCCTGAGCGCCCGTATGATCCGGCAGCGCCCCGACAGCACCACCACCCATCCGCCGGTGGTGGAATTGAAGCGGGCTGCGTAATCACACCCCCCGAAAACACATCGACACAAGGACACAATCAATCATGTTTACCGTCATCTACTCCTATATTGCCACCGTTGCCATCGGCGCAGGACTTTTCCTCGCCATGAGCGCCCGCATGACTCATCAGCGCCCCGACAGCGCCACCACCCATCCGCCGGTGGTGGACCTGAAGAAAGCCGCATAACCGTGGGCAGATCATCCATCCGATCCCCACACGCCGCCGGGAGGGGGCGGCAACCGCCGTCCCCTCTCTCTCTCCTCCCCGCCTTGTCCCCATCCATCTCCGCTCCGTCTTTCCCCGCCCCGCCGGTTCCCATTTCCCATTTCCCCATGTGTTTCCCGGCCCCCTTCTGCTAGCTTGAGGGGCCATGCCCCTCACCGCCCCCATACGCGATTTCCCGGTGATCGCCCTCACCGTCGCCGTCCTACTCGGGCTGGCACTGGCGGAGCTGTTCACCTGGCTGCCCCTGCTCACCTGCCTGCTGCTGGTGCCACTGGCCGCCATTGGCCTGGGCCAGGGGCGAACGGGCCACATCCTCTACGCCGCCGTACTCCTTTCACTGGTGTATGGTCAGTATCGGCACTGGGATATCCCCGTCGACGACATCTCCCACTTTGCCGGTCGGACTGTCACTCTCACCGCCCGTATCACCTCTCTGCCGGAGGTAAACGACGGTCGCGTGCAACTGCTGGCCGAAGCCCTGACAGTGGACACGGGAGCCGGGGTGATACCAGTCTCGGGGCGCCTCCGCGTCAACTACTACCCGCCGGAAAACGTGTTGGGAATCGCCAAAAAAATTGCACCGGACCTAGCACCCGATCTCCCCCGGTCTCCCCCCCTGCACTGGGGGGACCAATTCACCGCCCAAGCCACCCTGCGCCCCATCCCCTCCCTGCACAATCCGGGGGGATTTGATTACGCCGCCCACCAATGGCGCCAGGGAATACGGGTGCGCGCAACATTAGGAAAAAAAGCCCGGCTGGTCGTGATCCGCCACCCCATCCCCGGAATTGCCACCAGCCTGCAACGCTGGCGCGAAGCCATGCGCACCGCCATGGATGCGGCCCTTTCTCCCCAGCCCGCGGCCCTTCTGGCCGCCCTGTCCATCGGTGAGACCGGCGGCCTCGGCAGCGATCTCCGCGACCGCTTTCAGGCCGCCGGGGTCGCCCACATGTTGTCCATCTCCGGCTCCCACCTGGGTTTGGTGGCCGGCGTGGTGTTCCTGCTGGTGCGCGTGTTGGTGACCCGCCTACCCCATCGCCTGCTGCTGCACCTGACCATCCACATCACCCCGCGCCAGGTCGCCGGTGGCGCGGCGCTGGCGGTGGCCACCGGCTACGCCTTGCTGTCCGGGGGCAGCCCGCCCACCGTGCGCTCCCTGATCATGGTGTGGATGGTGACCCTGGCTCTGCTGTCGCGGCGCGACGCCCACGGAATCACCTCGCTTTCCGTGGCTGCCCTGCTGATTCTGGCCGTGGACCCCCGGGCCCTGGGGCAAGCGTCGTTCCAGTTGTCCTTCATTGCGGTACTGGCCATCCTGCTGACCCTGCCGCCACCGCCGGATTCTGACACCCCCCGCACCTGGCGTGCCCGCGTCCTGCGTTCCGCACGCGGTCTGGGAACGGTTACACTGGCCGCCGGGCTGGCCACCGGACCGCTGGTGGCGTGGCATTTCGGGCAGGTGAACTGGGCCGGATTCCTCTCCAATCTGGTGTTGGTGCCCCTGCTGGGGGTGGCGGTGCTACCGTTCACTCTGGCCGCTGCCGTGGCCGCCCCCCTGGTCGGCCATCTGCCCCTCTCCGGGGCGGTAGACTGGCTGCTGACAGAGTTCATCCGCGCCGTGTCCGCCTTTGCCGCCCTGCCGGGAGCCATGTTGCCGGTGACGCCCCCCCCCGCACCGTTGCTGGCCTTCACCTACGCGGCTGCACTGCTGGCATGGCTGGGACGCTCCCATCTGGCGCGACCCGCCGTACTGCACGGCGCACTGGTATTCCTGCTCGCCTGGCAACACGCCCTGCACCCCTCCCCCCCCACCGGCCTGTTGCGGGTGGCGGTGCTGGACGTGGATCAGGGCGATGCGGTGGTGGTGATCGGACCCTCCGGTGATGCCTTTCTGGTGGACGGTGGACCCCGCTTCGGCGCCTTCGACACCGGCCGCATGGCGGTGGCCCCCTGGCTGTGGCGACAGGGCATCCACGACCTCACACTGTTCTCCACACACCCCCAGCGGGACCACGAGGGCGGCTTGCCTTACATCGTCAGGCATTTTCACGTGCCGCACCTGTACACTGGCGGCCGGACAGAGTCCGACACCGCCATGCACCGCGACCTGCTGACCGCCCTGGAGGGTTCCGGCAGTCCCATCACCCCCCTGTTCCGGGACGACGCACTGAAACCTCTGTCCGGGGTGACCGCCAGCGTGCTGAATCCCCCCCCGGCCCCCCCCGACGGCGTGATGCGCAAAAAATCTGATCTCAACGGGCAGTCGCTGGTGTTGCGGCTGGAGTACGGCGACCACCGTTTTCTGCTTACCGGCGACATCAACGCCGCTGCCGAACGCGATTTGCTGAAAGGTGGTCAGGATCTGCGGGCCGACGTGCTCAAAATCCCCCACCACGGTTCGGCAAGCTCCAGCACGGCGGAGTTCGTGGCCGCCGTGCATCCACGGGTGGCGGCCATCAGCGTCGGCGAGGGCAACCCCTTCCGTCACCCCCGCACCGAGGTGCTGGAGCGCTACCAGGCCGAGAGATCGGTCATCGCCCGCACCGACCGGGACGGCGCGGTGCTGTTCGAGAGCGACGGCCAGGCCCTGCGCACCACCACCTGGCGGCGGCTCACACCCGAGCCAGTGGCCCCTTGGGCAACCACCCCCCGAAAACTGGAGATGCTCAACCTGCAACGACTATTGAACCCCTCCGGCATGTGGCAACCCGTACCATCCGGTGAATGAGGGGGAAGGGGGTAAGGCACGGCATGTTTCACCATGTTACAATGGGCTCCCGACCGCTCCGGATCGGACGCTGACGCCATTTTTTCCGTATTTTTTTCGTGAGCGAACGCACACCTACCAAGGGGACGCCATCCTCGGCCGACCGCATCCGGACTGCCGCTGCGGGGGCGGTCCTGTGGCTGCTGCGGCACACCCCGTGGCGGCTGCGCTGGGGTTTGGCCAATATTCTCGGCGGCGTCGCCGCGCGACGCCATCGCAAACGCCGTCACGCCGCCCAGATCAATCTGGAACTGGCCTTCGGCGATCGCCTGTCCCCCGCCGAGCGAGAACACATCGCCACCAGCAGTTTCCAGAATTTCATCGGCTGCATGTTCGACATGGTTGCCATCATCCCCCGACTGCGTCCCGATAATTGGCAGCATTTCGTGCGGGTTCCAGAGGAAGATTTGGCGCGCACCCGCGCCCTGCTGGAGCAAAAAAATGGCATGCTGATGATGCTCTCCCACTACGGAAACTGGGAACTGCTGGGCAGCGCCATGTCGTACATGGGCCTGGCTCCGGTAAACGGCGTAGCCAAGCGGCAGTCGGCCTGGGCCAATCCCCTGCTGGAAAAACTGCGCACCCACAGCGGCAGCCGCATCATTTACAAGGAAGGTGCCGCCCGCAAGACACTGGGGGCGCTGCGGCGCGGTGAGATCGTCGGCTTTGCCATCGACCAGAATTTTTCCCAAGGCATTTTTGTCCCCTTCTTCGGCGTCGAGGCCGCGACTGCCGACACGCTGGCCGGGCTGGCCCGCGCCAGCGGCGCGCCCATTGTGCCCATGACCTGCCTGCCCAACGGCGACGGCACCTACAGCGCGCGCCTGTTGCCAGCGGTACCGGTGGTGTGTAGCGACGACAAGGCCGCCGACATTCTGCAAATCACCCGCAACTGCCTGGAGGCGCTGGAAGGAATCATCCGCGAGCGCCCCGAATACTGGCTGTGGAGCCACAAGCGCTGGAAGGCGCGCCCCCCCCATGAACACCCCCGGCTGAATCTCTACGAAGCGGCCACCTCCACCCATTCCACCCCCGCCGCCGCGGCAAAGCCGTCGGCACCGACCTCGAGGAGCGCCCCATGACCCCGACCCTGTACTGGAAAGACGGCAACGTCGAAATGCTCGACCAGAGCCGCCTGCCCACCGAGGTGACCTATGTAACCTGCGCTGACGCCGCCACCGTGGCCCGTGGCATCAAGGAACTGTGGGTGCGTGGCGCCCCCGCCATCGGCGTGGCGGCGGCCATGGGCATGGCCCTGGGCGCACGCCCCCTTGCGGAGGGCAGTGGAGATGACTTTGCACGGGAACTGGCCGGAGTTGGTGACATGCTCATCTCCCAGCGCCCCACCGCCGTCAACCTGGAGTGGGCGGTGCGACAGGTAATGGGCTATGTGAAGACCAACTGCGAAAAACCGGTGGCAGACCTCAAGAAGCAACTGGTAGACCTGTCCCAGCGCATGCTGGAGGAGGACATCGCCACCTGCCGGGCCATCGGTGCCGCCGGGGCACACCTGATGCCGGACAGCGGCGGCGTGCTCACTCACTGCAACGCCGGGGCGCTGGCCACCGGCGGCTACGGCACCGCCCTGGGGGTAATCCGCGCCGCCGTGGAGGCGGGAAAATCCATTCAGGTGTACGCCGACGAAACCCGTCCGGTGTTGCAGGGGGCGCGCCTGACCGCCTGGGAACTGATGCAGGACGACATCGACGTCACCCTCATCTGTGACAACATGGCCGCCCACGTCATGGGGCTGGGCCGGGTACGCGCCGTGGTGGTGGGGGCGGACCGCATCGCCAGAAACGGTGACGCCGCCAACAAGATCGGTACCTACGGTGTGGCCATTCTGGCCCGCGAGCACAACATCCCGTTCTACGTGGCCGCCCCCCTGTCCACCGTGGATTTTTCCATCGCCAGCGGCGCCCAGATTCCCATTGAGGAGCGGCCAGGGCACGAAATTACCCGTGTGTTTGGACAGACGCAGATCGCCCCGGAAGGGGTAAAAGTGTTCAACCCGGCGTTTGACGTCACCCCCGCCCGCTACATCGCCGCCATCATCACCGAGCGCGGCGCGGTACGCCCGGAGGATCTGCACCGTCTGGCCGATCCCGGGGTGGACGTCGCCCCCTTGCTGGTGCGGTAAGCGGTTGCGGGTCACCCAGGTCGAGTTCGTCACCGGGGCGGTCAGTCCCGCCGGTTACCCGGAAGGGGAACTGCCCGATGTGGCCTTTTCCGGACGTTCCAACGTCGGCAAGAGCAGCCTGCTCAATGCCATGGTGGGGCGTAAAAAGGCTATCGCCCGCATCAGCAGCACTCCCGGAAAAACCCGGGAAATCAATTTTTACCGCATCAACGAACGTTTTCACCTGGTGGACCTGCCCGGTTACGGTTTCGCCAGGGTGCCCCAGACCGAAAAACGCAAATGGACCCAGCGGCTGGAGGAATATTTCACTTCGCGCCCGGGCCTGCGTCTGGTGGTGATTCTGGTGGATATCCGTCACCCGCCGTCGGCCCTGGACCACAATATGGTGGAGTGGGTAAGCCACCTGGGCATCCCCTTTCAGGTCGTGGCCACCAAGGCCGACAAGCTCAGCCGAAACCAGGCCCAGCGCGCCCTGGGACTGATCCGCCGGGAGCTTGGCCATGTGCCGCTGCCGGTCTCGGCCCGCGACCGTCTGGGCATGGACACCCTGTGGAAGATCATGGAGGCGGCGCTGTGATCCTTGACCGCTACCTGTTCCGCGAACTGGCGACACCGTTCCTGCTCGGGGTGACGGGGCTGACCAGCGTTTTCCTGGCCAACCAGATGGTGCGCATGTCCGACCTGTTCGTGGGGCGCGGGCTGACCCTCACCGCCATCGCCAAGCTGATCGGCGTGCTGCTGCCGCCGTTCCTGCTGGTCACCCTGCCTGCCGCCCTGCTGCTGGCCGGCACCGTGGCCTTTGCGCGGTTGTCCGCCGATAGCGAGACGGTGGCGCTGAAGTCGGCGGGCATCTCCTTCGGCCGCATGCTGGTGCCCATCGCTGTGTTCGTATCCCTGGTGTCCGCCGCAGCCCTCACCCTGGGCATCACCACCGAGCCATGGGGCAAGGGCAAGCTCAAAAACATCGCCCTGGAGACCATCAAGGCCCACACCGGCGTGGCCCTCACTCCCGGCGTCTTCAACAACCTGTTCGACGATGTGCTGGTGTACGCCGCCACCGTCGAGCCGAACGGACAACTCGGCGGCGTGTTCGTCACCGACGAACGCGATCCGGAGCGCCCCTTGCTGATAACTGCCGGCAGCGGCGAACTGCTGCGCACTACGGACGGTAATCACATGGGCTTCCGCCTTGTCGGTGGTGAAATCTACCGCGCCGGGGAAAGCGTGCAGCGGGTGCGTTTTGCCACCTACGACATCCGCCTGGGCCTCGCCGCCGGCGGCGGTGAAGTATTCGGGAGCGTGGAACAGATCCGCGCCCGCATCGACCAGCGACGGGCCGCCGGAGAGTCGGTGGCACCCCTGCTGCAACTCTGGATGGACCACACAAAAAACGTCACTTTCGGCGTCGCCTGCTTGATTCTTGGCCTTCTGGGGCCCGCTCTGGGGGTCCATACGGTGCGTTCCGGCCGCATCGGCGGTTTTACCTCCGGCATGCTCATCATCCTCGTCTACTACGCGGTGCTGACCACCTGCCAGGCGCTGGTCATCAAGGAACATGTCAGTGTGCCGGTGGGGGCCTGGCTGCCCAACGCCCTGTTTTCCCTGGCCACACTGTGGGCGCTGGTGCGGGTGCATCAGGAGCGGCCCCTGCTGCCGTGGCCCTTCGGCAGGCGGCGCTGACCGTGCTGCTGCGCTACATCGTCACCGAGCAGTTCCGGATACTGCTGCTTACTCTGGGCGCCCTGGGGGGTATCCATCTTGCCATCACCGGACTGGACAAGCTGCGCACTTTTACCAGCCACGGCGCCTCGGCCGGGGCGCTGCTGAAATACCTGATGCTGGAATTGCCCCTCACCATCTATCAGGTGTTGCCGTTCTCCCTGTTGATGGCCACGGTCATCGGCCTGGGAATGCTCTCCGGCCGCTCCGAGATCACCGCCATGCGCGCTGCCGGCATCAGCGTGCAGCGCGTGGTCATGCCCCTGTTGCTGGTGGGGCTGCTGGCCAGCCTGTTGTTGTGGTGGGCGGGCATCGGCATGTTGCCCGCAGCGGGCGCCGCCGCCGAACGCGTGCTGGTCTCGGTCAAGCCCCCCGGCGACGGGGAATCACCGATTTTGGCCGCCAGCGAGCAGGTGTGGTTCCGCACTGCGGAGGGGGCGTTTTACGGTATCCGTTCCGCCGACCTGGTGGAGGGCATCCTGTGGGGGGTGCGCATCGTGGAGATGGACGGTAATGGCGGCGTGGCGCGGATGATCACCGCCGACCGCATGGTGTGGCAGGACAACTTCTGGTTCCTGGAACACGGCCGGGTGATCCGTTCCACCCCCGAAGGGCTGCGGCTGACACCCTTCGAACACACCCCCTCCCCCCTCATCCGCCCGCCCCAGGCGCTGGGGGAGATTTCGGTACACCCGGAAAACCTCAATTCCCGTCGCCTGTCCCGCTATGTCGAACGCCTTGCCCAGGACGGCTATAACGCCCTGCCCTACCGGGTGGACCTGGCCGCGCGTGGGGCGTTTCCGTTTTTGTGCTTCATCATGGTGCTGGTGGCGATCCCGTTCGGACTCACCCCCCCCCGTTCCCACAGTCTGGCGCGGGGCGTGGGCATCTGTCTGGTGATTACGGTGGCCTTCTGGATGTTCTATTCCCTGTCCCTGTCTCTGGGCCGCGCCGGAGTGTTGCCCGCCCTGCTCTCCGCCTGGCTGCCGGTGGCGAGCTTTGCCGCCTGGGGTTCCTACCGCCTTTTGGGAATCCGCCAGTGACTTCTGTATTGCGCACGGCGAAGCGGATTTTGGGCCAGACACCGGGACAGAACACGCGCGCCGCCCGTATCGGGCGGTGGATCATCACCCTGATGGCACTGGTCACCCTGGGAGCGTTGGCACCCGCCTGCGCCGGGACCGACCACACCGTCCGTGCCAATACCATCCGCCCCGATCCCGCACTGCCCGACAGCACCCCGCGCACCGCCGCCCCCGCCATTCCCAAACAGGGGGCAGACAGGCCTCTGGTGCGGGTGGCGGTGGCGCCGGTGGCCGGGTATCGCCGCCCAAGCGTTGATCTGGTGCGGGAACTCACCTGGGCCGATGCCAGGGAGACTCCCTCGCTGCCGCGCATGTCGGTGGTGGTGCTGGATCAGGAAGGACCGTCCGATGACTCCCTCACCCCACCCCGCGCTCTGGTTGAGGCGGCGACCGCGGCCGGGGCCGACCTTCTGATCTGGGGCTCCCCCACCGCAGACGGCCGCCTGCGCCTG
This sequence comes from Nitrospirota bacterium, assembly GCA_029858285.1. Taxonomy (GTDB): domain Bacteria; phylum Nitrospirota; class JACRHL01; order JACRHL01; family JACRHL01; genus JAOUFN01. Next base: position 35,737 of record JAOUFN010000008.1, on the reverse strand, counting down.
ATGTTGCTGCATCTTTACGCCCTGGATCCAGCCCATCACGCCCGCCAGGCTGCCGGGTCCATGCCTATCGTACCCCTCGCCCACCGCCTGCCGGATTTTTCCGCCGACCGCCCCGTCGCCACGGTACAGGCAGTGCGAGGAGTCGTCTTTTCCCGCGCCGGGCTGCCCGGCGCCTCCCGCCAAGCCATGCTGACCGCCAACCAGACTCCGGAACTGACCGCCGAAGAGCGCTATCCACTGGTGTTTTTCATGTCGCTGGCCGACCTGATTCTGGGCGTCAATCGCAACGACGGTCTTCAGGTGGACCGGGCGCTGTACGGTTTCAACGCCCTGCGCACCCTGCTCGACCCGGCCACCGACACCCAACTGGCAGGCGCGGTACGGCTGAACCGGGGAGTGGCCATGATGATGCATCCACAGCGAACCGGCCCGGCCCAGTACGGACTGGCGATCGCGGCTCTGGAGGAGGCGCTGCCGTTCTTTCCGGCGGAACACATGCCGTTCGTTCACGCCCGCATCCTGCACCAGATCGCCACCGTGGAGCAAAGGCTTCCGGACGACCGCGACGGCTACCACCTGCACCGCGCCATCAATGCCTACCGGCTGGCCCTGCGACTGTGGGACCCGGAGCGCTTTCCTGAGGCATACCGCCACGCCCTGCACAACATGGGGGTATGCTTCCAGCGCCTGCCGGTGGGGGATCACACCCGGAACCTGCTGGCCGCCATCAGCCTCTACCGCAACGCCCTGTCCACGCCCCTGTCGCAGGCACGGCCCGACCTTGCCGCCACCACCTGGAGCAATCTGGGGCAGGCCTTTCACGATCTGCCCTTGGCACCCGAAGACCGCAACCTGCACGATGCGGTGACCTCCTACGAACAGGCCCTGCTATGGTGGACGCGGGAGCGCGGTCCGGCCCAGTACGCGACGCTGCACCAGCAGATCGCCCTTTCCTGGGAACAGATGCGGTCCGGCGACCTGCGCGACAACCGGCTGAAAGCCCTGGGGCATTTCGATCTGGCCCTGGAAGCCGTATCGCGGCAGACCGATCCGGTACATTACGGCCTGATACAGGCCAAGCGCGGCAGCCTGCTGGCCGGGTTGCCGTCAGAAGATGCCCCCCGCGCCCTGCCCATGGCCCACGAGGCACTGCAACAGGCGCTCACCGTGCTCACCCCGGACAACGTTCCGATACTCTACTCACACGTGGTGCAGAACCTCCAGGAAGTGGACCGGCGCCTGTCTGCACAGGAATCCGCCGAGGGGCCCCGGCCTCCCGCGCCGACCACCAACCCCGAACCAGCCAATCCATGACACCTGACGCGGAGTGACCCATGACACTTGACTCAGAACTGCGTGCCCAACTGGTATGTCCCTGCTGCAAGGGAGAGCTGGACTACCGGGAACAGCCCGAGACCCTAAGCTGCCACACCTGCCGCCTGCGCTATGCAGTGGAGGACGGCATCCCGGTGATGCTCATCGACGAGGCGGAAAAATTCTGAACCCCTCCGTGCCAGACCCGCACCTGGAGTCCCGCCTGCGCGGCCATGTGCAGCGGCTGGCGGGGGAGATCGGCCCCCGGGGACTGTTCCGCCCAGAGGCCCTGACGGCGGCGGAAAACTACATCCGCGACACATGGGAACAGATGGGCCACGCCGTGACGCGGGAACCGGTAGCCGCCGCGAACGGCCTGTCCCACAACCTTATCGTGGAGCGGCCCGGCAGCGTTAATGGCAACCTCTGGCTGGTGGGCGCCCACTACGATACCGTAGCCACCACCCCGGGCGCTGACGACAACGCCAGTGCCGTCGCCTGCCTGCTTGAAATCGCGCGGTTTTTTTCCCCTGCGCCCCGGTCGTCCCCACCGTCCCGCGGGCGCCCCTGCGACACCCTGCGACTGGTGGCGTTCACCAACGAAGAAATGCCCCATTTTTCCGGCCGTTCCCACGGCGCTATGGTGCATGCCGCAGGCTGCCGCCAGCGCCGCGAGCGCATCCGCATGATGCTGTCCCTGGAGATGCTCGGCTACTACACCGATGACCCGAACAGCCAGCGCTACCCCGCCGGGCTGGGGGCACTCTATCCGCAACAGGGCAATTTCATCGCCATGGTCGGCACCCTGCGCGGGCTGTTCACCCTTCGGCGGCTGGTGGCCGGATTCCGCGACACGGTGGATTTTCCGTGTCAGTACCTGGCCTCGCCGGTGTGGCTGCCGGCAATTTCCCGCAGCGACCACTTCGCTTTTTGGCTGCACCGCTATCCGGCGATGATGATCACCGACACCGCCGACTTCCGCAATCCCCACTACCACACCCCGGCGGACACGCCGGATACGCTGAATTACACCGCTCTGGCGCAGGTTACCCAAGGGCTGTGCGGCACCCTGTCCCGAAACGCCGGGGAGTACCGGATGGGCTAGCGCAATTGTCCCGGCACGGTCGTCACGGCGCCGCGTTCAACAGCCTATTTCCGCCCCCCCCTTTCCACCTGCGCCAGACCTGCTACACTAGGACGCGGAGCCGCAGCCCACCCTGTTTCCGGGCGGGGTGGCAAAGAGAGAGGGACATGCCAAAGGTCGGAGTACTCACTGGCGGGGGCGACTGCCCCGGCCTCAACGCGGTCATTCGTGGTGTCGTCAAAAGCGCCGAAGCCAAGCACGGCTGGCAGGTCATCGGCATTGAGGACAGCTTTCAGGGGCTCATTCTGCCCGGCAAGACACGGGAAATGAATGCCTTCCGCATCCGTGGCATCCTGCCGCAGGGTGGAACCATCCTGCATAGCTCCAACCGCGCCAACCCGTTTGAATACCCCACCGAAGAAAACGGCAAACAGGTGGTGCGGGATGTCTCCGACCAGGTGTTTGTGCATTTCAAGGAATTGGGTCTCGAAGGCTTGGTGGCCATCGGCGGTGACGGCACCAACCGCATTGCGGCACGCCTGTTCGACAAGGGCCTGCCGGTGGTGGGCGTGCCCAAGACCATCGACAACGACCTGCGCGCCACCGACGTCACCTTCGGCTTCAACTCCGCCGTCACCACCGCCATGGAGGCGCTGGACAAACTGCACACCACCGCCGACAGCCATCACCGCGTGATCGTGATGGAGGTAATGGGCCGCTACGCCGGCTGGATCGCCCTGGAGTCCGGCATCGCCGGAGGGGCCGACGCCATCCTCATCCCCGAGATTCCGTTCGACATCAAGGCCGTGTGCGACAAGGTCCGCCACCGCGTCGAGAAGGGCGCCGGATTTTCCCTGGTGGTAGTGGCCGAGGGGGCCCGCCCCAAGGGCGGTGAAGCCTCAGTGGTCACCGAGGGCGGCAAGGGCAAGGGTCTGCCCCGGCTCGGCGGCATCGGCAACAAGGTGGGCGACCAGATCGCCGACGACACCGGCATGGACGTGCGTGTCACCGTGCTTGGCCACATTCAGCGCGGCGGCTCCCCCACCGCCTACGACCGCATCCTGGCCACCCGTTTTGGCGCCAAGGCCATGGCCATGGTGGCCAAGGGCGAATTTGGCCGCATGGTTTGTCTGAAGGGGCAGACCATCACCAGCGTGCCGATCCACGAAGCCATCACCGACTACAAATATGTGCCCCTGGATTCGGGGCTGATCCTGACCGCCGAAGCCATCGGCATCTGCCTGGGGCGATGAGCGCCTTCCGGGACTACCACACATGGAGGAGTTGTATATGACGACCCGGATCACCAGGCCCCTGCGCGCCATGGCCGCAGCGCTGGCCGTAGCCACCCTGTGGAGCATGCCCACCCACGCCGCCAAAAACGACATCCTGCTGTCGTTCATCGCCGGCCAGCAGCCCCAGTTCGACCAGTTCGTCGAGGAGGCGGGTTACGCCATCGCTTACAACCCCTTGGCCCCCGCCGAGCCGGAAGGCATCATCGGCTTTCAGGTGGGTGCCGCCGTCACCATGGTGAAGATCGACAAGGCCGTGTGGGCACCCGCCCTGGCTGGCAACCCGCCGGGAGCGCTACCGGTACCGCGCCTGATGATACGCAAGGGGCTGCCGTTCGGCATCGATTTGGGGCTTTCCCAGATCAAGGTGCCGAGCAGCAATATTTCGGTCACCGGTGGCGAGATCCGCAAATCTCTGCTGGGCGGCAACATGGCCATGCCCGCAGTCAGCGTGGCACTGAGCGGCGCCAAATTGTCGGGGGTCAAGGAGCTTGACCTGTCCACCTATGGCCTTGGTGTCGGGGTCAGCAAGGGCTTTTTGATGTTCACCCCGTACGCGGGTCTCGACCAGATCTGGATCAAGGGCAAGGAGAAGGCCGGCATCGGTTTTGCCGACGCCAAGGAGAGCGTCACCCGCGGCCACATCGGTCTCAAATTTGCCTTTCTGCCCATCGCCAACCTCACCCTGCAGGGGGATGCTCCCCTGTCCGGCGGCAGCACTTCCTACAGCCTGCGGTTGAACGTGGGGCTGTAACCCCCCTCGGCTTATCCATGGCGGGGCATCCCTCGGGCCGGGCATGTGGCCGAGGGATGCCCCCGCCATGCCTTCCGGGGCCTTCCCCCCACCCCCCCTGTAATTGACACCCGCCCCCTGCCTCCGTAGACTGCGCGGAAACTGTTCAATCATCCATGCATCCGGGACGCTGTGTCATCCGATGGATGATGGTGCCCGCCAAGACGCACCGCCCCTGTTGTTGTTTCCCGGCCCGAAGGCATCCATGGCCACATCCATCCCCCGCACCGGTCCTAATGCCGACGCCTGCTCCCACAGTGCCACCCACACAGGTGACAGTGCCGAGGCGCTGCTGGCACGCATCGACCCGCAGCGCCTGCCCCGACACATCGCCATTATCATGGACGGCAATGGCCGCTGGGCGCGGGAGCGCGGCAAGAGCCGCATTGAAGGACACAGGGCGGGCGTGGAAAGTGTGCGCGAGATCACCACCGCCTGCCGTGAGTTGGGGGGCATCAAGGTACTCACCCTTTACGCCTTTTCCCAGGAAAACTGGCGCCGCCCACGCCTTGAGGTGCGGGCGTTGATGCGTTTTCTGGACGAGTTCCTGCGCAAGGAACTGGAAACCCTCACCCACAATCAAATTCGCCTGAGCACCATCGGCGACATCTCACGCCTTCCCCCCTCGGTGCTGGAGACCCTGGACGGGGTGCGCCGTGACACCGCCGATTTCGATGCCATGACCCTGGTGTTGGCACTGGCCTACGGCGGTCGGCAGGAAATTCTTGACGCGGTGCGCCGCATCGCCCGCGAGTGCGTGGACGGCACCCTGCAGCCTGAAGCCATCACCGAGGAGGTATTCGCGGCTCACCTCGACACCGGCAACCTGCCGGACCCGGACCTGATGATCCGCACCAGCGGAGAACTGCGCATCAGCAACTTCCTGCCATGGCAGATGGCCTACACTGAATTTGTCTTCACCCCGACTCTGTGGCCCGACTTCCGCAGGGCCAACCTGTACCAGGCTATTCTCGATTACCAGTCCCGCGAGCGCCGCTTTGGCCTCACCGGCGACCAGATGCCCCACCGGGCCACAGGAGACTGACCCCCATGCTCGGCAAGGACCGACTGATAACAGCCGCAGTAGCCCTGCCTCTGGTGGGAGCGGCGGTGGCGTGGCTGCCATCCGCGTTGTTTGCCGTACTGATCGCCGCCGTCTCCGCTGCGGGCATGTGGGAGTTGTACCGCTTTCGTTTTCCGGGCGGGTTGACCACGGCAGCGTGGATTGCCGTGGTGGCTGGCTTCTTTGTGGTGGCTGCGGCCCCCCTGCACTGGCAACTGTTGGCCCCGGCGGTGCTTCTGGTGCTGGTGGCGCGTCTGGCCAGCGGACGCGTTGCGGACGCCTTGGGAGACTGCGGCGCCCTGGTGCTGGGGCTCGTCTGGGTGGCCTTGCTCCTGTCCCATGTCCCCCTGCTGCACGCGGCAGCGGACGGGGCAGAAGGTGGCGGCTTCCGCTGGGTGTTTTTTTTAATGCTGGTGACCTGGAGTGGCGACGCTGCTGCCTACTACACCGGCAGGACCATCGGCCGCCGCAGGTTGACGACAGTCAGCCCCAACAAGACCGTGGAAGGCACCCTGGGAGGCGTTCTGGCCAGCATCGCCGCCGCCTATCTGGGCAGCCTGTTCGTGCCCGGCCTGTCGCCCCTGGATCCGCTGGCCATTGGCCTGCTGCTGGGGGTGCTGGCGTTATTGGGCGATCTGGTGGAATCCCTGTTCAAACGCGAGGCCGGGGTGAAGGATTCCAGCAACCTAATTCCTGCCCACGGCGGTGTGCTCGACAAGCTGGACGCATTTCTGTTCACCGGCACCGGCCTGTATTACTATCTGGCATGGATGGTGTGGGTCCGTCCCCCCGTCCCGTGACCCGCTGTGGATCACCTGAACCACCCCGTTGAAATTCCCGTGCGGACCGCCCGATACCGCCAGAACAGACAGGACAGCGCAGCGTGAAACCCAAGCGCATCAGCATACTCGGTGCCACCGGCTCCATCGGCGCCAGCACCCTGGCGGTGGTGGCTGCCCACCCCGAACGTTATCGGGTGAGCGCCCTGGCGGCGGGAACCAACCACGCAGCCATGGCGGAACTGGCCCTGCGCTTCCACCCCGAAATAGTGGCCATGGGCGATCCCACAGCGGCGGAACGGCTGCGCGAGACCCTGCAAAAAATCTTGGGAACACGTGCCCCTGAGGTATTGGAGGGCGAGAGTGGACTGGCCACGGCGGCAGCCTTTTCCACCGATCTGGTAGTGTCCGCAATTGTCGGCGGCGCGGGGCTCCTCCCCACCTTTGCGGCGGTGCGGGCCGGGCACGATGTGGCACTGGCCAACAAGGAATCCCTGGTCATGGCCGGCAACCTGCTTACCGATGAGGCCAGCCGCCGGGGGGTGCGCATCCTGCCGGTGGACAGCGAGCATTCGGCCATCTTTCAATGTCTGGCCGCAGGGCGCCGCGAAGACCTGGACCACGTCCTGCTCACCGCCTCCGGCGGGCCGTTTCGGACCCTGGGTGCGCGCGAACTGGAAATGGTTACCCCGGAACAGGCCCGCAACCACCCCAATTGGGACATGGGCGCCAAGATCACCGTGGACTCCGCCACCCTGATGAACAAAGGGCTGGAAGTCATTGAGGCGCGCTGGCTGTTCGACCTGGAGCCGGAACAGGTACGGGTGCTGGTGCATCCGCAGAGCATCGTGCATTCCATGGTGGTCTACCGTGACGGCAGCGTCATTGCCCAACTCGGCACTCCGGACATGCGCCCCCCCATCGCCTGCGCCATGTCGTGGCCGGAGCGGCTGCCGCTGGACGTGCCGGTACCGGACTTCGCCCGCCTCGGCGCCCTGACTTTCGAGAATCCGGATACGGAACGCTTCCCGTGCCTGGCCCTGGCATTCCGCGCCATGCGGGAAGGCGGCACACTGCCCGCCGTACTGAATGCCGCCAACGAGGTGGCGGTGGACGCATTCCTGAACCGCCACATCCCGTTCACAGGCATTCCCCGGGTGGTAGCAGCCACGCTGGACGCCCACCCCGCCCAATCCCTGGACTCCCTGGAGACGCTGCTGGAGGTAGACCGCGCGGCGCGTCAAACCGCCCTGGCCCTGACCCGGAAATCTGCCGGAAAGCCCGCCGGGAAATCCGTCGCGGAACCCACGCAGAGGCGCGCCTGACCACATGCAGCCGACAGAACGCCTGACCCTGCTCAAGCACATGCTCTCCGGCACCCGTGTCGCCAGTTTGGCCACCGTGGGTGGCGGTGCGCCCTACTGCTCACTGGCCCCCATCTGCCCCTCCGCCGACCTCGGCATCCTCTACCTGCACCTGAGCAAAATGGCTCTTCACACCCGCAATCTGGAAGAACAGCCCCGCGCCTCCCTGCTGCTGGCGGAATCCGACGGTCCCGACAAAAACCCCCTGGCGCTGGTACGCGCCACCCTGGGCGGCGAGGCGCTACCCCTCGTTCGGGGCAGCGCCGACTACGAGCAGGCCCGTGCCCTCTATGTAGCGCGTTTCCCGGAGTCGGACATGATGTTCCAACTGGCGGACTTCCGCCTGTTCGCGTTCCGCCCGGTATCCATTCAACTGGTGGCCGGGTTCGGACAAGCCTACCGCATCCGGCCCGAGGAGGTAACCACCGGGTAAACCCCGGGAAGCAGGACGAAAGGCCGGGGGGGGCAACCGCCATGCCGGGTCCGCGAATTTGCGATAGAATGGCGCATGGGGCACCGTTTGTGACGCCCCCGATTCCCCGACCGATCGCCATCGGAGGAGTTCCGGACCCCGCCGTCGGCGCGTTGTGGGCGCGCCGCAGATATGTACGGAAGGAAGCCGCGAGCCATGCACAACCGCATTTTGGTGCTTCAACAGGTGCCACACGAGGGACTGGGCTCAATTTATCCCCTGCTGCGCCGCGCCGGCGCCGCAGAGGAGGTGGTGCCGTGCTACCACCCCGACGCTACGGTTCCGCGCAGCCTGAACGGCTACCGGGGACTCATCGTGCTGGGCGGGCCGATGAGTGTCAACGACAGTTCCACCGACCCTGTTCTGGGCGCCGAGTTACGACTGGTGCAGGAGGCCATTGCCCACGACTTTCCCACCCTGGGTATCTGCCTGGGGGCGCAATTCATCGCATTGGCCGCAGGCGCCCGAGTGTTTCCCGGTCCCGCCCCCGAGATCGGCTGGGACGAGGTGCACCTGAGCCTGGAAAGCTCTCGCGACCAGGTGTTCTCCGGCCTGCCCAATCCGTTGCCGGTGTTCCAGTGGCACGGAGAAGGCTTCGATCTGCCACGCGGCGCGGTGCATCTGGCCAGTTCGCCACGCTTCCCGCACCAGGCGTTCCGGATAGGCAGTTGTGTCTATGCCCTGCAATTCCATATGGAAACCGACGCCCCCATGGTCAAGGAGTGGATGGCGGTCAATCACGAAGAACTGGTCCGCCTCGGCCGCAGCGGCGACCCCGCCCTGGAACACGATGCCGACACCCGCTGTGGCGGCCTGGCTGCGACCGCCGAACACATCGTCGGCCGCTGGCTGGAACTGTCCGCCCGGCGTGGTGCCTGAGGTGCCCCAACACCTGCAGTTTTTCCGCCGTATACTGCTGGCGGTGGCCGCCTTTGGCGGCGTATTGGTGGTGGGACTGGTGGCTGAGCACGTATCTCGCATCAGCGACAGCCCGTCCCGCGGCACATGGGAAATTACCGCTGACCTTTCCCTCACCGGCTTCCGCATGGAGGAAGTGGGTGCCGACGGCCCCCATGTGCAGTTGTCTGCCCGCCAGGCCAGGCTGACCGAAGACAACCACCGGCTACTGGCCGACGGCCTCAGTGTGACGTTTTTTGATCGTGGCTCCCCGGCAGCAACCCTGAGTGCCCGCAGCGGCGAAGTGAACCTTGATGACAACAGCATCAACGTCTCCGGCCCGCCCGACAATCCCGCCCGGGTGGAGTTGCTGTCCGGCGGCATCACCGTGTTGGCTCCCGGATTGACCTGGGACCCTGCCTCCCGCACGGTGCGCTCTGTCGGTGCCGCCACCCTTTCTCAACAACAGTTCACCGCTACCGGCAACGCCCTGGAGGCCAACGTGGACAGCCAGACCGTGACCCTGAAGAACGGCGTGAAGGTCCAATGGCAGCCGTAAACAGCCGGATACGCATACTGGTCCTGGCCGCAACGCTTGGCTTGGGCCCGGTGGTCCCGACGGACGCAGCGGAACGCCCATTGCAAAACCTGGCGGGGGGAGGTGTGCCGGTGACCGTCAGCGCCGACCAGATGGCCTATGCCAACCGTGATGGAAAACTGATCTTTTCCGGACACGTCCAGGTGGTTCGGGAAGGACAGATCATGAGCTCCGACCGGTTGGAAGTATCCCTGGACGCGGCCCAGGCAGGCCCGGCGGGCGAAAAAAGCACCCCGCGGCGCGACGTCAGCCGCATGGTGGCGGAGGGCAACGTGGTGTTCGAGTACGGCGACCGCACTGCCCGGGCCGGGCGGGCGGAGTATACCCCGGCGACCGCCACCGTGGTGTTGACCGGCACCCCCAAGCTGTCCGACCCGCGCATGCAGGTGGCGGGAGAGGTCATCACCATCGACCTGAACACCCAGGAGAGTACCGTACAAGGCGGCTCGTTTACCTACACCGAACCGGATCAAGGGACGGACACGGCCCCCCCTGCAGGAGGGCAGTGACATGCCGCTGGAAGTCCGGGAGTTGCGCAAGGCCTATGGTGGTCGACCAGTGGTACGCGATGTGTCGTTACAGGTGGCGCCCGGCGAGGTAGTGGGGCTGCTCGGTCCCAACGGCGCGGGCAAAACAACGGCGTTTTACATGGTCATCGGTCTGGTACGGCCGGACGGCGGCAGCGTTCACCTGGGTGGCGAGGACATCACCCAGCTACCAATGCACCGCCGTGCCCGCCAAGGCATCTCTTATCTGGCGCAGGAAAACTCCATATTCCGCAAACTTACCGTGGCGCAGAATCTGGACGCCATCCTGGAACACCAGCCTCTTACCCGCCACCAGCGGCAATACCGGCGGGAGGAACTGCTGGAGGAATTCCACATCGGCCACATCCGCGACGCCCGAGCCTACACCCTGTCCGGCGGTGAACGGCGGCGGGCAGAAATTGCCCGCGCCCTGGCCACCTCTCCCCGCCACCTGCTGCTCGACGAACCCTTCGCAGGCATCGACCCCATTGCCGTCAGTGAAATCCAGAACATCGTGGAAAAATTGAAAAAAGCTGGAATCGGCGTATTGATCACCGACCACAATGTGCGAGAGACCTTGCAAATTACGGACCGCGCATACATCATTTACCAAGGCACAATTCTGGAGTCGGGCACCCCCCGCCAGGTGGCGGAGAGTCCCAGCGTGCGCAACATCTACCTTGGGGAACGCTTCGCCCTGTAGCGAGCCCCGGGGTCTGCGCGTGTGGAATCAGGTAAACCCTCGGCCCCGGAATGCCGATAGGTTGAACGTCACGGTCCGTTATTTGGCCGCTTATCCGGCAAGGTTGGTTGCAACGTGTCAGGTATGAAACTCACTCTCCGTCCGCTTCTCACCCAGAAACTGGTGATGACGCCGCAACTGCAGATGGCCATCCGTCTGCTCCAGTTGTCGCGCCAGGAACTGGAACAGGCCATCGACGAAGAGATGATGGAAAATCCGACCATGGAGGAGGCCGATCTCGCGGACGAGCCGGAGTCCAACCTCCCCGTGGACGCCGAGACTGCTCCTGACACGGCAGATCCCCCCCTCACCCCGTCACCCACCCTGGACGAGCGCCCCATGGACGACCGTCCCATGGATGACGACGCCGAATCCCTGGGCTACAAGTGGGAAGAATATTTTGCCCAGGACATGGGGGATGGCCGCGACTTTGGCGGAGTGGATTCCGCCCCCGACGAGTTGCCTTCCTTCGAGCAGACTTTGGCCGGCACCACCAGCCTTGGTGAACACCTGAGCTGGCAGTTGCGCATGTGCCCGCTCTCCGAGCGTGAGATGGCGATCGGAGAGGAGATCATCGGCAACATCGACGACGATGGCTACCTGCGCACCGAAATAGCCGAAATCGCCACCGCCTGCAACGCCCCGGAAGCCGACGTGGAACGCATTCTCGGAGTCATCCAGGAATTCGATCCGGCTGGCGTCGGCGCCCGCAACCTGCGGGAATGCCTGCTCATCCAGGTCTCTCAACTGGACCTGGAAGACACCACTGTGGAGCAGATCGTCGCCAATCACCTGGAAGACCTGGAACGGCGCCGCTATCCGCAGATCGCCCGCGCCCTCAAGATCAAGCCGGAAGAGGTCCACCAGGCCGCCAAGGTGATCGAGGGGCTGGAACCCAAGCCGGGGCGACCGTTTGCCACCACACAAAATTTCACCATCACCCCCGACGTATACGTGATTCCGGTGGACGGCGAATACCGCGTGCGCCTCAATGACGAGGGTCTGCCACGGCTGCGCATCAGCCCCTACTACCGCAAGATGCTGGCCAACCGCGATCAGGCGCCCAGCGAGGCCCGCGAATACCTTGATGGCAAGCTGCGCTCCGCGCTGTGGATGATCAAGAGCATCGAACAGCGTAACCGCACCATCGTGCGCGTGGCGGAAAGCATCGTGCGTTTCCAGCGCGAATTCTTCGACTTTGGCGTCAGCCACCTCAAACCCCTGATCCTGAAGCAGGTGGCGGACGACATCAGTATGCACGAGTCCACCATCAGCCGCGTGACTACCAACAAGTACATGCACACCCCCCACGGCATCCTCGAATTGAAGTATTTCTTCAACAGCGGACTAGCGCGGGTCGGGGGCTACGGCGAGGACGTATCCTCGGTGTCGGTGCGGGAAACCATCCGCCTGCTGGTGGCCGACGAGAACCCTACCAACCCCCTCAAGGACCAGGAGATCGTCAAAATCCTGCGGGGACGCAACGTCGTGGTAGCCCGCCGCACCGTGGCCAAATACCGGACAGAACTCAACATTCCCCCGTCAAACCGGCGCAAACGACCGTTTTGACACTATAATTCCCCCAGTATCCGGAAGTTGCCAACCTGGACTGCTGAAGAATTTTTTTCAAAAGGAGCCCGCCCCCATGGAAGTGGACATCACCGCCCGCCAGATGGAAATCACCCCGGCCCTTCGCGACTATGTGCACAGCCGCATCGCCAAGGCGGAAAAATATGTGAATCGCTCCTACGGGGCACGGGTGGTTCTGGAGGTGAACAAGCTGCGCCACATTGCGGAGATTATCCTGCACGTCAAGGGCGAGCAGCTTACCGCCAAGGAAGAAGGAGCGGAGATGTACGCATCCATCGATGGCGCCATGGATAAAATCGAACAGCAGTTGCGCCGTTACAAGGGCAAGAATGTCCACCACAAGGGGGGCACCTCCCTGGCGGATGAAGCAGCCACCATCGTCGGGGACGAACTGACCGACTGAAAGCGGGATGCTCCGGCCATCCACCGCGCACACGGCGACCGGATGTCCCCGCAGGCATCCGGAGCGGGAGAGGGGACGATTGCGGTGACCCATCCGCCCATTCATTTTGTCGTTCTGACCGGCACCTCGGGCTCGGGCAAGAGCCACGCCCTCAATTTCCTTGAGGACGCGGGGTATTTCTGTGTCGACAATCTGCCCCTCACCCTTATCCCCCCGTTCGCCGAGCTGTTTAGCCAACCCCACCATCAGGTAGACAAGATCGCCCTGGTGGTGGACGTGCGAGAGCGTTTCTTCCTTGAGGCCGGCACCGAACCCATCGCACGCCTGCGCTCCATGGGGCACCGGGTGGAAACCGTGTTTATGGACGCCGACGACGCAGTACTCATCCGTCGCTACTCGGAAACCCGCCGCCCCCACCCTCTGTCCCCAGACGGGGGTGTTATTGAGGGTATCCTCAAGGAACGGGATCTGCTGGCTCCCTTGCGCAACACCGCCGAGCGGCGCATCGACACATCCACATGGTCGATCCACGATTTGCGCAATTACATTCAAAGCCACTACGGCCGACAGTCGTCCGCCAAAACATTGACGATCTCCCTTGTCGCCTTCGGGTTCAAGTACGGCATCCCGTTGGAAGCAGATTTGCTTTTCGACGTCCGTTTTCTGTCAAATCCACATTTCGTCCCCGAGCTCACGGCACACACTGGTGAGCATCCGGCGGTACGAGACCATGTTTTGGCCGATCCTCGGACAGGACCACTGCTGGAACGACTGGAGGGGTTGCTGGCCTTTTCCATCCCGGAATACGCACGGGAAGGGCGCAGTTACCTTACCGTGGGCATCGGCTGTACAGGTGGAAAACACCGTTCGGTAGTGATGGCTGGCGAACTGGCACAGCGTCTGCGCCAGGCGGGGCATGTGGTGGAATTGCGACTGCGCGACGCCCCAAAGGCGAAGGCACAGCAAGAGGCCGACACCATCTGAGGGGGATCGCGATCGGGCGGGCAGACAGGAATTGATCCGGCTGGCGTGACCAGGAAGGTACCGCCAGTGAGGATCGCAGGGAAGCAGATCCCCGCCCCTCTCAGGGCGGGCCGTTCAGGGAGGGACATGGCCACCTACGTGGTTGGCATCAGCGGCGCCAGTGGCGCTGTTTACGGCACGCGCCTGATCGCGGCCCTGGCCCTCCAGGGCCACGCACTGCACGTGGTGATTTCTGACACCGCGCGCAGCATTGTGCGCGATGAAACCGGGCTTGACCTGGGGCAGGGGCCAGAAGCGGCCTCCCGCGCCCTTTCCGCCCACGCCCCCGGCGCCGCTGAATTGCAGGTTCACGACCCGCGCAACCTCTACGCCACCATCGCCAGCGGCAGCGTTCCCACCGATGGCATGGTGGTGGCGCCCTGCTCCATGAAGACACTTGCCAGTATTGCCCACGGCCTGTCCGACACCCTGCTTGGCCGCGCCGCAGACGTCCACATGAAGGAGGGCCGACCGCTGATCCTGGTGCCCAGGGAAACCCCTCTGAGCCTGATTCACCTGGACAACATGCGCACCCTGGCGGCCGTACCCGGGGTCCGCATACTGCCTGCGATGCCTGCGTTTTACACCCGGCCACAAAGTGTCAACGATCTGGTGGACTTTGTTGTGGCACGGATATTGGATAATCTTGGGGCAGGCGGGGATATCACCCCCCGCTGGCAGGGTGTTTCGGCCCCCTCCCGACAGCGCCCACGGACGGGCAAAAACAAGTGACGGCCTACGGCCACAAGGGAATTACAGGTTACCGAGCAGTCGGCGCCAGGGAAGGCATGGAAAAACCACACACCAACAAAAATTTGACGCCCACAATGTCGGCACGACCGGGTACAATCCCGACCGTGCGGCATATGGCTGCGTCACTTCATAAGGAGGTGGAGTGATGTCTTTCCAGCGGATCCTGCAGCATCCGAAGCTTCAGCAGTTACTCCAGTTTCTGCCGAACCTTCAGAGCGGCCCCCTGATTGGCCTCGACATCGGTTCCAGCAACGTCAAGCTGGTACATCTGGCGGAAAAGGACGGCGAGTTTACGCTGGAGCACTATGCCCTTGCGGAGCTTGACCCCGACGCTATCGTGGATGGTGCGGTGATGGACGCCTCGCAGGTGGCGGACACCATTCGCAGCCTGTTTACCGAAACCAAGGTGCCCACCAAAAAGGTGGCGATCTCGGTAGCGGGCAATTCAGTGATCGTCAAAAAAATCAATCTGCCGATCATGGACGAGGATGAGCTCGGCGCCGCCATTGCGGTTGAGGCCGAACAGTACATTCCGTTCGAGATCAGCGATGTCCACCTTGATTTCCACATCATGGACAACGATAGCCGACCCGCCCCCGAGGGGCAGATGCCGGTGCTGCTGGTGGCGGCCAAGAAGGACCGCGTCAGCGAGATGATTGCCATGGTGGAAGAGGCAGGCGCCTCCGTCGTGGTAGTGGACGTGGACGCCTTCGGCCTGGAAAACATCTTTTGCGCCAATTATGGCGCCGGCGACCCCATCGTGGGGTTGGTCAACATCGGCGCCACGGTGATCAACATCAATGTGTTGGTGGACGGCGTTTCGGCGTTCACTCGCGACATTTCCATGGGTGGCAGCCGCTACACCGAGGAAATCCAGAAATCGCTGAACATCAGTTTCATGGAGGCGGAACGCGCCAAGTGCGGCGAAGCCATTGAAGGCATCGACGAAGACCGGGTGCTGGCCATCGTCCAGGACACCAACGGCGAAGTCGCCGCCGAGATCGGTCGCACCTTCGATTACTTCCGCAGCACCGTCCAATCCCAGCAGGTCAGCCGCGTTTATCTTTCCGGGGGTGGCGCCAAGGCCTCCGGTCTGGTGGAACAGGTCGCCGACCGTCTGGGCATCCCGGTGGAACTGTTCAACCCGTTCGCCAACCTGCATATCGCCAAGGGAATTGACCCCGAAGTGCTCAAGCAAGATGCCCCGTTCCTCGGCGTTGCCGCAGGACTCGCCACCCGCAGGCTGGCTGACTGATGATCCACATCAATCTCCTCCCACAAAAGCGCGGACGTGTTTCCAAGAAAACCGTCGAGGTCCGCAATTTCATCGCCATCACAGTGGCTGCGGTAGTGGCCACCATGATCGTCGGCTTTGTCGCCACCGGTGTTCTGCTTGCAAACGCCAGCACGCTGGAAAGCCACAACGACGAAATGAACGCGCAGATCGACAAGCTCAAGAACGACAGCAAGCAGATTGCCAATTTCGAGGAGAACAAGGCCCGCTTCGAGGAAAAAATCGCAGTCATCCGCCGCCTTCGCAAGCACCAGACGCGACCGGTGCGATTCCTCGACGCCCTGGCCCATCACATGCCAAATCAGGTGTGGTTGACGGAAATTGAAGAATCGGAGGACACCAAAACCAAAAAGGAGATCGTGGAGATCACCGGCATGGCGCTTTCCAACACCGACATTGTGGAAATGCTGCGTGAACTGAAACAGCTGGATCTGATCAGCGGCGTGCAACTCAAGGAGTCCAAGCGCTCCAGCCGTGAAGGGATGTCGGCCTTTGAATTTACCATCCGGGCCGTCATTGTGACCGGCGAGCCTGTAGCCGCCCCCGCAGGATCCAAGATCCCGTGAAACCGATGGACGCCATCAAGAACCTCACACCCAAGCAGCGCAAGGGTGTGACCGGCGGTGCCGTGGCGGTAACGGTATTGCTGGTGGGGCTGCTCGGTATCTGGCCCCAGATTCAGTCCATTACCGATCTGAAAGCCAAGGGGATTGCGCTCGACGGTGAATTGGCAATCGCCCAGGCAAAGATGAAGCGCCTTGACCAATTGATAAATGAAAACAAGCGGTTGCAGACGTTACTGGAACAACAAAAGCGACAGCTTCCGGATACCTTCGAGGTGGATACCCTGCTCAAGCAGATTTCCAACTCCGGTTCCCGAGCCGGGCTCTCTCTCCAGGTTTGGCGCCCGGATGACGAAAAGCAGAATCCGAATTGTTTGTACCAGGAACTGCCCATTCACCTTGAGGTGGAGGGGAGTTATCACCAGTTGGGGGTATTTTTCGAGTACTTGGGACAGCTCGACCGTATCGTCAATTTCTCCAAGGTCCACATCAAGGCGGACAAAAACAAGGAATCCTCCCGCCTGAGTACCGGATTTACGGCAACCGCCTTCGCAGCCCCTCCTCCAGGAGCGGAAGCGGCGGGAACGTGCGGGGCTGCAGAAAAACCCGGTGCGAAGGGTAAGGGCCCCACCCCCCCAGGGGCCAAGCTGACAGAAAAAGGCCACTAGGACGTGACGCGAAGCAAGCACCATATGCTGCGCCCACGAGTGACGCTGTGGGTTTTCCTGCTGGCGGCTCTCCTTGGCATCGTTGCGGCCGCAGGGACCGCGGCCACAGCAGCCGATCCATCGGCATTGCCGCCGTTGACGCCCCCGCAGACCGCCGCACCCGCAGACCTGCCCGCCCTTGTTCCGCCTGCTGGCGCCCCGGCCGCGCCGAAACCGGCTTTGCCCGCTGCCACCCCGGCCCTACCCGCCGCCCCGGCCACGCCGAAACCGGCTTTGCCCACTGCGGCCCCGACCACACCTGCGGCCCCGACTACACCTGCGGCCCCGACCACGCCGCAAGCGGCCATGCCAACCGCCATCCCGGCAGGGGGGGGGCTGCCGACGCAAATGCCGGCTGCTGGCGGTCGCCCCGGAGTCGGTGGTTTGCCTGGAATCCCGGCAAAGGAAGAAGCTGAGGATATTGGATCGCCGGTGCCATTCGCCTACACCGGGCGTGGATTACGGGACCCATTTGCCTTGCCGCAGCAGCGGAAAACTGATTTCAATAACCCCAATGCGGTGTTGGAAACGATCCAACTGTCCGAATTCAAACTAGTGGGCATCGTCTGGTCCGCCCACGGTGGCTACGCGCGGGTCATCACCCAGGACGGCAAGGGGTATACGATTCGTCGCGGCACGGCCATCGGCCAGAACGGCGGTGTCGTCCGCAAGATCACCCGCAACACAGTGATCGTCGAGGAATGGGATACAACGGTGAACGGCACAAAAATCCGCATTGAAACACCGCTGGCCCTCCGGCCCGATGAGGTGACTCCATGAAACGACTGATAACCGCCTGCGTACTCGGATCCGTGCTGATAGCGGGCGTCGCCATGCCGCAAGGGGGCGTCACCCTCCAGGCCAGCCGCTGGTCCGGAGAACGCATCTCTCTGGATTTTCAGGACGCACAAATCCGGCAGGTACTGCAACTGATCACCGACGTCAGCGGGCGCAACGTGGTCATCTCCGATTCGGTCAAGGGCACGGTGACCCTCAAGCTTGAGAAGGTTCCCTGGGACCAGGCCCTGGACCTGGTCCTCAAGGTGGGTGGCCTGGGCATGGAAGAGGAAGGCAACGTCCTGCGTATCGACACGCTGACGGCATTGGCACGGCAACGTGACGAGGCTTCCCGGGCCGAAGCGGCCATCGAAAGCGCCGAGTCGTTGACCACGCGCATGATCTCCGTGCACTACGCCAAGCCGGACGACATGAAAAAACTGATCACCGACGGACAAGGTTCTCCGGGTGGCTCCATCCTGTCCAACCGCGGCACCGTTTCCGTGGAAGATCGCACCAAAACCCTGATCGTCAAGGAAATTGCCAGCAACATGGACCTGGTGGCGAAGCTGATCCGGGACATGGACCGCCCCACCCCGCAGGTAACCATCGAGGCCCGCATCGTGCAGGTGACCCCTACCTTCAGCCGCAACCTGGGCATTCAGTGGGGAGGCGCCGCTTCAGTCTACGGCGCCACAAGTTACCTGGCTCCGGACATCTCGGTGAACCTGCCAGGAGGTGCCACGGAAGGCAACCTTGGCTTCAGTTTCGGGCGCCTGATCGGAACCCCTCTGGCCCTGGATCTGCGTCTGGACGCCGGCGAAACGCAGGGCCTCAACAAGGTCATCTCCTCGCCCAAAATCACCGTGCTGGACAACGAAAAGGCCTCCATTCAGGCCGGTAACCAGATTCCCTTCCGCACGGTGAGTTCCGAGGGCACCAAGGTCCAGCTCATCCCCGCCGTACTGGGACTGCAGGTTACCCCCCGCATCACCGGTGACGGTCGGGTATCCTTGGAAATTTCGGTCAACAAGGATGCCCCCGAAATCATCAACGGCGAAATCACCATTGCCACCCGCCACGCCGAAACCACTGTGCTGATGATGAACGGTGAAACTACTGTGATCGGTGGCATCTACGAGCAAGAGCAAAACACCTCCACCAAGCGAATACCGTTCCTCAACAAACTGCCTCTGATCGGGCTGCTGTTTGAAAACAACGTGAAATCCGAAACCGTCCGGGAGTTGCTGGTATTCATCACCCCGCGGATCGAGGAGTGAGGTAGCACCATGCGGATTTATTCCTACATGCAAAACGAATGGAGAGCGCTGTACACCCGCTTTCGCACCAGGATCTCACGGCCCGGGAGAACTGCAATCGGTATCCTGCTGGCGCTTACGATTGCCGGTTGCGGCTCAGACAGCCGCACCTGCCATTTGTGCAGCCTGACCGCCTGGGGTCCAGATACCGTCTGGGGCTACAGCATGCCCTTTGGCCAGGCCATCGTATTCTTCCCCTCGGCCACCGTGCAATTCGAGGTGACGCGGCCGTTTCCTGTATACGATCCGCAGTCGGGAACCACCACTTATGACCCCGGACCAATTGCAGGGGCAGACATCACCGTCTACGCCGGGCTCGACTCTCACATGATCGTGGCGGCCAGCAACCGGTCCACGGTTCTGGCGATAAACATGGGGTTGGCTAACTACCATTTCGGCAGCTTGGCAGGTTTCAAGGCAGAACTCATTTTCCGGGGCTACGACAACTTCGATTTTTCCCTCATCGACGCCGCCTACAACCTGGGGGCCGGGGATTTGACGGCGGATATTCTGAACGGCATTTGGCACACTAAAACCGACGACCACGGCTTCGTCGAGGCAGTTCCGGTGGTAATCCTGAGCTGCCCTGCCGCCATAGAGGCATACTCTTACTCCGCAAGCTCCGGCCTGGCAGCCGCCATTGAGGGCACCTCCGCACGCTGGAATTCGATTATCCAGGTGAAGTGCGGGTGAAGCGCGACCCCTGAAGCCTTTCCATGGAATGTCTGTTCCTCACCGGCTTCATGGGTACCGGCAAAAGTGTCGTGGGGCCACTGGTGGCGCGCCATCTCGGCTATGAGTTTGTCGATCTCGACCGGGTGATTGAGCGGGCAGCGGGAAAGTCCATCCCCAAGCTCTTCGAGACCGAGGGAGAGGCCGCCTTCCGCAGCCGGGAGACCGACGCCCTGCGGCAGGTGGCGCGCCGGGACGGTTGCGTGGTTGCCACCGGGGGTGGTGCCGTGACCATCGCCGAAAACCGGCGCATCATGGCGGCCACAGGCCATGTGGTGTGCCTTACCGCCTCGGTGGCAGCCATCGTGCGCCGCACCCGCCGCCACCGGGCCGGGCGCCCACTGCTGGACACTGGCGGCAGCCTGGCCTCCCAGGTGGAATCACTACTGGAAGCGCGGGCCCCATACTACCGGGAATGCCACCATGTGGTGGATACCACAGGACGTCCAGTGGACGACGTGGCCCGCGAGGTGGTCCGACTGCATCGGGAAGGGACATGGAAAAGGTAACCGTCCAACTCGGCGAACGTGGCTACGATATCCTCATCGGCAGCGCCACATTGCCCACCCTGGGTGCTCATTGCCGTACCTTGGGGCCGGGGACTGCAGCCACCATCGTCACCAACCAAACGGTGGCCGCCCACTATCTGACAACTGTCCAGTCCTCTCTGGCGAAAGCCGACTTTGACGTGTCGGTGTGTGAACTGGAGGATGGTGAACGCTTCAAGACCATACGTTCCATCAGCCATATCCACGACCATCTGGTGGCGCGCCGCATGGACCGGAACGGCCTGCTGGTAGCACTGGGGGGAGGGGTGATCGGCGACATGGCCGGTTTTGCCGCCGCCACCTTCCTGCGCGGCATCGGCTTTGTGCAGGTTCCCACGACGGTAGTGGCCCAGGTGGATTCCTCCGTGGGCGGTAAAACCGGCGTCAACCATCCCAGGGGAAAAAACCTGATCGGCGCCTTCCACCAGCCCCGCCTGGTATTCATGGACATGAACACACTGGCCACACTGCCCCGCCGGGAGTTACTGGCAGGCATCGCCGAGGTGATCAAATACGGGGTCATCTCCGACCCCGTATTTTTCGATTATCTGGAAGCCAATGTGGAGGAAATCCTGGCCCTTGAACCGGGAGTGACTGCCCACGTGGTGCGCCGCTGCTGCGAATTGAAGGCTGCTGTAGTCGCAGACGACGAGCGCGAAACCAGCGGGCGCCGCGCCATCCTCAATTACGGCCACACGGTGGGTCACGCACTGGAAGCCGTTACCCGCTATCGTCGCTATCTGCACGGCGAGGCGGTCGGTATCGGCATGGTGGCCGCTGCACGCATCGCCCATCGCGAGGGCATCCTGGACGAAGATCAGATGGAGCGCCAGCGGACGCTGTTGCAACGTTTCGGCCTGCCCACGGAAATTCCCGCCCGCATCGACCGCGCCGCTGTCGCTGACGCCATGACCCTGGACAAGAAGGCGGCAGGGGGCCACATCCGCATGGTGCTCGCGGAACGGATCGGACAGGTCAAGTTGGTAGCGTTTTCTGCCGAGAAGGTACGGGAACTCGTAAGGGGGACATGATGGTGCGCAAAACAAATTTTTTCCCCTGGCTGCTCGCTACCCTGCTGCTTTCCTGTGGCAGCAATGTTGATTTTGGACAGTCCGCCGCCACTGCCACCACCACCACCGGGTTGTGCATCCCCTTCGCGGGAACTTCCGGCGCCTTTACATTCTCCGGTACCGCGCTGTACGAGGACAAAACCTACGACGCCAACAGTTTTACCGGCGTGGCCACCCTGCCCGTCCGCTACGCGACGGTAGACGTGTTGCGCTGTTCTGACTCCCTTAAACTCGCCTCTGCCTCCACCGATATCAACGGGAATTTCACGGTATCGGGCAACAACACCGGCTCTCCTGGCGTACAGGTGCGCGTCTATTCCAATGCCACGGTTCCCGGCCAGAATCCGGTCATAGTGACGGACTTGCGGGGCAACGTCTACGCGATGGCCACCGGTCGCATTGATGAGCGCACCTCCCCAGCCCTGAGCCTCACCGCCCCCGTGACAACAGCGGGCGCCGCCTTCAACCTGCTGGACGTGGGCACCAAGGGTATTGAGTACATGATCGCCAACCTGGCGTTGGCCTCCCCTCTCCCCCCCCTCGACGTCGTTTGGAGATCGGGGTTCGGGGTCGGCTCCTCCTATTTTTCAGTGCCCTTCACGGTACCCACCATCACCATCAACAGCACCATCAGCGATCCCGACGAGTACGACGATACAGTGATGATGCACGAGATGGGCCACTTCGTGGCCTATGCACTGTCCAAGGACACCTCTCCGGGTGGCATCCACTACCTCTTCGAGCCGGACCAGGATGCCCGCCTCGCGTGGTCGGAGGGATGGGGCGGCTACTTCTCCGGAGCTGCCCTTGGCAGCCCCATTTATTTAGACACCAACCCCACCAAAAATTGGGGGTATGACCTGGAAACGGTTGCCTCCGACCCCTTATTCTGGGCGCTGGGCAGCGGCCCGGTCTTTCCGGCGCGTGGCGGCAGTGTCAGCGAGAACGACGTTGCGGCCTTCCTTTGGGATCTGGTGGACACCCCGGCGACCGACGACGATGGAACATCGGGCCTTGGCCCCAATGTGCTGACAGCGTTTACCGCCCTGGGCCTTGTGTTGAACACCACCCACGACGAATTCTGGAGAAAACTCACCCCGGGGCTGGGCCCCAGCCTCGCTGCGGTGGAAGCCACCGCAGCCCTGAATGGCATGGACCTGACGTGGGACGGTGGCCTGGACGACACCTTCGCTGGTGCGACGGTATCGGTCACCCCAAATGGACCTGCTGTGTTCGGCAACCTCGCCCCCAATCCGTTTTTCCTCAGTTCGGACACGGATTACTATCTGGTCACCCTGGCTGCCAGCACGCCGTATACTTTCCGGATCTCTTACCAAAGCGGCGGGCTGGATGCAATGCTGGCACTGAACGACCCGGCCGGTGCTAATGTCGCCAGTGACGACAACCTGGGGATAGACTACTCGACATGCGGTTTCTACCTCCCTCCCAGTTGCCCGCGCAATGGTTCGTCCTTTGATCCGGCAATTTCATACACACCACCCGCACTCATGGGTGGCGTGTACCAGATTTGGGTCAAACATTCGGCCATCTCCCCCCCCTACGCCGGGCAGTTCGGCGCCTACGCCCTTACCGTCACCTCACCGTAACCACCCACCTGCCAACCGGGTCCCGGCTCTCCAGAGCCGGGACCCGGTTTTCCACCAATTCCGATCCGGATCCCTTGACACACGGGGGGCCCGCAGATACAATCTGCACTAAATTGATCGGAATACGTTGTTATGAAGTTTTCTGCCCGTTCGCAATATGCGCTGGAAGCGCTTCTGGCATTGGCCGAAGCCCCCGAGGGGGAGCCCGTGCAAGTTCGCTCTATCGCTGACGGACAAGGCATTCCGGTGCGTTTTCTGGAGCAGATCATGGCGGCGCTGAAAAAAACCGGGCTGGTACGCAGCGTGCGGGGGGCCCGAGGCGGCTACATGCTGGCGACGGAACCGGGACTGATCCGTGTGGGTCAGGTGCTTCAGGCGGTGGAGGGGCCGTTCCAGGAGGAGTGGGAAAAGTCCGCACACGGCGATCAGGCGCCCGCCGCATCTCGCGCTGTCCACGCCCTGTGGCAAGAGGCCCAGGACGCCGTGCGCAATCTGTTCGAGTGCATCACCCTGCGGGATCTGGTGGAGCGCAAGCGCAAACTGGAAGGGTCCCGCGGCATCATGTTTCATATTTGAGGGCTCCCGCCCTCCTGTACGTGTGATTGAGGCAACCATGGAGCGTCCGGATCAGCAGTCCATTCAACGGATCACCCACGACACTGACATTCTCATCATCGGTGGCGGCACCTCCGGGTGCCTGGCGGCAACGGAGATCAAGGAAAAATACCCGCACCTGTCGGTGACCATCGTGGAAAAGGCCCACGTGGATCGCAGCGGCTGCCTGGCTGCGGGCATGAACGCGATCAACGCCTATCTGAATCCCGGCGAAACCCCGGAAAGCTTCGTCAAATATGTACGCTACGACTCCTGTGGCCTGATCCGCGAGGATCTGGTGCAGTCCATGGCCGAGCTATTCGAGTACTCGGTCAAGAAGGTCGAGGGGTGGGGCCTGCCGATCCTGTGCGATGAAAGTGGCAACTATGCCCCACGCGGACGCTGGAACATCAAGATCAACGGCGAGAGTCTGAAGCCGATCATCGCCAAGGCAGCCCGCGACTCAGGTGCCAAAATCCACAACTGGGTGGTGGTGACCGACCTGCTGATGAGCGGCGAGCGCTGCGCCGGAGCGGTGGGCTTTTCCCTGCGCCACAACACTTTTTATACCTTCCGCGCCAAGGCCACCATCGTCGCCACCGGAGGCGCCGCCGGGCTTTACAAGCCGAACAACGCCTACGACGCCCAGCACAAAACCTGGTACTCGCCATTCAACAACGGTGCCGGCTACGCCATGGGCATCCGCGCCGGGGCCGAAATGACCTCCTTCGAAATGCGCTATGTGGCCCTGCGTACCAAGGACGCCATTGCCCCCACCGGCACCCTGGCGCTGGGGGTGAACGCCCCCTTGGTCAATTCGAAGGGCGAGCGCTTTATGCAAACCCGCTACGCCCATCTGGGCGGTGATGGTGCTCCCACCCCCTACCGCGCCTACGGCCCGATCCAGGAGGTAAAGGCCGGTCGCGGGCCCTGCTACCTCGACACCACCCACATTACCGACGAGCAGAGCCGCCAGCTCAAGATGGCCTATCTCGACATGTACCCCTCCCAGGTACTGTACTGGGCCGCCAACGACATTGACCCGGCCCGGCACCCGGTGGAAGTGCAAACCACCGAGCCGTACATCGTAGGCGGCCACTGCCAGGGCGGCTACTGGGTGGACATTGATCGCCAAAGCACTGTGCCCGGTCTGTATGCCGCAGGCGACGTAGCCGGCGGTGCCCCCTTCAAGTTTGTTTCCGGTTGCTGGGCAGAGGGCATCCTCGCCGCCCGCCACGCGGGAAAGGAAGTGCAGTCCATGGCTCTGCCGGAGGTGGACCACCTGCAGGTGGAAACCGCCTATCAGCGCTGCTTTGACCCCCTGTTCAACCACGGCAAGGTCAAGTACGGGGTCAAACCCTACGACATGGAAGTGCGCATGCAGAAAATCATGGAGGAGTACGCGGGCGGCACCAGCCAGAACTACGAAATGAACGAAGAACGTCTGCAACTGGCCCGCAAATACATGGACCAGCTCCCCGGCCAGTTCGATCAACTGGTGGTGGCGGACATGCACGACCTGATGCGCGCCCACGAGGTGATGGACCGAGTGGTGGTGGGCCAGGTACTGATTGAGCATCTGATGGCCAGGAAGGAAACCCGCTGGCCCAGTTACCAAACCCGCACCGACTACCCGGAGCGGGACGACCTCAACTGGCTCAAATTCGTGAACACCCGCCGCGACCGCTCCAGTGGCAAGATCGAAGTACTGTTCCGCCCCTACCAGCAACTAGTACCCGGTGACCGCTACCACCCAGGCGCCAAGCCGCACCCGAAACCGAACTGAGCCACATCAGCCAGGCCTCAAGTGAGAAAGATCCATGCCCGTCATCGTTGATCCAGACAAGTGCAACGGCTGCCACAATTCCAAGCAGCCACCCTGTGTCCGCATGTGCCCCGGCGACCTGATCGTCAAGGATTTCCAGACCAACAAGGCGTATCTCAAATACTTCGAGGACTGTTGGGACTGCCTGCCTTGTATCAAGGCCTGCCCGGAGGAGGCAATCCGTTTTCAGCTTTCCTACCAGATGGGTTTCTTCAGCGCATCGTTGCAGCCCCACATCCACCGCGACCGCCAGAACATTACCTGGACCCTGGTGGACGCTCACGGCCACAAGGAAGAATTCAATATCCGCACCAAGGTGCTGGAGGTCGCGCTCGACGAACGCATTGAGGGCGAGCCTACGCCGGACTTCTCCATCTAGGTCACCATCAGGGACACCGGCACAGATGCCGGGTGTGTTGTTTTATCACCAAACCGTATTGCCCAACAGGTTGTTTTTGCCATGACCCACAACATTGCCCCCCACGGTGGGGAACTCATCAACCGCATCGCCACCGGCCATGAACAGGAAGAGCTGGCAAAGCGCGCCCGCACCCTGACGCATGTGCCCCTTACCAGCCGCGAGGTCTCCGACCTGGAAATGATCGGTACTGGCGCCCTGAGCCCACTGACCGGTTTCATGGTCAAGGACGACTACGATCAGGTGGTAGACACCATGCACCTCACCAGCGGCCTGGCATGGTCCCTGCCGGTCACCCTGGCGGTGACGGACGATCTGGCCCCCCGCCTCAAGGCCGGCCAGGAAGTGACGCTGGAAGCACCGGACGGCCAGCTTCTGGCAGTGATGAAAATTGCCGACATCTTCCGCCGTGACAAGCGCAAGGAAGCCCTGGAGGTTTACCGTACCGAGGACGAAAAACACCCCGGCGTGGCCAAGGTCTATGAGCAGGGCGAGTGGCTGATCGGCGGGCCAGTGACGCTGTTTGCCCGCCCGCCACACAAGGATTTCCTGGAGTTCAGGCTGGATCCGGCGGAGACCCGCACCCTGTTCCGGGAGCGCGGCTGGAAGCGCATCGTCGGCTTTCAAACCCGCAATCCCATTCACCGTGCCCACGAATACATCCAGAAGTGTGCACTGGAGACGGTGGATGGCTTGCTGGTCCATCCCCTGGTAGGTGATACCAAGAGCGACGACATCCCCAGCAACGTGCGCATGGAGTGTTACCAGGTACTGCTGTCACGCTACTACCCCAAGGACCGCACTGCCCTCTCGGTATTCCCCGCAGCGATGCGCTACGCAGGCCCGCGCGAGGCCATCTTTCACGCCCTGGTTCGCAAAAATTACGGCTGCACCCACTTCATCGTGGGGCGCGACCACGCCGGAGTCGGCGACTACTACGGCACCTTCGACGCCCAATATATTTTCGACGAATTCGACCCCGAAGAGCTGGACATCACCCCGATGTTTTTCGACCATTCCTTCTTCTGCAAGGCATGCGAGGGTATGGCCAGCTACAAGACCTGCCCGCACGGCGCCGACGACCACGTGATCCTGTCCGGCACCAAAGTGCGCGCCATGCTCCGTGACGGTGTGGTGCCACCCCACGAGTTCACTCGCCACGAAGTGGCCGATGTGCTCATCAAACACATGCTGTCGGGGCCTCGCTGACCCCGGATTGCAGGGAACGGGAACCCAAGAAGGGCTCCAACTGGTATACTCCCGGCCCCCACCAGGCAGACTTGAGGAGCATCGTGAAGAAGCTGTCGCCACCCGACATCCAGCGCATTCTTGCGGCTACCCGCGCGGACATTCCGGAGCGCGATAGGGATGAAATGGCCATCCCTTCCTACACCCACGGCAACCCCCTGATCCGCTGGTTGATGTGGCGGCGTTACGAGGAAATTGCCCGGCTGGCCCTGCTGGCCCCCGGCGAGACGGTGCTGGAGTTTGGTTGCGGCATCGGGCTGTTTCTGCCCACCCTAGCGGGTGAAGGGCGACGCGTGTCGGCCATCGACCTGTTCCCCCAGTTTGCCCGCACTTTGACGCAACAACTTCACCTTGATGTGGCGTTTCCCGAGCGCATCGAGGCTATCCCGGACCACTCGCAGGACCTGATCGTCGCCGCCGACGTGCTGGAGCACGTGGACGACCTCCCCGGCTGGGTGCGCGCCTTCCACACCAGGCTCAAGCCCGGCGGGCGCATGCTGGTGAGCGGACCGACGGAGAACGTCGCCTACCGCATCGGTCGTTTTGTCGCAGGTTTTTCCGGCAAGGGCGAGTACCACCACACCGACATCGCCGACATCCGCCAGGTTTTTGAGGCCGGTGGCTTCCGCGTAACCGACCGGGCCAATCTGCCGTTCGCGTTGCCGCCTCACCTGTTCCAGGTGTTCCGCTGCCAGCCGATCTGACCCGCAACCGGGAGCAAACGCCGCACGTTAGGACACCTGCGAGGTAGTCACCCAGATGCCCAGCAGAATCAGCCCCACCCCCACCCAGTAACGCGCCCCCACCACCTCCCCCAGAAACGCCCAGGAGGCCAGGGGTACAAACAGAAAAGTAAGGGCAAAAAACGGGTAGGCCAAGGTCAGGGGGATATTCCGCAACAGCCAGATCCACAGCAGTGTGGCCCCACCATAGAGCACCAGCGCCAGCAGGAATCCCGGGTAAAGCAGCAGGGAAATCATGCCCTGCCCACTGGCGGAAAGATGCCGCGCGCTCAGCTTGAACAGTATCTGGCCTGCTGCAAGGGCGGCCACACACACCAGTAGCAAAAACAGGTGCAGCGGACTCATACCCCCTGCTCCCCTGTCTGTGTCACGACCGTCTTGCGGCGCAGACGGCCGGAAAGGGGAATGCGCGGCACGCTGGCCACATCGTGGGCAATGAATGCCAGCAACAATTGCACACCCAGGATGGTGGGCAA
The DNA here is from genome assembly GCA_029858285.1 of Nitrospirota bacterium. Lineage (GTDB taxonomy): Bacteria > Nitrospirota > JACRHL01 > JACRHL01 > JACRHL01 > JAOUFN01. Next base: position 7,122 of record JAOUFN010000008.1, on the reverse strand, counting down.
CGCCGCCAGCATCACGGTGCCACTGCTGGCCGGAACCCCAATGGCCACGCTACGACTCCAGGCCACAGCGCCATAAATCACCCCGAACAGGGCCAACCCGCCCCCAACCAGCAGTTCGAAGGAGGCGGCTGAAGTGTCCCGCAAGAAATAGTTATAAACAATGCGTTTGCCCAGGTTGCGCAGGTTTTTAACAAAAATTTCCGGCGCCACCCGGGCGATCTGCAGATTGCTGCGCTCGTCGCCGTATACCGCCCGCATCGGGATGTCCAGCACCACGGCCCGATGAATATTGAGGCGAAACAGCATGTCGCTCTCAAAAAAATACCGTTTGCTGATCTTGTCCAACGGCAATTCCTCCAACACCCGGGCGTGAATGGCAGTGTAACCGTTGGTGGGGTCAAACACGTCCCAGTAGCCGGCGGAGAACTTGGCCACGAATGACAACCCTGCGTTGCCCAGCAACCGCACCAAGGGCATCTTAACGACACCCTCCGGATTGTGAAACCGGTTACCCTTGGTGTAATCGGCCTGTCCCTCCAGAATCGGCAACGCAAAGCATGGCAGCAGGGCCGGATCCATCTGGCCGTCACCATCAATCTTGACCACCACATCCATTCCATCGGCCAACGCCTGCCGGTAGCCGGTGATCACCGCCCCACCCACCCCCTGGTTTTGCGCGTGAAACAGCACGGTTACCCGCGGGTCACTGCAAGTGGATTCAACCCTCTTGCCAGACTCCTCGGGGCAGGCGTCGTCTACCACGTAGATGCGCGCGACCTCGGGACCGATCGCCGCCAGCACCTCAAAAATGTGGGCCGTCACCCGGTAGCACGGGATCACTACGCCGATTCTGCCAACTGCCTGCACCGTCATTTCCACCTCATTGCTTACCGGACGTCCGCTCCTGACCCCCGGAGTGGACGGGAACCACTTCAGTCTGCGGCGCATCCAAATCCAATAGGATCATGTGGTCGTCCGCCAGCATCAACCTAGGTTCGGTCGCCAGGTCGGACAACCACTTCCGGTAGCGCAGATTGGCCCACCCCAAGCGCCGGAACACCGCCCGGTCACGGGAAAGTTGGCGCTCAAGACGTTGCGCTGTGGCAATTGGGAACCCTTGATACTCCCACAGCACGTAGCGTATCCCATTGGCACGCAACATATCCGACAGTGCTGTGGGTGGGGATTCCAACCCTAGGGACAAGGCCGGGTTGAGCAGCCCCGGCGCCGAGGCCTCCCACACCCGGTTGCGCGCAAAATCCAAGCAGTGCGGCGTGGCGATCCACGCCAATAGCCCCGCCCCCGGTTCGACTTGTTGTTGCACATGACGAATCAACTGGCAAAAATCGGGGGCCACCACATGCTGAACATACATGGCATCTGCTGTTGTTACCGGATAGGACAGCACCGAGTGCTGCTGCCCGGCTCGGGCGAGTCGCCCCCCCAGGGACGGAAGGAAGGACACCAAGGACATCAAACCCAAAAACGCCACGACTGAAATCCGCCTGTCCCCCCCGCCTCCCTCGGCCCTTACCGCCAACCCTAACGGGGTGACCACCGCCAGTGACGCGACCAGAAACGGCAACGAGTAACGGATAGCAGTATCTACGTCGATCAAAAATGGATTAACCAGATACATGACCACGGTCGGCGCCAATAGGGCCAGCAGGACGACCCAGGACACCTGTTTTTTTTCTCCCCGCTGCCTGCGCGCCAGCTGCCATACACCCACACCACACAACACCGCGAGAATCAGCGCCAACAGGCTATAGACAATAGCAAAGCCACCCAAAAACAACTCCTGGGTCGAGAACAGTTTCTCCGGCAGCAATTCCGCTCCCATTGGGAACGGCCGCACATCCCACTGCGGACGGCTGCCCGTGGTAAAGTTTCGCAACGTCGCCAGATAGGTCTCACGATAGGACACCAGCCACGGAAGCAGGGCAAGGGTGCCCGCTCCCGCGGTGGTGGCACCCGCCAACCCCACCCGGCGCCAGTCCCCTGGACGGGTGGCCAAAAGGCCTCCGAACAGACACAGGAAAAACAACCCGGCGTACACAACCGCAGTAAACTTCAGAGCCACCAAAAAGGCCAATAATAGCCCCACTCCGGCAGCGGCGCGTAAAATTCCGGGGCGATCGCAACCCCTCTGCCCGCGCCCCAAAAGCAGTCGCAATTGCAATGCCTCGGTGGCGAAAAAAAGCCCTAGAACCCCCGCCACCAGCGCGTAGTTGGCCGAAATATTCACCTGCTGAATATTGACCAGCAGCACCACCCCGGCAGCGGCGGCCCCGTGCCACGGACGACCTCCCAAGAAACGTGCCGCCCCAATTGCCAAGGCCACCGACAAGGCCTGGCAGAACACCGCGTCAAAGCCATTCAGAAATGTCAGGGGAAACACCAGCAGCAGGAAGGCATGAAAAAATCCCTGCACCCCCAGGCTGTCGACACCGATCAACGCGAATGGGCCTGCGGCCAAGATGCCGGTGTCCAACATCCTCACTGGCCGCGGCAAGTAGGTATTCAGGTCGTCGCCGATATTTAACATACCTGCGGGCATCAGGGTGACGGCGAAAAATACCAGCACCACCAATGCAGGTCCGGCACTGACCAGCGCCCACTGCCACCCTTCCCGGTCCGGCAGTGCCCGCCCCCGGCGCCACCACATCACCATCTGTGCCACAGCCACCAGCCAGCCTATGGCTAACAGAGCCCACAAGGCCGGGGCATACGCCAACTCCAGCAAATTGAGCACACCACCGCACAGCGCCAGCGTCGCCAGCCCCAGCACCATGGAAAAAGCCCAGCGGGTATTGGAATTTCCTCCGGGGAGGCTGCCAGAATGCCCGCCAACAATCCGCTCCGCCAGCCATCCCCACCCCCATGTGGAAGTGGCAAAAAGCAGCAAGGCCAGAATGGGCTGCCACATACCTGTTTGTTCTACACCCATCACGTGTGTCCAAAATCACCCTGGGGACAAATCCCCGAGCTCTTGGCCCACCCCCGTGGGCGACTCCGACTGGATATCCGGTTAGCCCGCGGGCGGGTGGGAAGAAATCCGGGAGGCTTTTTTGCGCAGCTTCGACACCCCCCGGTGGGCGATATAGAACGCAGTTGCCACCGCCACCGGGATGAACACAGCGGTAGGGATCGTGGCGTTGTCGATAATCCGCTGTTTCTCCAGCGCCTTGAACACATACCCGGCCAACCCGGTCAGGTAGTACGAAATGACGATCACCGACAACCCCTCGGCCATCTCCTGAAGGCGCAACTGAATGGCCGATCGGGCATCCAGATTTTGCAGCAACTGGGTATTCTGGCTTTCCATGTTCATCTCGGCGCGGGTGCGCAGGATTGCCACCAGATCGGAGACCTCGTTCTCCAGCCGATCCAGTCGGGCGGAAAAGGCGCGGTACTCCTCCACCACCGAAGTCACCCGCTCAATGATTATCGGCGACAGCAGGGAAAATCCCTCGACCGGCGTCTCCTTCCACTCGGCAAATCCCCCCCGCACCATCTCACCATAGGGAAATGAGGCCGACAACACATGGTTGAAACGCGCCGACCACCCCACCACCCGCGACAGGTCCACGGTAAGATCCTTGAGCCACTCCTCCATTTGCGCCGGTTCCGACTTGGCGATGGCGGCGGTGATGGCACGGATGCGCTGTCCAAGCGCCTTTTCCATGCGATACGCTTCCTGCACCACGTCGCGCACCTCGGTGCGCGGGATCATCAGCAGGTGGTAGTAATTTTCGATCTGGCAAATGTTGGCGGCGGCAAACGCCCCGTGTCTGCGGATGGCCTCCGGCGTGCCGCACAGAACATAGCGCTCACGCCCGCTTACCGGCTCGTAGTTCGTATAGACGGCCAGGTCTCCACCCAGCACGCGAGCGCCAAACCGGTTGCGGCAAACGATCCAGTCGCAAACCTCGTCGCCCCCCAGGGGGCGGTCTGCCACAAGAATATCCAGGCAGGTGAGCAGAGGCGGCCTGCCGAAGGCCTGCAAGTGGGGCACCACCACCTCCACCAGTTTTTCGTCCGGCATCTGGTCATGCTTTGACGAGCCCTCGTCGTGGGCGAGAATGGCGCGCACAAAGTAATACTCGGTATGCAATTCCCAGGTCAGTTGCAGGGCGGTGTCCGTATGGCCAGGCACGGTGCCCCAGGCGTGGGCACGGGTTTCACCCTGGGTACGCTGGCTGTCCGGGATACCAAGGCGATCGCACAGGGCCGAAAAGCGACGGGACATTTCGTCCCGACCCTGCTCCTCGTCACGCAGGTACGACACATGATGCAGCCGCGCGGGTCCGTTGATACGCTCGGCGGGCACCACTCCCAGCCCGTTGTGTACCTCTTCCACCAGCGAAAAGACGTGCGAGTCGCACACATCCACGCAGATGGTGCACCCCTCCGGGCAACGGTTGGTGTGCGTCAGCACGATGCGCCGCCCGTCGGTGGTAAGAATCTGCTGCGGACAGGCGGGCACACACGCTGGAGCGCCGCCGCACAGGTTGCAACGCTCCTTGTGGATGACGATGGGGGTCTTCATGAGTAGTGCTTCACGAGTAAGGGGGTGCGCAACGGCCCACCCCCGGGATCAGAGGTTCCCCGTTCGTGCCCGCACGGTCACAACCCGCACCCACCGCTACCGCACCCGGACTGGGGGATCCCGCATCCGCCCATGGGGCCACAGCCTCCCTGCGCGGAAGCGGGGCCAGACGGAACCGACGGTGCAAACACGCTCATACGGCGCGCCACCTCTCGGCCGCCACAGGCCGGGCAGGTGGTGTCTCCGGGGCGAACACTCATTGGCTGCAACAGGGTGAATTCATCCCCACAAGGTTCGCAACGATACTCGTAAAGCGGCATGGGAACTCCTCGAACTGCCCGTCGAAACACCGGTGATTACTGGTTTTTCATGGTAACACGGCAGGTCAGTGGTCCACAACGCGAAACGGGCGGGACCGGAGGCCCGTATTGGGGTAAAATGGCCCCTATGGATGATATTGTTTCGGTGACTGCGCGTGGCATCGACCGCACCCTGCGCGAAGGGCTGGCCCTGTTCGATGAGGGGCGGTACGAGGATGCGCTGAAGATTTTCGAGGGGGCCCTGGCGCACTTTGGCCCCAACATGGACCTTTACCACTGGAAGGGCGTCACCCTCCGCCATCTGGGGCGGTTGCGTGAGGCGGTGGAGGCTCTGGAACAGAGTGCCGCCGCCCCCAAGCCTGCCGGCTCTCTCTACGAACTGGCAGCGCTGCTGGTGGAAGAGGGTGTGGACGCAGAACGCGGCGTGGGTATTCTCGAAGAGCTCTCCGGTCAGGGTGACCTGCCGGCGCGGGAGTACCTGGCGCACCGCGCTTACGAGGAAGGAAATTTCCCCAGCGTCCTCGAACTCACCCGCGCCGAACGCAGCCCGGAAATGGAAACCCAGTGGCCGGACGCCGTGGAGTGTCTGGAGACCCTGGAGGGCATCGCCCTCACCGAAACCGGGCGGTTGGAAGAGGCCCGCTTTCACCTCAAGCGCGTGGCCCGCAAGAGCCCCGGCTGCGCCAGCCACATGACCAATCTGGGGCGTATCTACCAGTTGGAAGGCCGCCATCCGCGTGCCTTGAAAAGCTACCTCCGCGCCGTGGAACTGGACCCTGACGACCCGGTACCGCAGATCAACCTGGCCCACCTGTACGACGAAATGGGGCGCAAGGACGCCGCACGCAACGTCTTTCAAACCCTCTATGATGAATTTGGCGACGACCCCTCGGTGCTGGAGGAGTTTGCCCGCTTTCTGTCCAGAAACGGAGACGGACCACGCGCCTTTCGGATAGTAGAGCAGGCACTGACCACCGCCGCCGACGGGCCGGAACGGGACGACCTGGCCGCTTTCCTCGGCTGGCTGGCCATGGACTCCGGGGATCACCCTCGGGCGATTGCCATGTGGGAAGGCCTGATCACCGAACGACCGGAGGCCTTTGCGGCTCGCCATTACCTGGCCGGACTAATGGCTGAGACCGGTGAGGCGACCCGCGCTCTGAACCTGCTGGAAGACGCCCACCGCATCGACCCCGCTGCAGCGCGAAACTGGTGCGTGCGCCCCGACGGGCAGGTGGAAGCCTGCTTCCGCCGCATCGCGCTGGAACCGCGTTTCCGCGTGGTGGCGGGCCTTCCCGCCGAACCCGGAGCCACCCCATAACCTTGCCGTCCCGTCTGGCGGGAACAGATCGCGGCAAATTACGCCATTCTCGGTAGATTATCCCCCGTGAGTCCGCCCCGCCTGCATTCTCCCTTCGATGCCCGACTGGTGGAGCATGCCTACCGCCACGGCATCTTTCCCATGGCCGACCCGGAGGACGGGTCAATCCAGTGGTACGCCCCCGATCCGCGCGCGGTGTTCGAACTGGACTCCTTCCATGTGCCGCGCCGTCTGGCCCGCACAGTGCGCTGCGGGCATTTCGAAGTTCGGGTGAACGCCGACTTCCAGGGCACCATGCGCGATTGTTCCGTCCCGGGGCCGGGACGTCCCAGCAGTTGGATCAACGGGGACCTCATCCGGGTTTACGGGGAATTGCACGCCCAAGGCAAGGCCCACAGCGTGGAGGCATGGCGCGATGGCCATCGCGTGGGCGGACTTTACGGCGTGGCACTGGGGGGAGCGTTCATGGGTGAGTCCATGTTCTCCCGCGAGCGCGACGCCAGCAAGGTGGCGCTGGTGTTTTTGGTGGAGCGGTTGCGGCAACGTGGTTTCGCGCTGCTGGATACCCAGTTTGTCACCAGCCATCTGATGGGCTTCGGAGCCACCCTGATCCCTCTGGCCGAATACCTGAAGCGCCTTGGGCATGCGCTGACGCTGCCCGTGCGCTTCGACTAGGAATCCGGTGCTACAGGCTCCGACGCCGCGCCCCCGCACACAGGGCCACGATCAACAGCCCCGCCAGCAGGGCATCGGCGCCCCCCCCCACGCTACAGCCTGCGGCGCTTTCCTGGGAGGGGTTGCCCGAACCGGTTCCGCCAACCCCGCCAACCCCGCCAACCCCGCCAGTTCCTCCTCCACCAATGCCGCCACCGCCCCCCGTACCGGTTCCGCCACCACCATCCGCGGCTGCGGCCGTACTATTGAGATCG
>JAOUFN010000042.1 GCA_029858285.1 Nitrospirota bacterium | reverse complement strand
GGCCCCCCCCGCGCCGCCGGTGGTGCAGGCCCCCCCCGCGCCGCCGGTGGTGCAGGCCCCCCCCGCGCCGACGGTGGTGCAGGCTCCCCCCGCACCGCCGGTGGTGCAGGCGCCCCCCGCGCCGCCGGTGGTGCAGGCGCCCCCCGCGCCGCGCCGCGCTGCGGGGATCGCCAGCATCCTGTCGGACGAAACCGGGGCGGTGGACTTTGACAAGCTGCTGGGCATTTTCGCCATTCGCAAGGCGGTGCAGGAGGACGCCGCACGGATTCGCGACATGTTCAAAAAAGCCACCCCGCCGGAGGGGGTGCGCATCGAGGAGCCAAAGACATCCCGCGACATTGACTACATCCGCCGCATGTTGTGGACCCCCCGCGCCGCATGGGCGCGAAACCCTTCCCTGGCGGCGTTGCAGCGGTTTGGTGAAAAAATCGAAACGGCCCTTTCGGCAGCCAATACCCGCCTGCAAAAGGAGTTCAACGCCATCCGCAATGGCATGAGTGCTCCCGACTGGGAAAAGCTTACGGACATCATCTGGATGGGTGATGCGGACGCCGTTGTGTTTGACAACCCCGAGTTGCTGGAAATGACCGGGGGCAGCCTGCCCATTGTCAATGGATATCGAAAATTCCGGCGCTACATTGACAAGGTGGGGCGGCTGGTGGACCAGCACAACCGGTCCATGCAGACCACCCGGCAAAACCGCAAGATGGCCCTGCTGAAGCGCATGGGCACCATGCGCAACATGGACGATCCGGAGTTTCGCACCCTGTACGGCAAGCGGGCCCGGCTGCGGGCCAGGCTGCGGGCTGGAAAAGGCAACCCCGACGAGTTGGCGCAACAACTTGACCAGATCGAAGACCTGCTGCAAATGAAGCGGGGGGAGACGGACGAGTTCAGCGCCCTGATGAAGGAGTTGGACCAACTGGACGCCGCCTTGGGGCGGGGCACGGTGCGCCGCCGGGTGGGCTACGCCCCTCACAAGTTTTTTGGCACCTGGGCCGCATATCGGTTGGGCGAACGCGACGTGCTGGATGCAGATGGCCAGCCGACCGGTGAGAAGCAGGAAACCCACACGCTGGTGGCGGGAGAACACGGCTTTTTTGCCTCGCAGGAGGAGGCGGTTGCGGCCGCGCGGGGGGTAATGGAAGCGGACCCGAACACAAAGCTGATGGTGCGACCGGTGCAGTTTGCCTTTCCTAACAGCGAGGCCACCACGCTGAGTGATGCATCGTACTGGCGCCTGTTGGGGACAGTGGGCAAGGAGCTTGAACTGAAGGGGCCCGAGCTGGCGGACGCCATGAAGGGCATTGCCCGCCGCCGCTTCCGCCGCCGGATTGCAGGGTTTGCCCAGTTCCGCAGCGGGGTGGCCGGTTACAGCAAGGACCTGGACCGGGTGATGCGCACCCACATCGGCGAGGCCATCCGGTACGTTTATCTGGACAAACTCAAGCACCGCGCCATTAACGACATCGAGCGGCTGGGGCTTTCGCCCGCCCGCAGCGCCTCCAACAACCCCACGCTGACCGCCATGGTGAACGCTTGGCTCCGCGATGTGAACGGCCAGAAGCAGCCGATGGAAACCAGCATCGACGAAGTTCTGGACCGCCCGTGGGCGCGACCTTCGATGGTGGCGGCCGGAGCCGCCGCCACTGTTTCTGCCCCGCTTTTTTTGGGGATGGCCAGCAACCCGCTGGTGGGAATGTTGCTGGGCAGCTATGTGGGCGCGCGGGCCTATGGCGCCCTGCGGGACGCGCACGGCTTCAAGACGCGGGCCCTAACCGGGGCCATGATCAGCGACATGAGCCACCTGAAACTGGGGATGTTTTTTAACCTGGGCAGCGCGGTGGTGAACCTGACCCAGACCGTGATCAACACCCTGCCGGTGCTGGGCCCGGAATATACAATGCAGGGTGTGACCCTGCTGGGCCGGGCACTATCCTCGCGCCTGCGCGGGGACCCGAACCGGTACTACCGTCTGCTGGAGCGGGCGGACATCGTGAGCAACTTCCGCCATGCGGAGGTTGGCGCACATCAGTTTGACGCCGAAGACAACGCGGCGCGGTTGAGCCTGTTCTTTTTCAACAAGGCGGAGCAGTTCAACCGCGCGGTCGTATTTTTGGGGGCATATGAAAAGGCAAAGGCCGCCGGATCCTCGGAGGCGAAAGCCTTCCGGGTGGCCTCGCGCACCATGTTGTTCACACAGCACCACTACGGTCCATCCAACAAGCCGGAGGCCATGCGCAACACCCTGTTGCGGGTGCCCGCACAGTTCAAGAATTTTTTGGCCCAACAACTGGCGTTCACCTGGGAACTGGGCCGCACGAGCCTGACCGGACAGAACCTGACCGGGGTTCCTATGGACCCGAAAACCGCCCTGCCCCTGCACCTGACCAGCCTTTTTCTTGTGGCGGGGACGCTGGGACTTCCGTTTGTGGGGTTGCTGGACGTCCTGCTGGACAGCCTGTTTGATTTTTCGCCCATTGAGGAGCTGAAAAAACTGGCGCTGGAGATGCAGGCAAAAGGAGAACTGGCTGGCATGGCCACCAACGTAGTGGTGCGAGGAATGCCCTCAATTGCGGGCGAGGAGATGAGCGCCCGCGTGGGTGAGGGAGACAAGTTTTTCCCCCACGATCTGCGCGATCTGAAGGGACCGTGGTGGAGTACCATCGGCAACGCCCGCGCCCTGGGCGAAATGAACGCCGGGGCGGTGGACCAGTTGAAAAATCTGAGCGGTGGGGTGGGCAAGCCGCTGAAGAGTCTGGAGGCGGCCGCAAACGGATTGCCGATGAGCGACGCCATCCGTGATCCACGACGGTGGTTCGAGGCGCTGGCCGACGACCGGATTGACTACACCAGTCCCTGGCTGAACGGCTACACCGAATGGGACGAAACCATGCTGACCCGCACCGACCTGGCGCGCATGGCCGTGGGCAGCACGCCTTTGGTGGTTTCGCAGGCGCGGGATGTGGCGGACATTTCCGACCGCATGAAAAACCGCCAGAAGGCGCGCACCAAGCGGTTCGCCAGCGAAGTGACCATCTCCATCCGGCGGTACGAAAAAGAGCCGGACCAGCTTGCGGCCGAACTGAACCGGATTGCCGACGACATGGCCAAGGAGGGGGTGGTTTCGCCACAGGTTTTCCACCGCGCAGTGCGCGATGCGTTCACCCCAAGGGTGCAGCGGATCGTGCGGCAGACCCGGGTTGTCCTGCGACCGGAAATTGCGGCGCTGGTGGAGCCGCTTGTGGACGAGGGTGCGCCGTAGCGTTACTGACCGAACACCCGTTCGGTCATGCGCTCCACCACGGCGGCCTGGTGGGCCTCGCCCAGGTGGGCGTAGCGGGCCACCATTTGCAAGGTTTTGTGTCCCAGTGCGGCCGCCAGCTCCGGCGTGGTGGCCCCGTTCATGGCCAGTTCCGACGCAAAGCTGTGGCGCAGGTCATGCCATTTGAAGTTTTGCACCCCGGCGCGGCGCACGGCCACTCCCCACGCGGTGCGCAGGCCGATTTTGCCCCGACCGACGGGGGCCGGAAACACGTGCGGGTTGTCTACCCGGCGCACCATTTCGCGCAGGAGATCGAGCGCGAGGCCCGCCACGTGCACCACCCGGCGGGTGCCGTTTTTGGTTTTGTCGAGCTGGATGCGTCCGGTTTTGAGGTCCACCCGGTCCCACGTTAGGCCGAATTGCTCCCCGGCCCGCATCCCGGATGACAGGGCCAACACCACCGCCGGGTAGAGCAGGGGGGAGCGGGATTCCTGGCAGGCGGCCAGCAGGGCGGAACGTTCCGCCGCCGCCAGGAAGCGCACCCGACCTGGATTTTCCCGAATGCCGTGGGCGCGTTTGTTGATCCGCCCGACCGGGTTTGCATCGGCCCACCCCAATTGTTTGACAGCGAGGGTGAACACGTGGGACAGGGCCGCGAGATAGCGGATTTTCGTGGGAGGGGAACAGGTGAGGGTGCCCAACGCATCCATGATGGATGTGGGAGTGATAGCGGCCAGGTGGTAGGCGCCCAGTTTTGACGACCACCACGCCAGGTGCTGCCGCTGGCCATACTGGGTGCGCACTGCCTTGTGGGGGAGACAATCCCGCAGGTAGACATCAACCAGATCCCCGAGGGTGTGCCGGGATGGGGCCCCGGAGGAGAAATAGCGGCCATTGCGGATGGCCGCCTCGGTCTCCGCCGCCCACCGGCGGGCGTCGGTGAGGCGGGGGAAGGTGGCCGTTTGCGGGGGATAGCCCTTGATGCCGATTTTGACGCGGAAGCTGACGAGGCCGAATTTGGAGGTGCGCTTTTCGATGCAGGCCATGGGATCACCTGTGAGAAAAAAGGGGGATGCTTTTGCATTACCTTCCCATAACCTTCCCACGAAAGCAACAACGGCCCACGTCATTAGACGCAAGCCATTGTTTTTATTGGTGCCCCCGAGACGATTTGAACGTCCGACCTACAGTTTAGGAATCCGACAAAACGGACATTGCGGAACAAGTTGTAACGCGATGGAACACAAAAACAGCGGGTTACGTGTTCTGCTGTGTTCCAGCGTGGTGTGGTCTGTTAACGGCACCTTCCCGCCACATTCCCACGCGGCGGCTTCTGGGATTTGGACCACTCCATGAACAGAACGGTGTTGATGAGGATTTTTTTGCCACGGGTGGAGATGGCGCCGGAATCCGCCAGGCCGTTCGTGAGGCGGTTGAAAAGCGCCTTTCTGACGGCCCCGATCGGCCACGCGGGAAACCGCTCCGAAAATTGCGCCACGGTGAGCTGCTGGTCCACAGGCAGACCGGCCCGGATGGCGGCGGCGGCCTGTTGAGCCGCCACGCACATGGCAGCCGCATGTTCGGCGGACAACACCACTACCGCACCGCCGGTGCCAGGCAGAAAAGCGCGGGGTGCGGCGGCCAACAGATCGGCGGCCTGTTCCAGTGTGAGATTCATGGGCAGGTCCTCAAAGAGATGGTCATTCGGGCACCTCGATCCGCGCCAGCCAAACCAGCGCGCACAGCGCAATCAGCACGCAGACCACCAGCACAATGTTTCGCAGAAGGGTCATCAGGAGTCGGCTACGCCCGCGCGGCGCACCGGAGCCTGTGTGCCACCATGATGGTTTCCTGCCCTGCCACCGGACGCGGGGCGGGCGCGGAATGGCGGACCAGAAGGTGATGCGCGGGGTCATCTGATAGCCTCCACACGCCACTTCAGCCTGCGCGACACAGGCTGCCCCTTCTGGCGCAGGATGAGCTCGTCATAGTCAGCCCGCGACATCTCCACCACGGGCAACACCGTGTCCTCCGGGTGGCAGTATTCGGCCACAGCCAAATCAGCCGCCGCCTCCCGATATTGCTCCGCGCGCTTGCACCTGTTGCAGAATTGGTTTTTTCGCACGTCCACGGATTCAAAGTTCCGTCCACAGGAAATGCAGCGGCGCGTGGCGTACTTGACCGCGAGACCGTACATCCCGGCCATGCGCTTGCCTCTCCGCCTGCCGGTCGCTTTGTACCAGCGTTCCCGCAACGCGGTCAGGCTGTTCACGCGCACACCCATGTGCTGTATCTGTTTCAGCAGCACTTTCCACCCAACTTTCTGCTCGCGGCCACGCACCAGCACGGTATCCGCCTCGGGCGTCCAAATCGCCGCGCGGACGATATCGTCCGCGCGGCGGGACCACGGCGGGGACGCCCGGCGGTTTCCGTTGTCTTTGGTGGCGCGGCGTTTATTGATATCGTCGTAAGTGGTCATGGTCTTCCCTCTCGTTGCTACCGCCGCCGCCCGCACCGCACTAGCCACAAGCCGGGCACAGGTTGGGATCCACGTCGAACAGTCCCGGCATGCCCCGCGCACTCCGTGGCGGATTGCAGTGGCGCGGGTTGCGCAGCAGCCAGTAGCGGGGTCCGGTGGCCATCTGGAGCGCCGCATCCAGTTCCGGGCCGGGGGGCAGCATTTGCGCCACGGCGGCGTGGGCTTCCAGCGGGGTGTCGAACACCTCCACCAGATCCACCGTGCAGACGATCACCCCGCGCGGCAGCTTTTCGATGGGCGGCGGAAACAGCCCCAGCCGGTCCAGCACGGGGTAGGCGGCGCAATCCACCGTGTGCGGGGCGTGGATGGCCAGCCGCCCCCGATGGTGGGTGCGCCAACGGCGGTTTTCCACCGGCTTGTGCCCTTGGGCGATGGCCCAGGCCCACGGCTGCTGCACCGAAATGGCTTTCACCAGTACATCCCCGGACGCGGGGCGGACGCGGGGCGGGCGCGGGGCGGACGCGGGGCGGGCGCGGGGTCATCAGTCAGTCCGCCACACGGGAGTCGGTAGACAGATCAACCTGGTACGTCACCTGGAGCACGGCCTCGCCGTCGCACCGGTGGTGTGCGTGCTCCGGGTGCGTGAGCACCATCCCGCCGGGGCCGCAAACAATCACCGGCCCCAACAAGTCGGCGGTGGAAAACCCTGTCGGCGGACGAACGCCATCTGGCAACTTCACCCCCGCGTGCACCGCCACATTGTCGCCCTCAGCGACATGCCGGGATCCCACGCTGTCACCTACCGCCACCTGCCGGGTGCCGAGCACGTCCCCGCGTGGCCAATCAGCGGGCACGCGATGCAGGTACACATCGCCCTGCTGCGCCACATCGCCGATCTCCAGCTCGGAGATGTTCCGGATTTCCGCCACGGGGTCCGCAGCACTGATCGCCGCCACAGCCGTTTGAGTCGAGTTCATTGCCGACCTCCTTACGATTTGATTTTGATTCTCTTGTCATCGAAGCCACAGAGCGCACTATCAATTTGTATAACATTTGTCACCCACGTCATCAGGACATGTATGCCCTCCGTCGGAGGCGCACTCCTGGCAAACCGGCACACCGCAGCAGGCGCATTCCGTGCGGTTTGCCAGGATGTTTTTGCACTCCGCGCAACGGTTTTCCGTCAACATGTTGTTGGCCGGACGAACCCCGCCGCGCGTTTGAGTCGAGTTCATTGCCGACCTCCTTACGATTTGATTTTGATTCTCTTGTCATCGAAGCCGCAGAGCGCGCTATGCGCCTTGGCACAGGTGGTAGCCCCCGGCGGGGCCTGCATGTAGTAAACGCGCCCGGTTGACCCGTCCGTGCCAACCAGGAACCGGACGCCCTCGTGATCTCTGAGAAGCGCGCGTGGCGCTGCGCCGATGCGAGCGCCCTCGACGTCACCGTGCACAAACTCAGCCCCGGTGTCCGCCAGGTACCTGCCCTCGCCGTACCGTTCTCGCAGCACGCGGCGTTTTTCCGTGTTCTTTTCCGCAGCAATCTCGGCCAGAGTGATGGTCTCCGGGCGCATGATTACGCGCTCCGGGACCACGGTTCCGTGCCACGCGTAAACCCCCCAGCCGCGCCACTCGGCGGCAGGCCCATCCTCGCGATGCAGCCGGTGTGATCCCCATCCCCTCGGTCGTACCTGTTCCGTGTGGATTGCCAGTGGCAGATCGCAGACGACGACAAAATGCCGGTTCGGCCACCAGTAGCTGGCCGACGTTTGCGCGAGCTCAAAATCCAGGCTGCGCTGCCACAGATCATCTGGCAATTTGAGTCCGACTACATCGCGGAAAAAGCTTATGTACGCCTGCCAGTGCAGCCACATGGTGCCGCCGAACCTGCCATATCTTCCGTAATCTATCGCGTTGCGCACCGCGCCCCACACGGCGCGGCGCACCGCGCCCGACACCGCGTCATGCACCGCGCCCGACACCGCGCCCGACACCGCGCCCGACACCGCGTCCCGCACCGCGCCCGACACCGCGCCCCGCACCGCGTCCGACACCGCGCCATACACCGCGCCATACACCGCGTCAGCCACCGCGCCCTCCACCGCGTCCCGCACCGCGCCAACCACCGC
>JAOUFN010000057.1 GCA_029858285.1 Nitrospirota bacterium | reverse complement strand
GCTACCCTGTTGGGGGCAGCGCGGCTGGCGGCGGGATTGTTGCCGTTTGCGGCTCCGGCCGGGCAAACGGTGGACCCGGACGGGGCGTGGTTGGCCGACAAGTACCGCCGCTGGAAAGCGTGGACCGGGGCCCTGCTGGCGTGATGGGCGCCCCCCCGCAGGCTTTTCCAGTGGATTCTCCAATGTCTTCTCCGACGTCTCCCCCGGTCACCTACCGCCTGTTCATCCACCTGTCCGCCCCCGCCGGGGTGCGGGTGGGGCGGCTGGGGGTGGTGCATCTGGCGGCGGGGGATTACATCTACACCGGCAGCGCCCGCCGGGGCCTGTCCGCCCGCGTGCTGCGCCACATGGGATACGCCCCCCGCACGCCGCGCTGGCACATTGATTTTTTGCTCAAAACCCCCGGCGCCCGGGTGGAACGGGTGGATCTGCATCCCGATCCCGAGTGCGTGGTGAATCAGGCCACGCCGGGTACCGTGCCGGCGCCCGGCTTCGGCGCCTCGGACTGCACGGCGGGGTGCATCAGCCACCTCAAACGATGCGCGGGGGCCAGCGCGTGAGGGGACAATCCGTGAGGGACAGTCCGTGAGAGGCCGTCTGGCCGACCTGGTGTTCGTCTACGGCACCCTCAAGCGGGGCGGGAAATACCACCCCCTGCTGGCGGATGCCGCATGGATGGGGGAGCTATGCACCCCGCGCCGCTACCGCCTGTTTGACCTGGGGCCGTGGCCGGTGGCCATGCCGCCGGTGGCGGGGCAGCGGCGCAGTGTGGCGCTGCACGGCGAGGTCTACCGCATGGATCGCCGGGTCATCCGCCGCACCCTGGCGCGTCTCGACCGGCTGGAGGGGAGCGCCTACCGCCGCGAGCGCATGAACACCCCGTGGGGCCCGGCGTGGATTTATGTCTCCGCCAAAAATAAAAAACCGGGGCGTGGGCGGTTGTTGCCCCACGGGGTGTGGCCGCCGGGGCGGCGAAAAAACAGCATGTATAGTTGAATCTGCACGTTCCGATTCGTAAAGTGCCCCGGTCACGTCGAAGACCCTGTGTTTGGGGTCGGCCACGCCGCCTGGGGAGGCGCGTGGTGGTTTTTTTGTATCTGTCACCCGCCTCCGGCGGTCCGCCGGTGGCAACCAGACAAGCAAAGGGGTAGAAAAATGACCTATTGGATCGTGCTGGCCGTTCTGGCCACGGTGTTCTCTGCGGTGGTGTACATGGTGACCCGCGCCCTGCGCATGGAAACCGGCGGCTACGGCGCCGGCGGCTACGGCAAGCTCTCCGAGGGCGACCGCCAGGCGCAGTGGGAAGCCTCCCGCAAGGCCCAGGCCAAGGCATAAGGACACACCGGCCCGCAACACGGGCCAGTCTTTCCGACCGGGCCGCCGGGGCGCATCCATGCCCTGGCGGCCCTTTTTTGTGCCCCGGCGGCACACCGCCGCTGCGCCGCCTTGACATCGTTGCGGGGCTGTTCTTTAATAGTTTCGAAACAACTTGAATATGACGCCGCAATGACCCCGAACCGACATTTCAAAGACGCCATTTACGAGCAGTTCGCCCGCCTCGGCAAGGCGGTCTCCAGCCCCCGGCGGCTCGAACTGCTGGACTTGCTCTGCCAGGGGCCAAGGACGGTGGAGGTGCTGGCGGGCGAGGCCGGGCTGTCGGTGGCGAACACCTCCCAGCACCTGCAACTGCTGCGCGCCTCCCGACTGGTGGAGACCGAAAAACGCGGCCAGTACGTCACCTACCGGGTGGCGGACGCGGCGGTGTGCGACCTGTTCTTCGCCATGCGCAACCTCGCCGGGCGGCGGCTGGCGGAGGTGGAGTGGATCACCAGTGATTTTCTGGCGGGTAGGCAGGCGGATCTGGAAGACCTGGAGCCGGTGGACCGGGAAGCCCTCATCGCCCGTGTGCGGGAGGGGTCGGTGACGGTCCTCGACGTGCGGCCGGTGGAGGAGTACACGGCCGGACACATCCGGGGGGCGCTCTCCGTGCCGCTGGACGAACTGGAGGCGCGCCTGGCCGAATTGCCCCGCACCCGGGAGATCGTCGCCTATTGCCGGGGTCCATACTGCGTG
>JAOUFN010000056.1 GCA_029858285.1 Nitrospirota bacterium | reverse complement strand
TCCCGATGGTTCAGGGGCAGTCCCGTCAGACTGGCCGAGGCCATGGTCACCCCGTGATAGGCCTGCATCCGGGCGATGATCTTCTTCTTTTTAGGGCGTTCCAGCGCGTTGTTGTAATACCACACCATTTTGACCACGGTGTCGTTGGCCTCCGAACCGGAGTTTACAAAGAACACCTTGGACATGGGCACGGGGGCCATGGCTTTCAACCGATCCGCCAAACGGATGCCCACATCATGCGACTTGCTGGAGAACATATGATAGTACGGCAGGCGGCGCATTTGATCCGCGGCCGCCTTCACCAGTTCTTCTTCGCCAAAGCCCAGCGCGGTGCACCACAAACCGGCCATGCCCTCAATGTATTCCTTGCCCGCCTCGTCGTACACATAGATGCCCTGCCCCCGGGTGATGACCAGGGGGCCGGTCTCCTCGTGCCGGGACAGGTTGGTGAAGGGGTGCAGCGTGGCGCCAATGTCCTGGCGCGCCAGGGGAGTCAGCTTCTCGGTCATGGAAGGTGTCCTGATAAAGGTGTGGAGGGGGTGAAACTGCGCTCGGAGTTAAAGGGGATCCAGGGCCTTACAGTCCCGGATCTGCCAGCCCACCGTGATCGCCTGGCGCGGCGCCAGGGGTGCAGCCTGGGCCGTGTTTGGAATCTTCAGAATGAACTCCTCGCTGCCCGCAAGAGCCAGACGGGCGCGAGCATGATCGCCCAGGTAGATGAGTTCCAGCACGGTGGCGGGAAACCGGTTGGGACAGCTATTCGGGGGCGGGTTCAACAGCACGCGCTCGGGCCGCAGGGAGAGCAGGGTGGGCGACCCCACCGCTCCGACATTCGCGGGACGGGCCAGCACCTCCAGCCCCCCGGCCAGCGTCACCCGGCAGGTATCTCCATCCCGGGCCGCCAGCACCCCGGGGAGCCGGTTGTTCTCGCCTATGAAGTGGGCCACAAAGGAGTTCTCCGGCTCCTCATACAATTCCGTGGGCGTGGCCAACTGCTGAATGGCGCCCTGATGAAACACCGCAATGCGGTCGGACATGGTCAGGGCCTCGGTCTGGTCGTGGGTCACGTACATCATGGTCACGCCCAATTCCTGGTGCAGATGCTTGATCTCGATTTGCATCTGCTCACGAAGCTGTTTATCCAACGCACCCAGGGGCTCATCCAACAACACCAGTTGCGGTTCGAACACCAGCGCCCGGGCGAGCGCCACGCGTTGCTGTTGCCCACCGGACAACTGATGCGGACGACGGCGCTGATAGCCCGGCAACCGCACCATCTCCAGCGCCCGGCTGACACGGCTGGCGATTTCCGCCCGGGGCACCTTGCGCACGGAAAGAGGAAACGCCAGATTCTCTCCCACCGTCATGTGGGGAAACAGGGCATAGTTCTGAAACACCATGCCGATATCCCGCCGATGCGGGGGCAGCGCCTTGATGGAGTGCCCATTCAGAAGGATATCCCCTCCGGTGGGCATTTCAAACCCGGCCACCAGCATCAGCAGTGTAGTCTTCCCGGAGCCGGAGGGTCCAAGCAGGGTGAGAAACTCCCCCCGCCGCACATCCAGGCTTAGCCGCCGCACCACCAGCGTCTCACCATCATAGGTTTTTTCCACCCCCTGCATGCTCACCAGAGTTGCCGGGGCCTCTGGCGAGACGGGTGAAGGGTCATGGATTCTGCTGGGAGACGGGTGGGAAACCATCGCGATCCGTGGTGGAGTAATTTGGATTGGCCTGTGCCATTCCGAAGTTCGTGCTGACGCCCTGCGGGCCCGAGTCAAGCTCTAGCCCTAACGGGAAACGGCGCCGGATGCAAGGGCGGCCACCCCCGCCCCGTGCTAGCGTCCAGCGCGCAGACGTTCGGCGCGGCGGCGGAGCAGTTCCAGCGCCATCAGCAGCAGCACGGCCACCACAATCAGCAGCGTGGCCACCGCGGCGATGGTGGGGCTGATGTTCTCCCGGATGCCGCTGAACATCTGCCGGGGCAGGGTGCGCTGCTCCGGACCGGCCAGGAACAGCGCCACCACCACCTCATCGAAGGACGTGGCGAAGGCGAACAGAGCGCCGGACACCACGCCGGGTAGAATCAGCGGCAAGGTGACGCGGAAGAACACCGTGACCGGCGGCGCGCCCAGGGAGGCTCCCGCCCGGGCCAGGGTGCGGTCGAATCCCTGCAGGGACGAAGTGACCGTGATGACCACGAAGGGCG
>JAOUFN010000023.1 GCA_029858285.1 Nitrospirota bacterium | reverse complement strand
ACGACACCTCCACTGGCGGCGTGTGACGTGACAGATGGATTGATAGTGGGCGGGAAATAGCGGGGAATAGCGGGGAATGGTGGGAAATTGGCGTGGTTAAAGGGGATGCTGGGGATGGGCATGGGGAAAAACGGGAAAATGAGTGTCCCACTACGACACATGGATTGATAGTGACCGACAGAGCCGTGCGGCACATAGTGCAAATGCCGCCAAACCCGCGCCAGTGGCGGGGAGCGTAGCCATATCGAGGTCGTGTGTCCAGTCCAAAACCATGCTGGTGTAATCTGGAACTCGGGCGCCAAACTGCCGAAAACGCCCGAGTTTGTCCCAGTTCGTCCCAGTTCGTCCCAGTTCGTGAAAATCACTTAACTTGATGATTTTTTTGGTAAAATGGACAGAACAGCAAAAACCGGGCCGGAAACGAGTCTGGTCGTCTATACTCGACCGAGGCGGGCCACGACACGGCCAAGGATGATCAGGTTTTCGGTGTCGGTGGCGGGCACTATTTCCTGCCCATAGGCGGGGTTGTCGCCCCGGATCATCACTGATCCGTCGGCCTTGCGCTGCAAGCGCTTGGCGAGAAGGGTATCGCCGATCCGCATGATGTAGATGCCCTCGCCGATCTCGCGCCGGGAGAGGTCCACCAGCAGGCGGTCGCCGTCGTGGATGGTGCCCGCCATCGAATCCCCGCGCGCCGAGATCACACACGCATCCGCCGGGGCCACGCCCAACTCGCGCAGGTAGCGGGGTGGCAGCGCCCAGTGGCCCACGACCTCCTCGATATGGTTTTCGGCACCCGGCCCCATGCTGGCGGTCACGCCGTACTCGGGGATTTCCACCACCTCGCCAGACCCAATCCAGATTACTTCGGGTGGCCCCTGATCGCTGATGCGGATGGATGCGTCCAGTGCTCCAGCAAACGTGGTGTCTTTCAGTGTGGCCAAGCTCAACGGCTGCCGGGGGGGCCGCTGTAACTCCTTTGGTCCCTCGCCGGTGGCCAGCCATTGAGCCTCCACACCACCGGCATATGCCAGCCCCAACAGTGCTTCCAGCCCCGGTTTACTCTCTCCGGCAAGATATTTTCGGATCATTTTTTCTGACACGCTCGCCAGACGGGCAAACGCCACGTTGCTCATGGTTCCCACGATCGCCCGCAGCCGTTCCGCAAATTGGGGATTAATGGCGCTATCTGATGGTTTTTTTGGCATTACAAAGAAATAATCCAGATAATCGGACCAAGTCCTTGACACCTAGGACTTGGTCCGATTAATGTTCATTCCCATGGACACAACCATGGAACAAGGCATCCCCACTGATCCGCTCCGCACATGGGAGTGGGTCAAATACCAACTCGGTCTGCGCGGCCTGACAATCAGGGCCTTGGCCCGCGCCAATGGCATCACGCATCCCGCCCTGACCAGGGCGCGCCGTTACCGTACTCCAAAGGCGCAACGATTGCTTGCACAGGCCATCGGTGTGACCCCCGAAACGATCTGGCCTGAGCGATATGTAAATCGCGGTAAGCGTAACTCACGCGGCAAGGCCAAAACAAATCAGGGTGGGTTGTGACCCAATTGTGGTTTAGCGCCGCCGAACTAGTCGGGCTACCGGGGATGCCGGGCACAAAGCGGTCTATCAACCGCCTCGCGCGATGGGAAAGATGGTCCTCCCGCACCAGGCAAGGGCGGGGCGGTGGCCGGGAGTTCGCATTTTGCTTTTTGCCCCCTGAGACCCGCGAACACCTGGTGTACGCGGCGATGCGCGCGGGCGCCACCGAGGATGGTGCGGAAATCCCCGCCGCCGGGCAACCCACGCAGCAGGCCGTGGCAGGCGCTCCGCCCCGCCTGCGGACGTCCGCCGCCAACCGCGCCCACGCCAAGCTGGCGGTTTTTACGGCGGCCAATGAGTACGCGCGGGCGTCGTCCCTCTCCCGCACCCAGGCGTGGGCGGTCTTTTGCGGCCTCTACAACGAGGGAAAAATTGATGTCGCACCCGAGGTGCGTCAGGCGGTCCATGCGATCAGTCCGGCGGCCCTCTACCGCTGGCAAAATATCCAGCGCACGCATGGCCCCGCCCGGCTGGCCGGGGCCTACGGCAACCGCCGGGGCCAGAGTCTGGTGGATGCCAGACCGGAACTGATGGGGCTGGTGATCGCCATGCTGGTGGAGCACCCCCACGCGCACGCGGGGCACATTTTGTCCGCCGCCCGCGCCCGGATGCCGGAGGCAGACCTGCCATCCAGACGGTCGCTGGAGCGGTGGATGGACGCCTGGAAACAGGCCAATCGTCAGGTGTATGCCGCCGTCACCAACCCGGACGGGTGGAAAAACAACCACATGGTGGCGTTCGGGTCGCGGTCGGAGGATGTGGCCCGCCTGAATCAACTGTGGGAGCTTGATAGCACCCCGGCGGACGTGATGCTGACCGATGGGCGCCACAGCATCATCGGCGTAATAGACGTGTTTACCCGCCGCGCGCACCTGCTGGTATCGAAAACCTCCCGCGCCGTGGGCATCGCGACACTGATGCGCCGGGCGCTGCTGGATTGGGGCGTGCCGGAGGTGGCCAAAACCGACAATGGCGCCGATTATACCAGCCATCACGTTACGCGCGTATTTTCGATGCTCGCGGTCGAGCACAGGTTGTGTGCCCCGTTCGCTGCCTGGGAAAAGCCCCATATCGAGCGGTTTTTCCACACATTTTCACACGATTTGCTGGAATTAGCGGTGGGTTTTATCGGTCACAACGTGGCCGAGCGTGAGACCATCAGGGCGCGACAGTCATTTGCGGAGCGGCTATTCCAGCGGGACGCCGCCGTGGAACTGCACATGTCCGCCGCCGCGTTGCAGACCTACTGTGACCGCTGGGTGACCGATGTGTATCACCAACGGGAGCACACCGGGCTGAATGGCCGCACCCCCTTTCAGGCCGCCGCCGAGTGGCGGCAGCCCGTGCGCCGCATCACCGACGAGCGCGCCCTGGATATCCTGCTGGCCGAGGCCCCCGGCGAGGGGGGGTGGCGGGTGGTCACCAAAAAGGGCCTGCGCATCGAGGGTCAGAGGTACATCCACAGCGAGCTGGGTTTGTACGTGGGCGACCGGGTGCGCTGCCTTTACGACCCGGAGGATATCGGCCGCATCCATGTGTTTGCCGAGGATGGCGGGTTTGTTTGCATCGCCGAATGCCCGGAGATCACCGGGGTATCCCGGCGCGAGGTGGCCATTGCGGCGCGCGCCCGACAAACGGCCCACGTGCAGGCCGCCAAGGCGGAGCTGAAACGCGCCGCGCGCAAGGTGGGCACGCGCGAGATCGTGGGCGAAATCCTGGAATCGCAGCGGCTTGTCAACAGCCGTCTGGTGGCGTTCCCGGCCCCGTCCCTGCCGCACCAATCGGAGGGCCTCAATGCCGCCGCCGATGCGGCACGCTCTGGCGATGCACCCGTTGCAGCACCACCCACGCCCGCCGAACAGCGCAAACATCGCGAGTTTCTGGATCGTTTCCACACGCCGAAACCGGCGCCACCGGAAACCCCACTTGAGCGCTACAAACGTTGGCACTCACTCGATCAATCCATCCGCAACAACCAGGAGGTGACACAGCAGGAACTGGCATTCCATGCGAGCTACGTGCAATCAGCGGAATACCGCGCCCAGCGGCGCATTCATCAATCGTTCAAACGCTTGGGAGAGGCATCATGAACGGAAACACGGGAACGGTCGCCACGCTGAAAAACGTGGCCATAGCAATCGAGGCCATCGAGCGGGCAACCCAGCGGGCGGCACACCTGCCGGGGCTGGTGGTCCTGTACGGCCCGAGTGGCTGGGGTAAATCCACGGCGGCAGCCTACTGTATGAATGAAATGAGCGCGGTCTATGTGGCCTGCCGCTCCACCACCACGCGCAAAAGTTTGCTGATCGCCATCGCCACGGAGTTGAACCTGACTCCGGCGCGCACGATGGACGAAATCGCCGAGCAGGTGGCGGGGGAGCTCGCCCGGACGGGCCGACCGCTGATTGTGGACGAAATGGACCACATGGTGGACAAGCGCGCCGTGGAGATTGTGCGGGATCTGCACGACGCCTCCGGTGCGGCGGTGTTGCTCATCGGCGAGGAGCGCCTGCCTGACAAATTGCGCCAGTGGGAGCGCGTCCATGGGCGCGTGCTGGCGTTTTATCCGGCCCAGCCCGCCGATCTGGAGGATGGGCGGCATCTGCGCGAGTTGTATTGCCGCCGCATCCAGGTGGCCGACGACCTGCTGCAACACATCGTTGATGCCGCGCGCGGGTCGGTGCGCCGGATCTGCGTGAACCTCGACCTGGTGCTGGAACGCGCCCGCACGCTGGGCGCCATGGAGATGTCGCTGGCGACCTGGGGCGACACCCCCCTGTACACCGGCGAAGCCCCCAAGCGCCGGGTGGGCTGATATGTGCCCCCCCCAGGAAGGGGCCCAGGGGCGCGTGACGTCCGAGATCGTCGCTGCGCGCCGGGGGCGGGATGCCATCTGGGCGGCTGCGCTGAAGCTCGTCGAGTTCGGCTTGAAAGACCTACCGGCCACGGTGACGGCCCAAATTGCCAAGAGATACCTGCGGAAGCTCGTCCAGGAGGGATATGTCGAGGTGATTGATCCGCAGCGTCCACTCCCGCGCGGGGGATGGACGGCGGGGCGTTACCGCGTGATCCGTCAGGTGCGGACGGCGCCCATGGACAAGTACCAGAGCGGCATCAAAAACACGCACCTTTGGAATGCCATGCGGGTGCTCAAGTTTTTCACGGTCAGGGAGCTGGCTATCACGTCATGCACCCCCACCGTGACGATATCGGAGGCCAACACGCGCGGCTATTTGCGCTATCTCGCCCTGGCCGGGTATCTGGCCCTGGCAGAAAAGTCGCGCATAGCGCACCCCGCCACGTGGCGATTTGTGCGCAACACCGGCCCCTTGGCGCCGGTCATCCAGCAGGGCAAAAACCGCCCCCGGCAGGTGTACGACCGCAACCTGAACCAAATCATGTGGACCCAGGGAGGAGGCCATGGATGACCAGTGGCTGCACGTCCTGCGTGCTGAGTGCGCCCGCACCACCCAGTCCGACGTGGCGCGGCGGCTGGGGGTATCGGCGGCCATGGTCAATCAGGCGCTCAAGGGTACCTACAAGGGCAATTTGGGGCGGCTGCAAGAACGCGTGCGGGGGCTGCTGCTGGGGGTCACGGTGGACTGTCCGGTGTTGGGCGATCTGGGCCGGGACAAGTGCCTCGCACACCAGACACGGCAATTTTTGGCGAGTAACCCGCTGCGGGTGGCGCTGTACCGGGCATGCCGCACGTGCAAACACAACCAACAACTGGAGGGTGGCAGCCATGGAGGGAAACACCGGTGATCTGATGCTGCTGGCGCTGCTGGCGGGAATCGTCCTCGGCGTCGTGCTGGGTGGCCTTGGTGCGGTGCTGGGGCTGTGCAACTGTGGGAAATCGAAAGGAGAAAACCATGTCAAAAACTGAAACCGAATGCCCCGATTGTGGGGTGGAAATCACGGGGCACATCCCCCAGCCAGGGGAGGAAATCGAGTGTCCGTTTTGCGGGGCTGATATCGCTCCGCTCCACCCGGAGCCCGGTGACAACCTCGATGACGCCCACATTTGCCCGGACTGTGACGGCATGTATCGCTACCTCAATCCCTGCAATTGCGGAAGCCCTGGCCCCGGCAGCCTGATGGCCAGCCTCGAAAGGACCGGCTGCCAAATTGTGTGGGCGGGCGACTGATACCACCCACCGGCCATGACGGCTGGTGTGTTACCACGGAGGGAACCATGCGAGCAATCGATTTAACCCGGGTGCGCGACGCGAACCTGGACATGTTGGGCTGGCTGTTCATTCGGTCCGGTTTGCGCGAACAGACCGGCGTCACGTTTGAGCGGTTCGTTTCGGAGCCCCACCTCTACGAGGGCGCCGCCCGCCATCTGCTAAACCTGCGCCGCCGCGAGTCGGCCCGGCAGGCCACCTGACCACCCACCACGGAGAGAGGGCAAAACCCATGGGCAAAACCAAAACCAACGCCGCCACCACCCCGGTGCCGCAAAACCGCACCGAGGCCGAGGCCGCCGTGGCCGAAATCGGCCGCCTGCAACGCGAGTTGCAGGTCATCCAGGCGGCCATGAATGAGGAACTGTCTGGCATCAAAGGCAGGCACGAAGGCACGGCCACGCCGCTGGCGGACCGCATCCAGGTGCTCACCAACGGGCTGGAGACCTGGGCCGCCGCCAACCGCGCCGTGCTCACCCATGGCGGCAAAACCAAAACCGTGATGCTGGCCACCGGTGAAATCCGTTGGCGGGTCACCCCGCCACGGGTGGTGGTGCGTGGGGTCAGCGCGGTGCTGGACGCCCTGCGCCGCGCCGGGATGACCCGGTTTTTACGTCAGCCGGAGGAGGAGATCGACAAGGAGGCCATTTTGGCCGACCCGGCCGCCGTGGCGAGCATCGCCGGGCTGCGCATCGAGCAGCGCGAGGAGTTTGTGGTGGTGCCGTTCGCGGTTGAGCTGGAGGCGGGCCAGTGACCGCCCCGGCGCTGGCGGGGCGGCCCGACCCGCAAACCATCGCGGCGGGCCGGTGGGAGCACTGCGGCGTGCGGGTGCAGTGGGCGCCTGTGGGCGGGGCGGGCTATGCCTACTGCCCCGGCTGCAAAGTGTCGCCGCCCCACGCCGATTTGACACCCCGAAAGGAGTGCGGCCATGACCCTGCGTGATCTGCTGGCGATTTTGTCGCCAGGGGGCGCCGCCCAGCCGGGCACACCGCCCGGAAAACTGGTGTTGGTCCAGGTGCTGATGGACGTCACCACCGGCGACATGCACACCCGCAAACATGTGGGCATCCCCCACCGCGACGCGGCGCAGTGGCTGCGATCAGCCGCCGATACACACTGGATGGCGGCGGAGCTGGAGGATTGCAAATGACGGTGCAGGCCATCGTCCCCAGCGACCATGCGCGCGAGCGCATGCGCCAGCGCGGCATCCGCCCCGAGGATCTGGTCGTGCTGTTCGAGCATGGCGCCTGGTTTCGCCAGTCCAACGGCGAAGTGGTCTATTTCGATCGGAGCGGCAAGCAGCGGCTGCGCCAGATGGGGCTGGAGCGCCTGGCGTGGCTCTACGCCATCCTGAGCCCGGAGGGCGAAACGGTCATCACCGTGGGCTGGCGGCGCGGCAACAAAATGCATCTGCACTGAGGAGACAGGTATGTACCCCGACATTTGGTATGGATTGGAAAACGCGGCCTACGCCGCGTTGGGCGCCATGGCGGGCGTCACCATCATGGCGGCGGCGTGGATCATTGGGCTCTGGCTGGTGCATCTGGTCGAGGAGCGCCACGTCGCGCAGGGTGGCCGCCGGTGAAACTGACCTGCCCGGCATGCGGGGCGGTGGCCAGTGCTGAAACGTGGGCGGCCGAAGTGGCCGCGCGCGCCGCCCTGCCGGGCGACATGGCGGACGTGGTGCTGGCCTATCTGGCCCTGTTCCGCCCGGCCAAAAACGGTCTGTCGTGGTCCCGCGCCCGCAAGGTGCTGGCGACGCTGGACGAGATCATCCGGCGCGGACATATCAGCGTGGATCGCAAGCCCGCCCGCCCATGCCCACCCGCCATCTGGGCGGAAGGGCTGCTCGCCGTGCGCGAGCGGTTTGAGGCCGGGGCGCTAACCACCCCGCTCAAAAACCACAACTATTTGCGCGCGGTGGTCTACGATCTGGCGGAGCGGGCGGACGCCAAAAATGAGACCGAGCGCGAGCATCAGCGCCGCGCGGGCATCCACCGCCCCCGGCCGGAGGCGCTGCCGGAATCCGCCCGCGCGGAGCTGGCCCGGCTGGGACTGGGCAAGGGGGGGTCCGGTTTTGCCGCCAAAAATGAGGGGAGCCCAACATGACCGCCCGATGTTCGACCTGCACCCGCGTGCCCGAAAAACCGTGGCGCTGCACCACCTGCGGACGGACGTTCTGCCCCGCGTGCCAGGCGGGGCACCAGCGGGGATGCTGGGACGCCCTGGCCGCCGTGATGGGGGGCGCCCGATGACCACCGTGCCAGTGCCCTGTCGCTACCGCTGGGACGGCGAATCCGCCGTGTGCGTGATCGTGGCGGGGGACCGCGAGGTGTGGATCCCCAAATCGCAGTTATCGCCCGGTTCCTGGCCGCCGGAGCCGCTGCCGGGATGCGACCAGGCCATAACCCTGCACGTCGCGGCGTGGCTGGTGCAAAAACGGAGGCTGGCATGATCCCACTGCAACTCGGCCTGACCCCTGACCTGGATGTCCACGGGGTGCCAACGTTGCAAACCCTTGGTGCGTATCTCCGCGACCGCAGGGGCGACGTGGGAATCCGCGCAACCGCCGCCGCGATTGGTATCAGTCCCGCCACACTGTCCAGATTTGAGAGGGGCCATAAAATTGACTTGGTTACATTCGGGAAAATCTGCCGGTGGGGAGAGCTTGATCCAAGTGCCGTACTCGGGATACGTAAAAAGCAATCCGGGCAATCGGCAACCACCCACCCAGCCCGGCTGGAAACCGCTGCGGATCTTGCCAAACTCATCCTATCCACACAACGCTCTATACGTGCTACGGCGGAGCCAGACGGCAGCGAGTCCGACTGGGCCGACACAGATTGAGGCCCAGCCAATGACATCCTGGCAACTCGGCCTGATTCCCGACCTGGATACCCACGTGGCGCCGCCGCGCGACAGGCGGCTGGGGGGCTACGCCGCGCAGCCGGGCACCGGCCCCGCTGGGGAAACCTGCGGCACTTGCCGCCACCTGGCGCGGGTGCAAAAGGCCAAAACCTACCGCAAATGCGGCCTGATGCAAAAACACTGGACCGGCGGCAGAGGCACCGACGTGAAGTCGGCGTCCCCGGCCTGCCGCCACTGGGAGGTATTGTGACCCCCACCCGCCGGGGCCTGTTGGCCAAAATCCACATCGCAAAGGCGCAGATGGGGCTGGGTGACACCGAATATCGCCTGATGCTGCGCCGCATCACCGGCCATGTTTCGGCTGGTGACTGCACCGACATCCATCTCGACGCGGTCATCCGCGAGTTTATCGCCAAGGGCTGGAAGGCCCCGGCCCGCAAGCGTGGCCCGGCCTCACGCCACAAGCCCGACATCGAAAAGGGCCAGGCCGACAAGGTCCGCGCTCTATGGATCGATATGGCCAAAGAGGGCATTGTCAAAAATGCCAGCGAAACCGCCCTCAACGCCTATGTAAAGCGGCTGTGCGGTGTGGATAATGTCGCCTGGCTGCCGGTAAAAAAGGGCAGTTTCGTCATCGAGGCGCTCAAGGCGTGGGCCGCCCGCGAGCGACTGCGGGCGGTGTGGGCCATGCTGGAGATTGCCGGGCTGGTAACGCCCGGCGCCAACAGCCTGATCGCCTATGTGCGCAACACGCTCGACCTGCACAACCGGGGGATCATCAACGACCGCGCCCGGATCCGCGTGCCCAAAACCATGAGCGCCATCAGCGCCGCCGCTGCCGACTTGTGCATCGCCCAACTGGCCAAAACCCACGGTCAGGGGGGCGGCGCCGCGTGAGCGATCCTGCCGCCATCCACCTGGGCGACCTGCCCGCCACCGCGCGCGAGATGGCGGAGGTGATCGGTCTGGACGCCGCACTTGCGATAGTGCGGCGATACGGCGGTGTGCGCCTGTGGATTGGCCGCAAGGGGCCGTCGGGTGAGCTGGTGGATCTGATCGGGCCAGAAAAATCAGAGGCCCTGCGCGGGCGCTACGGGAAACAGGTGATCGTGGTGCCCCGCGCCCAGGCGGCCATGCAGGCCGCGTGGGACGCGCAGATCATGACTGAATATCACCAGACCAACGCCACCCAGGGTGAGCTGGCCCTGCGCCACGGATGCACCGAGCGCACCATCGGCAACGCGCTCAAGCGCGCCATCGCCCGCGCTGATGCCCCACCCCCCCCCGCCCCCATCCGGGATGATCGCCAGACACAGTTGTTTGGGTAAAAATACACAGTTGTTCGGGTAAAAGAAGCGGAAGTCTTTCGGCAAACCCTACCCCCCCCCGCGCGGGTAATCTGCGGCTCATGTGGTTGCCGGTTTCAAATCTCGTCATTACTACTGCTCGTACATCCCCAGGCAGCAGGGCCGCGTCCGCACATCCCCCGCACCGGCAACCACGGACGCGGCCTCGCCAGCACCGGGGCGGCAGCGTCATTTTCCCCGCCACTGCCCGTCATCACCACGGACGGGCGACGGCGATGCGCTGTCACCCCGGTGCAACAATCTTTTTGCTGAAGTCCCGCCCGTGAGGGACATCACCAAAATCATCATCCACTGCTCCGCTACACCCCACGGCCGCGACGTGCGGGCGGCCACCATCCGTCGGTGGCACACCGCGCCGCCGCCCGTGGGGCGCGGCTGGGCGGATATCGGCTACCACTTTGTCATCTGCCTGGATGGTACGGTGGAAAATGGTCGCCCGCTGGAAAAAATGGGCGCCCACGCCGCAAACCACAATGCCTACTCGGTCGGAATCTGCATGGTGGGCGGCGGCACCGGCGGTGACGCCATCGGGCGATACACGCCCGCGCAGTGGCAATCCCTGGCCACCCTGGTCGCCGAGCTGGAGGCCCGGTTTTCGGGCGCCACGGTCATCGGCCACCGCCAGGTGGAGTCCCACAAAACCTGCCCCAATTTTGACGTGCCCGCCTGGCGTGCGGGCGGCATGGCGCCGCTGGCGGACCACGTGCTGGAGGCCACGGCATGAGTTGGGACCGCGTTGCAACCACGGTCAGTAAAACCGCGCCGGTGCTGGGCGGGCTGCTGGGTGGCCCGGCGGGCGCCGCCATCGGCGGGGTGATCGCCACCGCCCTGGGGGTGGAGGCCACCCCGGACCGGGTGCATGAGGCCCTGCTGGCCGCCAGCCCCGACGCCCTGGTGCGCCTGCGCGAGGCCGAAATGGCCCACTTGCAGCGCATGGGCGAGATGGTGCTGCGAGCGGATATCGGCCAACTGGCCGAGGTCAACACCACCATGCGCACAGAGGCCGCCGCCAACGACAAATACGTCAGCCGCTGGCGGCCCACGTTTGGTTACACGATGGCCGCCACCTGGGCGGCGGTCATGCTGGCCATCGCCTGGCTGGCGGTCACCGACCCGGTGCGCGCCGTCCCTGTAATCGGCGCGCTGGCGGATTTGAGCCTGATGTGGTCTGTGGGCATGTCGGTGGTGGGGGTGGGGGTGTGGACGCGCTCACGCGACAAGGCTTTGGCCGCTGGCGCGGCCCCGGTGGGCGATCTCATCACCCTGGGCAAACAGATCATCGGCAAATAGAGGATATATGGTCAACACCATCATGCGGTATTTCCACAATCTGTGCGTCGCTCTCGTGCAGATATTCGAGGCGCTGGGCACGGGCATCGCGGACGTGATCCTGGAGCCGTTCGGCTACCTGCTGCTGGTCATGGCGGTGGTGGGCGCGGCCATCGGCGAGCGAGTCCGGGCCCTCGGCGGGGCAACCCGGTCCCTGCTGTGCGCCCTCCCGTCGGGCATCCGCTCGGTCGCCATGTGGCTGGGCAAACAGGTGTTTACCGCCTTTGTGCGCGTGGCCCGCGCGGTGGACATGCTGGGAAACGCCCTGCTGGGCGGCGACCCAACGGAAACCATCAGCAGCCGGTTGGGCAAAATCGAGCGCAAGGGCAAGCGCTGCCGGGTCTGTTACTGGATATGCCGCGCCCTGCACTGGTTTGATCCCGGCCACTGCGCCAAATCCGTTGACAACACCACCGGGGAGGGCGCCATCCGGTGATGAACTGGGACGCAGGTCGATTTTGGTTGGACCTCATCGCCATGGCGGTGGCCGGGGGCGCCGCCACCTACACATGGATCACCAACCACGATCGCGCCACCGCCACCGAGGTGCGGTCGCTGGATATCCGCCTCACGCGCATCGAGGAGCGGGTCAACTCCGCCCCCGGCCACGACGATTTGGGTCGCATCTATGAGCGCGTCAACAACCTGGGCGAGGGGCTCGAAGGCCTGCGCGGCGAGCTCAAGGGTATTGCCCACCAGTTAGGGATGCTGGTGCAACACATGTTGAATGGCGGTGGCAAATGAGTTTTGCGGCCCTGCATACCGGGGATCGCCGCCTGGTGATCCTGCGCCTGCTGGCCGAGGATCCCGATTACGCCGCCGGGGAGGCCATCCTGCAAACGGCGCTGGCGCGGTTTGGCCACGGAGTCTCCCGCGATCAGGTGCGCACCGATTTTGCCTGGCTGGCCGAGCAGGAGCTGGTCACCGTGGAGGTGGTGGCGGATTCCGTCCACGTCGCCCGGCTAACCCAGCGCGGGGCGGACGTGGCTGCTGGCCGCGCCAGCGTGCCCGGAGTGCGCCGCCCCGGACCGGGGGACTGATGGGCAGCAAATCCACCATCGCCAAACTCGCGCCCGAAATCCGCGCCGAGGTGCAGCGCCTGCTACATGACGGCGCCACCATCGCCCAGGTGGTGGCGCATTTGCAGGGGCTGGACGTGACCGTGTCGAAGTCCTCCGTGGGACGTTTCGCCCAGGACTTCCGCGCGGTAGGCGCCCGCATTCGCGAGGCGCGCGAGATCGCGGGTACATGGGTCACCCAGTTGGGCGCCGCCCCGGATTCGGATGTTGGCCGCCTGCTGGCCGAGATGCTGCGCACCGTGGCCTTCCAGCAGCTCATGGGCATGAGCGGCGGCGAGACCGGTGGCGACATCGCCCCCCCAAAACCCGGAGACCTCGCCCTGCTGGCCCGCGCCATCAAAGACCTGTCTACCGCCGACAAAACCAGCGCCGACCGCGAGATCAAAATCCGCGCCCAAATGGCCGCCCAAGTGGCCGCCAGCGCCACACAGGCCGCCGAGGCCGTGGACCAGGCGGTGCGCGCCGCCGGGATCACCGGCAAAACCGCCGAAGCCATCCGCGCCCTCATCCTGGGCATCACTCCAAAGGAATCCGCCAAATGAGCGTCATGCACGTTTACAAGCTGTTGGATGCCGTGACCGCCGTTTTCACCGGCGACATTTTTACTGACAAGGGCGCGGGCAAGTTGCAGGTGATCATCACCGGCGTGGCCACCGTCGCCATCGAGGTCTCGCTGGATGGCGTTACCTGGAGCCAGATACCCCCGGCCTTCACCGCGTCGGGCATCTATGTCATGTCCGGCGACGGATGGAAATACATCCGCGCCAAAACCACAGCATGGACGTCCGGCATGGTCACCGTGCTCCTGGGGGTCTGATGTTTCCGCTGCATCCTGTCACTCTGGATCCGGATTTTCTTCATCCCGCCATCGCCCTGCGCCCAGCCATCAACGGCGCGACGGCTTTTTATGACTTTGCCAACGGCACGTACTGGGGGCCGCCGGTGACGCACACCCGCGCCTCGGAGGCGTTGGGAACAAATGCCGCCGGGGTGTGGCAAAAGTATGCGAACGACATGCACCGCACCCGCACGGACCGGGGGATGCTGAGCGAGGTCGCAGCCACCAACCTGAACACCAACTACAACGCTCCCGCCAGTGGGAGCCCGACCACGGCGTACACGGTGACCGGCACCGCGACGGTGGCGAACATCGCCGACACCACGGCGCTCGCGGCCATTGTGGACCCCGCGATTTGTACCTACGCGATAAAGGTGGATGGCGGGGCCAGCGGCGGTGCCGTGACGGTCGCGGGCGCGGCCACGACGGCGGCCCACAGTTTCCAGCTTATCGCCCGGCGTTTCAGCGGCGCGGGGACGATCACGGCCACGCTGACCGGCGCGAAGGGCAGCCAGAACATCACCAGCGCAACGTACACGCGTATCAAGAGCGAGAACATCGCAGCGGCGGCGGGCGATCTGCTGACGCTGACCGTGCCCGCCTCGACGGTGCTCTATTTTGTGCTGAACCAGTTCGAATTGGGGGCGTTCTGCACGACGCCGATCGTCGTGGCTGGCGCTGCGGCGCTGCGGCAGGCCGACCAGATGACAATCCCGCTGCCGGGCGCAATTAACCCCCTCGCTTGGTCCGTGGTCGCGACCGTCTACCGCGAGAGCTTTACCACCATAGCGGGAGGGCTTTTGAGTTTTGGTTCCACCCTTAATGGCTCGCGTTTTGGTTTTTTTGGAACCGGGTTTGGTAATGGCATACAGACACTGGTCATAGCTGATGGCGTTGGGGTGGCTAACATTTTGGGTGGCGCGGCGATTAGCACCGGTGCTTTTCATAACGTTGGGGCTAGCGTCCGCCAGGATGATTTCCGGCAGTTCCGGGACGGCACCGCCGATGGTGCTGACGCCGCGGGGACGCCCTCCGCCCCCGCCGGGACCGTGATAGGGATTGGATGGGACACGATGAACGGCAGTTTGCAGCCGAACGCATGGATACAAAAGCTCGCAATCTACCCCGCGGACCTGCCGCAGGAGCAAATAAAATGGTTGACCACGTAGCAGGATTTGCATGAAACAACTGACCTGCATTCGCCCCGCCGCGAACCCCAATTCCGACCTGCCGTGGCCCACCGATGGGGTGATTCATCCACCGCATCCGGCGGGTGTGGTGAACGCCGGGCAACAGGTCGCCCTGCTGGTGGTGGAGGACGGTTTTGACGAGGGCCTGCTACCGCCCGGCTGGACGGTGGTGGAGCGCTTGAGAAGCGACGGCATGTACGACGGTTTTCGCGCGGACGAGGCCAGCGTGGCCCGCTTTGCCCCCACCAGCGCGGTGCGCCTGACCTGGATCCCGGTGCCGATGGGTTGGAAACCGTGACCGCGCAGGCCACCATTCCCGCCGTCTTTTTGCCCTACCAACAGCAATGGGTGGCGGATCAATCCACCGTCAAGGTGGTGGAAAAATCCCGCCGCGTCGGCATCACCTGGGCGGAGGCCGCAGACGATGTGCTGATAGCCGCCACCTCCCGCGAGGACGGGGGCCAGAACGTGTGGTACATCGGCTATAACCAGGATATGGCGCGTGATTTTGTTGATACCTGCGCGGGCTGGGCGCGGCAATTCGACCGCGCCTGCTCCGATGTGTATCAGGACGTGCTGAAGGGCGAGGGCAAGGATGGCGATGACATCCAGATCTACGTGATCAAGTTCGCCTCTGGCTGCCACGTCAAGGCCCTGGCCTCGCGCCCCAGCAACCTGCGCGGCAAACAGGGCGTGGTGGTGATCGACGAAGCGGCCTTCCACGATGATCTGCCCGGCCTGCTCAAGTCCGCCATGGCGTTGCTCATGTGGGGCGGCCGGGTGCGCATCATCAGTACCCACGACGGCGAATCCAACCCGTTCAACGGGTTGGTGGACGACGTGCGGGCGGGCCGCAAAAAATGGGGGCTGCACCGCATCACGTTCGACCTGGCGGTGGAACAGGGTCTGTACCGGCGCATCTGCCTGGCCAAGGGCGCCGAATGGACCACCGGGGGCGAGGCCATCTGGTGCGCGGACATTCGGGGCCACTACGGCGAGGACGCGGCGGAGGAGCTGGACGTCATCCCGTCGCAGGGCTCCGGCACGTTCCTTACACGCATGATGATCGAGGGGATCATGCGCCCGGACATCCCGGTGCTGAACCTCACCCTGGCCGCCGGGTTCGAACAGTTGCCGGAGCACATCCGCCGGGCGGAAGTGAACGACTGGTGCGCAGAGCACCTGAAGACCCGTTTGGCGGCCCTGAATCCGATCCTGAAAAGCTATTTTGGCCAGGATTTCGGTCGCACAGCGGACAGCACCACCGTCTGGCCGGTGCAAGAATCGCTCAACCTGACCCTGCACACACCGTTTTTGCTGGAGATGCGCAATGTGCCGTTCGCCCAGCAAAAACAGGTGCTGTTCTATCTGGTCGACCGCCTGCCCCGCTTCACCGCTGGCGCCATGGACGCGCGCGGCAACGGCGGCGAGATGGCGGAGGCTACCATGCAGCGCTACGGGGCCGGGCGCATCGAGCAGGTGATGGCCACGGTGGGGTGGTACCGCGAGCACATGCCACGGGTCAAGGCGGCAGTGGAGGACCGCACCATCACCGCCCCCCGCCACGACGATGTGCTGGCGGATCTGCGGGCCATCAAGCGCATCGACGGCGTGGCGCAGATCCCGAAAAAGCGCGAAAAAGGGGCCGATGGCAATCGACGCCACGGCGAGTTTGCCATCAGCCTCGCCAACGTGTTGTACGCGGTGGCCATGATGGAGCCGCCGGAAATCGACTACACGCCGTGCCCGCAAACCGCGAGCCCGTTCCGCGATCGCCTGGCCGATGAGGATGAGGACCGCAACAACCAGCCCGCGCTGGTCAAGGGGGGGGGCTGGTGATGCCGGGAGGTGGCCATGCTGGTTGACGCCTACGGACGCCCGGTCAAGGCCCCGTCGCAGGATGAGCAGACCGCCAGCGTCGGCGCGCTGCACCGGGAATTTGCCGATCACCCCTCCAGCGGGTTGACGGTCAGCCGCCTGGCGGAGATCCTGCGCGACGCCGAGCAGGGCAACCTGCGCGCCCAGGCGGAGCTGATCGAGGACATGGAGGAAAAAGACGGCCACATCCTGGCCGAGCTGTCCAAGCGCAAACGCGCATTGACGGGTTTGCCCTGGGCCATCTTTCCCCCTGCCCGCCCCACCGCCGCCGAACAAAAAAACGCCGAGCACCTGGCCGAACTGTTCGAGGAGATCCCGGACATCGAGGATCTGTTGTTCGACGTGATGGATGGCGTCGGAAAGGGGTACGCCAATTTGGAAATCGCCTGGCGCCTGGTGGATCGCGTGTGGCTGCCGCGCGAAATCATCCTGCGCCCTGCGGGGTGGTTCCATACCCCGCCGGAGAACCGCCACGAACTGCACCTGCGCGACGGGTCGCCCAACGGTGTGGAGCTGACCCCGTTCGGCTGGATCCAGCATTTGCACAAGGCCAAATCCGGCTACGTCACGCGCGCCGGTCTGGGCCGGGTGCTCGCGTGGCCGTATCTGTTCAAGGTTTACGCCGTCCGCGACCTGGCCGAATTTCTGGAAATTTATGGCCTGCCGCTGCGTCTGGGCAAATACCCGTCCGGGGCCACGGACAAGGAAAAAGCCACCCTGATGCGGGCGGTGATGAACATCGGCCACAACGCGGCGGGCATCGTGCCCGACGGCATGGCCATCGAGTTCCAGGAGGCGGCCAAGGGCAGTCACCTGCCATTCGAGGCAATGATCGCCTGGTGCGAGCGCACCCAATCGAAAGCGATTCTGGGTGGCACCCTCACCAGCCAGGCCGACGGCAAAACCAGCACCAACGCCCTGGGCAACGTCCACAACGAAGTGCGACGCGAGCTGCTGGAGTCAGACGCGCTCCAGGTGGCCAGCACGCTGACGCGCGATTTGGTGTATCCCATCGCCGCCCTCAACGGCCTGGCGCCGGACGGCCTGCGCCGCGCCCCGCGTTTTCGATTTGATACCAGCGAGCCGGAGGATCTGGTGGCGTGGGGCGGCGCTGTGCCCAACCTGGTGGATGCCGGGTTCCGCATCCCCGTGGGCTGGGCGCACGGAAAACTGGGCATCCCCCTGCCGCAAAAAGATGAGCCAGTGCTGGCCCGTACCGCCCCAGCGGCGCCCGCCGTTGCATCCACGCGGATGGCGGCACTGGCCGCGCAGCCCACCCCGCCCGACGAGCTGGAGCGGTTGGCGACCGACATGGGCGCGGATTGGGAGAGGGTGATGGACCCGCTGATCGCCCCCATCCTGGCGCTGGCCGCCGCCAGTGACGATTTCGACGGGTTTAGACAGGGGCTGACCGATCTGCTGGCCGGGCAGGATCTGGCGCCGCTGATCGAAAGCCTGGCGCAGGGCCAGTTTGCGGCGGGCGTGTGGGGCCGGGTGAATGGCGGCCGCGCGTGATCGCCCTCAAGCCATTGCCCCCCGCCGAGGCCATCAAGTTCTTCCGCCAGAAGGGCTTTGCGGTCGGCTTCGACTGGCGCGACGTGTGGCAAACCGATCACCAGGCGGCCTTCACCGTGGCCAAGGCCATGCAGCTTTCCGTGCTCAAATCCATCCGCGCCCAGGTGGACCGCGCCCTGGCGGATGGCGTGCCCTTTCGCAATTTTGCCCAAACGCTCCAGCCGGAGCTGGTTCGCAAAGGGTGGTGGGGGCGGGCGTTGATGGAGGATCCCAAAACCCGCGAGCTGCGCGAGGTGCAACTGGGCAGCGTGCGCCGCTTGCAGGTGATCTACGACACCAACCTGCGCACATCCCACAGCGAGGGGCAGTGGGAGCGCATCCAGAAGGCAAAAGATGATTTCGGCCTGCTGATCTACGACGCCAACAACAGCGAGGCGCCGCGCGCCGAACACGCCGCGTGGGATGGTCTGGTGCTGCCGGTGGATGACCCATTTTGGCAGGAGCACATGCCCATCAAGGCGTGGGGCTGCAAGTGCCGGGTGCGGCAACTGTCCGACGCCCAGGCCAAACGGCGCGGCCTGACCGTGGGGCCGCGCCCGGACGTGCCCGCCACCACCTACCGCAACAAACGCACCGGCCAGGTGCAGCGCATCCCCCGTGGGGTGGACCCGGAGTTCAACTATCCGCCCGGCGGCCGCCGCCAGTCGCTGGATGATCATCTGGTTTTCCGCCTGGCGGACGCCGCGCCGGAAGATGCGGCCGCCGCCATCCGATCGGGCGTGGCGGCGCCGGAGTTTGAACAGTGGCTCAAGATGCCCAAAGGCAACATGCCGGTGATGCACCTGCCGCAGGAGGTGGCCACGGCATTGGGCGCGCACAGCCGGATCGGGGTGATGAGCGCGGAAAGCGCGGGCAAGCAGGCGGAGGTCCACCCGGAGTTGACGCTGGAAGAATACCGGGTGCTGCCCCTGCTGGGCGAATCGGCCACGGTGGTGGTGCAGGACGGGAAACAGAGCGCCGTTGCCATCCGGCGCGAGGGGCGACGCATCTACTCTGCGGCCATCAAGGTGACCCAGAGCGGCCTGGCGTCGTTCGTCACCAGCTTCCGCCGCACAAACCGGGAGGACGTGGCCAAGTGGCTGCGGCGGGGCCAGGTGATTTTGGGGGAGTGGAAATGAGGTCGGCGACGGGGTGGGGACTCCCATTTCCCCCACATAGCACTCAATGCCATCTGGCAAGGTTACGGCCGGGAGATTCACCGTGTCGCCCGCGCCTCCCTCGGGTCAAATGTACCCCCTTTTCCCGACGCAGGCAACCCCGACCGCCGCATTTGCCCTGTGCCGCAAAAAATCGGCCCGACTGGGGCATGGGATAGTCCGGTGGGAGATCGGAGTTTTTAAAAGGGTCTTAAAAGGGTTATCTGGGGCATTACGGTTTCTGGTGGTACCCAGTCACCCCGCATCGCCCCCCTTGCACGCCAAAATTGCCGAAATGCTTCGGCAGGATTTCGTCATCGCGCCGGGGACAATATGGGCGGCATGAAGCGCAAAAGCCATATCGGCATCGCCGTATGCCACCTGGACCTTGCCAACACCGGGGAAATCCAGCTTTTGCCAGCGGGCAAGTTCCGCGCGATGGATAACCGCCCCGGAGGGATAGACGCCTGGAGGGTCGACGCCGACATCGCCGCCCGTGTGATCGCCCGCGAGGCCGGACGGGTGTCCGACTTCGTCATCGACTACAACCACCAGACCATATATAGCCGCGAAAACGGCCAACCGGCCCCGGCCGCCGGGTGGTTCCGGCGCATGGAGTGGCGCGAGGGCAGGGGGTTGTTTGCGGTGGATGTGCGTTGGACGGACAAGGCCGCCACAGCCATTACCAGTGGGGAGTTCCGTTATATCAGTCCGGTGTTCTGGTTCTCCACCGACACCGGTGAGGTGACGCAGATTTTCAACGCCGCCCTCACCAACAACCCGGCGCTGGACGGCATGCAGGAGGTGGCCACCCTGGTGGCTGCGCATTTTGATCTATCACCCGAACCTGAAGATGAGGACGCCATGAACGAGAAACTGCTCAAGCTGCTGGATCTGAAAAAGGGGGCGGATGATGAGGCCGCCATTGCCGCCTGTGCGGCGCTGATCCAGCGGGCGGAGGCCGCCGAGGCAAAGGCGGCGGAGGCCAATACCCAGGTCGCCGTCCTGACCGCGCAATTGCCCGACGCCAAGCCGGACCCCGCCAAGTACGTACCCCTCGACGTGGTCAAACCGCTCCAGGAGCAGGTGGCCGCCCTGACCGCGCAGGTGAACGGCGCCAGGGTGACCGGGTTGATCGCCACCGCCATGGCGAGCGGCAAGCTGTTGCCCGCCATGGAGCCGTGGGCGCGGGAACTGGGCGGCAAGGACGTCACCGCGCTGGAGAACTACCTGGCCTCGGCGGTGCCGGTGGCCGCGTTGACCGGCACCCAGACCGGCGGCAAGGCGCCGGGTGAAGAGGGCGTCGCCGCCCTGTCTGCAGAGGAGCACCAGGTGTGCGCCACCCTGGGGATGACCCCCGAGACGTTTCTTGCCGCCAAGGCCAAAAAGTAGCAACCGGGGCCACTGGCCCTCAAAGGAGATTCTGCCATGACTGCACTCGCAGCCGATCGCAACACCGTCAACCGCGACGGCAAGACATTTTCTGATCCCATGGCCGCCGCCGTCAAGATTTACGCGGGCTCCATCGTGGTGCTGGATGCGTCTCGCGACGCCAAACCGGGTGTCGTTGCCACCACCCTGATCGCGCGCGGCATCGCCCAGGACACCGTGGACAACTCCACGGGCATCGCCGGGGCCAAAAGTGTGAGCACCCGCAAGGGCACATACAAGCTGAACAACGACGGCACCATCGCCCGCGTCGACATTGGCGGCATCGCCTATATCGTCGACGACCAGACGGTGGCCGACAACAACGGGACCAGCACCCGCTCGGCCCTGGGCACCATTGTGGACGTGGGCACCGACGGTGTCTGGGTCCGGATCGACTAACGCCGGGAGCCCCCGGATCACACACACGGAGCGCTCGACATGATTATCAACAAAGCCACATTGGCAGCCCTGTTCATCGGCTTCAACGCCGCTTTCAAGGGGGGGTTCCAGCGCGTCACCAACGAATGGGAGACTGTGGCTACCCTGGTGCCGTCATCCACGTCCGAAAACCAGTATGCATGGCTGGGACAGTTCCCCCAGATCCGCAAATGGGTGGGCGACCGGGTGGTGCGCAACATGGAAGCCCACTCCTACACGATCAAAAACGACCCGTTCGAGAGCACCATCGCCGTGCCCAAGGCGACAATCGAGGACGATCAGTTCGGGGTGTTCAATACCATGTTCGACGACATGGGGTATGCGGCGGCCGCTCACCCCAACGAGCTGGTGTTCGGCTTGCTCGCCGCCGGGTTCACCACCACCTGTTTCGACGGTCAGTATTTTTTCGACACGGACCACCCGGTTGGTACCGGCGTGGTGTCCAACATGCAGGCGGGCGCGGGCAATCCGTGGTTTTTGATGGATACCCGCCGCCCACTCAAGCCGATCATTTTCCAGCGGCGTCGGCCGTACGAGTTCAAGTCGATGACCTCCGGTGAGGATGAGGCGGTGTTCATGCGTGATGAATTCCGCTTCGGGGTGGATGCTCGTGTGAACGTTGGCTTCGGCTTCTGGCAGCAGGCCCTGGGCAGCAAGGCTGCGCTCGATGCCGCCAATTTCAACGCGGGGGTGGCGGCCATGCAGGCGTTCCTCTCGGACGAGGGGCGGCCCCTGGGCATCCGGCCCAACATCCTGGTGTGTGGCCCCACCAACCGCGCGGCCGCGCTGGAGGTGGTGAAGGCGGAGCGCAATGCCGCCGGGGCCACCAACATCAACCAGGGGGCCGTCGAGGTGGTCCAGGTGCCCTGGCTGACCTAACCGCGCACTTTGAGGCGGCGCGGCCCGGTCCGGCGGGCCAGTCACCCGAGCCAACATTCAAGGGGGGCCTGGCCGGATTTCCCGGCCCCCCGCACCAAAAAAGGATTTACGACATGGCCAAGACCATCACCATCACGTCCAAGAAGGCCGGTTTTCACCGCGCCGGGCGCCCCTGGCCGGAAACCCCCGTCACCGTGGATGAGGGTGAGTTTTCCGCAGCGCAGCTGGCTGCGCTGCGCAGCGAACCCATGCTCATCGTGCATGACGGTGCCGCCCCGATGACTACCAATCGCATCGTCGAGCTGGAACGGAATCTGGCGGCGGCCAGCACGCGCATCGTCGAGCTGGAACGGAATCTGGCGGCGGCCAGCGCGCGCATCGTCGAGCTGGAGACGGAGCTGGCGGACATCCAGAAAGCCAGTGATGGTCCCTCCGGCAAGGGCGGCGAGGGCAAAAAGGGTGGTAAGGGGTAATACGTGTACTGCACACAGGCAGATATGACCGACCGGTTTGGTGTGCAGGAGATCATCCAGCTCACCGACCGGGCGGTGCCACCCACCGGGGTGATCAACACCACGGTGCTGGACCGCGCCATATCCGACGCCACCGCCGAGATCAATGCCGCGCTGGCTGGCCGCTACAGCCTGCCCCTGGCGGTGGTGCCCGAGGTGCTCGCCCGCGTGGCCTGCAACCTTTCGCGGTACCACCTGTACGATGTCCCGCCGGAAGATGTGCGCAAACGCTACGACGATGGCCTGCGGTTTTTGCGTGACGTGGCCAGCGGCAAAATCACCATGGGTGTTGACAGTGCGGGCGCCCAGGCGACCCCCAGCGACGGAGCGGAAACCCAGTCCGCCGGATCCGTGTTCGCCCGCAACCTGTCCACGGGGTACGTATGACTGCCCTGGGGATCACCTACCGCGTGGACGATGCCGCCGTGCTGGCGGCCCTGCGGCGCGTGGCTGATCTGGGGGCGGACGCCACACCCATCATGCGCGGTCTTGCAACCATCGGCGAAAACAGCACGAGGGAACGGTTCACCACCCAAACCGCCCCCGATGGCACGCGCTGGACGCCATCGCTGCGGGCACGCCTCATCGGCGGGCGCACCCTCACCCACCGGGGGCACCTGGGCAATTCCATCACCAGTGATTCGGCCCGCACCTGGGCCGAGTGGGGCACCAACATGGTGTACGGCGCCATCCACCAGACAGGCGGCGTCATCCGCCCCAAATCGGCCAGCGCCCTGCGCTTTCGCCTGGCCAACGGCAGTTGGCGCACTGCGCGCCAGGTCACCATTCCCTCTCGCCCTTTTTTGGGTATTTCGGACGCCGACCGGACCGACATGCTGGACTACATCACCAGCAAAATTGAACGCGCCCTGGGGGCATCCTGATGTTGCCACAGCTTG
The DNA here is from genome assembly GCA_029858285.1 of Nitrospirota bacterium. Taxonomy (GTDB): domain Bacteria; phylum Nitrospirota; class JACRHL01; order JACRHL01; family JACRHL01; genus JAOUFN01. The sequence continues at coordinate 13,551 of JAOUFN010000023.1, read as the reverse complement.
AAAACGACCTGGTCGCGTTGATCCAGGCATCCACCCTGTCCCCCAAGTTGCGCGCGGTGGGGATCCTGCCGGACATGGCAGACGATACACTGGTCAAACAGTTCGGCGTGCAGGCTCCGGCGGTGTACGTGTCCGGCGGCCCGTTCAGGTTGGTTGGCGTCAGCGTCTCACCGCGTTTCATCGTGGCGGCCGTTGCCAAAAACGCCCGTGGCCATCAGGCGGCCCGGCATGGCGACGGGGTGACCATCGGCATGCTGGAGATGGCCGACGCCCTGGTGGCCATCATCCACAACACCAGTACCTCCCTGACCACCTGGCGCGTACTGTCCGGCGACCCGGTCCAGTCCGACGCTTTCGACAAGGCCGGGCTGTTTGTCCACCTGCTGGTAGTGGAGTGTTCGGTGGCGCCGGACCCCGCCCTCGACCCCGCCACGCTCGATGCTTTTATCACCATCACCAACACCGCCAGCCTGGCGGCGGGGCCGAACGAGCCCACCGCCGCCGACACCATCACGCTGCCGCAGCCGTAGGAGATCGCCATGGCCGATACCGTTTTTGTTAAGCCCACCTCGCCCGAATTTTTGGTGCGCGACCCGATCACCATGGCCCATCTGGCGGCGGACGGGGAGGAAAAGCCGCTCGATCAGCACTGGCAGCGCCGCATCAACGACGGCGACGTGGTCGTGTGCAAACCGCCCAAGGCCGCCAAGGCAAAGGAGTAACCCATGGCAATCAGTTTCAACGGCATCCCCGTCAGCACCCGCGTGCCGGGTGTCTATGCCGAGTTCGACGCCAGCCGGGCGGCGCGGGGTCTGGCGCCCGAGCAGCAGCGCATCCTGGTGCTGGGGCAGCGGCTCACCACTGGCAGCGTGGCCGCCGGTGTGCCAACCATGGTCAACTCCGCCGCCGAGGCGGAGGCGTATTTTGGGCGCGGATCCATGCTGGCGCGCATGTTCGCCGCCCTCAAAGGGGCGAACCGCTACACCGAGTCGTGGGCCATCGCCCTAGACGACAACGGCGCCGGGGTGGCCGCCACCGGCACCCTCACCGTCACGGCCACCACCCCCAAAGCGGGCACCATCGCCCTATACGTGGGAGGGGTGCGGCTGACCATCGGCGTGGCCACCACCGACACGGCCACCACCATCGCCACCGCCATCGCGGCGGCCATCACCGCCGAAACATCCCTGCCGGTCACCGCCACCAGTACACTCGGGGTGGTCACCGTCACCGCCCGCCACAAGGGCGAACTGGGCAACGACATTGACCTGCGGGTCAACTACCAGCAGGGCGAGCAACTGCCCTCCGGCGTGACGGTGGTCGTCGCGGCCATGGCGTCCGGTGTCACCAACCCCACACTCACGGCGGCCATCGCCGCCATGGGCGAGGTGCAGTACCATTACATCATCAGCCCCTACACCGACGCGACGAGCCTCACGGCGGCGGAGGCCGAACTGCTGGACCGGTTCGGCCCGCTGCGCGCCAACTCCGGGGTGCTCTACACGGCCAAAAAAGGCATCGTGTCCGCCCTGTCCGCGTTTGGCAGCGGGCGCAACAGCCACCTGGTGAGCTGCATCGACGCGGGCAATGCGCCCCAGACGACGGAAATCTGGGCGGCGGTGTACGGCGGCGTGGCGGCGTTCAACCTGGCCACCGATCCGGCGCGGCCCTTGCGCACCCTGACCCTCACCGGTTTGATGGCCCCCGCCGAATCCGCCCGCCGCACCTGGAACGAGCGCAACACGCTGCTGTTCGACGGCATCAGCACCACCACAGTGGTGGTGGGCACGGTGCAGATCGAGCGCAGCATCACCATGTACCAGATCAACGCGGCCGCCGCGCCGGACACCAGCTACCTGGATGTGACCACCCCCCACACCCTGTTTGCGGTGCGTTACCAGTTTCGTACCCGCATGGGGCTGCGCTTCCCGCGCCATAAGCTGGCCAGCGACGGCGTCCCGGCGTCGCCGGGGCAGGCCATTGCCACGCCCGCCAGCATCCGCGCCGAAATCGTGGCGCTGTTCTACGAGCTGGAGGCCGCCGGACTCATCGAGGGCATGGACCAGTTCAAGTCGAATTTGATCGTGGAGCGCAACGCTGGTGACCCCAACCGGGTGGACGTGCTGATGGCCCCGGATCTGGTCAACGGCCTGCAGGTGCTGGCCGCGCAGATCCAGTTTTTGCTGTAAATAATCGGCTGTGAAGGAGCTGTGATAAGGCCATGAGCAAACGATTCGGCAAAGCCTTCGTGACCGTCAACGGCGAGCTGCTGGAGTCGCTGGACGGCGCCAGCATTGATCTGGGTGGCATCACCCGGCAGGCGGTGGTCGGTAATGGCTACTACGGGCACGCCGAGGCCGAAAAAGAGGCCACGGTGGCGTGCGAGATCGCCATCTCCGCCGCCACCAGGCCCGAGGACATTCACGCCGCCACCGCCCTCACGGTGGTGTTTCGCCTCGACACGGGCCAGACCTACGTGATCAGCGGCGCCGTGTCCGCCGATCCGCCGACAATCACCGGCGGCACCCCCGGCAAGGCCGGGTACAAGTTCATCGGCCCGCGCGCGGAGGCGGTGTAAAATGAGCCACATCACCATCACACAGGCGGAGGTCGGCGCTGTTCTGGGCCGGATTGCGGACGGGGAGGTCACCCAGGTCATCCTGACCCTGTCCAAACCGATCTCCGGCGACACGGGGGAGGTGACCACACTCATCATTTGCGAGCCAACGGCGCGGCAGATGGAGGCCATGGATCGGGTACCAGGCGAAATGGCCAAAATCCGCCACCTGCTGGCGGCCATCAACAAAATGGCGCCCCCCCTGCTGGAGGGGATGGCCGGGCGTGACATGGTGGCCATGGGGGCGCTGGTCGGCGCTTTTTTAGGGGGTGCCCCGCCAATTGGCGGGATGTGATGGGCGACGTGGCGGCGGTGTTTCATTTTCCGCCGTCGGAGCTGTGGGCCATGCCCATGGCGGAACTGATCATGTGGCACGCACAGGCGGTGCGCATCGAGGCGGTACATGGCGGGTGACCTTAAAACCAGCGTCATCATCGATTTGGTTGACCGCGTCACCGGTCCGGCGCGGCGCGTCAGCCAGGCTCTTGCGGGCATCCGCAATGCCGCCGGGGGGGGCCGCGTGTCCGGCGCGCTGGGGCAGGTGGGCAGCCAGCTTGGGCAAGTGCAGCAATCCATCTCCAGCGTATCCCGTGGGCTGGCCGGTCTCGGTCTGGGGGCGGGCGCCGTCGGCTGGGCCATCAAGAGACATCTCATTGATGTGGCCGCAGAATTTGAAAAGTTTGGCGTTATCCTAGAAACCACCGAGGGTAGCGCCGACAAGGCTAAAAAATCGCTGGACTGGGTATCCAATTTTGCAGCCAAAACTCCCTACGAGCTGGGCGAGGTCATGAATGCGTTTGTGATGCTGCGCACATATGGCCTGGATCCCACCAATGGTCTGCTGCGCACGCTGGGTGATACCAGCGCCGCCATGGGCAAACCGTTGACGCAGGCGGTGGAGGCCATCGCCGACGCCATTACAGGTGAAAACGAGCGACTGAAAGAGTTTGGCATCCGCGCGCGGGTGAGCGGTAACCGCGTGGCCTATGAATATACGGTGGCCGGGAAACAGGTGCGCAAGATGGCGGACATCAACAGCCGCGCCATGATCGAATCCACCCTGTCGGCCATCTGGAACGAAAAATTCGGTGGCGCCATGCTTAAAATGTCCGGCACCTGGGGTGGGCTGATGTCAAACTTGGCCGACCAATGGACCCGATTCCGGCTGTTGATCATGCAGTCCGGTGCGTTCGATTGGCTCAAAATCCGGCTGAGTACGCTGCTGGCCACCATTGACCGCATGGCCAGCAACGGCGATCTGCAACGCATTGCAAACTTGTGGGGGCAGGAGATCGTTGGAGGTTTGCGCGAGGCGTGGGCGGCGTTCCGCGCCCTACTGCCCATCATCGTGGGGATCGGGCGCGGCATTAACTGGTTGTCCCACGCTGTGGGCGGCTGGCGCAACCTGATGCTGGGCATCACGGTGCTGATCGGCGCCAAGGTGATTGTCGCCCTGGGGGGGCTAACCCTGGCTTTTTTGCAGTTGGGGGCAGCTATTCTCACCACTCCCATTGGCTGGTTGGCCCTCGCCCTCGCCGGGGCGGCCATCCTCATCTACAGATATTGGTCCCCGCTGAGCGATTTTTTCGCCGCGCTGTGGGACAAAATCAAACGGGTGGTGGATCTGGCCAGGGGGGTAGCCGGAAACCTGCATCTGGGCGCCGCCGGAGCCACCGCGCTGGCGCCTCCGGCGCGGACCGTAACGGGCAGTCGCACCCAGCAGGTGGGTGGCACCATCCACATTCGGGTGGATGGTGAGGGCCGCCCCCGCGTCAAACAAGTGCGCGCCACCGGCCCGGTGGATCTGACTGTGGACACCGGTCTGGCCATGGGGGGATGGTGATGCGTTACGGCGAGCAAGCGGCCATGCCAAGTTGGTGTGTCTGGTTTGGGTCATCCGCATCCAGGATGGTCACCAAAAGCCACTGTCCGGCCGGGGGTGGAACCATCTCCGGGGTGTGGTCGATCACCAGCATGCACAGATATTCGGCAAAACCATTTCGGCTGCTGCCGTCGTCGCGCACCAAAACGCGCAAATTATTTGCGCGCCATCTGGCGCCACTCACCCCCTTTTCGGTCCGCACCGCATTCAGCGCGGATTGGCGGTCCGCCAGCGATATGACCGGAATCAGTAACAAACACGTGGCGACTACAAAGGCAACAACAGCGCGCATCGAAACCTCCCATCCGGTTGTTGGTCCCCCCAGCATAGCACCACGGGGCGCCGCATGACCTGGCGCGACCAGCTCCAGCCCGGCTCGTTCCGGGGCGTGCCGTTTGGGGTCGAGGGTGGGGCGGATACCACCATCGGCCGCCGCACTATTCTGCACGAGTTTCCGGGGCGCGACGCGCCCTACACTGAGGATCTGGGTCGCAAGGCCCGCGAGTTCACCTTCGACCTGCTGGTGATCGGCGCGGACTACATGGGCGCGCGCGATGCCCTGATGGGCGCCATCGAGGCCCCCGGCCCCGGCACCCTCATTCACCCTTGGTTGGGCACCCTGCGCGTGGCCGTCACCCAGGCGCGGATGAGCGAGACCACCCGCGAGGGGGGCATGGCGCGGTTTTCCGTGACCTTCGTACTGGCGGGCGATCTGGCCATGCCCACGGGCGTGGCGTTTACCCCGGCGCTGGTGGATGCGGCAGCCAGCGGGGCACTCACGGCGGTGCGGACGGAATTCGCCGCCGGGTTCAGCACCACCGGCCAGCCGGAGTTTTTGCGCGACGCGGCCCGTACCGTTATCACCAAGGCGCTGGACCGCATGGAGGCGCTGGTGGGGGTGCTGTCCAAGGCCACTGATAAGGACGTGTTTGCCACCACTCTGGCCGACGCCCGCACCCGCATGAGCGACCTGCTGGCGGATGCCGGGGGGCTGGCGGATTTGCTGCTGGGGGTGGTATCCGATACGGCGGCCACCGCCCCGGCAGGATCCACCGACGCGCTGACCCTCACCGAGTCGCTGGCCGATTTCGGCGCGGGATTGACGCCGGTCTCCACTCCCACCGCCACCCGCCAGACGCAGGCGGACAATCAGGCGGCGCTGGGCGCGCTGGTATCCACCGCCGCCGCCATCCACATGGCCAGCGCGGCGGCGGCCACATCGTTTACCAGCCGGGGCGACGCCCAGGCGGTGCGCGGCCGCCTGCTGGATCTGCTGACCGCCCGCGCCGAAACCGCCGATGACGACACCTATGCCACGCTGGCCGATTTGCGCGTGGCCGTGGCCCGCGATCTGGCGGATCGCGGGGCGCTGCTGCCGGATGTGATTACCCATACCCCGGTCGTGACCCTGCCCGCGCTGGTCATCGCCCACCAATTGTATGGCGCCGCCACCCGCGAGGCCGAAGTGGTGGCGCGCAACCATGTCCGGCATCCTGGCTTTGTGCCTGGTGGGCTGCCGCTGGAGGTGCTGGCCGCATGACTACGGACTACCACGACCTGATGCATAATCCGGCGCTGGACAGCCGCGCCACCTGGCGCAAACCGGGCGCCGCCGAGCGCGCCGCCGCCCCCGCCGCCGTAGCCATCATCCGCCTGCCGTGCTGCGGCGCCCAGGCGGTCATTGGCCTCGGGCGGCGGGTGAACTACCGGGGTCACGTGTCCCCCGCCGTTATTTGCCATTTTGCCGATTGCGGGGCAACCAGCCATCTGCGCCTGGTGGGGTGGTCCTGTGACTGACATCACCCTCACCATCGGTGGCACCCGCTGGGGCGGGTGGAAAACCGTGCAGATCCAGCGCGGCATCGAGCAGGTGGCGGGACAGTTTTCCTTGGGGGTGTCGGACCGCTGGCCGGGGCAGGATGTGCGCCGCGACATCCGCCCCGGTGACGCCTGCACCGTGCAAATGGACGGCCAGACGGTCATCACCGGCCACGTGGACGACGTGGCCATGCGCCTGCGCGCCGACAGCCGCGAGATTGAAATCTCCGGTCGTGACGCTACAGGCGACCTGGTGGACTGCTCGGTAACCGATAAACAGTACCCCAGCCGCACCATGCGGCAAATCGCCGAGGCGCTCTGTAAACCATTTGGTGTCCCGGTCGCCGTGGCGGCGGGATTGACCCTCCCGGTCATGCCCACATTCAGGGCGGACCACGGCGAGACTGTGTGGGAGGTCATCGAGCGCTTGGCGCGCATCTGCGGCGTGCTGGCGGTGGCCGATGGCGCGGGGGGATTGCTCATCACCCGCGCCACCACCACTCGCGTGGCCACCGAACTGGTGGAGGGGCAAAACGTGTTGGAGGCCGAAGGCGCGGCCACCTGGCGCGAGCGGTTTTCCACCGTCACCGTGGTGGGGGTGCTGCCGGGCAGTGACGGCCTTTTCGGGGCCGCCGCCGCAGGCAAGGGAGTGGCCACCGACACAGAGATCAGCCGCCACCGCCCGCTGGTGATGCAGGCGGAGGATGCGTCGGACCGTGCAGGGCTGCGGGTGCGGGCGGAGTGGGAGCGCAACGTGCGCTCCGGGCGCGGTCGCCGCGTGAGTGTGACAGTGCCGGGCTGGTCCCACGCGGGCGGCCTGTGGCAACCCAATACGCGCGTGGGCGTGAGCCTGCCCTCACTGGCGCTGGCGGCCGACCTGCTCATCACCTCGGTCACCCATACTCTGGATGACGGCGGCACCCGCACCCAAATCGAAATGGTCCGCCCGGAGGCGTTCGACCGCATTCCCATGCCGGAGCCACGGCAGGGGGGTGTGTGGTGACTCCGCGCGTCATCGTCAAATTATTGGCTCCCCTGACCCGCCGCGCGCGGAACATGGTCCGGCGTGGCGTGGTGGCACTGGTCAACGACGCCGCCCAGTGGCAGGCGTTGCAGATCACTCTGCCCCCGGACGGTCTGGCGGACGACGTGGAGCACATGCAGCGTTACGGGTTCACCTCCCACCCCCATCCGGGGGCAGAGGCGCTGGTGCTGGCGGTGGGCGGCGACGCCGGGCACCCCATCGTGATCGCGGTGGACGACCGCCGCTACCGCCTCAAGCCTTTGGCCGAGGGCGAAGTGGCCATCTATACCGACCAGGGAGACAGAATCCACATCAAACGGGGCGGAACCATCGACGTCTCGGCCACTACCAAATTGGACATCACCAGCCCCGTCGTACACATGACCGGCAATTTGCAGGTGGATGGCAACACCACCGTCACCGGCAACACCACCGTCACCGGCACCAGCACCCTCACCGGCGCGGTCACCGCTGGCGCCACCGTAACCGCCGCCGGGGCCGTTACCGCTCCGTCCGTAACCGCCGCCGGGGCCGTGGTGGGCGCCACGGTGGCCGACGCCACCGGCAACCTGGGCGCCATCCGCAGCACGTACAATCTCCACACCCACCCCGGCGGCGGGGTGCCCAGCCCACAAATGTAGGTAGAAGGGGGTCAAATGCGCAGCATCATCATGCTGGTTTCGGTACTGATATTCGGCGGGCCCACCGTGCCCGCACGGGCGGAAACGTTTGGCCCGTTTACGGCGGAGGTGATCCGCGTGCTCGATGGCGACACCCTGGAGATGCGGTTGTATATCGCCGAGGGATTGATGGCCACCGATATTTTTCGGCTGGACGGGGTGGACACTCCGGAGATGCACGACCCTCTGCCGTGCGTGCGCGCCAAGGCGGTCGCCGCGCGCAATTTTGTGGCCGCGTGGACCGCCGCCAGGGGGCTGCGGGTGGAGACGCTGGGGCGCGACAAATACGGCCGCCAGCTTGCCCGCGTGACGCGCGGCCTCGAATCGTTGACCGATACGCTCATTGACGAGGGCCATGCGCGCGCCTACAGCGGCGGCAAGCGCCTGCCGTGGGCCTGCTGATGGACGCCCGGATCACATGGGACGCCACCGCCGCCAGCGGTGATCTGTCGCTGGATGGCGCCCTGCTGGCGCAGGACGACGGGCTGCAAACGGCGGTGCTCATTAGCCTGTTCACCGCCGCCCGCGCCGCCGCCGACGACCCGCTGCCGGATCCGGTGGCTGGCCGGGGCGGGTGGTGGGGCGATGCCCTGACCGATATCGAGGGTGACCAGACTGGCAGCCGCCTGTGGCTGCTCACCCGCGCCAAAGCCACGGCGGACGTGCTGGTGCGCGCCCGTGAGTACGCGGCGGCGGCATTGGCGTGGCTGGTGACAGACGGCATCGCCACCACTGTGGACGTGCTGGCTGAGTGGACCGCCCCCGGCGTGCTGGGGTTGCAGATCGCCATCACCCGCACCACCGGCACCACCCTGGCCATGCGTTTCGATCGCTTGTGGGCAGGGTCTGTCTAGGGTCTGTCTAGGGTCTTGATAGGGTCTTGATAGGGTCTAAAAATGCCGTTTACGCGCCCCACATTGACCGACATCAAAAACCGGGTGCTGGCCGACATCGAGGCCCAGCTCCCCGGCGCCGACGCGCGCCTGCGCCGCACCGTGCTCAACATTTTGGGCACCGCACTGGCCGGGGCCGTACACGGCATCTACGGCTACACCCAGCATCTGGCCGGTCAAATCCTGCCCGATACCGCCGAAACCGATTATCTGGAGCGCTGGGCATCCCTATGGGGTATCTCCCGCACCGCCGCCGCCAAGGCCTCCGGCAGCGTTACGTTCACCGGCACCAACGGCACGCTCATCCCGGTGGGCACCACCGTGCAGCGGGCCGATGGCGCCGAGTTTGTGACGGCTGCCGACGTAACTATCGCCGCCGGATCGGCCACGGCCACCGTCACCGCCGCCGTTGCGGGGGCGGACGGCAACACCGCCGCCGCCAGCAGCCTCACCCTCACCGCCCCCATTGCCGGGGTCAACAGCACCGCCACCACCCCCACCGGGCTGTCCGGTGGGGCGGACGCGGAAACCGACGCTGCCTTGCGCAACCGGCTGGTCACCCGGCTGCGCCAGCCACCCCACGGTGGTACCCAAGAGGATTACATCATGTGGGCGCGCGAGGTCGCAGGGGTTACCCGCGTCTGGTGCTTGGCCGCGACGCCTGCGGCGGGGCAGGCCACCGTGCTGTTCGCCCGCGATAACGACGCGGGCAGCATCATCCCTGACGCAGGTGAAATCACCGCCGTGCAGACGTACATCAATGGCAAAAGGCCCGTTACCGCCGCAATTACCGTGGCCGCCCCCACCGCTGTGACCGTTAATTTCACCATCGCGCTGGTACCGGCCACCGCCGCCGTCAAGGCGGCGGTGGAGGCGGAGTTGCGCGACCTGGTGCTGCAACAAGCGGAACCGGGCGCCACGCTGTATTTGATGTGGATCAATGAGGCCATCAGCCGCGCGGCGGGGGAAAGCAACCACACCCTCACCGCACCCGCCGCCGATGTGGTGCTGGGCGCCCAGCAACTGGGCGTGTTTGGGGCCATCACGTGGGCGTAGCGGGCACCGCAGCCAATTACCGCCTGACGCTGGCCGCGCTGCTGCCGGATGGCCCGGTGTGGCCGCAGGTGGAGGTCAGCGTGCTGCAACAGGTGCTGGCGGCGCTGGGGGTGGAGATGGCCCGCGCCCACCAGCGCGTTGAGCAGCTCATCGAGGAGGCCGACCCGCACACCACCAACGATCTGATCACCGATTGGGAGCGGCTGCTGGGCTTGCCGGATGACTGTCTGGCCACACCACCCACCACGCTGGCCGAGCGCCGCGCCGCCATCGTCACCCTGCTCACCCTGGAGGGGAGACAGGACGAGACCTATTTCATCTCCGTGGCCGCCTCCTTGGGGTACACCGTCACCATCACCTATCCCTTGGCTCACACGTTCCGCGTTAACGCCCCGGCGGTGACGATCACCGCCGAATTTACTTGCGTATCACCCTGCACCGAGCCCCTGCGCACCTGGGGCAATGAGGTGCTGGAGTGCGCCATCAAACGCCTGAAACCGGCCCACGTCGCCGTCCAATTCGCTTATGCATAAGGGACACAAATAATGCAACGCGTCGAAACCACCACCGCCATCGCCACCCCGCCCACGATGGACGTGGCGGGCACCCCAGGTTATTTCACGAAAGGGGATCCGGGCGCCGCCGTGCCCGCTACCATGCCGGGGCAGGACTGGTTCAATGCCGTGCAGGAGGAGATGATTGCCGCCATTCAGGCGGGGGGCGTCACTCTGGATCGCACGGTGCAAACCCAACTGCGCCAGAGCATGCGGCGGCTTGCCGGGGCAAACGTAACCGCCATTTCCGCCAGCAGCGCCACACTCACCCTGGACCAGATCGGTCTGGTGCTGGTCAACGCGGCGGGGGGCAGCATCACCCTGACCCTGCCTGCGGCTAATGCGCTGACCTCCGCGCGCTACCGCATCGTGCGCACCGATTCGGCGGCCACCACCGTGACCGTGCAGTGCGGCGGGTCTGATGCCGTGGACGGCGCCACCAGTCTGGGGTTGGAGCTCAGAGGCGATGTGGTGGATCTGGTGACCGATGGCAGCAGCGGCTGGTGGACGGTGGGCGGGATCGGTAACAAACATCTGGTCACCCTGACACACCGACTGGCGGTCGCCAATACAACTGAACGCTCCAGTGGCACCGCCAACGCGCTCAACAGCGTGGTCTGGTCCGGCTCTTCTTCTTTGTTCGTGGCCGTGGGCGCCTCCGGGACAATTGTCACCAGTCCCGACGGGATCACCTGGACAGTCCTCACCAGTGGCACCACCAACGCGCTCAACAGAGTGATCTGGTCCGGCTCTTTGTTCGTGGCCGTGGGCGCCTCCGGGACAATTGTCACCAGCCTCTACGGTCCCACCTGGACAGTCCGCTCCAGTGGCACCACCAACGCGCTCAACAGCGTGGTCTGGTCCGGCTCTTTGTTCGTGGCCGTGGGCGCCACCGGGACAATTGTCACCAGCGCCGACGGGATCACCTGGGCAGTCCGCTCCAGTGGCACCACCAACGCGCTCAACAGCGTGATCTGGTCCGGCTCTTTGTTCGTGGCCGTGGGCGCCACCGGGACAATTGTCACCAGCGCCGACGGGATCACCTGGGCAGTCCGCTCCAGTAGCACCACCAACGCGCTCAACAGCGTGGTCTGGTCCGGCTCTTTGTTCGTGGCCGTGGGCGCCTCCGGGAGAATTGTCACCAGCACCGACGGGATCACCTGGACAGCCATCCTCAGTGGCACCACCAACGCGCTCAACAGAGTGATCTGGTCCGGCTCTTTGTTCGTGGCCGTGGGCGCCACCGGGACAATTGTCACCAGCCTCTACGGGACCACCTGGACAGTCCGCAACAGTGGTTGGCCCACCGGCGGCCTGGTCAGCGTGGTCTGGTCCGGCACCCTGTTTGTCGCCGTGAGCAACGATGGATTTGTGCTCACCAGCGACAATTACGGCATCGATTGGACGGTTGGGGCTACTCAGATCGTAAACACATGCGTATTTTATTACGGTGGGCTGTACTTGATAATGTGTGCAAATGGCGCCGTACTCCGCAGTCTGCAGATACCATGACACAATGCCCCTCCCTACAACCTGAACGGCATCATCCTGCACTGGCAACTGGGCGCCCGCCGGGAGTTTGATTTGTGGTGATCGCGCAGGCACAAAGGTGCCGGTGAGGGGCGGCAACCCCCCACCGGCTGCCCAAACCCCATGGATTGCGCCATGGTGTCCGGACCGCCCCTTATCGGCGCGGCACCGGATCAACATAAGGAAGTCATCTATGGCCAAAACACCATTTACATCGGCTATGCGTAGCCCCATCATCTGGATGGGCAGCAAGCGGCGGCTGGCGCCGGTGATCCTGCCCATGTTCCCGGTCCACTCCTGCTACGTGGAGGTGTTTGCGGGCAGCGGATCCCTGCTATTTGCCCGCGAGGATCCGGCCAAAACTGAGGTGCTCAACGACATCGATGGCGAACTGGTGAATTTTTTCCGCACCGCCAAACACCACCTGGTGGAGTTCTGCAACCAGTTTCGCTGGGCGGTGACCAGCCGGAAGGTGTTTGATTGGTGCCAGGATATGCCGCCGGAACCGTTGACTGAAATCCAGCGTGCGGCCCGGTTTTACTACTTGCAACGCCTGGCATTCGGTGGCAAGAAAAATGGGCCCTACGGGTATTCCACCACGAGCAAACCCAAGCTGAACCTGGTGGCGCTGGAGGAGACCATGTCCGAGGTCCACACGCGCCTGGCCGGGGTGAATATCGAAAATCTGGACTGGCAGGATTGCATTGCCCGGTATGACCGCCCGCACACACTGTTCTACTGTGATCCCCCCTACTGGAGTACCACCGGATACGGCACACCGTTTGTGCTGGAACACTACGACCGCATGGCCGACTTGGCCCGCACCATCAAGGGCAAAATGATCATCAGCGTGTCCGACCACCCCGAGATGCGCAGGGCATTTGCCGGTCTGCCGATGCGGGAGGTGCCCATCACCTACACGGTCGGCGGCAAAACGGCGAATGGCAACCACGTCAAGCGCGCCACCGAGCTGATTATCCTCAATTGGTCCTGACCACCAAGCAAACCATGTGTCGTGCTTCAGCGAAATAGATTGATTGCTAGTGGCAGTAAGGCCGGATGGATAACCAGCCAATAGTCCTGGCTTTGCTCTTGACGTGTGTCACTGGGTGAGGCGTAACCTCCCTGTCGGGCAATCAAGCCCCCCGTGGCGAGTGGCCACGCGACGCGGCGGCCGCCGTGAGCCTGACCGGCGGCACCCAAATCAGCCGCACGGCGGTGCATCGTGCAGTGCGCCGCATCATGCACCTCCACGCGGCGGCGGAGGAGGTAGTTGATCCATTATTGACAGAGATGGCGGCGGGGCCGCCGCCAGGAATACAGCGCGGTATCCAGCAGGCCAGGGTTGGCTCTGACCCCGGCCCCTTCCACCGGGCGACCCCCCCCCAAAAAAATATTATTGCCACCTGTCCAGACCCAAGTGATCACTATCAATCCATGTGTCGTTTACTATCAATCCATGTGTCGCGCTACACCGGCAAGGCTGACGGCGGTGGA
>JAOUFN010000055.1 GCA_029858285.1 Nitrospirota bacterium | reverse complement strand
CCACCGGTAAACCGGTATTTGTGGATTTTACCGGGTATACCTGTATCAATTGCCGGTGGATGGAGAAAAAAATCTTCGCGGCCCGCCCCGTTTACGAGGCGTTTCGGAATCACTTTGTGCTGGTGAAACTGTATACCGATGGTGGCGAGGACGGCGAGCGCAACCAGAAGTTGCAAGTGGAGCGCTTCCGCACCCTGGCACTGCCCTTCTACGTGGTACTCTCTCCGGACAATGCCGTGCTGGGAAAGCACGCCGGAATCATGCCCACGCCGGAAGAATATCTGAACTGGCTGGAGCGGGTGCGGGGGCAGATGCTCCAGGGCGCTTCTCAAACCTCAGGGTTGTCGCGGGAATCGCCCCCTCAGCCTGCCCTGACCCCGTCTTCCGCCACCAAGGGCGATGGGGGCTGATGGCGCGGAGGATTGGGGGCCGTGGCGGGCACGGATGGCCCCGGCGGCACGCGGCAGTTCACAGGTTCCACAGAGTCTAAAAACGTCACGGCGTTGGGACGGCCGCTCACAAATTCTTCAAAGCCTCGCGACGGCTCAGGGGCGACAGAACCGCCTCGTGTCGCGCTACAAAATCACGCACATAATCCGGCGCCGTGCGGCCATACTGGCGCAACGCCCAGCCAATGGCTTTGCGGATGAAAAAGTCCGACTCGTGCGCCGTCTTCAGGATCATGTGTTCCAAGGCCTCTGTATCGGTGCGATCCTTGTGGTGGAGTTGGCACAACAGCGCGGTGCGGCGCAGCCAGGGGTCTTCATGTTCGATCCAGGCGAAGACCTGGCCCTTGCGCCCCGGATGGGTCAGCAGGAGCTTGCCCACCCCCCGCGTAGCCACCGCATCCACCAGGTCCCACCAGCGCCCCGTGGCGATCATCCACTCGAACAGTGCCAGAGATTCGGCCCAGCGCCAGAGACGCCAGCGATCCGACAGGTGTTGTGCGGCGTACCGCTCCTCGCGGAATACGCCCTGCCACAGCCGTTCCACGGCCACGCGGGCGGCACCCAGATGGTCTGGCCGCCACTCGCCCCCGGTCCTCAGAGCCACCTGACGCACCTGGGGCATGGGCACCCCCAGAAACTCCTGCTGATGCTTCATATAGGCGGCCATTTCGGCGGCGCGCTCCGGGTTTCTCAAGGCTTTCAACCGCACCGATACCGTGCCCGCCACCCACAGGGCCTGGCCGATCTCGTTGTCGCTGGGTTCGGTATGCTTGGGCTCAGTGCTGCCGGAGGAGGCCATGGTGTGGGTTCCTAGGAGTGTCAGCCTGGGCCGAGGATGTCGCGAACCACCGCCAGCACGTCTTGAGGGTCCAGGGCGTCCAGGCAGGCCTGGGGCCAGGGATGGCGGCAGTCACCCTGGCCGGTGCGGGTGCAGGGTCTGCAACTCAGCGGGCGCTCCAGCACGCGGCTTCCGGGACGGACGGGGAAATAGCCCAGTTCCCGGCTGGTGGGGCCAAACAGCACGAGCGCCTCGCGCCCCACGGCCTCGGCGAGATGGCTCATTCCGGTGTCGTGGGTCAGCATCACGCGGCAACGGGCAGCGAACCAGGCGGACTCGGGAAGGGTGGTGCGTCCCGCCAGCGCCAATATCCGGCCCTGTCCGGAGGGTTGAGCCGCCAGGTCATCCCCCAGGGCCAGAATGTCGACATCCCCCGGTCCGCCGAAGAGCAGCACACCCGCAGCGGTCGTTTCCAGAACGCCGGTGAGGAGCGCCCGCCACTGAGTCAGGGGCCAGCGTTTCAGGGGCCACGCCGCCACGGGGGCCACACCCAGCAGGGGGCGCCCCTCCGTCTGCCAGCGTTCCACCTGCTTCCGTTCCGCCGGCAGCCGCCCGTTCAGGGGGGGCGGTCCTTCCAACGGCGCCAGATTGAATTCCGTCCCCAAACCATCGTCCACCACACCATAGGGCCGCAGGCCGGCCAGAAAGTCATCTTCCTTGCCCGGCATATGCCCGGTGGCGTCCGGGCGATAGGTGTTCAGGCCAAAGTGAATGAGCAGGGCGCGTTGCAGGGTGCGCTTGGAGTAACGGGTGCGGGGGGCCGGAATCAACCCGGTCAGCAGGCGCGAGCGCAACGAGCGGTGTACATCCACCACCAGGTGAAAACGTTCGGCCGCGAGTTCCCGGGCCAGCGCCAGCAGACCCCCCAGGCCGGTGTGGCGCTCAAAACCGATGGCCCGGTGCACATGCGGATTGTCCCGCACCAGTTCCAGGTGTGACTCCGAGGTGAGAAACGTGATCTGAGCGTGGGGATAGATCCGCTTTATCAGCCTAGGCAAAGCGGTGCATTTCACCACGTCGCCCAGC
>JAOUFN010000040.1 GCA_029858285.1 Nitrospirota bacterium | reverse complement strand
CGTGATGCGGAAAGTGACTGATCGGATTTGTCCCGCGTGGGACCGGCTGGAATAGCCGTCACGTATAGTTTGTCGTCGAACGGTGGCACTGGCAGGGGGACGGAAAAAGCGGAAGAAAAAGGCGCGGCCGGATTCGCGATGAACCCGGAATTGCCATGGGTTTTACGCGAATACCGCCGGGGGGCGTCCCCCCCTGGGTTTTGCGCGAATACCGCTGCGGGCCGTGCCCGCCGCCCGCCGGGGCTCCCCGGCCGACCGGGCCTGCTAGCCGTAGGTTTCGCGGTGGATGCGGGCGTTATCGACGCCCATGTCGCCCAGCAGGGCGAGCACGGTTTCCATAAAACGCATAGCCGGTTCCTGGCCCAGATCACGGGCGCGCTTGCGGTCGTGGGGGGTGATTCCCGGCCCGCAGATGAAGAATTCGGCGTCCCCCGGCTCCCGCAGCAGTTCCCGCAGCAATTCGGCGGAAACCCGGCCCTGGCGCACCCCGGCGCCAAAGCGCGTGGCGTCCTCCTCGCGGGTCAGGGCATGAACCACCCGCAGGCGGTCCGGATGGGACTGTTGCAGATAGTCCCACTCCTTCTTATAGATCACGTCGTCCCAGGTGCGGTTGGAAAGCACCAGGGTATGGCGCAGTTCCGGGTGATTGCGCAGGGCGTATTTGATCATGCTGTAATTGGGCACCACACCGCTTCCCGCGCAGATGTGCACCAGATGGCGGGTGCGCGATGCAATGTCCTCCGGCAGGGTGTAGGGGCCGGTAAACCCGCTCACCACCATGCGCGAACCGGGCAGCACACGGCGCACCAGCAGGGGCGACAGCAGGGGCGGATAGAGGGTGGTGCCGCTCACGTATTCCTCGGCCTTGATGGTGATGGACAGGTGCTTTTCGTCCGGCGCCGAGGCCAGGGAATAGGCACGGGGGGATTCCTTGCGCCCCTTGATGTCCTCCAGATAGCGGGTAAAGCGGTCCAGGGACGGGAACTGGTGCGGATCGATGGTCAGAAAATGGCCTGGACGATAGTCCAGAAACTCGTTGCCGGTGAACAGGATCATGGTCACGGTGTCGGGAGTTTCCGGGATGACGTTGGCCACCACCACCTCCAGATCGCGAACCTTTTTGCGTTCCCTGGGAGCGGCGGCCTTCTGGCCAGGGATGATGTCGGCGTTGAGTTTCCCGGTCTTCAGCGTCATGGTGTCTCCTCCCATTCCGGTAGTGCGTACGGGCGCACAACAATGTGCCGTGCCGGTCCGTGGCCACGAAGGGGGTGCAAACCCCGTTCCAGATTGGGGAAAATCCGCTTTCCCCCTTTCAATATAGCGGGTTGCGCGTCTTCCGTCCGGGACCGGGGGTGGCAAATGGGGCAAAACGGGGGGCAAAACGGCGTACCGGGCGGAACACAGCGTGCAATTTTGTACCGGTTTGGGGGGCGAAGGCGGCTCCGTTCAGCCCTTCCCCTCGCCGCCCCTGACCGCGTGGCCGATGGGGTAGCCGGGGGTGCCGCCAAGGAACGGAATCGCCAGCAGCCAGTCCAGGCGCAGGAATTTGGGAGCGCGAAAATCGCTCAGGCCGATGGTCATGGCGTCGTGTCCGGCCTCCGGCTGGGCGCGGTAGGTGCCGCACAGCCGGTCCCAGATGGCCAGGTTGAAGCCAAAATTGCTGTTCGCCTCGTTCACTACCACCGAGTGATGCACCCGGTGCATGTCCGGCGTCACGAACAGCAGCCGCAGCACCCTGTCCACCGCCAGCGGCAGGCGGATGTTGCCGTGGTTGAACATGGCCATGCCGTTGAGGATGATCTCGAACACCACCACCGCCGCCACCGGCGCCCCCACCAGCGCAATGGCCGCCAGCTTGATGCCGATGCTGATGATGATCTCGACGGGGTGAAAGCGCAGCCCCAGGGTGACGTCATAGTCCACGTCCGCGTGATGCACCCGGTGCAGCCGCCACAGGATCGGCACGGCATGGAACATGACGTGCTGCAGATAAATGATGAAATCCAGCACCACGACAGCCGCCAGCACCGACTGGGCGGGATCGAGGGTCAGGGGAGGCAGGTTGTTCAGCACCCCCCAGCCGCGCTCTGCCGCCATGGCTGCGGTTTCCACGCCGATGGCTCCGAACAGGAAGCGCACCAGCAGGGTGTCCACCGCCACCAGGGCGATGTTGTTGCCCCAGCGCATCGCCTTGGAGGCGCTCGGCGCGCGGCGCGGCGCGGCCAGCTCCCACAGGGCCACGGCCGCGAAAATACCGAAAAAACACACCAGCCGGATGGTGGCTTCGTACTGTTGCAACAGCGCTTCCATGGGCTCTCCCCGGGGTTTAACGGATCCGGGGCGATTCTAACACCCTGCCGCTTTTTCCGCGCACACAGCGTCCAGCGCACACCGATCAATTTTTATTGTCTTTTCAAGCAATTACCAATAAAAATCCGTACTGTCGGCGTCCCCGCCTGCCGAAAAGAAGACGGTCGCATTGCGCGCCGCCCCCCCGGAGCCGTCGCGTAATTCCGGCGCTTTACCCGGTTCGGAAAGGGGAACCATGAACACCAGAAAAAACATCGTCACCGGTCTGCTCGCCCTGCTGGGCTTCGGGCTGGTCCATATCCTTGCACCCACGCCCGCCGAGGCGATACCCGCCTTTGCCCGCGCCAACAAGGTGCCGTGTACCACCTGCCATGTGCAGTTTCCCAAGCTCAACGAGTTCGGCATGGCCTTCAAGCAGAACGGCTACCGCATGCAGGGCCAGATGGGCACCCCGGTGTGGCTGCGGGACAACCTGCCGCTGGCGGCGCTCACCCGCCTGACAGTGGAGAGCACCGAAACCAGCATCCCGCTGGAAACGCCCCCCGGCAACAAAACCGCCATCACCGACGCAAAACGCCGGGGCCTGGAGTTTTTCTCCGCCGGTCACCTGGCGCCGCGCATCTCCTATTTCTTCGACTACGCCTTCACCACCGACACCATCGACGTGTTCGCCCCCGGCGGCGGCAGTCTGGGCACCACCACGGTGTCCCAGGCCGGTCCCGGCGGCACCTTTCTGGTGTTCAGCGACCTCGTTCCCAACAACCTGGTCAACCTGCGCGTGGGCGACATGAGCAACGAGTTCCTTTACCTGTCCCAGCCACGCCGCACCACCCAGCACGCCTACCTGGCGCCGGTTTCCGTGGGCCATGTGGGGGTGGAACTGAACGGTCACAAGGGGTTGGGGGAACACTCCGGCCTGCGCTATGCCGCCGGATACGGCAACAACGGCGAGGCCAATGCCGAAGGCATCCTCGGCGGCGGCTATGCGTGGGGCACCTGGGACATCGCCGGGCAGACCCTCGGCGCGCGCTACTCCACGGGCCGCGCGGGTGATGCCGCCACCGGCCTCACCGATCAGTACTCCATGCTGGACCTGAACACCAACCTGCGTCTGGGCCAGTCGTGGCTGGTGCTGGCATGGTTCTCACAGGACAACGTGGACGGCGTCACCGGCGCCACCCAGAAGAATCTGCTGGGGGAACTGGTCTACCCGGTCACCAGCCAGCTTCTGTTCACCGGGCGCTACGAGACCAAGGAATCGGAAACCCTGGCGGGCGCCACTCCGGGTACCGATACCGCCACGGTGATCGGCCTGTCGTACTACATCATGCCGAACATCAACCTCACCACCGAATTCGTGGCCATGAATTACGGCGAGGGGCACCCGAACTCGGCCCTCGGCAATCCGGGCAAGGACACTATCTTCGCCTTCGGCTTCCAGGTCGGCCTGTAAGCCCGCCGACAGCGACGCAACCCCAAAGGCCCGGGCCGCCCCCCGGGCCTTTTTATTTTTTAGGAGTCCTGCGACGTCCTGCGACGTCCTGCGACGTCCTGCGACGTCCTGCGACGTCCTGCGACGTCCTGCGACGTCCTGCGACGTCCTGCGGCGCGTATGGCGACCCGGCGCGGGGCATCGTACAATCCGCCCATGCTCCCCCCCACCGCACAGTCACCACCCACCCCGGAAGAGGCCGCCGACTGGTCCCGCTGGATGGAGGAAGCCATCGCCGAGGCGCGTCTCGCCCTGACCCACGACGACGTGCCCATCGGCTGCGTGGTCGTCCACAATGGCCGCATCATCGGTCGCGGCCACAACCGCCGCGAGGCCGACCGCGACCCCACCGCCCACGCCGAAATGCTGGCCCTGCGCCAGGCGGCCGGCCACCTGGGGGGGTGGCGCCTGTCCGGCTGCACCCTCGTGGTCACCTGCGAGCCGTGCGCCATGTGCGCGGGGGCACTGGTGCTGGCGCGGGTAGACACCCTGGTCTACGGCTGCACCGACCCCAAGGCGGGGGCGTGCGAAAGCCTGTACACCATCCCCACCGACCCCCGCCTCAACCACCGTCTGCGGATTTCTGGCGGCATATCGGGGGCGATTTGTGGTACCCTTTTGCGCGAATTCTTCAAGCGGCGGCGGCCGTAGCGCGGTGTTTTTGCCGCGGAACGCGCGTTTTTTTGTGGAGAGATGGCCGAGGCTGGTCGAAGGCGCCTGACTCGAAATCAGGTATGGGGAAACTCATCGGGGGTTCGAATCCCTCTCTCTCCGCCATTCTCGCCCGGACCGTACCGGGTCGTTTTTGTCCGGACCACCTTGTCCGGACGGCAGTTTGCTGCGGGGCTTGATCCCCGTGGGACGGAATTGACATAGGCGAGCCCCGGAGAGGTGTCCGAGTGGTCGAAGGAGCAGCACTGGAAATGCTGTGCATGGGTAACTGTGCCGAGGGTTCGAATCCCTCCCTCTCCGCCATCCGCAGTCGTTTCACCGCTCCCGCGCCGGGCCTTTTCATCCAGGGTTCCGGCGCAGCGGTGGAACGGCCCGGGTGGCCGGTTCTCGCCCGAGGTTGAAAACGGTCGAACGCGGCCATTTGCCGTGTGGTGTGGCGTGAGGGGTTGGGCCCTGTGCAACCAGAGCCTGTGAACCCCGTCAGATCCGGAAGGAAGCAGCGGTAAGCGGGAATCCCGGTGTGCCGCAGGATCACCCGGCCCCTCACTCCACCCCGCGCGGCGGCTCCCGGCCCCCCCATCCCTCCCCCGCAAACCCGGCCCGCACGGGTACCCCGGCGGGCGGTGCTTCTGATACAATTCCGCGACGCACAGAGGCGGTCTGGCCGATGGTCCATACCGGCGCACGACCGGGTACCGGACAAGGCTCGGGAAAGCGTCCGCCCACCCCGTCACAGGCAAGGGAAACAGGTTCATGAGTTATCAGGTTTCCGCCCGCAAATACCGCCCACAGGCCTTTGCCGACGTAGCCGGGCAGCCGCACATCGTGCGCACCCTCACCAACGCCATCACCTCGGGGCGCATCGCCCACGCCTACCTGTTCTCCGGCATCCGCGGCGTGGGCAAGACCACCGTGGCGCGCATTTTCGCCAAAGCCCTCAATTGCGAATCCGGCCCCACCCCGTCGCCGTGCAACCAGTGCGTCCACTGCCAGCAAGTGACCGACGGCAGCGCCGCCGACGTGATGGAAATCGACGGCGCCTCCAACAACAGCGTGGACAACATCCGCGAACTGTCGGACAACATCCGCTACCGCCCCCTTTCGGCCCGCTACAAGGTGTACATCATCGACGAGGTACACATGCTCTCCGGGGCGGCCTTCAACGCCCTGCTGAAGACGCTGGAAGAGCCCCCCGCCCACGCCGTGTTCGTGTTCGCCACCACCGAGACGCAAAAAATTCCTCAAACCATCCTGTCGCGCTGCCAGCAGCACGCCTTCCGCCGCGTGTCACGGGAGGAGATCGGCGCCCATCTGGAAAAGGTCGCCCTGGACGGCGGCATCGACGCCCCGCGCAGCGCCATTTCCCTGCTCGCCCAGGCGGCGGACGGCTCATTGCGCGACTCCCTGTCCCTGTTCGATCAGGCCGTGAGCTTTTCCGGCGGTCGCCTGGAGGCGGAGGACATCGGCCTGATGCTGGGGGTGGTGGGGCAGTCCACCCTCGGGGCCTTTGCCGCCGACTTGCTGGACAGTAACCCCGGCGCCGCCCTCACCCGCCTGCAAACCCTCCTCGAAGGCGGGCAGGAGGTCAACGGCCTGTGCGCCGGACTGGTGGAGCATGTTCGCAATCTGCTCGTCTGTCAGGTGATGGAAGACCCGGCCCGCATCATCGACCTGTCGGCGGACGACGTGGCCGATCTGTCGCGGCAGGCCCTTGATGTTCCCCGCGAAGTACTTGAAATTATTCTGGATTTACTGGTAGAGGCCCAGGAGCGGATGCGCCGGGCGGTGCAGCCGCGCTTTGTGCTGGAGGCCGCGCTGGTGCGGGCCGCCGAGGCGCGCTCCCTGCTTTCGGTGGCGGACCTGGCAGAGCGGCTGGAGGCCCTCGCCGCGGGTGCCCCCGCCCCGCCCCGCAAAACGACCGCCCCGGCGGCCAGAATGGACGCCCCCGCCAGCCGTCCGGCCCCGGTGGCTCCCGCCGCCCCAGCCCGCCCGACCCCACCCGTGGCCGCTCCCGTGGCCGCTCCCGTGGCCGCTCCCGTGGCCGCTCCCGTGGCCGCTCCCGTGGCCGCTCCCGTGGCCGCTCCGGCAGTCGCCGCTCCGGCAGTCACCGCTCCGGCAGTCGCCGCTCCGGCAGTCGCCGCTCCGGCAGTCGCCGCTCCGGCAGTCACCGCTCCGGCAGTCGCCACCCCGGCAGTCACCGCTCCGGCAGTCGCCGCAGCCCCGGCAGCCCCGGCGTCCATCGCCACCCCGGCTCCGGCCAGCACCCCGGCTCCGGCCCTGTTCGCCGCCGCCGCAGGCGCGTCGCAACCCGTGGCCGTCCCCCCCGCTCCCGCCCCCGCTCCCGTCGCCCCGGCCCCACCGACGCTGGCGGCGGCCCCGGCGGCGGCCGTCCCGACCGCTGCCCCGGCCTCCGGCCTGTTTGCCGCCGCAGCGGGCGCATCACAACCCGTCTTTGTCCCCGCCCCACCGGCCCCGGCGGCCCCCGCCCCACCGGCCCTGGAGGCGGCTGTGCCCACCCCCTCCGCGCCAGCGCCCCACGCCGCTCCGCAAGCCGCCCGTGACCTGGCCCCGGAAATGGACCTGTACGCCGACGCCGACGCCGAACTGGAACTGGGTCTGGATACCCCGTTCGCAGAAAACACCCCGTACGGCGACACCGAAGACAACCTGCTCCCCATCGATCTGCCCCCCGCGCCGCCCTCGCCCCGCGAGACCTGGGCCAGCGTGGTGCGCGAGATCAAAAAACGCCGCCCGGCCCTGGCCTCGTACCTGGAGCACGGCGCCGTGGCCGAGGCCACCCCGGCGCGGGTGGTGGTGACCTTCCAGCCGGCCTATGAGGTCATGCTCAGCATGGTCAGCCGCCCCGACAACGTGGCATTCATCACCGATCAGGCCCGCGCCGTCGCCGGACGCGACGTGACGGTGCAGTTCAGCATCGCCAGCGCCAGCGCCGGAGCCGCCCCCGTCGCCACCCTGGCCCAGGAATTCGAGGCCGAGGAGCAGGCCCGCCACCGCAGCGAGGTGGAGCAAACCATGACCCTGCCGTTCATTCGCGACGTGCTGGACACGTTTGGGGGCGAAATCGTCGAACTGCACCCACCGGAATCCTGAAAAAAACAGCAGGTTAAAATCCTCGTCACCCACCGTTCCCAGTCCCGTCCAGGAGGAGACAGCATGTCCAAGAAGATGATGGGCCAGATCATGCGTCAGGCCCAGCAGATGCAGGAGCAGATGGCCCGTGTGCAGGAGCAGGCGGGCAGCCGCGAGGTGTCCGCCGCCGCCGGGGGCGGTATGGTCACGGTGACCGCCAATGGCCGCCAGGAGATCACCCGCATCGTCATCTCCCCCCAGGTGGTGGACCCCAACGACGTGGAGATGTTGCAGGACCTGATCCTGGCCGCCACCGTGGAGGCCCAGCGCCAGGCCCGGGAGCAGATGGAAGCGGAGATGAGCAAGGTGACCGGCGGCCTGAACCTGCCGGGCATGGGCGGCGGCGGCAATAAATCCCCCCTGTCCGGCCTGTTCTGACGCGGAACAGCCCGAACGCGCGGTGAAATCCAGGGGTTTATACGAGCGCCTGATTGGCGATTTCGCCCGTCTGCCCGGTGTCGGCCACCGCGGCGCCCAGCGACTGGCCTTCGCCATTTTGCGCATGGACCCGGAACGCGCCCGGCTCCTGGGCGAAACCATCATCGAAGCCCGCGCCACCGCCCGCGCCTGCACCGTCTGCGGCAACCTGACCGGCCGCGAGGTGTGCGAAATCTGCAGCAACCGGCGGCGCGACACCACCCGCATCATGGTGGTGGAAGACCCCGGCACCCTGTATCAAATCGAGCACACCGGCACCTACCGGGGCTTGTACCACGTGCTGGCCGAGGTGTTTTCGCCCCTGGAGCCGACGGACCCCTCGCGGGTGCGCGCCGACCGCCTGATCGCGCGCCTGCGCGACGGCGAGGTGCAGGAGGTGATTCTGGCCACCAGCCCCACCGTGGAGGGGGAGGCCACGGCCCTGTACCTTACGCGGGAGATCCACCCCCTGGGCATCGCGGTAACGCGCATCGCCTACGGTGTGCCGGTGGGCATGGAGCTGGAATACGCCGACGAGGTGAGCCTCATCAAATCCATCGAGGGCCGCCACCCGGTCTGATCCGGCGCGGTCTGATCCGGCGCGGTCTGATCCGGCGCGGTCCGCTGCGCCCCGATTGCACCATGCCCCCCTCCACGCGGGATATGACAGCGGGATATGACAAAGGTCGTTGCCAACCCCCCGACCGGGAGCTAGAGTTGAAGGGTGGGCCCCGAGGTGTGGAGGTTTGCCCATGAAAATTCTGCTGGCCACCGATGGTTCCGAACACGCTCGCTGGGGGTGCGAGCTGATTTCCCACATTCGCACCCGCGCCCGATCAGAGGTGGCGGTGCATCTGGTGCACGTCACCACCCCCCTGCCCGAGCCGGTGATGCCGTTCCCGGACGTGTTTGTCGAAGACGACCTGTTGCTGCGCGAGCAGGTCGAGGATGAGCACGAGACCCGCGCCGCCGAACGCCTGTCCGCCTGTCGCGCCATGCTGCCGCCGGAGCTGGAGGTGATCACCCATCACCGGGTCGGCCGCCCGCCC
The DNA here is from genome assembly GCA_029858285.1 of Nitrospirota bacterium. Lineage (GTDB taxonomy): Bacteria > Nitrospirota > JACRHL01 > JACRHL01 > JACRHL01 > JAOUFN01. Next base: position 1,194 of record JAOUFN010000040.1, on the reverse strand, counting down.
CAGGAAATTCTGGCGCTGATTGATGAAATTGGCGCCGAACTGGTGGTGCTGGGCAGCCGCGGGGTGGGCGACACCCGCCCCTTTCTGACCTTGGGCGGTGTGGCCCAGAAGGTGGCGCGCTATGCGCCGTGCCCGGTGCTGGTCGCCCGCGAAAAGGGCATCACCAACCACCGCGCGCTGGTGGGGCTGGATTCCGGCGCCACCGGCGATCAGGTGGTGAACTGGCTGACCGGCGCGGTGTGGCTGGCGGGCTGTACCGTCACCCTGGCGCATGTGGTGGAAGATCGTTACCTGCGGGAAAGCCGCATGGCCGCCACCCAGTTCGCCGGGGGCACCAACTACATGGACCGCCTGCAGGAAACCCTGATTCAGGGGGCGCAGAAATTCCTCGACGCGGAGGCCGCCAAACTGAAGGATACGGCGTTCCCGGTGGACACGCTGGTGCTGGAGGGGACTCCCGCCACGGCCCTGACCGATCACGCCCGCGCGGGCGGTTTTGATCTGCTGGTGGTGGGAGCGCGGGGCAGGCACGGCCTGGCCCACTTTGTGCTCGGCAGCACCTCGGAAAAGGTGCTGCGCCGCTCCGAATGCTCGGTGATGGTGGTGCGCACCGCCTGAGGATTTCCGCGCGCGGAAGACCGCCCGGAAGACCGCCCGGAAGACCGCCCGGAAGACCTTGAATCCTCCGGCGCCGGGCGCGCCCCGGCTACCCCTCTTCCGGGGGCATGGTGAGGAACATGCGCATCTGCTGAATGAGCATGGCGACGTGCTCGGGATTGCGCATGTTGAGCTGCATCTCGTTGATGACTTTCACGCCAAAACCGTTCAGCCACGACTGCCAGCAGTCGTTGCACACCCGCCGCTTGATTTCCACGCCCACCGCCCCGCCGTAGGTCGGCCCGGAAATGGCCTCCTGCTCCTGCTTGCACTTGCAGCACTGCACCGTTGCCATGAACGCTCCTCTTGATGACACCCACCCGCGCCACACGCGGGGCAAACATTATTCCACAGGGGGAAGCGTATTTATTTCGCCACCCACCCGCGCCACACGCGGGGCAAACACTGTGACTGGTGCCGGTCAGGATAACGGCAGGGGGGCGGCCTTGTCCAACCAAACGTCCGTGATCGCCCGCCCCGTTTGCCGACAGATTGTCCCCGCCCTTGCCCCGCCCTTGCCCCGCCCTTGCCCCGCCC
>JAOUFN010000007.1 GCA_029858285.1 Nitrospirota bacterium | reverse complement strand
CCGGCGGCTGAGGCCGCCTTGCCATCTGCCCCTGCAACTGGTCAAACGGCGGCCTGTGGCATAAACTGGCGGGCGCGCCGCAAACCCGCGGCAAGGCATGGGTGGCGCCCGGCGCAATCCACTGTTCCTGTCCATCAGCCGTTTGGAGACCCATGGCCCACGAGCACAGCGATACCCCCTCCCCGTTTCTGGCCGAGCACATCGACCTGCTGCGCTCCGCGCCCCAAAAAACCGCCCTGGACGTGGCCTGCGGAAAAGGGCGGAACCTGCTCTACCTGGCCAGCCAGGGTTTCAAGGTGACCGGCGTGGAGTACGACGATGACGCCATCGGCCAGGTGCTGGCCGAAGTGCGCAAACGCGACATCGAAGCCTATGTCACCAAGAGCGATCTGGAGGCGCCGGGGGCCACACTGCCGGGTCCATTTGGCGTGGTGTGCGTGTTCTTCTTCCTCTACCGTCCCCTGCTGTCGGCGATTCGCAATGCGGTGCTGCCGGGGGGCTTTGTGGTGTACGAGACTTTTCTGATCGACCAGCGGGAACGCTGGGGATCACCCCGCCACGCAGAGTTCGCCTGGGGCAAGAACGAGCTGTTGCACGCCTTCGTCGATGGCTTTCGCGTTCGCCACTACGAAGAGGTGATTCGCGAGGAGGCCCGCAGCGCCACCGCCCGCATCGTGGCGCAAAAGCTCTGATCCCCCCGGCTACCGGACGTGGATCAACAGGGAAATCCGGGGCGGTTGCCCTACCTCGACCTGCTGCGGGTGGTGGCCAGCTATGCCGTGGTGTTGCTGCACGTGGTCGCCTGGCAGGTCGTCACGCTACCTCCCTCCGCCGGACGGGGGTGGTGGTTTGTCACCGTCTACGATGTGGGCATGCGCTTTTGCGTGCCGGTGTTCTTTATGGTCAGCGGCGCTTTGCTGCTGGATCCGGGCAGACAGGTGTCCCTGGGAGAGGTCTTCCGCAAGCGACTGCCCAAAATCGGAATCCCGTTTCTGGCCTGGGCCTGCCTGTACTACGGAATCTACCTCCAACGCGGCGGGGACCCGTTTGTGACCGGGGATTTCCTGCGCTCCATCGCCCGTGCCGCCGGTTCCCCCCACATGCCGCCACACTTGTGGTTCCTGCCCGCGCTGATGGGTTTGTACCTAGCCACGCCGTTCATCAAGCCGTTCACCGACCGTGCGTCCACCCGCGACCTGGCCGCGTTTGTCGGCCTGTGGCTGGCCATGGCCATCCTGTTTCCCCTGCTGGAATATTTTTTTGACGTAACCGTGGCCATCCGCAACGGCCTGTTCAACATCCACCTGGGCTATTTTGTGCTGGGTACCCTGCTGCACCGTCTGCCCTGCCCGTCGGGCCGAAATGTGGCCTGGATACTCACCCCCCTGCTACTTGTCACCTGGGCTATCGGTATCATCGGCACCTATATGATGTACGCGGGGCCGGGAACCTACTACGGTGGCTTTTTGAACAAATGGCAAGCCCCCAACGTGGTGCTCCTGTCGGTGTGCGTTTTCCTGATCGCCCGCTGTCTGGGGTCCGCCGTGCTGCCCCGCCATGGGGCAACCGCGCGGCTGGTGGCGTGGCTGGGGCCGCTCACCTTCGGCATTTATCTGGCCCACATTGTGGGCATCCTGCTGGTGAGCCCGGCAGATGCCCTGTTTGGTTATCTGGGCAATGCGGTGGGTATGCCGCTGCGGGCACTGGCGGCGTTTGTCGTGTCGGTGCTGGTGGTCGTGGTGTTGCGGCGGGTGCCCCTGTTGCGCGCCACGGTGCCGTAGCGGCGGCCGGGTGGGTATCCGGGCGGAGATATCCGGGCGGATTTTTTACCTCGACCTGCTGCGGGTGGTGGCGAGTTTCGCCGTGGTGCTGCTGCACGAAGTTCCCTGGCAGGTGACGCACCTCCCCGCCGACAGTCTGGGGTGGTGGACCGCCAACATCTACAACATTGGCATGCGCTTTTGCGTGCCCGTGTTCATCATGATCAGCGGCGCGTTACTGCTGGATCCGGGTCGGGCCGAGCCGGTGGCGACGTTCTTCCGCAAGCGTCTGTTCAAGGTGGTCATACCGTTCCTGGTCTGGGTCTGCTTTTACTACGGGTTCTACCTGTACCGCGCCGGTGACCCGTTCGTGGCGGAGGATTTTGTGCGCGAGGCGGCCCGCACCGCCGGTTCCCCCCACATGCCACACCACCTGTGGTTCCTGCCCATGCTGATCGGCCTGTACCTGGCCACGCCGTTCATCCGGCCATTCACCGACCGGGCCACCCCCCGTGATCTCACCTTTTTCGTCGGCCTGTGCGCGCTGCTGGCCAGCGGATTTCCGATGCTGGAACGCTTTGCGGACGTGGAGGTCTCCCTCGGCAACGGCATGTTCAACATTTACCTGGGTTATTTCGTGCTCGGGGCGCTGCTGCACCGCTTGCCCTGCCCGTCGGGCCACCAGATTGCGGGGATATTTGCCCCCCTGGCCCTGGCCGCACTGGCGGCCGGTGCAGTGGGGGCCCACGCGCTGTACCGGGAGCTGGGTAGCGGTTACGACGGCATTCTGAACCGCTGGTTCGCCCCCAACGTAGTGATCCTCTCGCTCTGCACGTTCCTGACCATCCGTTACCTGGCGTCCACCCTGCCCCTTCGCCACCCGGCGGTGGAACGGGCAGTAGCGTGGCTGGCCCCGCTCTCCTTCGGGATCTACCTGGTACATATCGCGGTCATCACCCTGCTGGAGCCAATCAGTCCATTTTTTGGCTATTTTGGCGATGTGGCGGGTATGCCGCTGCGGGCGCTGTCGGCGTTTGTCGTGTCGGTGCTGGTGGTCGTGGTGCTGCGGCGTGTGCCCCTGTTGCGCGCCACGGTGCCGTAGCGGCGGCCGGGTGGGTATCCGGGCGGAGATATCCGGGCGGGGATCCTGGCCTACCCCCGGCAGATGGCGTCGCTGACCGATACGTTGGCGATGGACACGCCATCGACCCCCTGATAGACAAAGCCAATTGCCACCCCGGCCTTGAGCAGCATGCGCACCTGATCGGAGGCGCAAGTGGTGCCCCGGATGTAATCGGGTAAATCGTGCCGGGCCTGCCCCAGCACCGGGCTGCCGACGCTGACGTCGAGCATGGTGTAGTAATACACCAGACGTGGTCCCGGCTCCGACGCCACGCGCTCCAGCCGGGTGGTTTCGTTGACCATCTTCGGGTTGTCGGCGTTCATCATGTCGGCCACCTGCGACAGCACAAACCCGGTGATGCCGTCCTCCGCCTGGGCGGCGGCCACGGGTTGCAGCAGGCACACGGCCAGCAGAGCTATCTTCAAGGCGTGTTTGAACATCATCCCTCCATCTTTCGCCGTTTCCGCCGCATCATTGCGGCGTCATCCGGCCCCCCCACGGGGCACACCCCACCCACCCCCATCGGTCGATTCGGGGTGCGGCAAAAGCCCCCTCTCCGAACGTCCACCGGGAGGGATTTTTGCGGATTTCGGCAAAAAACGCATAGAATCACGCGGGTACGACATCTCCGCGCGGGGGGGCCGGCCAGAAATTTTCAGGGGAAGCGAGGAAGATCATGATGCAGACCCGCACACGGCCCGAGGATGGGGCCGCAACCCGAATTACCCCCCTGCTGCTGACCGGACTGATGCTGCTGGCGGTGCTGCCGTGGTCCAGCCCGGTTGCCGCCGCGGAGGCTCCGGCTCCGGGTGATTCCACCAGTGAGACGCTGCTGCTCAAGGCCCGTGACCCGAAATCGGGAAATCTGCTCTATACCGGCCTCCAGACCATCACCCGGGACGGCACGCAGGTGGTGGAAAAGGTCGTCTACCACGCCCCGGACGGCAGCACCCTGATCCACGAGCGGGAGGGGGCCTACAACGCCGCCACCCTGGCGGTGATCCGCTACCAGGAACAGGACCTGAGGTTGGGACAGCGGGAGGAGGTGCGGGTGCAGGGCAACAACCTGCTGGTCACCTTTGTGAAACAAAACGGAGAACGCCCGAAAACGGCGACACTGGCCCGCAGCGCGGAACAGTTCATGTCCCTGGCGATTCCCGCCCTGATCCGCAAACAGTGGGACCGCCTGGCGGCGGGAGGGACGGTGGGGTTTGACCTGATCGTCCCCAGCCGCACCGGCACGGTGGGGTTCAAGCTGTCCCGCATCGGGGAGCAGACCTTGAACGGCCAGGCCGCCACGGTAATCCGCATGGAGCCAAGCTCGTGGCTGATCCGCAAGCTGGTGGACCCGATGGATTTTGTGCTGGGGCGCGACGCCCCCCACGCGTTGCTCGCCTTCCACGGCCGGGGCGTGGTGCCCACCGCCTCCGGCGATCCGCTGGTGGTGAATGTCAGCTACGAGACTCCGCCCGCCCCTTAGGGAGTGCCCCGGGGCCTCCCCCCAAAAAAACGCCGGATCGACCGCGCCGGATCGACCGCGCCGGATCGACCGCGCCGGATCGACCGCGCCGGATCGACCGCGCCGGATCGACCGTGCCGGATCGGCCGTGCCGGATCGGCCGTGCCGGATCGACCACCGAATCAGAGGCAGGCCGCATAGGCGCGGGTGTTGGGGTGCACCCGTGGGTCCGAGCCCATGTCGGCCGCCGTCCACCAGCGCAGTTCCCGGTGCTGGGCGTCACCTTCGGGGGCAAAATCCGCCGCCACGTTCACCCGGTGGGCCAGCACCACATAGTGGGTGGTAATCCCCGGCTGGCGGGCGAAATTGGTGTCGTACAGGTGCTCGAACGCCCCCAGCAGGGTGGCTTCGCGGTAGGGCAGTTGGTGCCCCAGTTCCCCCCGGGTAAGGCGCGCAAAGGCGTCTGCCAGACGCTCATTTTTGAGGATGCGCCCGCCGGGCACGAACCATGTGTCGCAGGCCGGTTCATTCTCCCGCAGGCCCAGCAAAACCCGACTGTCGGGGCGCGTCACCACCAGATCGATGGAGATCAGGGGGGCGTGGCGCACGATGGTCAGCCAGGTGTCGCGGTCCAGTTGCACGGGTCGGGTGCCTCGGCCAGCTAAAAAAAGATCGGACAAAAAAACGGGGGGCGGCGGCGCGTGGCCTGCCGCCCCCCGCGGGGTACGTGATTCCACCCAAGGCGGAAAGCGGGTCTAGAACGTGACCTGGGCGTGTACGTTGTAAGACGTGGTCTTGCTGTTCACCACCGTGCCGTCATCGTACTGCTGGATGTTCGGCGCGATGGTGATGTTCCTGGTGAGTTGGTGGGACACCCCCAGAATCAGCAGCTTCTCCTTGGGAGCCACATTGGACGGGTCCACCGCGTCGTAGCGGGCCAGCACCCAGGTTTTGCCCTGACCGGAGATGTCAAAACGCCCCTGCACGTTCAGGCCGTCGCCCTTGTTATAGGCGCTGCCGGCGGGGGAGTTGTTGCCGTCGGTGGCCTTCAGCAACAGTTGCCCGGAGACCGCGAAGTGCGGCTGGTCGAAGGCCACATACACCAACTGGTACATGGGGTCGTTGCCCGCCTGCGCGTCGCGGTTGGCCTCCTTTTGCACCCAGCCGCCCAATTGCAGTTCCGGGGTGAGGTGGAGGCCCACACGCGCCGCGACCGACACGCTGCGCCCCTGCGGCTGCCGCTCGTAGCCCTCGCCGTTCATGACGGAGGCGTGGTAGTCGAGTTTGCCGTCCGCCACCTTGCCGAGGGCGCTCACACCCAGGTCGGTGGTGCTGTTGATGCCCCAGAAATCGACAAACGTATTGCGGATGAAGCGATAGCCCCACATATTCTTTTCATCGAAACCCGCCATGGGGGTGGCGTTCTGGCCCACCTGCACGGTCAGGGCGTCGCTGAGGCTCTTTTCCACATACAGGTGCTTGATGAACACCGTCTCGGTGCTGGTCGCGCCGGCCGGCCCTGCGTCGTTGCGCTGGTCGAGGGTCAGGCGCGCCTTGTAGCCGCCATCCAGCGGGCCTTCGAACATCAGATAGCCACGGCTGTAGTGGAAGCCGCTGTTCCGGGAGCTGGCTGCGGCGTTGCCCTCCACATCCACGGCGGAGGCGTTCAGAAAGGCGGTGCCGTTCACCACCCAGCCGTTGGTCAGCTCGATGGCGGAGGCCGGGGCGGCCAACAGGGCGGCCGCGGCGGCAGTCACCACGGCGGTGGTGATGCGTTGAATCGTGTTCATGGTCGTTGGAATCCCTTTCGTAAGGATTGAGTGGCCGGTCCTCGGGGGGACGGACCCGCCCCCCCGGGGACACGGCTGACTGCGGACGATTTTCCGACTGCTTGCCGACTATTTGCGATGGATCAGCTTGCGGTCGTGGAGCGGCTGCACCGGGCGGGCATTTTCATGCACCAGTCCCAGGAACTTCTTGATCTGGGCCTCGGAGGCCTCCACCGGCTGGTCCATGACGAACCAGTTCACACCCTCGCTGCACGGCGGGGTGGTCAGGGAGCCGCTGTAGTTCCAGAACGCCTTGTTGGAAGGCAGGAAGTCGGCCACGTTGAGGTTTCCCTCGCCCTGCTCGTGGTCCACCTCGGTGGGCATGTTCTTCCAGATGGCGGCCAGGAACGGGTTCTCCTTGCCCTGCTTGATGAACACACCGACCACGGCCAAAGTGCCGTCCTCGGCCTTGTGCACCAGATGCACTTCCATGGGGAAGGCCGATTTTTCGCGGGTGTGCTCGCTGGGAGAGTGGAAGTGGAACTGCAGCAGGTTGAACTGCTTGCCGTCCAGCGTCAGGGTGGAACCGGCATCGTAGTTGGCCTGAATGGTGTGGCCGTTGTTCACCACGCGCATCCTGGTGGGCTTGTAGCTGATGGCCAAAGGCTTGGCGTCCTGGTGCGGGGCGTTGCCGATGTCGATGGGCGACTGGCTCTGGCCGGCCTTGCAGGCGTGGTAATCCCCACTCAGATCACCCCAGTTGGCGGGGCCGGCCTCGCCGATGTAGCCCCAGTGGGGCTTGTGGTCGCCGCCACCGTGGGCGGGGGCGGGGGCGTGGGCCGGATCGGCGGCATAGGCGCCACCGGAGATCAAAACCGCCGCAACCGCAGCCAGAAAAATACGCTGATACATGGATTCGTTTCCTCCCCGGAAAATCAATGAAACCCCGCCCTGTCCGGCACCGGGCCACACAGGCGGAACACTCTTTGGCGGGAAACCGGCCAGGACGCGGGCCGGTGCGGCGCGGAGGCGTCCGGACCTCCAACGGCCCGCCCCTCCCTGCACCACTTCCCGCCCCTCGCCCCCCGACCGCCGTCTCCCACAGCTTGCCAAGGGCAGCCGGGGCGATTGTACGGGTTTCAACCGGCGGGGTCCACCCCGGAGAACTCCGCCACCACCGGCGCGTGATCCGAGGGCTTTTCCAGCCCACGCGGCCCGCGCACCACCTCACAACCGGTGCAGCGGGCCAGCAGGGGGCGGGTCACCCAGATGTGGTCGATGCGCAGCCCCTTGTCGCCCGGAAACATGCCGCCCCGGTAGTCCCACCAGGAATAAATTCCCCCCTGCGGGTGGTGCTTCGCCAGGGCGTCTTCGAGCCCCCACTCCCGCCAGGCGCGGGCGGCGGCGCGTTCGGCGTCGCTGCACAATACCTGGCTTTTCCACTCCGCCGGGTCGTACACGTCGCGGTCGTCCATGGCCACGTTGAAGTCGCCACACAGGAGCAGGGGCTCCGACGGGTTATGGCGGTTTTGCAACTCGACCCGCAGGCGCTCCATCCACGCCAGCTTGTAGCGGTATTTGTCCGACTCCAGCTCGGAGCCGTTGGGCACGTAGACGTTCACCACGCGGATCCCCAGCACGCTGGCGGCGACCAGGCGGGCCTCGGTGTTGAGCGGCTCGGTCTCCCCCGCCGCCGATGCGAATCCGGACTGCACCGCCCCGAGCGGGTAAGGGGAGATGATGGCCACGCCGTTGTAGGTCTTCTGGCCGTGGGCGGCGATGTGGTAGCCCAGGGACTCGAAGGCGTCCCGGGGCAGGTCGTCCACGGTGCATTTGAGTTCCTGCAGGCACAGCACGTCGGGACAGTGGTCGCGCAGGAAGGCCAGCACGTGGTCGAGGCGGCTGCGCAGGGAATTGACGTTCCAGGTGGCGACGGTGAAGGGGGTCATGGGGGCATGGCTACGGAAACAATCGGCATTCCACGGCACGGGTTGCAGGCGCGGCGCGGCGGGGGCGCCTATACTGGGGGCGTATACCGGGGGCGTATACTGTCGGAGCTGTTACCAACCGTTGCGCGCACCGGGAAACGGGATGTCCCTTCCCCGCTGCCGCATTCTGAATATCTGCACGAGGGGACATTGTATGGCCTGGTGGCTGACGTTTCACCTGTTGGGAGTGATTTTATGGACCGGGGGGTTACTGGCCATCAGCCGCATGGCCGCCTATCACGTGGTGGAAGCCCGCGAGGTGCAGGCGCGCTTCGCCTGGGTGGAGGGGCGCATGTACTGGCTGGTGGCCGTCCCCGGCCTGGTCATCACCCTGATCACCGCCGCCGGCATCATGCACGCCGGGTGGATGCCCTATGCCGAGTTCGACTGGTTCCGCGGCAAGGCGGTCCTCCTTGCCCTGCTGGCGGGGCTGCACGTCGCCCTGCACATCATGCTGGGCCGTCTGCGGGAACACCCGGAGCGGCAGAAAAAGGCGGTGTTTTCCGCCATCCACGGCAGCATCGGCCTGACGGTGATCGGCATCCTGATCATGGTCATGGTGCGCCCCGGCAACTGATCCCGGCGGGGCGGTGACGGGCGGCACGGCAGACGAGCGGGGGTTCGCGCGGCTGGAGAACCTCTCCGGCGCCTTTGCGGCGTCGCGAGTGCTGCACGCGGCGGTGAAGCTGGACCTGTTCGCGGCGGTGGGGAACGGCGCCACCGCCGGGCAGGTTGCCGCCGCGCGGAGGCTGGACGCGCGTGCCTGCGAACTGCTGCTGAACGCCATGGCCGCCCTGGAGTTGCTGGAAAAACGCGACGGCCGCTTTGCCCTCACCGCCGCCAGCCGCCGCTGGCTGCTGCCGGACAGCCCCCGGCATCTGGGCGGCATGGTGGAATTCGAGGCCGCCAGTTGGCCCCTGTGGGAACGGCTGGAGGAGGCGGTGCGGGGTGGACAGCCGGTGCGCACGCCGGATATGTACCAGAACGATCCGGCGGAGGCCCGCCGCTTCATCCTGGCCATGCACAGCCTGGTGCGGGCGCGGGGGGACGACCGCTGGGTGGCGGAAAACCTGCCCCTGGAGGGTGCCTGCCGCCTGCTGGACGTGGGCAGCGGTCCGGCCACCTATCCCATGGCCATGGCCCGCGCCCATCCGGGGCTGGAGTGCCAGGTGTTCGATCTGCCCGCCACCCTGTCCATCACCCGCGAGGTGCTGGCCGCCGAGGGTATGTCGGAGCGCATCGCCCTGCACACCGGGGATTACCACACCGACCCCCTGCCCGACGGCTTTGATCTGGTGTTCCTGTCCAACGTCCTGCACGGTGAGGACGCCGACGCCTGCCAGGCCCTGCTGCACCGCTGCGCGGCGGCGCTGAAGCCGGGGGGGCGGGTGGTCATCAAGGACCACATCATGGACCGGGAACTGGTGCGGCCGACCGGGGGGGCGGTGTTTTCGCTGATGATGCTGCTGACCACCCGGGGCCGGGACTACGGGCGGCACGAATACGCCGCGTGGCTTCAGGCGGCGGGCATGGAGGCCCCCACCGAGATGGCCCTGCCGTCGCCGCCGTTCAGTTCATCCCTCCTGATTTCACGCAAGCCGGGCTGATCGCGCAAGCCGGGCCGAACCGGAGCCCGGTTGCCATGCTCCCGGCTCAGCGCGGGGGCGCCGGGGCGGGAGGCGCGGGCACCGGCGAGTGGTCCGGTGGCGAGCCGGCTGGCGGGGGCGGCGGCGCGAAAGCCCGGAACGGGTCCGCCAGCACCCCGCCCAGCACATCGCGGGCAACCGTGTAGCGCCGGGGCGGGGCATCCACCGCTACCCGGTACACCCCCTCTTCCTCCGCCTCCAGCACCAGATGATGCGGCGGCCCGTCGCCGGAGGGGGTCACCTCCAGGGTCATCAGCGGCGCTTTCCGGGCGTTTGGAGGGGGTGCGGCGGCATCTTCAAAAAAGCCCACGGCATTCAGGGTGGACAAGGACTCCAGCCAGGCATTGACCTTGCCGGTGTCCGGGGCGGATGCGGGCGCGGCGGGGCCGGACCAGCCCCAGGGACCGTCCTCGGAACGCTGCAGCACCACGTCGCGTCTGCCGGAATCCCCGGCCCGGACGGAAGTTCTGGTGATGGCGACGCGGGTGATGACACCGGGGTCGAAGCGCCACACACTGCGGTCCCGCCACTGGGACAGGTCGGGGGCCAGGGTGTAACCCAGGGTGCCGGCCACCTCGTACACATCCGGATGCCCCGCCAGCCGCACATAACTGCGGATCATCGACGGCGCGGCCTTGCCCACCACCAGTTCGGACAAGGGGGTGTCGGCTCCGGAAGCGAACAGGGACACTTTCAGCCCCCCGGCATCGTCCACCATGAACAGGGACGCCTTTTCCGGGTTGGTGGACACCACCCCGACACTGGGCAGCACCTCGAGCATGGACAGCACCCGATCCACCTTGGCGGCGTCGGCGACAAATCCTTCCGCGGCGCCTTCCTCCCCGGCGGGCGGCGCGGGGGGCGGAGTGGCCTGCGGTGGCGGTGTGGAAATCCCGGTGCGGGTGACGCGCCACACCCGGTCCGCCACTTTTTCCGCCTTTTCCCGGACCAAAGTGAGGCGGACGCCATCGCCCTCGATCTCGATGCGCGCCACGTCGGCGGAATGGAAGTGCAACAACGGGCCGTGGCTGAGGCCGCCACCGGGGTCGCTCAGGCGGCTGACCAGCAACAACGCCAGCAACAACGCCAGCAACAACGCGCTACCAATCAGGGCACGTTGCTTCACCGCCGGGTATCCTCCCGCAACAGGTCCGCCAGCCGGCGGCGCCGCGCGGAGCGCAGCCGCCAATGCACCAGCCCCGCCGCCACCAGCAACAGCGGCCCCAGCAACACGCAGACAAACTTGGCCAGTGCGCGGCCGCCGGGCCCGAGTTCGGCCAGAGGGCGATCGGTCACACCCCGGGAGCGCAGGGAAAGCAGTGCCTCGTCTCCGGCCAGCCAGTCCACGGCGTTCATGATGAACGGCAGGTTCTCGCCGCTCATCATGTATTTGTCTTCCAGCAGGGTGCCGGTGCCCACCACAATCAGCCGCCCGGGCGCCGACGGTGGCGCGGGCAACGTGACCTTGCCCCCGGCTTCGATATTGCCGTCCGCCCCCAGCCTCGGCCGTTCCACGGTGAAGCCGGCCATGGCGCTGGGGAAGGTGCCCTTGGCCGCCACCGCCAGGGGGTGGGGGCCACGGACGGATTGTTCGTTGAGGAGTTTTTCCAGCGGCTTGAAGGGGTCGATGTCGTAGCCGGGAGCCAGCCGCCAGCTATCGGCGGAACTGCGCGCCAGCACGGTGTAGGTGACACCAGGGACCTCGTGAACGGCGAGCGACGAGGCGAACGGCAGGAAAATTCCCTCCAGCCCCGAAACCACCGGGTGTTGGGTGTCCAGGTCGCGCAGCGAGGGAATGTAGGGGTAGTCCACCAGGTTCTGCATGGTGAAGAAGCCGCGCTGCTGGGCCACGGTGATGCGCACGTTGTGGCGATCGACCACCATGTCGTCCCCCACCGTCACCCCCCACTTGTCCAGCAGGGAACGGAACGGGTCCGACAGGATGCGGGTGTACTGGGATTGCAATTCGACCTCGGTGCGCCCGAAGAACACCCCCAGACCGCCGCCGGACACCAAATGCCGGTCCAGTTGCGCCAGCGTCCAGCGCGACATTTCCTCCAGCGGTCGCGCCACCAGCAGCACCTTGATTCCGGGGGGCACCTCCTCCCCGGCCTCCAGGGGCACCGGTTCCACCTGGTACTGCTCCTCAATCACGCGCATGACCTGGGCCATGTCCGACTTCGGATCCAGTGTGCCGGGGGCGGGCACCAGCCCGATTTTGCCGCGACCGGTGCCGGTGAGCTTGCGGATTTTGCCGGTAAACAGATACTCCAGCCCCTGGGTGCTGCGCACCACGGGCAACACCTCGCGCTGGTCGCCGAACTGGATCACCACCCCCATGAAGCCGTTCTTGACCTCGACCTTGTCGGAGGAGACGTCGGTCACCTGCACCAGGGGGATGCCCATGAGGTTCATTTCGTGCTCGGCGCCTTCGCCCATCGTCTCGGCCGGATCGACGAATTCGAAGGCCACCCTTCCACCGGACAGGGTGCGGTATTCCTGGAGCAGGTCCTGCACGTGACCGCGCACGCGGCTGTAGGGGGGGGGTAAGTTGCGCGTGAAATAGGCGCGTACCACCAGCCGGTCGTCCAGTTGCTTCAGCAGGTTACGGGTACTGGATGACACGGTGAACTCACTGTCCTCGGTGAGGTCGCCGCGCACGAACCAGATCGCCGACAGCAGGTTCAGCACCACCAGCACGGCGGCGGCGGTGAGCAGCAAACCCCAGCGGGCGACGGTGCGGGACAGAATACCGCCGGAGCTCCCGCCGCCGGAATTCCCGGAAGCGTTCCCGGAAGCGTTCCCGGAGGGGTTCGGAGTGGGCGTTTCGGAGTTCATCCCGGAATTCACCGGCTCCCCCACTTGCGCCCTTCCAGGGTGGACACGGCGCCCAGCAGGCACAGGGCGATCAGGCTCAGGAAATACAGCACGTCACGGCTGTCCACCACCCCCCTGGCCAGGTTGGCGAAGTGGGTGTCCACCGCGATGGCCTCGGCCAGCGGCACCAGGGGGGCCGGGGCCAGGGCCACCACCTTGCCCAGCAAAAACAGGACGAAACAGACAAAAAAACCGAGGATGAAGGCCACCACCTGGCTGGCGGTGACGGCGCTGGCCCACAGCCCCACCGCCAGGTACGTTCCGCCCAGCAGCAGCATGCCGATGTAGGCCGACACCACCTGCCCGCCATCCACGTTGCCCAGCAGCCCGGCGGTGAGGGGGTACAGCAGGGTTACCCCCTGGGCCACCATGAACACGGCCAGGGCGGCCAGGTATTTGCCCAGCACCACATCCATGTCGCGCACCGGAAGGGTGATGAGCAGTTCCATGGTGCCGCTGCGCCACTCGTCCGCCAGCAGCCGCATGGCGATGGCCGGGGCAAAGAACACCAGCAACAACGGCGCGGCCTCGAAGTAGGTGCGCACCGTGGCCTGCCCCTCGAGGAACAGGGTGCTGGCGAAGAACCAGCCGCAGATGAGCAGGTAGGCGGTGATCACCACATAGGCCACCGGCTGGCCGAAATAGGCCGCGAATTCGCGGCGGAAAATGGCGTAGGCGCCGGTCATCCCGACTCCCTTGCCGCTCATGCCCCCTCCCGGACGGTGAGTTTGCGGAAAATGTCCTCCAGGCTCACCACGCGACGGTGCATCTCCAGAAGCACCCAGCCGCGCTGCACGCAGAGGCGGAAAATGGCTTCGCGCAGGTCGGTGTCCTTGCCGGAGGTGACACTGGCGGCAAACACCCCGGAGTTCCGGGCGTCCGGCTCGCCCACCTGCACGCGTTCGGCGCCGGCAATGCCGCCGAGGGCCGCCGAAAGGTCGTCATGCGCCGCGCCGCCGATCAGCAGGGAAAGCTCCTGGGCGCCCTGGAATTCGCTGTGCAGTTGCGCCGGGGTGCCGTCGGCGATGATGCGCCCGTCATTGATGATCAGCACCCGGTCGCACACCGCCTCCACCTCCTGCAGGATGTGGGTGGAGAGCAGCACGGTCTTTTCGCTGCCGATCTGGCGGATGAGCTGGCGGATTTCGACGATCTGGTTCGGATCGAGCCCGGTGGTGGGCTCGTCGAGGATCACCAGATCGGGGTCGTGGATCACCGCCTGGGCCAGGCCCAGCCGCTGACGGTAGCCCTTGGAGAGGGCCGACACCGGCTTGCCGATCATGGCGCCCAGCCCGCAGCGGGCCACCGCCCGGCGGATGGCGCGGCCGCGCTCGCTGGCTTCGATGCCCCGCACCCGCGCCATGAAATCGAGGTATTCCCACACCCCCATCTCGTCGTACAGGGGGACGTTTTCCGGCAGGTACCCAAGGCGGCGGCGGACTTCGAGGGAGTGCTCCACCACGTCCAGCCCCGCCACCCGCACCCGGCCTTCGGTGGGGGGCATGAAGCAGGTGAGCATCTTCATGGTGGTGGTTTTGCCCGCCCCGTTGGGGCCCAGCAGCCCCACCACCTCGCCCTTGCGGATCTGGAACGAAACGCGGTCCACGGCCCGCACGGCGCCGTAGGTGCGGGTCAGATTTTCGGCCTCGACGAATGCTTCCATCGGTGGGGATATTTATCCCTCCGCCCCCCCTGTGTCAAGAGGCCGGGGGACGGGAGCTGTGGCCGAAAGATGATGGAGAGGCGCAGAAACGGCGAGCCGGGAGCACGGGGCCGGAGGGGGACGAAAGGCGAGGGCGGGGCGCCGTCAGTCGGACAGGTCCTGCAGTTCCTCGATGGCGCGGCGGCCATTGAAGCCGTCTTCCAGGGAGTGCCACCAGGACACGTCGGGCTCGCCGTACTTCCAGCACAGCAGCACCAGTTCGCCGCCGTGGTCGTGCATGAAGTCGCACAGGCCCCGGTCCACGTCCTTCACCATCACCCCCAGGCCGTTGACCCGCTCCACCAGCTCGGTCATGCGCTCCAACGCCTGCACATAGCGGCCGCCGAACGGGCTGCCGCCCCCCTCGCGGGCCTTTGCGGCGGCCTTCCTGGCGTGGGGCGCGGACTCGGTGACAATCCGCCGTTCCTCGCGCACGGCGGCGAAGATGTCGTTCAGTTCCGGGACCAGTTCGTTGGCCTCGTCGACGGTGAACAGCTTATGGGAGCGGCGGGTGGACATGACGGGAACCTCCTCGGCCTGATTCTAGCCCCGGAACCACCCGCCGGGCAATGCCGCAGGTCAGGAATCCGCGCCGGGGACTGATTCGGAGAAACGCCCGGAAGAGCAGCCGGAGGGGCGGTCAGGGGTTCGGGTAGTGCCCGAGCAGCCCCAGCACCAGTGCCTCGACCACACAGCAGGTGGCGCCGATCATGTCGCCGGTGATCCCCCGGAAGAAGCGCCGGTAGGCAAAGCGCAGCAGGTACACTCCGGCCGCCACCCCGACCGCCACCACCGCCGTCCAGTAGCCCAGCAGTAGCACCGAGATCAGCAGGGTGAAGCCGCCGCCCCACAGCAGGTGGGACATCTCGACCTGGCGGGTGAACACCCCCGCCAGCCCCTCCCCTTCCCGCAGGTCGGCCATGTGCCAGGTGACCGCCGCCATGGACAGCCTCCCCCAGATCGGGAACAGGATGATGGCGGAGCCGTGAATCCAGCCGTGCAGGCCGGTCAAACCCGCCCACTGCACGGCGGCCACGAACACCAGGGCCAAAAGCCCGAAACTGCCGACGTGGGGATCGCGCAGCACCTCCAGACGCCTTTCCGGCGGGGCGCCCAGGGCGTCGGCGGTGTCCATCAGACCGTCCCAGTGGATGGCGCCGCTCAGCAGGGCCAGGATGCCGATGATGAGGATGTCGGCCACCGGCTGGGAAAAGGGGATGCGCAGCCCCCACCACACGGTCCACGCCGCCGCCCCCAGAAACAGCCCCACCACCGGGAACATGGCCATGGTCCAGGGGTGCGGTTCCGCGCGTTCCCCGTCCGGCGCCAGGGACGGGACCGGCAGGCGGGTGAGGAAGCGGGCGGCGTCCAGCCCGGCGGTCAGCAACCCGGAGATGGGGGATGCGCTCATGCCTCCCCGCGCCCCGACACCCCGGCCCCTTCGAAGGTCGCCATTTCGGCCATGATGCGGGTGGCGGCCTCTGCCAGGTGCATGGCCAGCACCGCGCCGGAACCTTCGCCCAGCCGCATCTCCATTTCCAGATAGGGGGACAGCCCCAGATGGCCCAGGGCGATGCGGTGTCCCGGCTCGGCGGAGCGGTGCCCGGCAAGCATGTATTCGGTGGCGGTCGGGCACAGGGCGTGGGCGATCAGCGCCCCGGCGGTGGCGATGTAGCCATCCACGATCACCGGCACCCGGTGGCGGGCCGCCCCCAGAATGGCCCCGGCGATGGCGCCGATCTCGAAGCCCCCCACCGCCGCCAGCACCCCCAGGGCGTCGGTCGAACCCGCCGTGGCCGCCGGGGGCAGGGAGTTGGCCTCCAGCGCCTGCTCCACGGCGCGCACCTTGCGCGCCAGCCCGGCGTCGTCCACACCGGTGCCTCGCCCGGTGACCTCGGCGGCGGTGTGGCCGGTGAGGCAGGCGGTGATGGCGGCGCTCGACGTGGTGTTGCCGATGCCCATGTCCCCCACCGCCAGCAGTTCGGCCCCGGCGCCGATCTCGCACACCGCCACGCGGATGCCTGCCTCCAGGGCGCGGCGCGCCTCGTTGCGGCTCATGGCGGGGCCACGGGTGATGCTGCGGGTGCCGCGCGCCACCTTGTGGGCCAGGGGGCCGCGGGGGGGGGGCGGAAAGTCGAAGTTCACCCCCACGTCGGCCACCACCACGCGCGCCCCGGCGTGGCGCGCCAGCACGTTCACCGCGGCGCCGCCGGACAGGAAGTTGAGCACCATCTGCGGGGTGACCTCGGCCGGGTAGGCGCTGACCCCCTCCGCCGCCACGCCGTGGTCGGCGGCGAACACCGTCACCACCTTGTGGGCCACCGACGGCTTGATGGTGCGCTGGATGCGGCCGATGTGCAGGGCCATGTCCTCCAGCCGCCCCAGACTGCCGGGGGGCTTGGTCAGGGAGTCGAGGCACCCGGTGATGGCCGCGTCCATCTGGTGGCCCACCGGGGCGATGGCCTGGACGATTTGGTCCAGCAGAGGCTCGCGTAAAGACTCCGGCAACGACTCCGGCAACGACTCCGGCAGTGGCTCCGGCGCGGGGGTGGTCATGAGGCGGCTTCTCCTTGGTGGCGGGGGGCGGAAACTTGGGAGGTGGCAATTCGGGGCGCGGAGGTACGGGGCCCGGAGGTACGGACAGGCTGTGGCCGGGGGACCGACGCGGGCAGGCCGCCCTTGAGGGCCAGGGGCAATCCGGCGGCCACCAGCACCACGTGCTCGCAGAGGGCGGCCACGCGCTGGTTGAGTTCCCCGGCCAGGTCACCAAAGCGGCGCGCCAGCGGGTGCGCGGGCATGCTCCCCCAGCCGACCTCCTCGGACACCACAATCAGGCGTTGGCAGCGCCCCAGCGCGGCGACACCGCTGGCGATGGCGGCCTCGGGACCGGTCCCCCACCCTTCGGCGTCCTCCAGCAGGGTGGCCAGCCACAGGGTCAGGCCGTCCACCAGAATCCACCCCTCCGGGGTGGGGGCGTGGAGGTCGGCGCCTGCGGGGTCGGCGTTGTAAGGGGCTGCGTTGTGAGGGGGGGTGCAGAAGGGGGTCAGGCAGCGCTCCAGATGCGCGCCCGCCTCCACGGTCTCCCAGTGGGGGGGGCGGCGCCCGGCGTGGCGGCGGATGCGTTCGGCCATGTCGGCGTCCGGGACGCCGTCGGGGGAGACCAAGCCGGCGCGGGCGGTGGCCACGTAGCGCACCAGGGGGGCGTTCGCCAGCAGCGATTCGGCGTAGGCGCTTTTGCCCGACCGCACTCCTCCCAGCACCAAGGTACGCACCTTCACCTCCCCTGTGCGGGGCCGCCGGGCCGCAAAAAGACCCTGGCCTGCCCCGTTCTCCCTGTCTGCCCCCGCGCCCTTCCGCCACAGTGGCGGGGTGGGGCCGAAACGCCGCGGCCCCGGAGCGGCGCCTGCACCGCACCGGGGCCGACCGGGCTTTCTTACGGACTGATCGATACGGACTGATCGATACGGACTGATCGATACGGACTGATCGATACGGATGGAGCGGGCGACGGGATTCGAACCCGCGACAACCAGCTTGGGAAGCTGGGACTCTACCAACTGAGCTACGCCCGCCCGAGACGGAAAACCGTTCACGGGACTGTCTCCCGCGAGACGCGCATTATTGGGGCGGAGGGGGGGTGGAGTCAATCGGTACGGGCGGATTGCGGGTGGATTCCGCCCGGTCACTCCCCGTCCGGTCGGTCTGTTGCGTTGCCGCCCCGCCAGACCCGGCATCGGGCCCGGCGTCGTCGCCCTGCCCCAGCGCCCAGCACACCATCATCCAGAGCACGAACGGCACCACAAAGGCGAACAGGATGACATTCACCAGCAGCAGGCCAAAGGCCAGGAACAGGGCCTCTGGCCGGCCCCCGAACTGTTCGCTGAAAAAGGCCATGAAATGGCTGCCCAGCAGGGTCGGCACCATCATGGTATAGCCGAACGACCAGAAGCCGAACATGACGGTCAGATACGGATGGGCGCGGGCATTGGCGGCCACCCGCCGCCCCAGACGGAGCAGGCGACCGGCGGGGGCCGGGGCGGGACCCCTTCCCGGCACGGCGGTCACCCCGCGGGGGCGCGATTGGTGCGTGACAGCAGCATGCCACCCACCCCCAGCACCGCAGCGGCGGTGGCGACAATGGCGGTAAGCACCCCCACCGATTCGCCCATGCCGTATTCCGGGTTGCGCAGGGGCGCATAGAGCACAAACAACATGAAGTAGATCATGTAGGCGGTCACCACGCTCATCAGGTAGGAAATCAGGGTCACCTTGCCCATGCGCCGGTGGCGGTCCGCCCCCTTGCCGTGCAGCACCTTGTCCCCCCCCTCAAAGCGCGACCAGCGGAAGCCGGACCAGATCTGATAGGCGCTGAGGGCGATGGCCAGGGTCGAGACCAGGGAGTGAAAGATGATGGTGGGCACATAGACCGCGTAGCGCACCATCTCCGGCCCGTCAAAGCCGCTCAGCCCGGCGATCACCTGCTGGGCGATGTACATGGCCAGCCACGCCGTCACCATCACCGTGGCCACCAGCATGGTCTTTTGGTGTTTGTAGCCCTGGCGCGCACGGGCGTAACGCCAGCCGAGCACGAAGGCGACCACCACCACGGTCTCGGTGGTGAGGGTCACGTCCCACCAGAAATCGGCCTTGGTGCCCAAAAATCCCTGCATCGGGTTACCGGAACTTCTTGAGGGCTTGCACCAGTTCGTCGAAACCGCCGTCCGGCAACGCACCCTGACGCACCACTTCGCTGGCGCGCTGGTTGTCGTGGGTGCGGCCCTGCACCACCAGCACCTTGCCCCGGCGGCTGTAATCCACGTCGCGGGTCAAATCCATGGTGGAGCCGTTTTTGCGGGTCAGGCGCAGGACGCGCCCCACCACCTCCAGCCGCACCAGCGCGCGGGGGGTGCCGTGCATGCACTGGCTGAGCACGATGGTGACCACCTGAAAGGTCAGGAAGCAGGCCAGAAAATAGAACACGTAGAACCACACCGAGCCGGTTTCGGAGCGCAGGGCCATGACCAGCGCCGCCGCGATGTACAGGGTGTAGAGTCCACCGTGCAGGGCGGCGCCGCGGGTGTCGGGCACCAGTTCGAAGCTGTTGCCCCGGCGCGACTTTTTGGCGGGGGTCGGGTTGGCGGAGGCGCCCTGGGCCGGGGTCTCGGTCGATGCGCCGGACGCCGGGCCGGAAACGGCGGTGGAAGGGGTGGTTTCGTCAGCCATCGGCGACCTCAGTAATGCTCCATCCTCAGGACGATGAGGGTGAAGGTGTTCTGCAACAGCGCGGCCATCATCAGCACCAGGATGCCCAGCACCAGGTTGAATACCCGCAACGAGGCCACCGTGGCGCGCATGCGGAACACCTTGGCGCCGGGGGCCGCCGCCAGCGCCTGCGGAGAGCCTTCCGGCCCCATGGCACGGACCGCTGCGGCAATCTTTTTGAGCTGTCCGGTCATGAACAGGGAGTTGCCGATAATCACCAGCACCAGAACAATCTTGACCCCCCAGAAAAATTCGTACATGTTCTTGAAGGGGACCGCGCGCCCTTCCAGCGAGGTAAGGCGATCCAGAATGGTGAATCCGCCGGTGGTCACCAGCAGCACGATGGCGGCCCAGTAGACCGGTCCGAAGTAGCGGCTCATCTTTTTGAGCAGCGGCGAGACGGGGCCGGACACCTTGTTGACCCGGAAGCCAAGAATGAGGGCATGGTAAATCATCATGCCAACGAGCACGGCGGCACCCAGAAGGTGAAACCACCGCACGACTGTAAGGGTTACCAGTTCCGCTCCGGTCATGGGATCCGATCGGGTTCGAGGAAAATGAATCAGCTTGAGCACGGCATCATAGCCCGACCCGCAGGGGCGCTTCAACTTTCCCGTCCCCACGGGGTGGCGGGCGCCCCGTTGCGGCCCGTTCCCGTCGGCAGACTTGCACCGTCGCCCGTTGCCCCCCCGGCGCCACAGGCGCCCACGGCAACCGAGGCGTGGCGGCTGGTGACGGTGAGCGCCCGCAGCGCCGCGCGGCAGATGGCCATGGATCAGGCGCTGGCGGAGTCGGTGTGGGCCGGAATCGCCCCCCCCACGCTGCGTCTCTACCGTTGGCCGGTGCCGGGCCTGACGCTGGGGCGGCATCAATTGTCCGCTCCTCAGCCCGCGCCTGTTTATTCATCCACTCCCCTGCCCTGTCCTGCGGTGCGCCGCGCCACCGGCGGGCAGGCGGTGTTCCATGAACACGAGGTCACCTTTGCCCTGATGGTGCCCCGCGGCCACCCCCTGCTGGCACGGGGGGTGCGCGCCGCTTACCGGACGGTGGCCGCAGCCTGCGCCGAGGCACTGGGTACCCTGGGGTTGCCGATCACGCCGCAGGCCGAGGGGCCCGAAACGGCGCGGGACGCAGCGCCCCTCCGCAGCCCGGGGCGCGGCTTTGCCTGTTTTTCCTCCCCCACCCGCGAGGAGACCACCCTGGACGGCTGCAAGCTGGTGGCCATTGCCCAGCGGCGCTGGCCCCAGGGGCTGCTCACCCAGGGCACCCTGCCCCTGTCGGGGCCGGTGCGGCTGCCGGGGGCGACGGGCAGCGGCGTGGCCGGTCTGGCACGCTTCCTGCCCGGAATCACCTGGGAAGCCGCCGCACACGCCCTGCTGGACTCCCTGGAACGGCATCTGGGGGCCCATTGGGTGGCCGCGTTACCGAGCGCCCCGGAGCGCCGCCGGTCCTTCCATCTGGCGCGCGGCCCCTATCTGCCGCTGGCCGCCGGGGGCGGCGCTGCATCTGTATGGGCGCATCCGGGAGGGGATGGCACGGGTATTGGTCCGAAAAATCCGCTAAAGAAGCCCGCCGATTGTCCGAAAAGTGGACATGAGGCCCATGCGCCGGGCTGAGGTGCCCACGCCGGGAAAAAACAGGAGGGTCTGGATTCCCTCCTGCCGGACAGCGCATGAAAACACCATGTTGGGAAGGATTTCCGATGCAGGAACGTCGTCAGGCCGAAAGGTTTTCCATCACCTCGCTGGCCGACCTGGAGGTTGGCGCCAACGAGGACCGCATCGAGGCGTATGTGATGAACGTCAGCCGCAACGGTGTGGGGCTTTACTCCCCCAAGCCGCTGGACATCGGCAAGAAGATCACCGTGCACCTGACCTTCAACCACCATGGTGAGCTGCACACCGAATCGGTGACGGGCAAGATCATCCGCTGCAACCCGCATGTGGGCGTCCACCTCATCGGTGTGCGCTTCGAGGGCCTCAGCGACGAGTCCCACCCGGAACTGATGGGTTTCATCGCCGAGCGCGAGCGCCAGCTGGCTGCCCAGCCGTAACCACTTTCACGAGCGGACGTCGGCCGCAAGGCTGACCCGACCAGGGCACCCGGCAGTAGCTCCCCCTCTCCCTGCTTGCCGGGTGTCCTGCTGTTTCATATGAATTCGACGCATCACGGCCCGCCGGTCACCCCCGGCGGGCCGTGATGTTTTTTATTCCCCCGGCGGTTCCCCCCCTCCGGGGCGGCTTCGCCGGGACGGGCTATTTGAGCAGCCCCCGAACGTGCGCAGCCGCGCTGGCCCCCAGGGCCTCCAGGTCATACCCCCCTTCCAGCACCGACACCAGCCGTCCGCCGCAGGTGCTTTCGGCCAGCCCCCGCACCAGTTCGGTGATGCGGCGAAAACCGTCGGCGGTCATGCGCATGTCGCCCAGCGGGTCGGCGGCGTGGGCGTCGAACCCGGCGGACACCAGCACGAACTCGGGGCGGAACGCCTCGGCAGCGGGCAACAACACCTTTTCCAGTTCATCCAGGTAGTCCCCATCGCCGCAACCCCGGTCCATGGGGCTGTTCAGCGTGGTCCCGCCCCCTTCCCCGCCCCCCACCTCCATGGGGCCGCCACTGCCGGGGTAAAACGGATACTGGTGGATCGAATAGTAAAAAACCGATGGATCGGTCCAGAACGCCGCCTGGGTGCCGTTGCCGTGGTGCACGTCCCAGTCCACGATCAGCACCCGGCGGATGCCGTGGCGGTGTTGCAGGTAACGTGCGGCAATGGCCACGCTGTTGAGCAGGCAAAAGCCCATGATGCGGTCCGGCTCGGCGTGGTGGCCGGGGGGGCGCACCAGACAGAAGGCATTGTCCACACTGCCGTCCAACACGGCGTCCACCGCCGCCAGCGCGCCGCCCGCGGCACTGAGGGCGGCGGATTCGGAGGCGGACGAGACCGGGGTTTCGTGGTCCAGGTAGCAGAGCCGCTCCCCGGCCATGGCCACACCGTCGCGCAGATCGCGCAGGTGGCGCGGGGTGTGAACCCGCTCCAGCCAGACGCGTTCCGCCTCACGCGGGGGGATGGCGGCCAGTTCCTGCCGGAGGCCGTCCGCATCCAGCCGCTTGAGAATGGCGCGCAACCGCTCCGGACACTCCGGATGCATGCGGCCGGTGTCGTGTTCCAGAAAGATCGGGTGATAAACAAGGCCGGTGGGCATGGACAGGCGACTCCTTGACGGGAATCCCTACCCTAACCCGGATGGCCGTGCGGGGGGAAGCGGTCGATCTGTCGCTGAATCAGGGAATCTCGATGTCCAGGCGGAACACGGCGGTGTGGCGGCTGATTTCGTAGCCGACCGGTCCCAGCCCGCTGAGGATGCCGCCACCGGCAACATAGATGTGCGCAATCTTCCTGCCATTGACCGTCTGCACCACCACGGCGCTGCCCATGCCGGTGATTCCGGGAACGCCGGAGGCGTCCGCCGGCACAGGGGGCAGCAGTTGCCAGGGACCGAGGGCGCCGGTCACCAGATTCATCTGGGTCAGGTAAACGTCCGCCGAGGCGCCGGTGTACAGATCGTCGCCACCAATCATCACCAGGTAACTGGTGCCGGGGATGTTCAGCATGGCGTGGGACTGTACCGGTCGGGGCAGGGGGCGGGCCTGATTCCACGGGCCCGGCCAACCGTTGGTGGAGGAAACTTTGGAGACGTAGACCCGATTGCTGACCTGGTCCGTTACGGTCTCGTCGCTGCCGGTGCGGCCGCCGCTCACCACCATCCAGTCACCCACCATGGCCACCGCGTGGCGGTTGAGAGGTTCCGGCAGCAGGGAGGGCAACCACCAGGGGGTTTTCAGGGCGCCGGTGAGCAGATCGATGTCGGCCATCAGCAATTCGGGACGATTCAGGCCCACATAACGCTGCGCGGAATTTTTCCATATCCAGCCCCAGCCGCCCAGCACGTACAGGCGGTTGTTGTGTACCACCGTGGCGGCGTAGGCGCGGCCGGGCTTGTCGTCCACAAAATCCGTTCCGGTATAGGTGCCGGCGGGGAGGCGCAGACCTTCAAACCAGGCATTGCTGACCGGAAGGGTGCCGTCCGCCTTCACGTCGCCCCACAACACAAGGTCGGAATAGCGCTGCTGCTGGGGCCCCACGGCGTTGGAACTGCCCGGGCCATAAATTCCCAGGTCCACCTGGGCATCGAGCCCCCCGACCGCGAAAATACGGTTTTGGCCCGTCGCGGGGTTGCTCCACACCGACTGGGCATGACCAAAGACCTGGTAATGCACCCAGCGGGACGGCAGCGTTATGGTGTTGGTGACATCCAGCACCGCCTCGCGCTTGATGGACAGACAAACCGGATCGTAGGTGCAATAGTTGATCAGCCGCAGGTAGGGGTCGTCGCTCCGGCTATAGGGCGACAGGTCCCACCCCTGGACGGGAGCGGGGTTCAACGTGGTGGTGGTGGCCCACAGGGTGCCCGCCGGATGGTCCACCCCGGTGCCAACCCGGGTGCGCAGCACGTCCTCGCGCGGGCCCGCGCCCAGGGTGGGATCGCCGGCGATGCCGCCGGTAATGAACAGGGTGTTGCCCACCGCCGACATGCGGTGCTGGGCCAGGTCGAGGGGCAACGCCGCCACCGTCTGCCAGCCCGCCCCCACCGCCAGCCCCGATTTGGACAGCACGGTCACCGGAAGCGGGGCGCCGACCACCCTGAATCCCCCCACCGTGGCGGTGGGGGTCACCTGCGCGGTGCCGGCGGCCAGCCCCGTCACCTCCAGCAACACGCCCTGCGAGGGCAGTGGATTCAGGCTCACCACGCCGACGGGGGTGGCCGTCCAGGTGACGGTGGCGGGCAACTGGACCCCACTGGTGGCGTCGGTCACCGTGGCCTCGAACTGTCCCACATCGCCTATCGACAGCAGCATGTCGGCGGGAGTGACGGTAAGAATCGGCGGGGGCGAAGGGGCACCGTTCACGTCCAGCACCGTGACAACCGTAACGGTGGGGGGAACACCGGAACTGCTGGTGGGGAAGGCGGTGATCTTCACCAGCCCGGCCTGCAACGCTCGCACCACCCCGCCCTGGGGGTCCACCGTCGCCACGTCCACCCAGTCGCTGGTCCAGGAAAAGGCAATGCCGGGGATCTGTCGCCCGGTGGCGTCCAGTGCCTGGGCGGCCATCTGCAGTGTGCTCCCCTTCGCCATCACCACCGGACCGGGAGGGTAAACGCGAATGCTCTTGATCGGGGGATGGGTCTGCAACTGCGCCTGAACCGCGACGTTCACCCGGGCGACAAGGGTCGCCTCGCCTCCCTCCAGCGGCCGCCCCTCCGGCCCCGACCTGGGGTGCACGTTGATTCTGGTCTTGCCGGTTTTCAGGCCGGTCACCTGACCGTAGTCGTTCACCGAGATGATGCTGGTGTCTTCCGAGCCCCACGCAAAGCTGGCGCCGGTAATCGAATTGCCGCAGGCGTTGCTGGTTTCGGGGGCCAGTGTGTAGGTTTCACCCTGGTTCACCACCACGTCGGTGGGCCAGACCTTGAGACTGGCGATCACGGTGGACGGCTTGCTGCAATCGGCGCCGCCGGAGGTGCCCCCGGCACAGCCGGACAGGGCAATACAAATACCCAAAATGGGCAACAGATATCTCACGGCTGGGTGACGCAACGCTGTCGCCTTCCGCCTTGTCGGCGTGCTCCTGCTTGATGCCATACCCCCCGGATCCGTTCCGGTGGTCGGGGGCCGTCCATTGTCTGCGCACCGCACAGACCTCCACACGGAATTCCACACGGCGATTCGCGTGGATTCCCACATCGGCCCCCCGGCATGTGTGGTCTGGAGATATTGCAAGCGCCGCGCCACGGGACAGAGGGCTACCGGGGCAAGCCCGGCCGGGGCCTGCTGGCGCCACCGGCCCCCTAGGGCAGACCGGCGCCGAAGTGCCCCCGCAGGTAGACCTGGGCCAAGGCCGCCAACCGCCGCAGGACCGTGTCGGAGGCCGTATCGGAAGCCAGTTCGCAGCCTCCTGCAACAGCCGCGGCGGCCAGCGGTGTGGTGGCCCCCGCGGCGGAGTATGCGGGGTTTGCCAGGGCCCGCAGGGCGGCCCAGTGCGGTGCCGTCAGGGGGATGTCGCCGGATTTTCGGCATTCCCCGCACACCGCCGCGCCGGGAACCACCCGCAAGGCCGCAAAGCCGTCGCCGCAGCCGCAATCGGCGCACTGATCCAGTTGCGGCGCCACCCCCATTTCCTGCGGCAGCCGCCACAGAAACACCGCCGTGGCCGCCAACACCGGGCTTCCGGCGTCCAGTTCGGCCAGGTGTCCCTCCAGCAAATGGTAGAGGCTGCGGCTCTCGCCCTCGCGGGACAACCCGCGCACCCACGCACAGGCCAGCCCCGCCCCCTGGCAGCGGATGAGGTCGCCGGTGAGGGATAAAAAGGGCCGCACCCGCTCCGCGGCGTCCACGCGGAACAGTCCGCCGCCTCCCGGCCCCGGCAGCAGGATCACCCGGCACACGCCGTAAGGTTCCAGCGCCCCCGCCTGACGGCTGCGCGGCAGGCAGTCGCCCCGCGCCACGGCGCGCATGCGCCCGTGCTCCGGGGTGAGCAGGGTGACCAGCCGGTCGGCGCCGGACAACCTGCGGCGGCCCACCACGATGGCCTGGGTATCCAGCCAGCGCATGGCGCTTATGGGTGTCCCCCCGGCGCCAGCAGCCACAGCATCCAGGTGGCCAGACTCAGGTAGATGAGCAACCCGGTAAGGTCGTTGAGCATGGTGACCAGCGGCCCGGAGGCAACCGCCGGGTCAATCTTGATGGATTCGAACAGCATGGGCACCAGGGTGCCGATGGTCACCGCCACGCAACTGGCCAGAAACAGGGAAACCCCCACCACCAGCCCCAGCCACGGACTTTGCCAGGCCATGGCAATCAGCCCCACCAGCCCGCCGCACACCAGACCGACCATGGCGCCCACCCGCGACTCGCGCATAAACACCCGGCGCACGTCGCTCAGTTCGATACGCCCGGTGGCCAGTCCGCGCACCACGATGGTGGCCGACTGCAATCCCAGGCTGCCCCCCAGGGCCATGCTCACCGGGATGAACGCGGTCACCGCCAGCACGGTTTTCAGGGTCACGGAAAAATACATCAGCAGCAGGGCGCTGATGACGCCGCCCACCACGTTTGCCAGCAGCCAGGGGATGCGCAGCCGCGCCGCCTTGAAACTGCCGGCGGTAAGGGTGTATTCGGTGTCCACCGAGGTGCCGGACATCTTGAGCATGTCCTCGGTGGCCTCTTCGCGGATGACGTCGATCACGTCGTCCACGGTGATGATGCCCACCAGTCGCTCGGCCTCGTCCACCACCGGCACGGCCAGCAGGTTGTAGCGCGCGGTGAGGCGCGCCACCTCCTCCTGGTCCACGTCCACGCGGGCGCGGATCACCGGGGTGACCATCACCTGCGTCACCGGACGGTCAGGCGGCACCGTGAGCAGTTCGCGCAGCGACAGCACCCCCTCGAGAATTCCCGCCGCGTCCACCACATAGATGTAAAACACCATCTCGGCGTCGGCCGCCCCCTGCAGGCGGGCGATGGCATCCCCGGCGGTGGCGGTGGACGGCACCGCCAGAAACTCCGGGGTCATGATGCCGCCGGCGGTCTCTTCGGGGTAGCCGAGCAGTTCCACCATCTCGGCGTCGGTGGCGGTGAGCTGGGGAATGAGGGTACTGGCCACCTCCGGCGGCAGCCAGCCGAGCAGGTCGGCGGCGTCGTCGGACGACAGGGCGCGCAACACCCCGAGCTGGGCCTGGGTGGACATTTGGGTGAACACCGCCACGATGGAGTCCGGGTCCAGTTCCGAAAGCACCTCGGCGCGGGCTTCCAGGTCTTCCAGCAGCCCCACCACGATGCGTTTTTCGGTGCGGTCCTCCAGGTGGCGCACCACCTTGGCCACCTCCGCCGGGTGCATCTTGTTGACCATTTTGCCCAGGTTGCGCATCGCGCCCCGGCGCAGCAGCCGGTGCACGGCATCAAGGACCAGGGCGTGGCGCTGGGAAAGTTCGTTGACCGACACGGGGCTCCCCTTGGCAGGCGGCGCCGGAGCAGCGTCGCCAAGCCCTTCAGGGTAGCCGATCGGGGCGACCGGGGGGAACCGCGGGGCGCGGATTGGTCAATAATTTTTGCCCGCAGCGATTGGGCCCGGCAAGCGTTGCCCGATCATCCCGCCCGCCCGTGCGCACCCGGATGAAAAATCCGGGCGGAGGCGCCCGGCCCTTACTGGTATCCCAGTTCGCGCAGGAATTTGCTGTCCTTGCGCCACTCCGGATGGACCTTGACGAACAGGCGCAGGTGCACCGGGCGGCCGATCACCTCGGCCATGCGGGCGCGGGCCTTGCTGCCGATGTCGCGGATCATGCTGCCGCCCTTGCCGATGAGGATGCCCTTCTGACTGTCGCGCTCCACGTAGATGGTGGCCCACACGTGGTCACCGCCTTTTTGTCCCGGCTCCTTCAGATCGTCCCCCCGCTGCTCGCCGTCCCCCTCCGCGTCATCCTGCCCGCCCTCCTCCTGATAGCGGTCCACCAGCACTGCCACGGCGTGGGGCACCTCCTGGGAGCAGTGCAGGATCACCTGCTCGCGCACCAACTCGCAGATCAGGTCGCGCAGGGTCTGGTCCGACACCTGCTCGTCGGGATAAAACGCCGGGCCTTCCGGCAGCCGCTCCAGCAGCAGTGGCAACAGGATGGCCGAGGCCGCGCTGTCAAGGGCGGAAAACTCGGCCACGGCGGCAAAGGCACCCAGTGCCGCATATTCCTCGCGGCGCGGCGCGCGGTCGGTCTCCGCCACCGCGTCCCACTTGTTGAGTCCCAGCACCACCGGGCGCCCCCCGGCCAGACAGACTTCGGCCACCGCACGGTCGCCCTTGCCCATCGGGCGCGAGGCGTCCACCAGCATCACCACCACGTCGGCGTCGTGCACCGCCTCCTTCGCGGCGGCCACCATGGCCTCGTTGAGGCTGTTGTGGGGGCGGTGGATGCCGGGGGTGTCGAGGAACACGATCTGGCTGCCCGGCAGGGTCAGGATGCCGCGCATGGTGCGCCGGGTGGTCTGGGGCATGGGCGTGGCAATGGCCAGGTTTTCCCCCAGAAAGCGGTTGAGCAGGGTGGACTTGCCCACGTTCGGGCACCCGGCCAGGGCCACAAAACCACAGCGGTGAGACGAACCACCTTCAAGCCGTTCGGGGTGCATTCAAAAAACTCCTGGAAAGTTGGAAACGGGCAAAAAAACCGGGCCGCTCAAGCGGTGGCGGGTGCATGGCGCGGCAGCAGGACGACAAACACGGCGCCGCCGGGGCTGCCGTCCTCGGCGCGGATGTGGCCACCGTGCTCCTCGATGATGCGGCTGGTGATGGCCAGCCCCAGCCCAGTCCCCCCCTCGCGGCGCGAGAAATAGGGCTGAAACACCTTGTCGTGCCCCCCCTCCGGAAGGCCGGGGCCGGTATCGGCAAAGCGGATCGCCACCCAGTCGTCGGAGGCCACCTCGCCCGCGATGTGGATGCGTCCCTGCCCGCCCATGGCCTGCACCGCGTTCTCGAACAGGTTCGTGAACACGCGCCGCATCTGCTCCGCATCCAGCCGCAATTCGCCCATGGCGCCGATGTCGATCGTCACCTCCACGCCGGGGTAGGCCTGGCGATACAGGATGGCCACGTCGGTGGCCAGGTCGCCGATGGAGGCCGGCGCCAGGTGCGGATGGGGCATGCGCGCAAACAGGGAAAATTCGTCCACCAGCCGTTTGAGGGCGTCCACCTGCTCCAGCACGGTGGCGGTGGTTTCCGCCACCAGCGGCGGCGGTGTCTGCCCCTCGCGCTCGAACCACTTGTACATGCGCTGCACCGAAAGCTGGATGGGGGTGAGGGGGTTCTTGATCTCATGGGCCAGGCGCTGGGCCACCTCGCGCCAGGCGGCGTCCTTCTGCACCCGGATCAGTTCGGTGAGGTTGTCGAACACCAGCACCAGCCCCAGGGACTCCCCCTCCGGCAGCGCCAGACGGCGGGCGTTGACCTGAAGCGTCAGGGGCACCCCGCCCCGCATGATGGTCACCTGCCGCTCCGCCGTGCTGCGCTGCGCCCCCGACTGCGGGTCGCGCAGCAGATCGGCCAACTGCCCCACGGCCTGGGGGGTCATGTCGCCGAACGCCTCGCGGTAGGGGCGGTCACGCACCTGCTCCTGTTCCAGGCCAAGGATCTCGGCGGCGGCGCGGTTGAACAGGCTTACCCGTCCCGAGGCATCCAGCGCGATCACCCCGGTGGCGGCGTTTTCGAGGATCGCCTCCATGTAGGCGCGGCGCGATTCCAGTTCCAGGTTGGTGCTGGTCAGGCGCCGGTTGGTGCGCGCCAGTTCCCCGGTCATGGCGTTGAAGGCGGCCACCAGTTCGCCCACCTCGTCGCGGGACACCGGCGGCACCTGCACGGCCAGATCCCCCGCCGCCACCGCGCGGGTGCCTTCCACCAACTGCTGCAGCGGGTTGGTGATGCTGCGGGCGATGTAGAAACCGAACCAGGTGGCGGAAAACAGGATCACCAGGGTGATGGTGAGAAACGACAGGCGGTAGGCGGTCTTGATCGGATCGCTGGCGGACGACAGTTGGGAAAAGGTTTCGAAATTGCCGGTGATGGTGGACAGGCGGCTGATTTCCTGCGCCGGGATGAGGCGCTCCGCCACCAGCGCGTCACCGCCCGCGATGGGTACCGCCGCCTGCAACAACTCTCCATAGGGGGTGCCGGTGGCATGCAGGTACCCCTCCGTCGGCGGCCGTCCTGGCAGGGCCACCGCCCCCGCCGTCGCGCCGCGTTTCGCCCGCTCCCCATCGCCCCCGCGCAACAGGGCCAGCCCGGAAAATTTCCAGTCGCTCCGTTGCGCCTCCAGCCACCCCTTCAGGCTGTCCACCGGCATCTCCCGCCAGTCCGGCGGCAGCAGCCGCGCCACACGGCCCGCATCCGCCGCCACGTCGTCGCGCAGTTCCCGGTAGCGCTCGTGGGCCACCTGCGCGGCGTCGGACATGGCCTCGTCCACGCGGGGCGCGAACCAGCCGTCCACGCTGTTGGTGAGCAACTCCGAGGCCACCAGAAACAGCAACACCGCCGGGATCAGCGAAAACCCCACAAACGCCGCCACCAGCCGCGTGCGCAGGCTGCCCAGCAACGGCCCTTCGAACACCCACTTGATGAGGTTGCGGGACAGGAGCAGGGCCACCACCACCGCCAGGATCACGTTCATGTTGACCAGCGTCCACACCCACAGGTGGCCGTGGCCGCGGCCGTTGGCGCTGGTGCGCGACATGACGGTGATGGTCACCCCCATCAGTACCAGCAGCGCCGCCGTGGTCCATTTGGCGGCCAGCGGCAGGCGGCGCAGCACGTTCAACAAGGATTTCAGCGTGCCGTTCATGGGGCGAGGGGCCCGGAACTGGCCCAGGGGGTTTCGAATTCGACGTGGGGGACGAAAAAGAACACATAATCAAGGTAAAGGGGCAACGGCGTGGCCCGCACTTCCGCCTTCACCGAAATGTAATACCACTCTCCGCGCCGCATCGGCGGCACCTCGATGGCCACGTCCCGCAATTGGGACACGGCCTCCACCGCCTGCTCCTGGCTGGCGGCCTCGGTGTCGAAAACGGCACCGTCGGGGGCGGTGCGGCGGATCAGCCAGATGCCGCGCAGGGTGTCGTAGCGCAGGGTGAAGCGCACCGTGCTTGCCAGCAGTTCCTCGTCGAACCAGCGGCGGTGCCGCCGCCGGACGGTGACGGTGTAGAACAGGTCCTGCGGCACGCCCCGGCGGATCTGCTTGAGCACCCGGTTCGGCAAGCCTCCGGACAGCCGCGCCGAGACCCAGGCGGTGTGGTCCGCGCGGCGCACCGTCAACTCCCGCAGGGCACCGGTGTCCGCCGCCTGCACCCATACGGCCGGCATGGCCACGCAGGCCACGCCCAGCAGGGTCATGCCCAACAGGCGCTTCAGGAACGTTGCCACCCGGGGGTCTCCTTGCTCCGCAACTCCTGCATGGACAGGTCGATGGCCGTCTGCAGATCGATATCAAACGCCCGGTCCATGGCATCCTCCACCGACTCGTCGTTCATCGCACGCAGCATGTCGTGCACCTTGTAGGTGCCGTAGTGCGCCAGCAAGTACTGAAACACCACATACGACTCGGCATAGGCGAGGCTTACCTGCTCCTCGGCCAGGCCGCCGAAAGGCGTTCCCAGCTCCTCGGCGGTCAGCGGCACCACATCCTCCGCCAGCAGGGTGTCCCGCGCCCAGGTATAAGGGGGCGGCACCGATTCCATGTTCATGGCCACCCCCTCCTGCACCCAACTGGGGGCTTTTTCTCCGGCCAGACCGGTCACCACGGCGTGGGCGTATTCGTGCACGGCCACCCGGCGCAGGGTGTCCAGATCGGACTCCGCCCCCACCGCCGGCAACCGGATGACGCCATCATAGACCCCCTCGGCCCAACTGGGGGCGCGGGTCACGTCGTAAAACGATTCCTCGGTGTACAGCACCACTTCGGTGCGCTCCGTCGGGTAATAGCCCAGTTCCAGCCCCACCGCCAGATAGGCGTCTTCCAGTGCCTTGGCCACATCGTGAACCGTCCGGTCCAGCACCGGCCCCTCGAAACGCGGGGCAAAGTGGCGCGACAGGTCGTCGCGGTAACGGTCCCTCAGGTTCATTTCGACCTGGGTCTGGCGGATGCGGTCCGCCAGTTCCGGGGTGGGCCGCAGTTTCATCACGGTTTCCCAGGCGTCGATGGCCAGGGCAAATTCCCCCTTGCCGAAGTAAATCTCGCCCATCAGCATCCACACGCGGGGGTCGTCGCCGTGGTCGATGGCCGCCTCGTGGATGATCTCGAGGGCAAGGTCGGACTCCCGGCTTTCCCGGTAGCTCTCGGCCAGCCCCAGCGCGGCCTCCCAAATCCCCCCGGCGGCCGCCTTCTCGAACATCGCAACGGCGGCGCCCGGATTGCCGGCCTGCAGCAACCGCTGCCCCTCGCGCAGGGCGTCCGCGGCCTCTGTGTCGGCGTCCGCCCGGGCAATCGGGTCCACCGTGCTGCCCGCCCCCCCCGGCAGCACGAACGGATCGAATTTTTCGTTCAGAAACCCCATCCGGTCACCCTGCGGGGGGCGCTCTTTCTGCCTGGCAGGAGGCGCCAGCAGCCACAACACACCCAGCAGCAGGAGGATGACGATTAGCCCTCGGGACACCCCATGTTCCTCCCCGCTGTTGCGGTCACTCCCACTCGATGGTGCCGGGCGGTTTCGAGGAGATGTCGTAGCAGACGCGGTTGATGCCCCGCACCTCGTTGATGATGCGGTTGGAGATGGTGCCCAGCAGGTCGTAGGGCAGGTGTACCCAGTCGGCGGTCATGCCGTCCACCGAGTTGACGGCGCGCAGCACCACGGCGTTTTCATAGGTGCGCTCGTCGCCCATCACCCCCACGCTCTTGACCGGCAGCAGCACCGCGAAGGACTGCCAGATGCTCTCGTACAGCCCGGCGGCCTTGACCTCCTGCAGCACGATGGCGTCGGCCTCCTGCAGCAGGGCCACGCGCTCCGGGGTGACCTCGCCCAGGATGCGGATGCCCAGGCCGGGGCCGGGGAACGGCTGGCGGCTGATGATCTCGTGGGGCACGCCGAGTTCGCGGCCGATGGCACGCACCTCGTCCTTGAACAGTTCGCGGAACGGCTCGATGAGCTTGAATTTGAGGTCTTCGGGCAGACCGCCCACGTTGTGGTGGGTCTTGATGGTGGCGCTGGGGCCCTTGAAGGACACGCTTTCGATGACATCCGGATAGAGGGTGCCCTGGACCAGAAAGTCCACATCCTTGCGGCGCCCGGCCTCCTCGTCGAACACGTCGATGAAGGTGTTGCCGATGATTTTGCGCTTCTGCTCCGGGTCGGTCACTCCGGCGAGTTTTTTCAAAAAACGGTCGGCCTCGTCGGCAAACACCAGCTTCATGCCCATGTGGTCGCGGAAGGTGGCCACCACCTTGGCCGCCTCGCCCTTGCGCAACAGGCCGTTGTTCACAAAAATGCAGGTGAGCTGGTCGCCAATGGCCTGGTGTACCAGCACCGCCGCCACCGACGAGTCCACCCCGCCGGACAGGGCGCAAATCACCTGACGGTCACCCACCTGTTTGCGGATGCGGGCGATTTCGGTTTCCACAAAGGACGCCATGGTCCAGCTTGGATGGCAGCCGCAGATGCCGAAGGCGAAATTTTCCAGCATGGTGGTGCCGTCCGGGGTGTGCACCACCTCGGGGTGGAATTGCAGCCCCCACACCCGCCGCTGTTCATTCCAGAACGCCGCTACCGGGGCATTGGCGGTGTGGGCAATGGCGATAAACCCCTCGGGGTGAACCTCGATGCGGTCGCCGTGGCTCATCCACACCGTGCTGCGGTCGCCCAGGGTGTCGAACAGCCCGGCGGACTTGTCCACGATCAGTTCGGCACGGCCGAACTCGCGGTGGCTGGCCGCCGCCACCCGGCCACCGAAGTGGTGGGTGATGAGCTGCATGCCGTAGCAGATGCCGAGGATCGGCAGTCCCAGATCGAACACCCCCGGATCGGGTTTGGGGGCATCCCTGGCGTAAACGCTGGAGGGGCCGCCGGAAAGAATGATGCCCTTGGGCTGTCTGGACTTGATCTCATCCAGCGTGGCGGTGCACGGCAGGATTTCGGAATAGACCGAAAACTCGCGGATGCGGCGCGCGATGAGCTGGGTGTACTGCGACCCGAAGTCGAGAATCAGAATGTTGTCTTCGTGCACGGCCATGGGAAAATTCTGCATCGCGTGGCGGTTGAAATTGCCCGGCGCGGCGCCGGAAACCCTGCTGCCGGACGGGGGGGAAAAAAGGGGTGGGCCGGGGGGGGCGGGTCAGGCCTCCCGCTGGTAGTTGGGGGCTTCCTTGGTGATGATCACGTCATGCACGTGGGACTCGATCAGCCCCGAATGGGTGAGGCGGATGAAGCGCCCGTTGCGCTGCAGCTCGCCGACGGTTTTGCACCCCAGATAGCCCATGCCCGCGCGCAGCCCGCCCACCATCTGATAGAGCACATCGCCGACACTGCCCTTGTAGGGGACGCGCCCCTCGATGCCTTCCGGCACCAGTTTGTTGGACTCCGCCCCTTCCTGGAAGTAGCGGTCCTTGCTGCCCCGCTCCATGGCCCCCAGGGAGCCCATGCCGCGGTAAGCCTTGAAACGGCGGCCCTGATACAGGATCACCTCGCCAGGCGATTCGTCGGTACCGGCAAAGAAAGAGCCCATCATCACGCAGTCGGCGCCGCCGACGATGGCCTTGGTGACGTCGCCGGAAAACTTGATGCCGCCGTCGCCGATCACCGGGATGCCCAGCTTGGCGCAGGCTCTGGCCACATTGGCAATGGCGGTGAGTTGCGGCATGCCCGCGCCGGACACCATGCGGGTGGTGCAGATGGAACCCGGCCCCACCCCCACCTTGACGCCGTCGGCCCCGGCGGCGGCCAGATCGATGGCGGCCTCGCCGGTGGCGATGTTGCCGCCGATCACCTGCAAGTCGGGAAAGGCGGCCTTGACCGCCCGCACCTGATCCAGCACGCGCACCGAGTGGCCGTGGGCGGTATCCACCACCACCACATCGACCCCGGCATTAAACAGGGCCTGCACGCGCTCCATGGAGTCGGCGCCCACGCCCACTGCGGCCCCCACCCGCAGGCGCCCCTGGGAGTCCTTGCAGGCGTTGGGAAACTGGAGCTTCTTTTCCACGTCCTTGATGGTGAACAGCCCGCGCAGGTGGTTTTTCTCGTCCACCACCGGCAGTTTTTCCACGCGGTGCTGGCGGAACAGTTCCTTGGCCTCGTCGGGGGTGGTGCCGAGGCGCGCGGTGATGAGCCCTTCGCGGGTCATGACGTCGCGCACCAGGCGGTCCATGCGTTCTTCGAACTGCAGGTCGCGGCGGGTGAGGATGCCGATGAGCACCTCGCCCTCCACCACCGGGATGCCGGAAATGCCGTTCTTGGCCATCATCGCCACCGCCTCGCCGATGGGGCGATCGGGGGCCACGGTGATGGGGTCCACCACCATGCCGCCCTCGGATTTCTTGACCTTTTCCACCTCCCGCGCCTGCTGGGCGATGGAGCAGGCGCGATGGATGATGCCCATGCCGCCGTTCTGGGCCATGGCAATGGCCATGGCCGCCTCGGTGATGGTGTCCATGGCGGCGGACAGCACCGGCACGTTGAGGGTGATGTCGCGGGTCAGCCGGGTGCGGGTGTCCACCTCTGCCGGCACCACCTCGGAGCGGGCCGGGATGAGCACCACGTCGTCGAAAGTCAGGCCGGTTTCAAGCGATTCGTTCAGCATGCAGAGTCCCGATTGTACGTAAAGACGGTTTGTTCGGATCACCTTGCCGGTTTGCCCGTCGGACCGTTCCCCCTGAAAGACCGCCGACGCGACTTCCGGTAACCGGGGGTGATGGACCGGGGCCAGGCCGGTCAAAATAAATGCGGAACGGTAGCACACGGCGCGCCGTAGCGTCAAGAATGACAAGGATTTCCGCCCTTTTTGGCGATTCGGCGCGCGGGCCGTTTCCTTGCGTCCCGACGGGGCCGTCCGTATAGTCTCGCCGGGTCTGGAAGCAGTGGTGGCCGACAGGAGGGAGCGCGGATGCACAGTGCGATGATTCCGGTGGTGGCGGTGTGGCTGCTGTCGTTTGCCTGCTACCTGCTGGCGGGGGCGCTGATCTGGCGCAGGAAGATCGGCCGCACCCCGCACATCGTGCTGACCATTGCCGGGTTCATGGCGGATTTTTTCGCCCTGTTCTTCCAGTTCCAGGCCCTCAACGCCATGGTGGGGGACGACCCGTCATTCGTGGTGGACGTGCAGATCCGGTCGCTGCACTCGGTGTTCCTGAACCTGTCCATGGCCATGTACTGCGTGACCGCCCTGTTCGGTTTTTCGCGGGTGATGGGGTGGCACAAAGTGGGGCGCTGGCATGTGCCGGTGGCCTTCTGTTTCCTGCTGACGCTGGTGGTGGCGCGGGTGCTGTTTTTGCGGCTGGTGTAGGGGGAGTTCTATTCCGTGGGAAATCTGCCTACAATGCACCCGGCATCAGTCTCATTCCGGCAAAATTCCGGCCATTCCACGACGGAGCAGAACCTAGCTTATCGATGGGCGTCCAGCACTTTACATCGTTCATTCGGGACCACTACGAAATCCACGAGTGGAAGCACGCCTGCGCCATTCTGAAAAACGACTTCCCGTCCGAGTGGGACGATATCGTCGGCGTGCTGACCAGCTTTCGGTTGCGTCACTCCTGGATCAATGTGGGGGGCGGACGCAAATCCGAGGTCGCGGCGGATATTGACGGCTACCTCGCCTCCCGTGGCTGGGTGGAAAAATCCTTCCACACGGAAGTGGTCGTGGACCAGCACGTGATGGAGTCGCCCACCCACAAGGTGGACTGCTACAAAAACCGCGTCGCGCTGGAAATCGAATGGAACAACAAGGATCCATTTTTTGACCGCGACCTGAACAATTTCAGGCTGCTGTTCGACCTGCGGGCGATCAGCGTCGGTGTTATCATCACGCGGTGTGACGAATTGCAGGAGATTTTCGACCGGATCGGTCGGGGAAAATCCTTCGGCAATTCCACCACACACGTGAGTAAACTGCTCCCCCGCATCCAGGGTGGAGGCGGAGGCGGGTGCCCTCTCCTCGTTTTCGGGATCAGGGCGAATCTGTACCAGGAGGGTGAATGACCAGGTCCGCAGCAGAGGATTTTGCCGGAGCAGTCAGCGGGCAGTTTGGCACCGTGCTGGCGGACCCACCGTGGCGATTCGCCAACCGGACCGGAAAAATGGCGCCGGAGCACCACCGCCTTTCCCGCTACCCGACCCTGACGTTGCGGGAGATCTGCGAGATCCCGGTTGCCACCGTCGCGGCCGGGTCCAGCCACCTTTACCTGTGGGTTCCCAACGCCCTCCTCGAAGAGGGACTTGCCGTCATGCGCGCCTGGGGGTTCGAGTACAAGACCAATCTTGTCTGGCACAAGGTCCGCAAGGACGGCGGTCCGGATGGGCGCGGCGTGGGGTTTTACTTCCGCAACACCACGGAACTGGTTCTGTTCGGCATTCGGGGCCGCCTCCGGACGCTTCCCCCCGGTCGGAGCCAGGTGAACATCATTCGTACCCAGAAACGCGAGCACTCCAAAAAGCCGGACGAGTTGCACCAAATCATAGAGAAGTGCAGTCCGGGGCCATACCTGGAACTGTTTGCCCGGGGCATGCGAAACGGTTGGTCCCACTGGGGCAATGAGGCGGAGGACTACCATCCAAGCTGGCCCACCTACGCAAACCACTCTCGAAGCGGGATGGCAAGCCCAGCCCCCTTGGCTGCGGCTCCTGCGACCGGGAAGGACGGCCTACTCTTCTAGCGCCTCCGCCGCCTCCCGCACCACCTCCGCCAGCGTGGGGTGGGGAAACACCGTGTCCGCCAATTGCCCCGCCGTCGCCCCGGCCCCGATCAGGGCGTTGATCAATCCCACCATCTCGGCCACCTCCGGCCCCGCCAGCAGGGCACCGGTGAGCCGGCCGCCTTCGGCCTCGGCGAACAGGCGCACGCCGCCGTCGGTGCGGTCGGTCACCACCGCATAGCCGTTGGCACGGAAAAAGGCCTCGCCCATTTTCAGGTCGTCCCCGGTCACGCGCCCCACCTGCGCCAGTTGCGGGTGGGTGTAGACGCAGGCCGGGATCGACAGCGGATTCAGCGCGGACGGCAGCGCAGACGGGCCGCCCGCGATGCAGTCGGCCACGATCCCGCCCTGCCGGGTGGCGCGGTGCGCCAGTTGCGGCGGGCCGGTCACGTCGCCCACCGCCCACACGCCGTCCACCCCGGTGCGGCCGTGGCCGTCCACGCGGACAAACCCTTCCGGCGTGGACAGCCCCACCGTCTCCAGCCCCAGTTCCTCCACGTTGGCCTGCCGCCCCACCGCCACCAGAATCGCCCCGACGTCCAGCGTGGCCGGATCGGCGGTCGCGCCCACCTGCACGTCAACGCCGCGCTTTTTGAGGGCGCGCTCGAGGTGTCTGGAAAGCCACGGGTCCATTTCTGGAACGATCCGGTCCCTGGCCTCGATCAGGGTCACGCGGCTGCCGTATCTGGAAAACACCTCGGCGAATTCGCAGCCCACCGCCCCGGCGCCGATGATGGCGATGGACGCCGGGGCCGACGGCAGGGCCACCGCGTGGTCGCTGGACAACACGCGCGTGCCGTCAAAAGGAAGCCGCGCCAGGGGCCGGGGGCGCGAGCCGGTGGCGAGCACGATGTGGCGCGCCGTCACCACGCCGTGGCCGCCAATCTCGACCCGGCCCGGCCCGGCCAGCCGCGCGCGGGCGCTGAAGCGGGTCACCCCCTTGAGCAGAAACTCGACGCCCTTTTGCAGCCGCCCGATGGCCGCCGCATTGGCCCGCACCCGCTCCTCCAGCCCCCCCGCCGGCGAGGGGCCAAACAAAAAACCCTTGGTGGGGATGCAGCCGGTGTTCAGGCAGACGCCGCCCGGCGCGGCCATTTCCACCACCGCCACTTTTTTCAGCCCGCGCTGCAACGCACGGTGGGCGCAAGGATAGCCGCCGGGTCCGGCGCCGATCACCAGCACATCAAAAAAATCAGCCACCGGCCACCTCCCGCAGAAATTCGCCGCCGATCACCAGCCGCGCCATGGCCGCAAAGCCGTCCGCGTTGGGGTGGCATTCATCCATGAAAAATTCCCGCCGGGGTCTGCCGGAGGCGTCACTCAGGGCCCGCTGGAAGGGAATAACCCGCAGGTGGCGAGTGCCGGCCAGGGACTGGATGAACTGCCGGTAGGCGATCAGGGAACTCTCCATCTGCGGGATCAGGATCGGCACCGGCATGCCGATCACCGGAAACGCGCCGCTGGCGGCGATGGCCTCCACCATCGCCCCCAGGTCGGCGCACATGTCGGGTACCCGCCGCCCCATGGCCACGTCGTTGGCGCCGCCGGTGACGATCACCGCCACGGGCTTGTTTTCCGCCAGAATCACCGGCAGGCGGGCGCGCATCCCGGCCAGGGTGTCGCCGTTGACGCCGTGGTTGGCGATGATTACCCCCAGGGCCACGGCCACCTGCGCCACCCAACTGCGGGGCGGGCCTTCCGGGTAGCCCCAGGTGATGGAATCGCCCAGGGCGACGATGGTGGCGTTCGGTTCCATGGGCGCTACTGTACGGCAGCACGGCAACGCTCCGAAAGCCACCGCAGGCCGCAAGCCGTCCCGGACGGCCATCCGGGAGGACCGGCGTGGCGCCGCGGGCGGCGGGCCATTACACTTGCCCCATGACCGACCCCACCCCCCCCAGCCAGGCCCTTGGCCGCGAACACACCCACCACCCGCGCACCTTCGCCATGCACCGCTACGTCTATGCGGTGGTGTCGCGGCGCTCGGGGGGCATTTCCGTTGGCGTGAACCTGAACCCCGACAAGCGCTGCAACTTCGATTGCGTCTACTGCCAGGTGGACCGCACCAGCATGCCCGGCGCCGAGGCGGCGCCCGCCGGGGCGGTGCTGGCGGAACTGGAGGCGATGCTCAAATCCGCCGCCGACGGCAGCCTGTTTTCCAGCCCGCGCTTTGCCGATCTGCCCGCCGCGCAACGGGTGGTGCGCGATGTGGCCCTGTCCGGCGACGGCGAGCCCACCTCCGCCCCGGCCTTCCGGCAGGTGGCCGAGGGAGCGGTGCGCGCCGTGGCCGCCTCCGGGCTGGCCGTGCCGGTGGTGCTGATCACCAACTGCGCCGGGCTGGAACGCGCCGAGGTGGCCGCCGGAGTGGACGCCATCATGGCTGCGGGCGGGCAGATCTGGGCCAAGCTGGATGCGGGCACCGAGGCGTTTTATGCCGCCGTGTGCGGCACCCGGGTGCCGTTTTCGAAGGTGCTGGACAACATCGCCGCCACCGCCCGCCGCCACCCGCTGGTGCTGCAAACCTGCCGCTTCCGCCTGAACGGTGAACCGCCCCCCGCCGACGACCTGGCCGCCTTTTTGACGCGGGTGCAGGAGATTGCCGGGGTTTCCGGTGCGCGGGCCGGAGGGCGGGAAGCGCTGGCCGCAGTTCAGCTTTACACCGTGGCCCGCCCCCCCGCCGAGGCGGCGGTGACCCCCCTCACCGAAGCCGAACTGGAGGCCATCGCCGCACCCCTGCGCGCCGCCCTGCCGGGGGTGCCGGTGCGCGTCTATTCCTGAGGAAGGCGGCACGCCGGAGGCAGGCGCGGCCCGCCCGAACCGGTGGCGGCCATTCCATCCGGCCCGACCATTCGCTTCCGGTGTCGAAAAGCCGGGGGGAATTGGGTAGAATGGGACCACCGGCTCACCCCTTCACCCCCAGGGCGTCTCCATGCATCACGCACCGTTCGTGCATCTGCGTTGCCATACGGAATACAGCCTGCTGGAGTGCTCCAACCGCATCGGCCCGCTGATCGACCGCGCCGCGGAGCACCGCCTGCCCGCCCTGGCCATCACCGATTCGGGCAATCTGTTCGGCGCGGTACAGTTCTATCAGGGCTGCATGAGCCGGGGCGTCAAGCCGATTCTTGGCTGTCAGGTGTTCGTGGCGCCGGAAGACCGCCACATCCCCGGCCCGGAGCGCGGCCCCGGACTGCCGGAGGTTTTACTTCTGGCCCGCACCAACGCCGGCTGGCGCAGCCTGATGGCCCTGCTGTCGCGGGCGCATCTGGAGTCGGCCTTCCGCCGCCCCCAGGTAGACCGGGAGTTGCTGGCCCGGCACGCCGAGGGCCTGCTGTGCCTGACGGGGGGCCTGAACGGCCTGTTGCCGCGCCTGCTGGAAGCCGGTGACGAAACCGGAGCCCGGAATTGGCTGGAGTGGCTCGGCGCCACCTACGGCGCCGACAACGTGTTTGTGGAACTGTGCGAAAACCGTGTGCCGGACCGGCGCCGGGTGAACCTGGCGCTGATCGAACTGGCCCACCACACCCACACGCCCCTGGTCGCCACCGCCGACAGCCGTTATCTGAAACCCGAGGACGCCCGCGCCCACGACGCCCTGCTGTGCATCGGTACCGGCACCATGCTGGAAGAGGAAAACCGCGAGCGCCTGCCGCCGGGGGAGTTTCATTTCCGCTCCCCGGAGGAGATGGCCGCCGACTTCGCCGATCTGCCGGATGCCCTGGAAAACACCGTCCACATCGCCCAGCGCTGCAATGTGGACCTGCGCTTTGACCACGCCTACATGCCGGAATTCCCGGTGCCCGCCGGAACCACGCCCGAGGCGTACCTGCAGCAGGTCACCCTGCAGGGGCTGGAGGAGCGCTTTGCCGAGGCCGGCATCCCTCCGGAGCGCCAGCCGGTGTATCGCGAGCGGGTGGAAACGGAACTGGCGGTCATCAACCGCATGGGCTATCCGGGCTACTTTCTGATCGTGTGGGACATCATCCGCCAGGCCCGCGAGATGGACATTCCGGTGGGGCCGGGGCGCGGCTCGGCGGCGGGGGCGCTCACCGCCTTCGCCCTGCGCATCACCGACATCGACCCCCTGCCCTACAACCTGCTGTTCGAGCGCTTCCTCAACCCGGAGCGCGTGTCCCTGCCCGATATCGACATGGATTTCTGCATGGATCACCGCGATCGGGTGATCCAGTATGTGGCGAACAAGTACGGCTCCGAGCATGTGTGCCAGATCATCACCTTCGGCACCATGGGCGCCAAGGCGGTGCTGCGCGACGTGGCGCGGGTGCTGGATTTTTCCTTCACCGAAAGCGACCGCATCGCCAAGCTGGTGCCCAATGAACTCGGCATCACCCTGACCAAGGCGCTGAAGGACGAACCGCGGCTGGTGGACATCGCCAAGACCGATCCCCGGGTGCGCGAACTGATCGAAATCGCCCTGGCCCTGGAGGGGCTGTCGCGCCACGCCTCCACCCACGCCGCCGGGGTGATCATTTCCTCCGACCCGCTGGTGCATCACACGCCCCTGTACCGGGGACCGCACGACGAGGTCATCTCCCACTTCAGCAAGGACGACGCCGAGGCGGTGGGGCTGGTCAAGTTCGACTTTCTGGGCCTCAAAACCCTCACCGTCATCGACCATGCGGTGCGCGAGGTGCGCGCCTCGGGACGCGCCATCAACCTGGCGGCGGCGCCGCTGGACGACCGGTCCACCTATGCCCTGCTGGGGCGCGGCGACACCACCGGCATTTTCCAGCTCGAATCTTCCGGCATGCGCGACCTGATCGTGAAAATGCAGCCGGAAAGCTTCGAGGACCTGGTGGCCCTGCTCGCCCTGTACCGCCCCGGCCCCATCGGTTCCGGCATGCTGGACGACTTCATCAGCCGCAAAAAGGGCACCACCCCCATCACCTACGATCTGCCCCAGCTGGAGCCGATCCTGCGCGAAACCTATGGGGTGATCGTCTATCAGGAACAGGTGATGCGCATCGCCAACGTGGTGGCGGGCTACTCTCTGGGAGACGCCGATTTGCTGCGCCGCGCCATGGGCAAAAAGAAGGCCTCGGAGATGGAGAAGCAAAAGGCGCGCTTCATCGACGGCGCCCGGGGCCGGGGGGTGGAACCCCGTGTGGCGGAGGGCATTTTCGACCTGATGGCCTACTTCGCGGGCTACGGCTTCAACAAGAGCCACTCCGCCGCCTATGCGTTGATCTCGTTCCAGACCGCCTGGCTCAAGGCCCATCACCCGGTGCCGTTCTTGTCCGCCCTGCTCACCAACGACATGAGCAACCCGGACAAAACCGCCAAGAACGTGGCCGAGGTGCGCGAAATGGGCATCCCCCTGCTGGCGCCGGACATCAACATCAGCGGCCTGCATTTTTCCTGCGAACTCCTCCCCGCCGCCCCCGAACCCGCAGCGGGTGGACCGGAGGCCGCCCCGTCCGCCAAAAAGGACAAAACCCCGCGTCGGCCCCGCTACGACACCGGCATCCGTTACGGACTGGGGGCCATCAAGGGGGTGGGCGAAGCGGCTCTGGAATCCCTGATCGCCGAACGTCACAACGGCCCCTACGCAGACCTGTTCGAGCTGTGCCGCCGCATCGACCTGAACAAGGCCAACAAGCGCGTGCTGGAAGCCCTGATC
Organism: Nitrospirota bacterium; assembly: GCA_029858285.1. GTDB lineage: Bacteria > Nitrospirota > JACRHL01 > JACRHL01 > JACRHL01 > JAOUFN01. Next base: position 84,248 of record JAOUFN010000007.1, on the reverse strand, counting down.
GCCTCCGGAGCGTGTGACTCCTGGGGCCAGACCCGCGCCACCCTGGCGGCGGCCCTGACGGAGGCCATGGAGTACGCGGGCCGGGTGAAGGACGAAGCCGCCTCCGGCCAGTCGTCCCTGTTTGGCGGCGGCAGCGACATCCCTCCGCCGCCGCCCCTGCCCACGGTGCCGGAGTGGGACGAACACGACCGTCTGGTGCGCGAAAAGGCGGTTTTGGGTTTTTACCTGTCGTCGCACCCGATGCGGCGCTACCGCGAGGATGCCCGCCGCCACGCCAGTTGCACCCTGGAAGCGGTGCGCCGCCAGGCCCAGGGGCGCGAGGTGCGGGTGGTCGGCACGCTGGCGGCGGTGCGCGGACGGGTGACCAAAAAAGGCGACCGCATGGCGTTTTTGAAACTCGAGGACGAAACCTCGTCCATCGAGGTGGTGGCGTTTCCGGAGGCGTTTCGCGCCGCCGAGGCCCTGCTCACGCCGGACGCCCCGCTGCTGGTCACCGGCACCGTGGACGGCGCCGATTCCACCCCCACGGTGCGCGCCGAACGCATCGACAGCCTGCTGGAAATCCGCAAAAAATCGGTGCGCCGCGTGACCCTGCGGTTTTCCGCCTCCGGCGTGTCCCGCACCGATCTGGTGCGCCTGCGCGAGGTGCTGGGCACCCATCCAGGCGCCTGTCCGGTACACCTTCGGGTGAAGGTGCCGGGCAGCGTGGAGGCCACCGTGGCCACCGCCGAGTCCCTGCGCGTGAACCCCGGTGACGATCTGGTGCGCGACGTGGAGCGTCTGCTGGGGCGCGACGCGGTGGTATTTGGCTAAAATGGCGCTTTTGGACTATCCTTCCGGTGGCCCCTCCACCCATCCCCGGTTGCACTACCCATCATGAACAGACACTACCTCGATTTCGAAAAACCCCTCGCCGAACTTCACGAGCAGATCGAAAAGCTCCGTTCCGGCAGTGAGGAAGGGGGGCCGGGCAACCAGAAGGAACTGGACCGCCTGGCCCACAAGGTGCGGGCGTTCGAGGAGGAGGTGTACGACAAGCTCACCCCCTGGCAGCAGACGCAACTGGCGCGCCACCCGGAGCGCCCGTCGATGCTGGAGTACGTGGAGCAGTTCGTCGAGGATTTTGTGCAGTTGCACGGCGACCGGGCGTTCCGCGACGATCCGGCCATGGTGGGCGGACTGGGCCGTATCGGCAACCGCGAGGTGGTGCTGCTGGGACACCAGAAGGGGCGCAATCTCAAGACGCGGGTGATCCGCAATTTCGGCATGGCGCATCCGGAGGGCTACCGCAAGGCCCTGCGTCTGATGCAGTTCGCCGAGCGTTTCGGCAAGCCGCTGGTGTGCTTCATCGACACCCCCGGCGCCTACCCCGGACTGGGCGCCGAGGAGCGCGGCCAGAGCGAGGCGATTGCCCGCAACCTGCTGGTGATGAGCCGCCTCAAGGTGCCGGTGGTGGTGGTGGTCATCGGCGAGGGGGGCAGCGGCGGCGCCCTGGCGGTGGGGGTGGGCGACCGCATCCTGATCCTGGAACATTCCATCTATTCGGTGATCTCTCCCGAGGGGTGCGCGGCCATCCTGTGGAAGGACGGCTCCAAGGCACCCATGGCCGCCGAGGCCCTGAAGATCACCGCCCGCGACCTGCTGGAACTGGGGGTGGTGGACGAAATTCTGCCCGAACCCCTGGGGGGCAGCCACCGCGACATGACGCGCATGTCGCGCACCATCCGCGACGCCCTGGTGCGGCACCTGACGGAACTGGAAAAGCTCGACCCGCTGGAACGGGTGGAACTGCGCTACAAAAAATTCTGCAAGATGGGGATTTTCGAGGAATAGCCCGTACTCCGCCCGCCGCCCGTGCGGGTGTGACCGGGTTCACCGCCGATGACCATTTTGCCCCCTTCTCCCCCACCCGCGGTTCGCGTTTGCGCCGCCGGGTTCGCCCGCCCCCTTGCCGGTCGGCCGTCTTTTCGAAGAATTTGCCGATGAATTTGCCGAAGGATTCCCCCCGACCGGACGCCGGTTTTCCGTTACTCTTCGGCCCCCTGTGGTACCGGGTGGACCGGCGCGAGATCGGTTTTCTGGCAGCGCTGTTCGAATGCTACGAAGATCTGGGCGCGGTGCGCACCGTGGACCCGGTGGCGGCGATTGTGGAAATTCTCTACGCCCCGGATTTTTATGCCGATGTGGTGGCGCTGATGGCCGCACTGGGCGCCGACATCCCATCTCTCGCCCGCATGGAGCCGGAGAGGGCATAGCCAAGGGACCACGGCGCAGCAGTTCACCACCGCACCGGCGCGGCTGGAGGGGGTTTCCGAAGTGGTGTGGATCGCCGCCAGGAGCGACGTGGATTACCAGGAGCGCGCCCACCGCCGGGAGACGGCGGCGGCATCACGTCCAGACAGAAGCTGGCCCGAATGGCCTCACCGCTCGACTTCTGACCCCGGTTGAAAATGGGGGGATTGCCCGTGCACCGGGTCTTCGCAAAAATATTATGGGGTGGAGCACAACGACTACGCCAGCGAGGCCGGGTCGCTCTCAACGGGATGCCGGGGGGGGGCAGCTACGGCTGGTGGGGGTCATCGTAGGTTCGGACATTTTCATGCCCTCCGCTCGATTATTTCCAAGGCCCGGAAAACACCAAAACGGCCACCGCATTCCAGAGAATTTCCAGAGACGGTGGCCGGTGCATTTCCCGACGCATTGAAAAAATTGGCGTCCCCAAGGGGATTCGAACCCCTGTTATCGCCGTGAAAGGGCGGTGTCCTAGGCCTGACTAGACGATGGGGACGCGCAAAGAGGCTCCGGGCTGCTCAACACTGCTGGCCCGGCGGTGGTGAGCCGCGCAGGGATCGAACCTGCGACCCGCTGATTAAAAATCAGCTGCTCTACCGACTGAGCTAGCGGCTCACGATACCGGCGCCGGACAGGCTCGGGATGTTAACAGGCCAACCCTCGCCGGTCAAGGCCACAACACCCGTTCTCCCCCATCTAAATTCCCCCGGCACGCCTCAGATTCCCTCCGCCGCCAGCGAACGCAGTTCCTCCCGCACCAGCGTCTTGAGGACCGAATCCTCCCCCGCTTCCAGGGCCCCCAGCACCTGCCCGGCCTGCTGCGGGTGCAGGGTCAGGCGCAGGTAGCGCGCCAGGTAATAGCGCCCCCACGGCGCCTGATCGCCCTCGGTGGAAAGCTGCGACAGGCGAAAATTGGCCATCGCCATGTCCGGATTGGCCAGCAACGCCCGGCGGAAGGCCGCGCGCGCCGCCTCCACATCCCCCGCCCGCTGGCGCCACTCGCCTTCCCAGTACAGGGTCGGCGCGTAGTGCGGGTCGGCCTGCCGTGCCCGTTCCAGCACCTCGTCGGCGCGCGCATCGCCCATCTGCACCAGGCATTCGGCCAGGGCCGCCAGCACCGGCGCGCTGCCGGGCCGTTCCGCCACCGCCTGATCCAGCAGCGGCAGGGCCTGGGCGTAGCGTGATGAGCGCAGCGCCGCCATGCCGCGCATAAAAGCGCCGTCGCCCGGCACGCCGCCCCCCGCCACCTGCGCGGACAGCGCCCCCTGCAGCCGTTCCCAACGCTCCGCCGGCGGCACCTGGGGCAACGATCCTGCCGGGAGCGCCGCCTCGCGGTTGCGGATCATGCTCCGCAACCGCTCGTTGCGCTCCCCCAGCCCCGGGTGGGTGGACAGGTACGAGTTGTTGTTTCTTGGCTGCACAATGTTCTGCTGGCGCATCAGCACATCGAAAAAATCCGTCATTCCGTTCGTCCGGTAGCCCGCCTCGGCCAGGTAGCCGACCCCCAGTTGATCGGCCTCGCGCTCATTCTCGCGGCTGTAGGACAACTGCATGGACGAGGCCCCCGCCAACGCCACCCCCGCCACCTGGTCCGATCCCTGGCCCAGCAGAATGGCCGCCACCGCCACCAGTTCCACGGCGGTGGTCTTTTTCTGGTCCTTGAAAAAGTGGTCGCCGCGCACGTGGGCCACCTCGTGGGCCAGCACCCCGGCCAGTTCCTCCTCGCTGCCCAGCCGCCGCAACAGGCCGTCGAACACAAATACGTAGCCGCCCGGAATGGCAAAGGCGTTGGCCTGGGGATTTTCCACCACAAAAAAGTGGTAGGTGGCCGGATCGGCGCCCGCCGCGCTCACGATGCGGCGCCCCACCCCCTGCACCACACCGACGATGTCGTCGTCGGTGTGGAAACGGTAGTTCTCCAGCGCCGAGCGCACAAACACCTTGCCCATATCCTTGCCGCGCAAGGTCGGCCCGGCGGCCCGGTCGCGCTTTGCGCCGTCCGGCCGGTTGGTGGGCGGACCCGCCGCGCACCCGGCAGCGAGCAGGGCGAAAAAAAAGGCGCCCGCGAGCAGGGCGCGGCGGATGATCGGTCCCACCGGCAAAATCAAAAAATCCTCTCTTCACAACATGAACGCCGTGGGGAATTTCCCGCGGCAGGCGTCTCATGATACCCCGGATGGCGTCCGCTCCGGCACGCCCCGGCACGCTCCCGGTCGGACGCGGCGCGCAGACGACCCGACATGGGCCCGACCGGGATGGAAATTCCCCCCCGGGGGGGTGTCCCGGGGTTGCCCAAGGAGACCGGGTGCCGTAGAATATGTTTCATAGTTGAAACTATTTTGAAACCATATGCGCCAACTCACCGAAGAAAAAATCGATCCCGAGGTCATCCTCAACTCCATCAACGACGGTGTGGTCACCATCGGGCTGGACCGCCGCGTGCATTACATCAACGAGGCGGCGCTGCGCATTCTCGGCTTTCGCCGCGACGAGGCGCTGGGGGCGGAGTGCAGCAGCGTCATCCGCTGCGCCGCGTGTTCCAGCAGCGATTGCCTGATGGACCGCACCCTGAGCACCGGCAGCGACATCCGCTCCTACGACACCTGGCTGGTGAACAAGGGGGGCGAGCGGGTGCCCATCACCGTCAACGCCTCCCTGCTGCGGGACGAGGACGGCACCGTGATCGGCGAGGTGGAGGTGATCCGCGACATCTCCGAGCAAATGAAGCTCAGCGAGGAACTGCACGGCAAGTTTGCGTTCGGCAAGATCATCGGCAAAAACCACCGCATGCAGGAGGTGTACGACATCCTGCCGTCCATCGCCGCCACCAAGACCACGGTGCTGATCGAGGGCGAAACCGGCACCGGCAAGGAACTCATCGCCCACGCCATCCACGAGAACAGCGCCCGCGCCGGCAAGCCGTTCATCAAGTTCAACTGCGCGGCGCTGGCCGAGGGGGTGCTGGAGAGCGAGCTGTTCGGCCACGTCAAGGGCGCCTTCACCGGCGCCGTGGGGGAACGCAAGGGGCGTTTTGAGCAGGCCCACGGCGGCACCATTTTTCTGGACGAGATCGGCGACATCTCCCCCGGCACCCAGATCCGCTTGCTGCGGGTGTTGCAGGAAGAGGCCTTCGAGCGCGTCGGCGGCACCGACACCATCCAGGTGGACGTGCGGGTGATCGCCGCCACCCACCGCGATCTCAAGCAGATGGTGCGCGAGGGCACCTTCCGCGAGGACTTGTATTACCGGTTGCGTATCATGCCGGTGCACATCCCGCCGCTGCGGGAACGCCACGACGACATCCCCCTGCTGATCCGGCATTTTTTGGCGCAGTTCAATCAGGAAATGGGCAAGGAGGTGCGCGAGGTCAGCCCCGAGGCCATGGAAGTGCTGATGAACTACCCCTATCCAGGCAACGTGCGCGAGTTGCAGAACATTCTGGAGCACGCCATGGTGCTGTGCCGGGGCACCCACCTGACCCTGCACACCCTGCCCAAGGAGGTGGTGCAAACCAGCCACGGTCTGGTGCAGATCACCCCGAGTGTCCCGAACGTCCCGCAACTGACCCATCTGACCGGCCTCACCGGCACGCCCTCCCTCCCCGCCTCCGGCAGCCCGCTGCGGGCCGTGGAGCGGGAGGCCATCCTGCAGGTCCTGGAACAGTGCGGCTGGCGGCTGGGGGTGGCCGCCGACGTGCTGGGCATGAGCCGCACCACCCTGTGGCGGCGCATGCGCCGCTTCGGCATCGACAAACACGAAGCGGATTGACCCCGGTGGGCACCGTCTATCTCACCAAACGCGCCGAGGTGGCCACCGCCCACCGCTGCCTGCACCCGGAGTGGAGCGAAGGGCAGAATCTGGCGGTGTACGGCGAGGAGAGCCGCCCCCACGGGCACAACTATCTGGTGGAGGTCACCGTGGCCGGCCGCGCCGACCCGCGCACCGGCATGGTCACCAACATCAAGGACGTCAAGGCGGCCATGGGCAAGGTGCTCGGGCGCTACGACCACCGCAACCTGAACGGCGACCATCCGGCTTTCCGCGACCGCGTGCCGACCACGGAGCGGGTGCTGGTCTCCCTTTGGGAGGAACTGGGGGCCGCCATCACCCACGGCACGCTGGAGCGGGTACGGCTGTTCGAGACCGACGACACCTGGTACGAAACCCACCGCCCCGGATCGCCCCTCGGCCCCGGGCAGGAGGACGCCATGCTCATCACCCGACGCTACACCTTTTCCGCCGCCCACCGGCTGCACGCACCGGCCCTGTCGGAGACGGAAAACCGCGCCGTGTTCCGCGACTGCAACAACCCCAACGGCCACGGCCACAACTACACGCTGGAGGTCACCGTGCGCGGCGATGTGCACGGCGAGACCGGACTTGCCGCCAATCACCGCCATCTGGACGAAACCATTCGCAATGCGGTGGTGGACCGGTACAATTTCCGTGATCTGAACACGGACGTGGCGGAATTCGCCGGACGCGTGACGACCTCGGAGATCATTGTTCAAACGGTGTGGGAAACGCTGGAAAAATGCCTGGGCGCCGGAACCCTTTACCGGGTGCGGCTGGGGGAGACCCGGGACAACTACTTTGAATACTTTGGATGACACCATCATGAGCGTTCTCGAAAATACCGGCCAGCACACCGCCCATCCCGACACCCTGGAAATGGCCGAACTGGTAGCGCGCCTGCTGCAACTGCTGGGCGACGACCCGGAGCGGGACGGCCTGATCCGCACCCCGATGCGGGTCGCCAAATCGTTGCAGTTCCTCACCTCCGGCCACAGCCAGAACGCGCACGAACTGATCAACGACGCGCTGTTCGATGTGGAGTATTCGGAACTGGTGCTGGTGCGCGACATCGACTTTTACAGCCTGTGCGAGCACCATATGCTGCCGTTCTACGGCAGGGCCCATGTGGCCTATCTGCCGAACAAGAAGGTGGTGGGGCTGTCCAAGCTGCCGCGCATCGTGGACATGTTCGCCCGCCGCCTGCAGGTGCAGGAGCGTCTCACCCAGGACATCGCGCGGGCCATCCACGAGGCGGTGGCCCCCCACGGCGTGGCGGTGGTGGTGGAGGCCAGCCACCTGTGCATGATGATGCGCGGCGTGGAAAAGCAGAACAGCCGCACCGTCACCAGCGCCATGCTCGGCAACTTCAAGGACGACCCCAAGGCGCGGGCCGAATTCCTCGACCTGATCCGTCGTCCCTGACCTGGCGCCCCTGACCTGGCGCCCCCGAATCGCCGCAGGGCCTTTTGCGCCGGAGCGGGGCGGAGCCACATGATGCCGGATACCCTCAACCCATCCGCAGCGCCCCCCGTCACGCGGCCCGGCGTGCCGACCGCCGCGTGGTGGCCGGGCAGCTTCGTCGCCCCGCCGCTGGAGGACGTGCGCGGGGTGCTGGCGGCGTGCATCAAGTGCGGCGCCTGCATGCCGGTGTGCCCCACCTACCGGGAGGAACACCGGGAGTCCATGGGCCCCCGCGGACGGCTGGCCCTGGCCATGGGACTGCTGCAGGGGGACATCGCCGCCGCCGAGGGGGTGGCCCTGCCGATCAGTTCCTGCATCGACTGCCGCGCCTGCGTGCCGGTGTGCCCCCGTCACCTGCCCCTGGACGAGGTGTTCTACGCCGCCAAGGCGGAACTGGCCGTGCGTGGAGGCGGCGGGCTCCGGGGAATCGGCGTCTGGCTGCTGCGGCGCGCGACTCACTTCATTGTGGCCGGCAACCGGTTTGGCTATTTTCTGGGGCCGGGGCGGCTGTTCGGCGCCCTTTACCGGGGCATCTCCGACACCAGCCCGGTGGCGCGGCTGCTGCCGTTTTTCCATGGTGGCCGCAAGCGGGAACTGCCGGGGGTGCGCAGCCGTCCACTGACCTCCAGCTATCCGGAGGTGATTTCTCCCCCGCCCGGCGTTGCCGTCCGGGGCCGGGTGGCGTTTTTTCCCGGTTGTGTCATCAACTTCACCAGCACCGACATCGGCCACGCCACCCTGCGGGCGCTGGGGCGCCTGGGGGTGGAGGTGGTGATGCCCGGCGACGCCCCCTGTTGCGGCATCCCCCTGCTGTCCCTGGGGGACCGGGAGGGGGCGCGCAGCGTGGCGCGGGACGTGATGGCCCGCTACGGCAACCTGCAAGTGGATGCCCTGCTCACCGCCTGCGCCTCCTGCGGCACCACCCTGCGCGACACCTATCCGGTGCTGTTCGCCGGGCAGCCGGGCATGCAACAACAGGCCCGACAGTTCGCCAGCCGGGTGCTGGACGTGACCGAATATGTCCTCGGCCACACCGACTTCGCCGACCGCGCGGCGCGTCTGGACATGGCGGTGACCTATCACGACCCGTGTCATCTGGTGCGCGGCATGGGGGTGACCGAGGAGCCGCGCCAGATCCTGCGCACCGTCACCAGCGGCTTTGTGGAGATGCGGGAAGCCGACCGCTGCTGCGGCTTCGGCGGGCTGTTTTCGGCCCTGCACTACGGCCTGTCGCTGGAGGTGGGGGCGCGCAAGGTGCAGGCGGTGGCCGCCAGCGGCGCGCCGGTGGTCGCCACCGGATGCCCCGGCTGCCAGATGCACATGAACGACACCCTGGCGCGGGGCGGCGTGAGCGCCACCGTGCTGCACACCATCGAGGTGCTGGACCGGGCGCTGGAGGCGGGAACCGCCCGGCAGGATGTTTCATGCGGGAAATAATGCCTCCGGGGAGGCGGCGGACACCGGAGATCGTGGCTACTATTGTTATAAAACAACCTGTTAGGATATTTGTTTCATGCCAAAATGAAACGTTGCACCATTTATGAAACGTTTTTGAACCATTTTTGTTTCATGATGCTCCGGCATTGCGTTTCATTTGTTGCGACTTTCCCGTGTTTTCACGGGGTTATCTTTCACCCAAAATTGTGGCACCAAAATTGTAGTAATCCCCTGTGACGGACCGGTTTTTCCGGCCGCCTAACACAGGAGCGACGCCATGCAGTGCCCCCGGTGCACCCACGCCATGATCTCGGACAGTTTCACTGACCTGCTGGACGACAGCGGGGTTCTCGGTATTACCGCCTGGCGCTGCCTGACCTGCGGCGAGGTGGTGGACCCGGTGATTCTGGCCAACCGCACCAACCGCCCGGAGCCGTTCGTCAGCAAGTCGCGCAAGAACTGGGGCGCCTGAGGCGCTTGTCCGGTCCTGTCCACGAACTTGCCCGCGACTTGCCCGCGACTTGCCCGAATGTCCGGTACGAGGTAAGATTGGCGGATAAGGATTTTGTTCACCTGTAGCACGTGTCACCCACTCGGGGTGAACGTCACGGTCCGACGACGTCCATCCCGCATACAGATATTCTGGAACCACGGAGGAGAAACCCGATGACCACCGATACCCAAACCAGCACCGAGTCCGCCCTCGTCAACGTGACCGAGGCCGCCTCCACCAAGATCAAGGAACTGCTCGTTTCCGAGGGCAAGGAGGACTACGCCATCCGCCTGTCCGTCTCCGGCGGCGGCTGTCACGGCTACCAGTATGGCATGAACTTCGACAACACCGTGACCGACATGGACCAGGTGGTGGAAACCTCCGGCGTCAAGTTCGTGGTCGATGCCATGAGCGTGCCGATGCTGTCCGGTGCCCAGGTGGACTATGTGGAAACCATGCAGGGTGCGGGTTTTTCCATCAGCAACCCGAACGCCAAATCGTCCTGCGGCTGCGGCAGCTCCTTCAGCGCCTAGGCCACCCGATCTGTCGGGCGGTTGCGCCGCCCGGTTTTGCAAGGCCCGCCCCCCGGCAACGAGGGGCGGGCTTTTTTTGTCGGCGCGCGCACCGGGCCGACAAACGGCGCCCGTGCTATCATCCCCCGCTGTGACCGACCGTCTGACCCTTCACCACATCGACTTTACCGCCCCGTGCGGGGTGTTCCCCGAGGAGCGGGTGCACGGCATGGCCTATCGCGCCGACGTGACCCTGTTCATGGATACCTCCGTGCCCGGCCACAGCGACAAGCTGGAAGATGCGGTGAATTACGCCGAGGTAGCGCGCCAGGTGGTGGAGGTGGCCAGCGGCGAGCCCCGCATGCTGGTGGAACGCCTGGCGGAGGACATCTCCCGGCGGCTGCTGGAGCGCTTTCCGGTGGCGGCGCTGGAACTGTCGGTTACAAAACTGGCGCCGCCGGTGCCGGAGATCGGTGGCGGGGTCACCGTCACCATTTCACGCCAGAATACCCGCCCGCGAGGTTAGTCCCGCAGCCCGCCGTTCCCCCTCCGGTCATTCCCGCGCAAGCGGGAAGCCCGCCAATAGTCATGAATTCCCCCCGGACGCGCCCGGCAGGTGACCACGAGGGATCACCGCTTTGAACGAGCAACCGGGAACCGCCCCAATGGATTCCCGCCTGCGCGGGCATGACATCGGGAGGCGGGCCGCGCCACGGGATTGCGCGAATCCGCCCGCCGGGGCTCCCCGGCTAGAAGAAGTTGAGGCGGGCAATGTAGCGGCGATCGCCGTTCTGGCCGCCGTAGGCGCCCATCTCTTCGGTGTAGGTGGCCACGTCGAGGCGCACCACCCACAGGTTCAGGGTGGCGCCTGCGGTCATGTACCCCTGGCCGTACCCGGCGCGCACCGCCAGCACCCGCCACAGGCGGGTTTCCGCCCCCAGATGGGTGCGGCGCACCCAGTCGCCGTCGTCGCTCAGGTTTTTGGTCACGTCCTGCACGTCGGCGGCCACCACAAAATGCAGCGGTCCCACTTGGGGCTGAAAGGCCAGCCCCAGATTGACCTGGTACGGGACCGATCCCAGCGCCGGGCCGTAGTTCAGATCGCCCAGATTCAATGCCGCCACCGCGAAGGTGGGTTTGAGGGGCAGTTCCGGGCGGTACATCACCCCCAGGTCCAGCGCGCCGTCGGATTTGACGCTGTCCTTCACGCTGGCCAGCGGATCGAAGGTGCCCGCCGCGATGTCCACCGCGGTCCCGGAAGAGAACGATCCGGCACGGCGGAAATATTTGGCGGTCAACCCCGCCGCCACCCGCCCGCCGCCGTAAGAATGGGCGAAGGACAGCATGCCCCCCGCGTCGGCCTGGGTGCGCACGTCGACGCGGGGATTCACCGAACTGTGCACCACCCCCTGCACCGATGCCTGTCCCAGCACGCCAAAGCCAAAACCCCTGAACACCACGTGGGGAAAGCTGCCTGCCGAGACGCGGAACTGTTCCCCCATGTGCAGCCGCAGGACGTCGGTCACCGCCACCAGATCGGTGGAATTGACCCCGTCCAGATCCTTCTGAAGGTCCAGGGCGTCGGTGGAGAGCTGCACCTCGGCGTTGAGCGGATCGAGGTTGAAGCCGTCCAGCCAGGCAAGGCCCGCCGGGTTGTAGACCATGGCGTTGTAGTCGTCGGCCACGGCGGTGAAGGCGCCACCCATGCCCATGGGGCGGGTGCCCTGATAAATGCCCGGCAGGGGTTCCGCCGCGGCGCTGGTGGCGATCAGGGCCGAAAGGCCGACGAGGCCGACCAGACCGAGCAGACCGGTCCGCCGGATGGTCCGGATTCCCCTGATGGTCCGGGCCATGGGGGTCAGGGGAGACAAAATGCGTGCGGTGTGGGTGTGTGGCATGGATCTCATCCCCCTTACCAGGCGTAGCCGGTGACGAACGTCTGCAAGTTGGCGTCACTCAGGGTCAACGGAGTGCCGGTGGCGCCAACCTGGCCCGCCAGGGCGTTGAGCTTGTCGGTGGTGGAGGTGGCTCCCCCCACCGCGATCACCACGTTGCCGGTGGCGACAACCATGGCGTTAAGGTCCGCCGCCACGGCCGCCCCCAATCCTGCGGGAACCGCCCCCGCGCCGTTGGAGGTGGCAAGGCTGATGGCCAGCACCAGATGGGTGGAATTGGCCATGGCCATCAACAATTCCTGATTGGCGGTGCGCGGCGGGGTGATGGTCAGCAGGGTGGTCATGGCCCGTTCCAGGCTCGCGACCTGGGCGGCAACGGCCACCAGATCCGTGGTGCCCCCCACCATGGCGCGCACCAGGTCGAAGGTCGAAAGGGCGGTGCTCGCCCCCACCGCGTTGATGAAGCTGATGGTGTCCACGCCGCCCTGCCCGAGTTGCGCCTCGGCCAGCGTTTCCAGTACCGCCGGATCGCAGGTGGCGGGCAGCAGCGGATCGGTGCAGAAGGTCAGCAGCAGCGTCTCGGCGGTGGCGAAGTTACCCTTGTCGATGGCCATCTGCGCATCCACCAGCCGCGCCTGGGGGGTGTCATCATTGGGGCCGCACCCGGCGGCCAGCGTCAACGCCGCCGCCAGCAGGCCTGCCGTCAGGGTTTGAATGGTTGTGGATCGTTGCATGCGCCGCCTCCCCTGCTGCTGTCCATGGATCGCATCGGTATGACCGGGGGGGCAAACGGCTCCACCGCGTGGACCGGTGACCACCCGGACTTATCGGCATTCCGCTCGTCCGGGTTCAGGGGTGGGACAAAATAAAACGGCTGGCCCGGAGTCCTCCGAACCAGCCGTCATCTGTCGCCGGGTTCCGCCGCAGGCGGAAGCGGGCGGGTGTCTCAGGCCCAGCGGGCCGCGGCCGCCACCCGGGCTTCGTCCATGGCCACCGCATCCCGCGCCGCGAGTTCCTCGTCGGGGCTGGTCGCCTCGGCGATGCGGCCACTGCCGGCGGCGATTCCGGCCCGGGCCCGGGCCACGTCGATCTCGGCGGGCAGTTCTGCGGTCTCGGCCAGCACGGTGATCACGTTGTCCTGAATCACCACGAAGCCGCCGCTCACCACCAGCCCGGCGTCCTTGTCCGGCGCCGTCAGGTACGACACCGCGCCGGGCCCCAGTGTGGCCATCAGCGAGGCGTGACCGGGCAGCACGCCCAGCATGCCGTCGCGGCCGGGCAGTTCCACCACTTCGTCGGTCTCCACCTCCAGCACGGCACGCGCCGGGGTGACCACCTCGAGGCGGACCTTGCCCGCGTGGGCCGCAGGGCTCTGGACTTCCGCGTTTGCCATGCTACGCCGCCTTCAGCTTGTTGGCCTTCTCGATCGCTTCCTCGATGGAGCCGACCATGTAGAAGGCCTGCTCGGGCAGACCGTCGTGCTTGCCTTCCAGCAGTTCCTTGAAGCCGCGGATGGTGTCCTCGAGCTTCACATACTTGCCGGGGGCGCCGGTGAACACCTCGGCCACGTGGAACGGCTGGGACAGGAAGCGCTGAATCTTGCGCGCCCGCGCCACGGTGAGCTTGTCGTCTTCCGACAGTTCGTCCATGCCCAGAATGGCGATGATGTCCTGCAGGTCCTTGTAGCGCTGCAGGGTGCGCTGCACGCCGCGCGCCACGTTGTAGTGCTCCTCGCCCACGATCTGCGGGTCGAGCATGCGGCTGGTGGAATCCAGCGGGTCCACCGCCGGGTAAATGCCCAGCTCGGTGAGGGCGCGGTTGAGCACCGTGGTGGCGTCCAGGTGCGCGAAAGTGTTGGCCGGCGCCGGGTCGGTAAGGTCGTCCGCGGGCACATACACCGCCTGAATGGAGGTGATGGAGCCGTTACGGGTGGTGGTCACCCGCTCCTGCAGGTCGGCCATCTCGGTGGCCAGGGTCGGCTGATAGCCCACCGCCGACGGCATGCGGCCGAGCAGCGCGGACACCTCGGAACCGGCCTGGGAGAAGCGGAAGATGTTGTCCACGAACAGCAGCACGTCGCGGTTTTCGGCGTCGCGGAAATACTCCGCCACGGTCAGGCCCGAAAGGGCCACGCGCTGACGCGCCCCGGGCGGCTCGTTCATCTGGCCGTAAATCAGGGCGGCCTTGTCGATCACCCCGGAGTCCTTCATCTCGTGCCACAGGTCGTTGCCCTCGCGGGTACGCTCCCCGACGCCGCAGAACACGGAGTAGCCGCCGTGCTGCTTGGCGATGTTGTGGATGAGTTCCATGATGATCACGGTCTTGCCCACGCCGGCGCCGCCGAACAGGCCGGTCTTGCCGCCGCGCGCATAGGGCTCGAGCAGGTCGATCACCTTGATGCCGGTTTCGAGGATGGACGGCGTGGTCACCTGATCCGCAAACGCAGGCGCGGCGCGGTGAATCGGCCAGCGCTCCTTGGCGTTCACCGGCCCCAGTTCGTCAATCGGATCGCCGGTGACGTTGAGGATGCGGCCCAGGGCCGCCTCGCCCACCGGCACGGTGATGGGGGCGCCGGTGTCGGTCACCTCGGTGCCGCGGGTCAGGCCGTCGGTGCTGCTCATGGCCACCGCGCGCACCCGGTTTTCACCCAGGTGGGCGGCGGTTTCCAGCACCAGCCGCAGGGCCGCGCGACCGCTCTTTTCGTCCTCGGTCACCTGGATCACCAGGGCGTTGTTGATGGCGGGCAGCGCCCCTTCCGGAAACGCCACGTCCACCACCGGTCCGATCACCTGGACGACCTTGCCGTTCGCCTTGCCGTTCACTTGGCCTTTCACCTGCATCCTCCTGTCAGCCTGACACTGCCTGCATGCCGCGCGCACTCGTTGCGCGCGCACACCATGAATTCCCGGCCCCACGGGGGGCAAAAATGGTCCACCGCCCTCGCCCTCGCGGGCGGCCTGCGGTCCGCCTGCGGCCTAGCCGCCCTTGAGCGCCTCGACGCCGCCGATGATGTCGAGCAGTTCCTTGGTCACCGCCTCCTGCCTGGTCTTGTTGTACAGCAGGGTGAGCTTCTTGATCACCTCGCCGGCATTGCGGCTGGCGGAATCCATTGCCGTCATGCGCGCGCCCTGCTCGCTGGCGGAGGACTCCAGCAACGCCTGGAACAACTGGACCACCACGTACTTGGGCAACAACGCCCCCAGCACGTCCTCTTCCGACGGTTCGTAAAGGAAACTGCGTTCGGGGCCGCCCTGGACTTCCACCGGAATCGGCAGAAGCTGGTGGCATTCGGCCACCTGGGAGATCACCGACTTGAAGTGCGCGAACACCAGAAACACCTGATCGAAGCGCTCCGCCATGAAACGCTCAACCAGGTGACTGCCGACCTCGGAGGCCGAGGCGTAGGTGACGCCACCCAGCAGACCGGTCCAGGCGTGCTCGATCTCGACGCCGCGGCGGCTGAAAAACTCGCGGGCCTTGCGCCCCACCGCCACCACGGCCACATCCATGCCCTTGCCGGCCAGGTCCTGAACCTGGGCGTAGGCCATGCGGCACACGTTGGTGTTGAGGGCGCCACACAGGCCACGGTCCGGCGTCACCACCAGCACGCCCACGCGGCGCGGCGTGCGCACCTTGAGCAGCGGGTGGTCGGTCTGCGCCGGGTCCAGCCCCAGGCCGCCGAACATCTCGTTCATCTTGCGCGCATAGGGTCGGGCGGCCTCGGCGCTCTCCTGCGCACGGCGCAGCTTGGACGCCGAGACCATTTTCATGGCCTTGGTGACCTTTTGCGTGTTCTTGACCGAGGCGATGCGCCGCCGGATGTGCTGAAGGCTTGCCAACGAACCCTCCGTTACCCTTGCCGATACCCTTGCCGATACCCTTGCCGATACCCTTGCCCGCCGCCCGGTTGCGGGACCCGGCCCGGTTACTTGCGATCGGCCAGAAACGCCGCCTTGGCAGCCTCGATGACCTTCTTCAACTCGGGCTTGATGTCGTCACCGAGCTGTCCCGCCGCCACCAGCTTCTGGCGCAGCGCGGCGTGCTTGCTGTCGATGAACTCGTGCAGGAAGCGCTCGAACGCCCGCACGTCCTTGACCGCCATGTCGTCCACGTAGCCCTGACCACCGGCGAAGATGGAGATCACCTGCAGTTCCACCGGCAGCGGCCGGTACTGATCCTGCTTGAGCAGCTCCACCATGCGCTCGCCGCGCGCCAGCATCTTCTGGGTGGACTTGTCCAGATCGGAACCGAACTGGGCGAAGGCGGCCATTTCGCGGTACTGGGCCAGATCCAGACGCAGGGTGCCCGCCACCTGCTTCATGGCCTTGATCTGGGCGGCGCCGCCCACGCGGGACACGGACAGACCCACGTTGATGGCAGGACGCACGCCGGAATAGAACAGGTCGGCGCCCAGGAAGATCTGGCCGTCGGTGATGGAAATCACGTTGGTCGGAATATAGGCCGACACGTCGCCCGCCTGGGTCTCGATGATCGGCAGCGCGGTGAGCGAACCGGCGCCCCGGTCGTCGGACAGCTTGGCGGCGCGCTCCAGCAAACGCGAGTGCAGATAGAACACGTCGCCAGGGTAGGCCTCGCGGCCCGGCGGGCGGCGCAGCAGCAAGGCCATCTGGCGGTAGGCCACGGCCTGCTTGGAAAGATCGTCGTACACCACCAGGGCGTGCTGGCCGTTGTCGCGGTAATACTCGCCGATGGCGCAGCCGGTGTAGGGGGCGATGAACTGGAGCGCCGCCGGGTCGGAGGCGGTGGCCGCCACCACGGTGGTGTATTCCATGGCGCCCGCGTCTTCCAGCACCTTCACCACCTGCGCGACGGTCGAGCGCTTTTGCCCGATGGCCACGTAGATGCACTTCATGCCCTGGCCCTTCTGGTTGATGATCGCGTCCACCGCGACGGCGGTCTTGCCGGTCTGGCGGTCGCCGATGATCAACTCGCGCTGGCCGCGCCCGATGGGCACCAGGGCGTCGATGGCCTTGAGGCCGGTCTGCAGCGGCTCATGCACGCTCTTGCGCGCCACGATGCCGGGGGCGATCACCTCGACGCGGGCCATGTGCTCGTCGCTGATAGGGCCCTTGCCGTCGATGGGTTCGCCGATGCCGTTGACCACGCGGCCCAGCATGGCCGGGCCCACGGGCACCTGCACGATGCGGCCGGTGCGCTTGACCATGTCGCCCTGCTTGATGTGGGCAAACTCGCCCAGCAGCACCGCACCCACCTGCCCCTCCTCGAGGTTCAGGGCCATGCCGCGCACGTCGCCGGGGAATTCAAGCAACTCGCCGGCCATGGCGTTTTCCAGACCGTGAACGCGGGCGATGCCGTCGGCGGCAGCCAGCACGGTGCCAGTTTCGGCCAGTTCGGATACGGTCTCGAAGCCTTCGATCTGCTTCTTGATGAGCGCGGTAATTTCAGAGGCCTTGATGGTCATCGGACGACAAAACTCCCTACAGTGTCTGGCGCAGGCGCGCCAACTGGTAACGAACGCTGTGATCGAACACCTGCGAGCCGATGCGCACCACCAGCCCGCCGATGATGCCGGCATCCACCCGATGGGCGATGTCGGCCTCGGCGCCAAGAATCTCGCGCAGGCGGGAATCCACGCTGGCCGCCGCCTCGCCGGGCAGGGTCACCGCCGAGGTGACCGTCACCGGCAGACGCCCTTCGGCGGCGTCCACCAGCTCGGCAAAGGCTTCCGCCACATGCCCCAGCAGCAGGCCGCGACCGTTGTGGACCAGCACCTTCAGCAGATTCTGGCCCGGCCCGGACAGCCCCACCTTCTCGCCCACCGCCAACAACACGCCGAGCTTCTGCTCCGGCGTCAGACGCGGATTGTCCGCCAGACGACGCAGATCGGGAACCTCCAGAGCCGCCGCCATCTGGCGCAACTGCTCCTTGAGTCCCCGCACGGCCTCGGCCCCGGACCCGGCCACGCTCTCATGCAGCGCGGTGGCATATCTCTTGGTAACGGTGGTGTCGCTCACCCTCAATCCCTGCCAACAACGCCGCGCAAACCGCGACGTCAAAAACACCGGAAAAACAACAATTTGGCGCACCCAACCCGGAAGCGGGCCGCCCTTTCCCCGAAAGAAGCCGGGACAGTAGCACAACCGTCCGCCGAGGGTCAACGCGTTTGGCCCCGATTTCCCCCCGCGAAATGGCAAATTTGCCGGGAATCGGTGGCGGACACGCCCCACCCCCCGTCACCCGCCACCCCGTCTGCCCCCCAGCCGGATCGGGGAGACAAATTTCCGCCCGTGGCGATTGACTTCAACCCCCTTTCCAGTCTATAAATACCGGCTATTGCGAATTCTCACCGCGTGGATGTGGTGCAGCGTTCCCGTTTCTGTTTCCGGGCGCCGCGGAGTTTCCGTCGGCCCCGTTGCGAAGGTTGGTTTTGAAGATGTTTGCGATTATCGAGAGCGGCAGCAAGCAGCACCGCGTCGCCCCCGGCGACGTGCTGGCCCTGGAAAAACTCGTCGCCGAACCCGGCGACAAGGTCTCCTTCGACCGCGTGCTGCTGGTGACCCAGGGTGAAAAAACCTCCATCGGCCAGCCGACGGTGGCTGGCGCCGTGGTCTCCGCCACCGTGCTAGAGCAGACCCGTGGCCAGAAAATCGTCGTGTTCAAAAAGAAGCGCCGCAAGAAGTACCGCCGCAAGCAGGGCCACCGGCAGTACCTCACCCGCGTGCGCATCGACGACATCAAGGTCGGCTGACCCCGGTTGACGGGCGCCGCGCGCCTCCGGACGGCGCCGGGCGTGGCGGATCGGGCTGGCGGATCGGGCTGGCGGATCAGACTAATGGATAAACCGGCTGCAGTGGCCGGGTTCAGATTTCAGGGGTAACTCTCATGGCACACAAAAAGGCAGGCGGCTCCTCCAAGAACGGACGCGACAGCCACTCCAAACGGCTGGGCATCAAGCGTTACGGCGGCCAGGTGGTGAGCGCGGGCAGCATTCTGGTGCGCCAGCGCGGCACCCAGTTCCACCCCGGCGCGGGCGTCGGCATCGGCGGTGACGACACCCTGTTCGCCAAGGTCACCGGCGCGGTGACCTATGGCCTCAACCGCTACGGCAAGCGCCAGGTCAGTGTGCTCCCGGTTCCGGAGGGGTAGCGCAGACAGGCGGCCGGACAACGGTTTCCCCATTCAAAAAGGGGTGTGGCCGCACCGGTCGCACCCCTTTTTCCTTTTGATCCGGCGGCCTTTTTTTCGCGGCGGCACCACGCTCCCATCCCATGTCCCTATTTATTGATCATGTTCGCGTTTTTGTGAGCTCCGGCGACGGCGGCAAGGGGTGCGTGGCCTTTCACCGCGAAAAATACGTCCCCAAGGGCGGCCCCGACGGCGGCGACGGCGGGCGCGGCGGCGACGTCATTCTGGTGGCCGACCGCACCCTCTCCACGCTGGCGGAACTGCGCTACCGCAAACGCTACGAAGCCTCCAACGGCGCCCCCGGCAGCGGCAACCAGAAAACCGGCCGCGACGGCGCCACCCTGCGCGTGCGCGTGCCCGCCGGCACGGTGGTGAAGGACGAGGAGAGCGGGGAAATCCTCGCCGACCTGGTCCGCGACGGTCAGGAATTCCTGGCCGCGCGCGGCGGCAAGGGCGGGTTGGGCAACCAGCACTTCGCCACCCCCTCCCGCCAGGTGCCGCGCTACGCCCAGCCGGGCCTGCCCGGCGAGTCCCTGTGGCTGACCATGGAACTGAAGCTGCTGGCCGACGTGGGGCTGGTGGGGTTTCCCAACGCGGGCAAATCCACGCTGATCGCGCGCATCTCGGCGGCCCGCCCCAAGATCGCCGACTACCCGTTCACCACCCTCACCCCGAACCTGGGGGTGGTCACCTGGGACGACTACCAATCCTTTGTGGTGGCCGACATCCCCGGCCTGATCGAGGGCGCCCACGACGGCAAGGGGCTGGGCACGCGCTTCCTGCGGCACATCGAGCGAACCCGCTATCTTCTGATGATGGCCGACTGCACCGCCATGGCCGACCCGGAGCCGCAACAGGCCCTGGACATCCTCCGGCGCGAACTGCTGGCCTACGACGCCCATCTGGCCACCCGCCCGTTCTGCGTGGCCGCCACCAAGGCGGACGCAGCGGACGACGAGCGGCTGGAGGCCGTCCACGCCTGGGCCAAACAGGCCGGGGCGCCGTGCTTTACCATTTCCGCCGTGTCCGGCGCGGGCATCACCGAACTGGTGCGGCATCTGGGCGACACGGTCGGCCGCATGAAGGCGCAGGAGCCGGAACCGGAAGTGACCGAGGCCCCCGATCCGGTATGGGATGACGCATGACCATCCCGCGCCAGACATTGCCCTCAAATGCCCGGCGGGTGGTGATCAAGGTGGGCAGCGGGGTGATTTCGTCCCGCAAGACCGGCCTTCTGGCCGAGCGCTTTGCCCTCATCACCGAACAGGTGGCTGAGCTGGTGGCGGATGGCCGCGAGGTGGTGATCGTCTCCTCCGGCGCGGTGGCCGCCGGGGTCGCGGTGCTGGGGCTGCGTGAAATCACCGGCATTCCGGTGCGCCAGGCGTGCGCCGCCGCCGGGCAGAGCCGCCTGATCTGGAAATACGAAAAACACTTTCAGGCCCGCAACCTGCGCGTCGCCCAGGTGTTGCTCACCCAGGACGACGTGGCCAACCGCCGCCGCTTCCTGAACGCCCGCAACACCATGGGCACCCTGCTGTCCCTGGGCATCGTGCCGATCGTCAACGAAAACGACTCGGTGGTGGTGGAAGAGATCAAGTTCGGCGACAACGACACCCTGTCGGCGCTGGTGGCCACGGTGGTGGCGGCCGACCTGCTGGTGATCCTGTCGGACGTGGAGGGGCTGTTTACCGCCGATCCGCGCAAGCACCCGGAGGCCACGCGGCTGGACGTGGTGCCGGAGATCACCGCCGAAATCCGCGCCATGGCCGGGGGGGCGGGCAGCCACGAGGGCACCGGCGGCATGGTCACCAAGCTGGCGGCGGCGGAGCGGCTGGCGGAGATCGGCATCCCCACCCTGCTGTTGAACGGCACCCGGCCGGGCACCATCCGCGCCGCCTTTGCCGGGGAGGACGTGGGTACCCTGTTCCTGGCCCGAAGCAACCGCAAGGCGCGCAAGAAACAGTGGCTCAGCCACGTGGCCCGGGTGGAAGGCACCATCCATGTGGACGCCGGGGCCGCCGAGGCCCTGCGCGGCGGCAAAAAAAGCCTGCTCGCCTCCGGCATCACCCGGGTGGACGGCCGCTTCGAGATGGGCGCCGGGGTGGTGCTGGCGGGGCCGGACGGCAAGGAAATCGCCCGCGGCCTTTCCAACTACAGCGCCCCGGACATCGAGCGCATCCGCGGCCAGCACTCGTCGAAAATCGAATCCATCCTCGGCCACCGGGCCTACGACGAGGTGGTGCACCGGGACAACCTGTCGGTTACCGAGTAACCCCCCCGGAGCGGCGCCGCCGCCTCCGCCCCGGTTGCATAATTCACTGGAAATCCGGGCTTTTACTCAAATTTGCCTTTCCGGCACGATTCCCTGTGCTTTTTCGAGACCTCCGCTACAATGGCGAAGGTACGCGGACGTACGGTATGCAGGCCGGGACGCGTGGGGACACATGGAATGTGTCTTTCCTATTGACCCGTCCGGCCAACTGGCCGATGAGGGAGCACTATGCAACGGGTTCATTTTGACGTCATTGTGGTGGGTGCCGGACCCGCCGGGGTAACCGCCGCCGCCGGCGTGGCTCGCACCGGCGCCTCGGTTCTGCTGCTCGAGGCCGGTGCGTTCGCCGGGGCCGAAAACTGGTCCGGCTGCGTCTACTTCGCGGAAAATCTGCTGCATCCGGACATTTTCGGAGCGGACGCCATGTCCGGCGCGCCCTTCGAGCGCCCGGTGGTGCGCAGGGGACTGGCGGTCACCGACGGCGAAACCCTGTTCGGCGCCTCGCATCAGGATGCGGACACCTTTCGCAACTGCTACACCGTGCTGCGTCCGGCCTTCGATCCGTGGTGGGCCCAGCGGGCGGGGGCCATGGGCGCCACCTATCTGCCCGGCACCACCGTCACCTCGCTGATCCGCCGCTCCGGACGCGTGGTGGGGGTTCACACCAGCCGCGGTCCGGCCTATGCCGACGTGGTGTTCCTGGCCGAGGGCGACGCCTCGCATCTGGTGCGCTACGAGGGGCTGGAGCGGGTGCAGAGCCCCGACTTCATGCAGGGCGTCAAGGCCGTGTTCCGCCTTCCCGCCGCCGACATCGAGCGCCGCTTCAACCTGAATCCCGGCGACGGCGCGGCCTACGAAATCCTGCTGCGCAACCCATCCCTGGCGGGGCGTTCCCTGCACCTGAACATGGGGGCGTTCCTCTATACCAACCGCGACACCCTGTCGGTGGGCTATGTGGTGCCGCTGACCAATCTGGCGCGCAACTTCAAGGGCAACCACGACGACCTGCTGGCCTTCGTCACGCGCATGCCGGGTATCGCCGAATACCTCGAAGGCGCCGAACTGTCGGCCTTCGGCACCAAATTGATCCGCACCGGCGGCCTCACCCAGTCACCCCTCCTGGTGGAGGACGGCCTGGCCGTGGGCGGTTCCGCCTGCGGTCTGGGCATCGACATCCCGTGCCCCAACTTCACCGGCCCCGCCTCCGCCACCGGCCTGTATTTCGCCCAGGCGTACCGCGATCTGGCACGGGTCGGCTCGCCGTTCTCCGCCGCCAACCTCACCGCCCTGTACCTGGACCGGTTGCGCCAGTCCCGCTACTGGAAGGACGCGGACGCCCTGTCGGCGTGGCCCCGGCACATGGAGCACAGCCGCGAACTGTTCGGCGCCTCGGTGGACCTGGTGTGCGGCAAGGTGCGCTACCTCACCGCCAGCGAACCGGCGTGGCGCCGCTGGTGGCTGCTGGGGCGCTTCATGCGCACCTATTACGCGCCAAAAATGATCCAGCGCCTGCTGGGGGACGGCCTGAAAACCGCCACCGCCCTGCGTATTGGCGACGCCATCGGCAAGGCCGCCTCCCTGCGCACGCTGGGGCGCTGGGTGACCAACTCCCTGACCCCGCGCCGCAAACCGGACGGCATCCGGCTGGAAATCCGCAGCGGCGGCCAGCGCAAGGAACTGCGCGACCTGCCGTGGCTGGTGCGCGGCCCCCTGGGGCGCATGCTGCCGCCCCTGTCCCGGGCGCTGGCCGCCGTGTATCGCAACGACGAGACGCCGCTGGCCAACCGCATGCGCACCGCCCTGAGCGAACTGGTCTCCGGCGTGCACCTGCTGGATTTGCTGCGGGTGCTGCTGGCCGGGGCCATTGCCAGCGCCTGCGCCGTGGCCAGCGTGGTGGTGGACGCCCTGCGCTATTACGTGTTCAAGGTCGGCGCCGCGCGCATGCTGGCCGAGCGGGTGACCGCCGACGGCCGCCGCCTGCGCGAACTGCGCGAGCTGACCCCGGCCCCGGCGGCGCTGGGCATGGCCGCGCGCCTTGCCACCAACACCTATGAAGAGGGTTCCACGGCGCACATCCGCGTGCTGTGGCCCGAGGCCCTGCCGGACCACGCGCGGATGGCGGAATCGCCCTACTGGTCGGTCTGCCCCGCCGGAGTTTACGCCTTTGAACCGGCCCTCAGCGGCCACGGGCTGGTGACGGTGAACTGGCAGAACTGCATCAAGTGCGAATCGTGCTGGCAGTCGTCCGCGGCGGGGGTGCGCTGGGGACGCCACACCGACCACTGCCTGATCTACCGCCCCGAGACGGCGGCCATGGACATTCCGGCGCCGGAGGTCCAGAAGGCCCCCACGCCGCCCCGCGCCGACACCCTGCGTCCCCTGCCCGAAGCGGTGCGCAACGACCCCCGGCACACCGCCCATCTGGCGGAACTGGGGCAACTGGCGGAACTGACCTTGCAGTCCCTGGTGCAGTTTGAAGTCGCGGTGGCCAACATTCCCGCCGTGGCCGACAGCAGCCGTCTGGCCTGGCCGCGCCGCACCGGCGAGGCCGCCGTGCAGCGGCTGCGGGTGCTGCACGCGGAACTGACCGGCTCCGCCGCCCTGCTGCTGCCGCTGCGGGCGGGGCTGGCCCACTCCCCTTTCGTGGCCATCGCACCCGGCCTCGGCGACGAGGTGGAGGTGCTGGCCGCCCACCTGCGCAACGGCGACCTATTCGAGGCGGTGGCCTCTGCCCGCCGCACCCGCGAGACGGCTCTGGCCGGACTGAACCACGTGCTGGGACTGGCGCCGCCCGCGGGGGGGGCCGTGGCCCTCATCCCGCTGGCCGATCCGTTCGCCCCCGGTGCGGTGGAAACGGCCTTGCGCGAACGCTACCCCGACACCCTGATCAAGGAGTGGGAGCGCCACGGCATCGAGGGCGCCCGCGCGAAGGAACTGGCCAAATATCTGGCCGCCCTGCCGGTGCCGGACGCCGACCATCCGTTGCCCGCCGAAACCATCGCCCACCTGCGCGCCTGGGGGGCCATCCACCCCGGCGTGGCGGTGCTGGCGCTGGCACGGATCGGCGCCAGCGCCGCCACCGGCAACGCCGACGGCATTCTGGTGTCCGGCGACGGCCTGAAGGTGACGAAGAAGGGCGCCAAGGGCAGCCAGACCACCCACATTCGTGGCACGCTGGTGATGGTCCCCGCCGCCCTGGGGGGGGATCTGGTCATCGTCCACCAGGGCTTCGCCCACACCCTTGCCACCGGCCACCAAGGCGTTGCGCGCCGCACGGTGCGCTCCGGGGGCCTGCATCCGGCGGGCTTCGAGAGCGTGCAACTGGACGTCACCCTGGAGGCCGCCGCCAGCGTGCCCCTGCACGACGGCGTGCTGCGCTTCCTGTCCTACGGCTACGCCGCCGTGGCACTGGGGGCGGGCGATTATCTGGCGCGCCGCACCGTGGAGCAGGCCGCCGGACGCATCCAGTTTCCGGGGCAGCTCAAGGACTCCCAGGGGCACGACAGCGTGGCCAAGTTCGGCGCGGTCAAGGCCCTTCTGGCGCGCACCCTGGCGTGGCGCAAGCTGCTGGCGGCGGTGGTGGAACGCACCACCACCCTGCCGGACCTGGCCGCCGCCCTGGCCGCACTGGCTTTTTGCCCCAAAAACGGCCGCATGTCCTACGACGCCGGGCAGGCCTTCGGCGGCACCGGCTATTCCGAAGACGACCTGCTGGCCCGTTTCTACCGCGACAGCGCGGCGTTCCACTTCCTGTCTCCGGGCTTCGGCGCGGTGGGCCGGGTGGCTGCCGAATGGCGTGGCGACACCACCCTGCCGCTGGCCTCACGGCTGATTCCGGAGGCCGCCGACGCCTTTTCGCGGCTGGCCGAGGGGCCGTTTGCCGAGGCCGTGCAGCGCTGGCAGCGCGCCGTGGCCGAGGTCGATCAATTGCCCCTGAGCGGGGCTTCCGCGCGGGAGGCCACGGTGCTGACCGTGGGCCTGTTCCACCTGCTGTCCGCCTGCGGCGAGGCCCTGACCCAGGGCCTGCCGGTGGAGGCGGACGCCGCCCTGCTGGAGGTGTTGCAGGGGGAGCTGGACAGCCTCGTCCACACCGCCCGCGAGGCCACCGCCAACGCGGATGCCAGCCACACGGTGGCGCACTTTCCCGAATTTCCCGACCTGCCCGCCCAGGTCATTCCGCTCACCTACGAAGAGATCATCCACACCGAGGATCCGTACGCTTCGGGCGATTTCCTGCGCGGCGAGGACGGCGGCAAGCCGCGCTTCATCCCGGAAATCCAGTTGCACGACCCCGCCCTGCGGGAACGCTGGGCCTACTGCTACCAATGGTTCCTCGACCGCTGCCATACCGCCCCGGACGACGGCGGCTACTATGAACACTACATCGAGCGCGTCCACAGCATCCCGCCGGACATGCTGGAGGGGTTTGTCCAGAACGGCTTTTTCGCCACCGTGGTGCCGAAGAAGCTGGACGGTCTGGGCTGGCGCAAGATCGGTTATTACCTGCTGGTCTCGGGCGCCATGCGCCACGGCGACGCCTCCCTGTCGTTGCTGATCATGGCCAGCACCAGCATCGGCGTCACCCCGCTGTTGCTGGGGATGGAAAAGGAAATCCCGCTGGTGGCGGCGGAGCTGACGGCCTTCGACAAGGAACCGCAGCGCCTCGGCGACATCAAGAAGGGGCTGGACGCCGTGGTCGCCAGCCTCGACCGCCCCGATCCGGGCCGCCTGGAGCGCGACTTCACGCGGCTGGTGGAGCAGGTGGACGCGGTGATCCGCAAGACCAAGGTCACCAAGTATCTGGCGCAGAATTTCCTCAAAACCTTCTACACCGCCGCGCTGGCGGGCAAGCGGCGCGACTTTGGCGCCTTCGCCGACGGCCTGCGGGAGGCGCAACCCCTGCTGGCGGCGCTGCCGGACACCATTCACCGCGCCGTGCTGGAACTGCCGCGCCGCGAGCGCGCCAATCACCTGTACCTGCGCACCATGGGCCACGGCGGCGTGGCCGCCTTCGCCCTCACCGAGCCCACCGCCGGTTCCGACTCCGGCGGCGTGACCACCACCGCCCGCCTGCACTCGGTGCCGGTAACCCCCCTGCCGGACGGCCGCTGGCGCTTCGAGATCGACGGTCAGGAGCGCTTCCTGCTGGATGCCGACCGCATCGGCTTCGATGCCGACGGCATGACCTGTCGCCTGGAAGACGGCACCCTGGCGCGGGTGTCCACCAGCGGGTACGACTACCGCACCGACCAGGGCACCCGCACCCTGGTGCACGGCGACGCCGAGGTGCCGTTCCACGACATCGCCCAGGTGCGCGAGGGCAACGTGTACGAGTTCTACGAACTCACCGGCGCCAAGATGTGGATCACCAACGGCCGCGTCTGCACCCAGATGTCCATGTACGTCAAGACCGACGAGGGCATTACCGGCCTCCTGGTGGACCGCCACGCCGAAGGGCTGGTGGTGGGCCGCGACGAGGACAAGATGGGGCAGCAGGGCTCCCCCACCAACGAAATCGCCATCGACCGCGTGCGCGTCCCCCGCGAGTGCGTCATCGGCTACGAGGGGCACGGCCAGGTCAACGCGCTGGAAACCCTCAACGTCGGCCGCTGCGGCCTGGCGGTGGCCAGCGTGGTGATGGGTCGGCGCATGCTGGTGGAAAGCATCGCCGGCGCGCCGGAAGGTCCGGACAAGGAGCGCGTGCTGGCCGACTGCGCGGCGCGCATCTTTGCCACCGAATCCCTGTGCTACCACCTGATCGGCCTGTTCGACAACCACTCCACCCGTTCCGTGCGCATGGAAAGCGCGGTGGCCAAGTACGCCTGCTCCGAAATGTTCCACGAGGGGCTGGACCAGATGGAACTGCTCTGGGGTCCCCACGGGCAAACCCGCGACAACCTGCTGGAAAAGGCCCGCCGCGACGCGCGCATCCTCAACATTTACGAGGGCACCAACGAGGTGCAGCGCTTCCTGATCCTGCGCGAACTGTGCGCCATGGCCCCCGACTGGGAGCCGGTGCCGATCCCCGAGGCCGACGTCTTTGGCGTGCGCATGGCCCACTACAAGGAACGCCTGCGCCGCTACGTCAAGGAAGCCGTGGACCGGCTGGGCGACACCGTGTGGGCCGACGCCGCCATGCAGCCCGCCTTCTTCCCCCTGTCGGAAATGGCCGGAGAGCTGTATCTGCTGGATACGGTGGTCTACCGCATGCGCTGGCTGGATGCCCAGCGCGCCACTCAGGGCGACTATGCCACGCGCATGATCGCCGTGGGCGAGCGCGCCGCCGCCCAGTGCCTGTCGCGGCTGGAATTTATCGCGGGCCGCTACGAGCAGGGCCGCGACGCGGCGCTGACCAGCCACTATCCGGTGGAGTCGGTGGCGGCGGACGCCATCATGCAGGAGCATCACGCCCTGTCCCCCACCCCCGGCGCCCTGGAGGCAGAGGCCACCCTCACCTGTCTGGTGCGCCCGGCGGCGGTCACCGCCCCGCGCCCGCGCCTGAACGCCGACGGCACCCTGGCCGAGCGCGTGTGGCGCATGCACCCGGCGGACGAGGCCGCGCTGGCCACGGCGCTGGAACTGCGCGCCCGTTCCGGAGGCCGGTTGAAGGTGCAGGTGATCTCCTGCGGCGGCAGTCAGGGCGAAAACCTGCTGCGCCACGCGCTGGCCGCCGGGGCCGACCGCGCCGTGCTGCTGCCCGTGGGCATCCACGCCACCCCCACGGAGTGGGGCGCGGCGCTGGCCGCCGTGGGCAAAAACGACCTGGGCGGATGGATTCTGTGCGGTGACGGCGGGCCAGAGGCAGAATCCCCCATCGGCGCCGCCGTGGCCGCCTCACTGGGTTTTGCCTTCCACACGGCGGACGGGCTGGCGGTCGCCGACGGTCAGTTGGCCACGTCCTGCGGCGACAGGCCCGGCTCCGGCAGCGTGCTGACCCTGCGCGGCAATGGCGCGCGCATCCGCCCCAACATCGGCGGACACGTGGCCGCCCTGCACACCGATCTGGAACGCCCGGACATGGCGATTGCCGCCCCGGCGCTGCGCTTTGTCGCCCCCCCCGCCAGCGCTGCGGGGGAGCAGGTGGCCAGCGACGCGCAGGCGGCGGCACGGGTGCTGCGGCATCTGGCGGACGCGGTGCGTCAGGTGGTGGCAAAGCCGGTGACCACCGGCCTCCACGATGCGGCCCCCCTGCCCGAGGGGGGTGCGGTGTGGGCACTGGCCGAATGGCACCAGAAAAAGGCCGCCACCGCCGCCTTTGGGGCCGCCGCGCGTCTGGCGGCCGCCATGAACGTGCCTGCCCGCGCCCTGATGACCGGCACCGAGGACGACCTGGCCGCGCTGGCGGGGCTGGCGCGGGATGCGGGGATGGCGTCGGCCCACGGCGTGGTCACCCGCCACACCGCCCTGTCCTTCGCGGGCGCCCGCAAGCTGGCCGAAACCGTCACCGGACCGCAAAAAAACGGCGGAAAAAATTCCAACGGCCACCCGGCGTGCGCCGTGGCGCCCCGTGAGTGGGCTGCGGCGCTGGCCGCGACGGCCTGCGGAGAGCGTCCGGCAGACCTGTTCTGCGACGCCAGCGGCCTTGTCACCGAAGGGGGAATCAGCCTGCTGCGTTCCGCCTACGGGGGGCGCGTGACCCAGTCGCTCCGGGTGGACGGGGCGCGGCCCCTGCTGTTCACGGTGGCGGAAGGGGCGGACTTCCCCCTGAGCGGGGTGGCCTCGGG
Organism: Nitrospirota bacterium; assembly: GCA_029858285.1. Lineage (GTDB taxonomy): Bacteria > Nitrospirota > JACRHL01 > JACRHL01 > JACRHL01 > JAOUFN01. Next base: position 55,200 of record JAOUFN010000007.1, on the reverse strand, counting down.
CTTCACCCTGTCGGCCTTCGACGCCGGGCTGAACAAAAAGACCGACTTCGACGCCGCCTTCACGCCGCCGGCGGAAACCCTTTCCCAGGCCGAAGTGATCGTGGACATCGGCTACGGCGCGGGCTCCCCGGCGGGCATGCAAATGGCCGAAGAGCTGGTGGCGGCGCTGCGGGAACTGGGCCTGTCGCCGCACCTGGGGGCCTCGCGCAAGATCACGCAGGGGTTGGGGTTGCTGGGGCTGGATCATCAGATCGGCCAGACCGGCCTGCGAGTGAATCCGCGCATTCTGTTTGCGCTGGGCATCTCCGGCGCGCCCCAGCACGTGGACTACATCGGCGCCCGCGCCCAGGTGTTCGCCTTCAACCGCGACCCGGACGCCCCCCTGATGAGCATGAAGCGCCCCGGCGTCACCGTGCATCCGATTGCGGGGGATTTGTTTGTAACCGTGCCCGCGTTGATTGCGGCGTTGCGGGGCGACCCGGAAGGTTAGGAGGACCCCTTCCATTCGCTTTTCAGGGCAGAAAATACTGCCCTGATATTGCAACTGGTTACCGCCTCAAAATCCCACCCGACCTCGAGATCATTCTCGGCAATCAAGTATTTTGTCCCCGGAGTTGGGGAAATCGAACGCCTGATGCATCTTGGACTGTTTGCTGACGGGGATGATGGCATTACCTGTGTGTTTCACACTGACCATTTTAATTTCCTTAGCTGGCTTTTTCGGCCCAATAGGCATGGTGTTAGGCTTCGCTACCTTCCCCCCAACCTACAGTTCCACTTAACCTGCCCCCCTCTTGATGTCATTCCCGTGCAGGCGGAAATCCATTGGGCTGGTTTCCAGTTGCTGTTGGAGGTCGGGGGTGCCCACGGTAAGTCGCCGGACATGTCCGGAGGGCGGGCACATCCCGCTGCGGTTTTCGCGTAAAACCAGTGGCTGGCCTGCGTTCCTCGCGAATCTGGCCGCGCCTTTTTGCTTAGCAACGGCCTTTCCGCCACCACAGCGCGGACTTTTGGACACCGAACCCTTTGTTTTTTCGTGGCCCCTTTCCCCGAAAACCTGCGAAAAAACCGCCGCTAAAAACCTCCGCACCCGGAATTCTTATCCGCCATATCAACGGGTTAGGTCATTTTTCGGGGCGATTTTCCCACACCCTGCATTTCCCGGCCTGCGCAGCGCCCGATGCCGCCCGGCCCGCTCCCCGTGCGGCGCGGGCACGCCCCCCCACATCGCAATCGGATAAACCCCCAAAGGGCGTCATAACTCATTGTCACGCCAGGATATTTCCGCCACCCCCGGCGTGTAACCGATTGACGGATCAGGGGGTGCAATTTGGCTTCCCGAACCGCGAAGCGCCACCGCAACCGGGGCGGACGGACGGCACGGATTTTTTGTCGCGGCCTGCGGTCGGGATTATTTCCCGCCACCCCCCATCAGGTCCGGATACCCCGCGCGCCCGAAGGCGCCATAGGTCAGGCGCTTGCCGTGCTCCACGCCGGGCTGGTCAAAGGCGTTGATGCCGTACAGCCCACCGGCAAAGGCGGTCATCACCTCGAACAAAAAGAACAACTGGCCCATGGCAAAGGGGTTCAATTCCGGAACCGTCAGCCGCAGGGTGGGGCGCTGGCGCTCCCTCAGCACCGCTTCGGTGGCGGCCTGCTCCACGTTCAGCAGGCGCTCCAGCGTGGCCCCGCCCAGATAGGCGAGGGACCCCACATCCCCATGCAGGGAGGGGATTTGGACCGCCTCGGCAAAGTGCTCCACGCGCAAAAATGTGATGAGCTTGTCGTTCGGCCCCTCCACGAACAGTTGCACCTGGGAGTGTTGATCGCTGGCCCCCAGCGCGGGCAGGGGTGTCTGGCCGGTATGCACGATTTTTCCCGACAGGTCGCGCTCCTTGCCCAGGCTTTCGGCCCACAGTTGCACGAACCAGTCCGCCAGACTCCGCAGGCCGTCGGCATAGGGCATCATCACCGCCATGGGCTTGCCGTGGCGGGTGTCTGCCAGGTAGTGCAGGGCCGCCAGCCGATAGGCGGGGTTGGTGTCCAGGTCGGGGGTGGCGCAGCGCAGGTCCATGTCGTGAGCACCGGCCAGAAGTTCGGCAATATCGATACCGCACACCGCTGCGGGCAGCAATCCCACCGCCGCAAGCTGCGAAAAACGTCCGCCGACGTCAGGAGGAATCGGCAGCGTCCGCCACCCCTCCCTCTCCGCCAGCGGGCGCAGGTCGCCGTTGGCGGGGTCGGTGGTGGCAATCAGGTGCTCGCGGGGATTTTGGACGGATTTTTCCAGCCACTCCCGCGCCACCAGGTAGTTAGCGGCGGTCTCGGCCGTACCACCGGATTTGGACACCACATTGACGCAGGTGCGCGCCGGGTCAAGATGCCGCAGCACCGCAGATACCGTAACCGGATCGATATTTTCCAGCAGGAAAAGGCGCGGCCCGCCACGTTCTTCGCGGGAAAGCAGGTTGTACAGGGGAGAGCGCAGCGCAGCGTGGGCCGCCTTGGGGCCCAGGGACGAGCCGCCGATGCCCACCAGCAGAAAATTGTCGAAGCCATCCCGCACCCAGTTGGCCGCCTCCAGCACCGGGGTAATGTCCTGTCCTGGCAACTGGTAAAAACCCAGCTCCCCGCTAGCGCGGCGGCGGCCAAGCTCCGCGTGTACCGACCGCAGGTTGGGCAGCAGGTCGGCCAGCTCCTGCGCGCTGACGCCATGCTGCGGGCCGACGGCATCGGCCAAGGCGAGGCGGCTGTCCAACTGCACGCGCTGGGCGGAAATCCAGTCCGGTCGGGTAAATCGGCTCACTGCGGCTCCTTTTTGCGGGCCTGCGGCCTGCCCTGTCGGCCCACCAAGCCCATTGGGATGGTGCCCTGCCCCATCTCCCCTGCTCCGCCCCGGCGGCACCAGGAGTCAGGCCTGAAGGGGCGCTTGCGGTGTGATTTTGCCAAAAAAAAGAGTGGGAGGCGAGGGCCTCCCACTCTTGAATCATCCGTTACCGTCCGTGAGACCGAAACCTCCCCGGAGACCACAAGGTCCCCCTACGGAGAAGCCGAAGGCCCACCGCCGGATGCGTTTCTCCTGGGGCGGACTATTCGTAGTACGTGGGGCACTTGGCCGCCACGAAGTACAACGAGATCACCACCACCAGCACCCACACCACGGTGAGCACGAAACCACCGTCAAACCAGGGGGCCTGGTTGGAGGTCGGTGCCTGGGTGCAGTTCGGATCCGGAGTTTCGGTGACGCAACCGGAGTACGGTGGCACCTTCTCCACGCCCACGTACTTCATCTCGCCGACGATGCTCGGCTCGAGGAAGAACGGACGCTGATCGAAGTTGAACGCCGGCGTGAGGAAGTCGTAGTCCTTGCGCTCACCCCACAGCGGGAAGGTGACCAACACCGAAGTGAAGATCACCATGGCGATCAATGCGGCCATAAAGATCGGCCAGGGGCGGCCACCCTCGCGGATGCCGTCATAGAGCTCCCATTTGAGCTCTTCAAAGGTCAGCTTGCGACCTGCCATGTGAATATCTCCCTTACAACCGTTGGCGCGACCCCCGGGTGGGGACAGGCCCCACCCGGGAAGCGCGCAATTGTTACTTCAGGCTGACCATGTAAGTCGCCAGCGCCTTCAACTCACTTGTCTCAAGGAAGTCGAAGGACTGCATGATGGACTTGGCCTGCACCGAACGCGGGTCCTTGTGGTGCTGCAGGTGCCAAGCCATCGACGGCATACGGCTGCCCACATGCATCAGGTCCGGAGCCTTGCGGTCGGAACCGATCACCGTGGGCGATTCGCCCACGAAGTCGCCCGCCAGAGGCGGCGCACCGAAGTATTCCCAGTCGGAAGTCTGCTCCGGCAGCAGGGTGTGGCAATGCCAGCACCCCTCGCGGATGAAGATCTTCTTCCCGACGCCGACCGGATCGGACACCATCGTGCCGTCGGCCTTCTGGATCTTCGGCTGGTTCCAGCCCTTCATCAGCGGGTCCCGAATGGACCACGCCGAAGAGCCGTAGTGCACCTGCTTCTCCAGTGCCAGCTGTGTCGCTGGCACGGATCCGAGGTACACACCTCCGATACCGATGGTCATGAACACCGCCATCCCGAAGACGGCGAGGAACATGATCACCCCGATTTTGTACTCTTTATAACCACCCATGGGTAAGTTTCTCCTTTCCCGGTTCCGTGCCTAGGTGTAGTAGACAGTGGCCGGAGGATTCTTCTCCGTCACAGGCTCACCCGCGGTGGCAGTTTTGTAGAGGTTGTAGAGGAAGATCCACTGGCCCAGCACGATGGTCAGACCGAACAGGGAACGACCGACCATGTACGGGTGGGTGGCATACACCACGTCGATGAACGTGGTGTTGTACACCTTACCCGAAGCCTGGATCAGACCAGCCAGGGTCAACGTGGTCCAGAACCCGATGAAGCCGACCGTGGTCAGCCAGTAATGGGTGGTGGCCAACGACTGGCTGTAGATCTTGCGCTGGAACAGCTTGGCGATGGCGTAGTAGGTCGCGCCAATCTCGATGAAGGTCGAGAAGCCAAGCAGCGCAAAGTGGGCGTGCGCCACGATCCAGTGGGTGCCGTGGATGTACCAGTTGATCGCGCGGGTCTGCTGGAAGGCGCCCTGGAAATTCAGGGGCACCGCCATCAGGGTACCGGTGAGCGCAAACTGGATGGAGACGTTATCCGAGAACATCTGCCACTTGCCCTGCACGGTCAGCACCATGTTGGTGATGAACGCCAGCGCCGGAATCAGGATCATCACGCCGGAAACCGACGCGAAGGACTTCATCCACTCCGGCAGCGGGGCACCCATCAGGTGGTGCGCGCCGGGGGTGGAGTAGAAGGCCACGATGGTCCAGAAGTGCAGGTGGCCCACCTTGTGGCTGTAGAGCACGTTACCGGTCACCTTCGGGATCACGTAGTACGCGATCGCGGCGGACACCGGGGTGATCCACAGGCCGAGCACGTTGTGCGCGTGCCACCACACCATGTAGGCCTCGTTCAGACCCGTCACCGGGAACAGATCGGGGATCGCGCCGATGAAGTAGGTCATCCAGATCATCACCAGGGCGCCCAGGAAGAACCAGATGGTGATGTACATACCCTGGGTGCGACGCTGCAACACCGTGTTGAAGGTGTTGACCGCAGCGAAGCCGAGGATGAACACCAGCACATAGATGTCCACCGGCCAGATCAGCTCCTGGTACTCGCGGCCCGAGTTGGCGCCGACAAGCAGGGAGATGGCGGCGACCACCAGGCCGACGTTCCAGAGCCAGATGTTCCACAGGCCGAGCTTCTCGCTCCACAGCCGGCAGTTGCAAAGCGCCGGGGTCATGTAATACATGGCCGCGACGAACGCCATGGAGATCCAGCCAAAGATCACCAGGGTAATGTGCATCGGACGCACGCGCCCGAATGCAAAGGCCGAAGCCAGCGGACCCATGACTTCCTTGCCGTTCAGCAAGTCAGGCCAGGCGATACGCAAGCTGGTAAAGAACCCGAACGAGGCCCCGATGCACAGCCACACCACAGCGCTGAAAAACGCGTGTTTTGCGGCGGTACCAGGCCGGATGCCATCGTAGGCAGCGGTTGCAGTACTCATACCAAACAACTCCTCTTGGTGACGGGATCCACAGACACCGTCAGTCTAAATTTCAACCCTTGTCCGGGGTCTGCTGCTTCATCAGCATGAACATGATGATGCCCACCAGCGCGCCGACTGCGAAGGTCCAGGCAAACATGTAGTGGTAGTCTCCCGTCCACACATCATGACGACCGGCCCAGGCGCCAAGATTGGCGGCAGAGCCGATCACGGTCCCCAGACCGAAGCCGAGAAAGATCCCGTTCAACACCCAGGTCAACATTTTTTCCATAACGCCACTCCTCCCAAGTACAACAGTCAGTGCTACGCCTTGTACTTGCCGGCCTTGCCGCTGACCATCATGTAGATCAACACCACACTGGCCCAGGCAAGAATAAAGCCCGACAACGACGCCAGACCCGACAACCACCCCGGCCCGTGGTGCGCCGGATCGGCCTCCGGCTTCTGCATGGCGAACGCAATGTCACCCGCATGCACCATCACGACCGTCATTACGGCCGTCCACATCGATTTGCTCATCAGGATCCCTCCTTTACTTGTCGTTCGAACGACACTCGCCGTTACTAGTTGTCCAGGTAAGGATCCTTCCGGTCGACGTCGATGTCGTCGATGGCGTCCTTGTACCACAACACACCACCCGTCACCCACACCGCAACGTAGGTGATCAGGATGTACATGAACGGACCGTACGGGCCGTACCACGCATACCCGCCGATGTCCTCACCAAACACTTTGGGCTGGTTGGCGAAGAACACCTCCACCACCACTGCTGCGGCGATGACCAAACCCCAAATCAGGAACTTCCCTTGCATGGGCTACATCCTCCCTTTCACTGCCGGCGTCAACCGCCGATTTCAGTCCTTACACAACCCCTTCTACCCGACCTCACTGCCGGTTCTGCGCCGGCATTTTTGCCAGCCCCGCGCCGACTTGACCAAACCGCCTTACCCGGTCTCCCGGCTGAGATGGAAGGCAACCGGCGGCGCCGGATCACCTCCTGCGGCCCGGATCCCGTACAGCTTCAGCTCTGCCGCAGCAGGGGGATCCGGATGGGGCTGAAACAACACCAGTGAGGCCCGGGAATACCCCGGAAACACCCTGGTCACCCCGAGTACCCGGTTCTGGAGCAGATCCAGAACCCGTTGGTACTCCCGCCGGGCCGAGGCCGAGGCGAAAGCACCAGTCATCCGCTCGTTGAACAATCCGAGGGCCGCTTCGGCGGTCAGGGCACGTTCCTCCCGCCCGCCAAAACCGAGGGTCACACGATCGAAATCCACATCGACCGGCCCGCCGGATACGTTCTCGACAGTCACCTCAAAGATCCAGAAGGCGCTCGCCAGCAAGGACGACACACCTTCCGCTCCGTCCCCGAGGGACACGGCCCGCACCCTGAGTCCCGCGGCAACCTGCCCGACGGGTTCCACCCGATAGACCAGCGCGTACCGCCAAGCTTCCGGGTGCGAAAGAAACCCGACATACCGCGAAATGGCGAGTATTAAACTCACCAACGCGGCGGAAGTCAACAACACCGCCAGCGTGACGACCACCTTTTTGCGTGTGTCCGCCAACCGGCACCTGAACCTCTCCTACGACTCCTTGCGGCGCCAGGTGAACCAGAAGATCACCGCAAACCCGCCGCCCACATACAACAGCGCCAACGCCATACCCATATCCAGGAACGACCCGGACCCGTGGCCGCCTGCCAGCTTCTCCATCGGGTTGGCACCCCCGCCGGTGAGAAACGGCGCGTTCAGGGCCACCGCCAGCAGCACCACAACGGCCAGCATCACCACCAGCCACCATGGAATGGTCCGCTGGCTGCGGTGAATCTGCTGGTACAGGTCGGAATCCTGGTAACGGTCCCGGGACGCGTCCACCTGGGCAATCAGGTCGTGGTCCACATCCAGGCCGCCCCGCCGGGGCTCCCCTTGCGTCCCCTCGATGCCGGGCTCCCGCAGCATCAGAACCCTCCCGTGGAAGCCACTACCGGCCGCATTTGAACGCCACCGCCACCATTCCGAGCCGACTGACCCGCAGGAGACTGCTTGAAAATATTCTGATCCTTGAAATCGGGTCGCACACGCTTGCCGTCTTCAGGGTAGGCGCAGTAATCGGCCAGCACCGGAGTGTGGGTGTCGGCGAAATACGAGCCCTTGAATTCGCCCCCCGCCATCAGCGAGTGCGCCTTCTCGAGGTAGGCCGTGAAGTTGGCCAGCAACTCATCACGCACGCGACCGTCCACCACATCCAGGGTTTTCACTCCGGCCGCCCCGTCCCGCAGTCCGTCATGAATGGACCACAGCCACATGCGGGCACCCTGCAAGTTGGAAAATACCGCCGCCTCGCGACTCCAGGGGCGGGTCATCATTGGAAAGAACACTGATTCGTGCTGCACCAGCAACCGGTCCACCACCTTCATGCGGCCGTCCCAAGTGGCGTCCAGTGGCTTCAACCCCTTGGCCGCATTGGCCCCGGCCTCAGCACCGAGACGCGCGTAACCGTCCATGGCCGCCTGAAAATCACCGGCAAAGCGCTGACGCACCGGATCTGCTGGCGACGCCGCCCAGCCGGGAGCCGCAGTCGCGCACAACCACACCGCCAGACCTGCCAGCAGCACGCGCAAACTCAATTGGGGACGAATGCAAACCATTGACGACACACCCCACACGGAACGAACAGCGGGAATCGTAGCAACATCCGGCGGGCGAACCATGACATCTGTCATATGTGCTGACCCTTTTTACGGCCCGGGCGCTGGCCACCCCAGCGTCCACTTCCCTGTGAACCGCGGCACGCACCGCCGACTCCGCAACACAAACCACGGCTGTGACCCGGGCAGTATACGCGCCCGCAGCAAAAGATCAACTGCGGGACATCATCCCTGTCTGAAACTGGCCGCGTACGGGCAACCGCCCTGCTCGTCCAGAAACTCGATACCTACCGCAAACACGCCGCCGACCTGGTTGATCCACACCACATTGCCCTGGTAGCGCTCGGCCACATCCATGTCCGGCACCCCGTCGATGGCCAGGGTGATGTGCACGTGGTCCCCCGGTGCCAAGGGATCGCGAACATACAGCCCCACGCCGTGGGTGCCAAAGTTGGCCACATACCCCTCCAGCACATCCAGCCCCGGCAACACCTCAACGGTGGCCAATCCCACTACCGGGTAGCGCGCTGAGCGGCGCAAATCCTTGCCGTGTGCCATGAATTCGTCCCCTACCAGTGTTACATCACAGTGGACCGCCGGGCGGGCGATCAGGAAACTCCGGCTGCCATCGGGTCGAGCAGCAGACATGTCTGATCGCGGCGCACCCCGAAGGACAGAATGTCCAGAGACACCCCGAGCAAGGACACGATGCGATCCACGTAGGCGCGGGCCGCCGGTGGCAGGTCGTCCACCGAGGTGATGTCCCCCAACGCCCCGCTCCAGCCGGGCATTTCCTCGTACTCGGGTGTCAGTTCCTCAAGGATGCGCGGGTCGGAGGGAAATTCGGTGAGGAGTTTGCCGCGCCAGCGGTAGCCGTTGCAGATTTTCAGGGTTTCAAAGCCGTCCAGCACGTCCAGCTTGGTCATGGCAATGCCCGCGATGGCGTTGGTGCGCACCGCGTGACGCACCGCCACCGCGTCAAACCAGCCGCAGCGGCGCGGCCGCCCGGTGGTGGCACCAAACTCGCCCCCCTGGGTGCGCAGGCGTTCGCCGGTGGCGTCCAGCAATTCGGTGGGAAACGGGCCGCTGCCGACGCGGGTGGTGTAGGCCTTGACGATCCCCAGGACGCGCCCGATGCGGGTCGGCCCCACACCGGTGCCGACACAGGCGCCGCCCGCCGTGGCACTGGAGGAAGTTACGAACGGGTAGGTGCCGTGGTCCACATCCAGATGGGTCCCCTGGGCCCCCTCGAACAGCACCCGCTCACCCCGGTCGAGGGCGTTGTTGAGAATCAGCGCGGTATCGGCGATGTAGGGGGCGATGCGCTCGGCATAGCCCATGTATTCGGAGTAGATCGACCCCACATCGAACAGGTCCTCGCTTGGGGTGCCGTACAGCCTGGACAGGAAATAATTCATGGTTTCGACGTTGGTGGCCAGCACGCGCCGGAACAGTTCCGGGTCGAGCAATGCGCCAACGCGGATACCGACCCGCGCCACCTTGTCGGCATAGGCAGGGCCGATACCACGCCCGGTAGTGCCGATCTTGCGCGTGCCCTTGAGCTTTTCGGCCTCGCGCTCCACCGCCCGGTGATAGGGCAGGATCAGGTGGGCCCGATCACTGATGAAAAACGTGCCGTCATAGGTGATGCCACGCGCGGCAAGGCCGTCCATTTCTTCTACCAGGGCGGCGGGGTCCACCACCACCCCGTTGCCGATCAGGCATACCACGCCGGGGCGCAGGATGCCGGACGGGACCAGATGCAGGACGAACTCCTCCTTGCCGATCACCACGGTGTGGCCCGCGTTGTGCCCCCCCTGATAGCGGACCACCGAGTCCACCTGCCCGGTGAGCAGGTCCACGATTTTGCCCTTACCCTCGTCGCCCCACTGGGCTCCTACCACAACCAAACTCGGCATCGGCAAACGGTTCCTCTGGCTCTGGGCCGGTTACTTTTGGGGAAAAACCGGGACAGCATAGCAGGGGGCCACCCCCGGAAGAAAGCCTGTAAAGAAGGGGCAGAGCCAGCCGCCAATGACGGGATCGCGTTGCGCCGCCGAAGCCGGACCGGATATGCTGCCCCCATGCGCACGTTATCCGGGCCAGGGAGCACACCGTGTTTGGTGTAGGGATGCCGGAACTTCTGGTGATTCTGGCCGTCGCCCTGGTGGTGTTGGGTCCCCAGCGGCTGCCGGAGCTGGCGCACGCGCTAGGGCGCATCATCGGCAGGTTCCGGGCAGCTGCGGCTGAAGTGCGGCGCGAGGTGGACCGGGGCATTTCCTCCACCGACACCCGCCCGACGCACACAGACGGGCCCCCGCACCAAGGGGGCGCACCGACGTTGCCGGACGCCCCGGAACGGCCAGCCCCACAACCCCCGACCCCCGAAAAACCGTGACTCCCCGCCCGACCCCACCGGACGGTCGCATGCCCTTCCTGCTCCATCTGGGCGAGTTGCGGGTGCGCCTGATGCGTGCTGCCCTGGCGGTGCTGATTGCCTCCGTGGCCTGCTTTGCAATATCGGAACGGATCATCCACTGGCTGGCCAGGCCACTTTCCTCCCCCCTGGTGTTCATCACCCCGGGTGAACCGTTCTGGGCCAACATGAAAGTGGCCTTTATGGCCGGACTGCTGTTGTCCATGCCGGTGGTGTTGTATCAGGTTTGGCGCTTCGTGGAACCGGGGCTGCATCCGGATGAACGCCGCCTGGGGGGGCTGTTCGTCACCTTCGCCTCGCTGCTGTTCGCGGGCGGCATGGCCTTTTGTGCCTGGGTGGTGCTGCCATTCACCATCGGTTTCCTGCTCGGCTACAAGACCGACGGCTTGCAGGCGGTCCTGTCGGTAGGCACTTATGTGGATTTTTGCGTCAAATTCTTCTTGGCGTTCGGAATAATTTTTGAACTGCCACCGCTGCTGGTGCTGTTGTCGCGGATGGGGGTGGTTACCCCGGAGTTCCTGTCCCGCAACCGGCGCTATGCCGTTCTTCTGGCATTCGTGGTCGCCGCTGTGCTCACCCCCACGCCGGACGTATTCAACCAATTGCTGATGGCGGCACCTCTGATCGTGCTGTACGAGGTGGGGGTGTTGCTGGCGCGCTGGTTCGGTCGCCAAAAGCGGCGCGCCGCCACCCGCCAGACCGAATCCTAAACGCGGGAAACCGGAGTGGCGGCCCCGGCAGCCAGATGGCGGCGCTGCCGTGAACTGGCCAGGTATTCCGCGAAAAACGCCGCGAAAGTCATGCCTCCAAAACCAGTTCCAGTGCCCAGCAGGACGATCAGCTTGCGGTTGGGACGCACCTTGCGGTCCGGGGCCACCGGAGGATCAATCACCCCGAAGGCGTACTCATCCGACACCCGCGCCAGCACCCCCCGCTTGGTTTCGGACTCAATCAGCCGGAACAGCGCTGCCCGCATGTCCACGTTGCCGGTTTGATTGGCCTGTTCGGTGAGGTCGGCAATGATCTTTTCGGAAGACGCGATGGCCTGTTGCTGCAGGTCGTGATTGAGGGCCCGGATGTGCAAATCCACCCAGCGTGCGGCCAAATTCGGGTCCTGCCACTCGATGGCGACGGTGAACAGGCCGGTCTTGCGATCCTCCTCCACGCTGCGTGCCTGCCGCATGCGCCGGTAGGCCTGCCATTGGGTCGGCTCGACCCCATCTCGCCATGTCTTGGTAGCGGCGTCCCAGCGATCGGGAAACAATTCCGGAAGAAGGTGGTAGTGCTCGATAACCCGCACCGTAAACGCCCGGGAGGTCAGAATGGCCACCTGCTGGCGCGATGTATTGTTCCCCGCGGAGACCCCGAATCCCGGAAACATTCCCCCCAGTCGGTCCGCCAGCGCCATCCCGGACCCGCCCCCCGTCGCCACCGGAAAGATGACGGCCTCGGCACGGTAGACAGGAGACATCCACAGCGCGACGCACACCCCTATTCCCGCCCCTGTCACGCTGGCCAGGGTGATCCACCATTTCCAGGCGCGCAATACGCGAAGGTAATCGGACAGATGGACGTCCGGAACCATTTCTGGAGCGTGCCCGTGCATCTGCGACTAGAACACGCCCACGGCTTTGGCCGCTGCGGTGGACACGGCCAATTGGTAGAGAATCTGGGTGATATCGGTGGCCATGCGCAGGGCCGAATAGGTCTCCAGTTTTTTCGGCACCACCACCACATCGCCAGCGTGCACGGACAGGCCTGAACGCAGCCAGCCGATTTTGGCCTGCCGCACCGAACCGTCGGCCCGTACCACCAGCACGCGGCGCCTGTCACCGTAGCGGGTGATGCCGCCGCTGGAAGCCACGTAAAACTTCATGTGCTTGCCGCTGCGGTAGAGATGGGCGGTGGGGTGAAACACCTCACCCAGCACCAACACCGAGTCCGGCTGCCGGGGAATGTGCAGGCGATCCCCGGCTGCCAGGGTCACCTGACCACCCACCACCTCCACATTACCGTCGCGCCGTGATCGGAGCTGTATTGCGACCCGGCCGGGAAGGTCCGCCTCGCGCATCGACTGCAGCAACTGGTTTCCGGCGGCCACCGAGCGGTGGCGCTGGGCCTCGTCGATAATTGGCGACGTATCTCCTTGCAACCAGGCGATTTCCTTTTCCAGGTCTTCGATGGCACGGCCCCACTCCCGCGTGGCCTGACGGCGAACCTCCTCCCGCGTGAACACGACGCCGTCCAGGTATGCATGCTCGGTCAGCCCCCCGGCGCGCTTTACCAGATCGCCAACGGTCTCCCCCTCACCAATGACGTACCGACCGGGGAATTTCACCTCACCGGACAACATCACCGCCCCCCCCTGCCAACTGGGCACGGAGCGCACCATCACCCGGTCCCCTGGCTGTAGCTGCAGATTGTCCCCGGCGCTGCCGGCACGGGCCTTCTCCAGATCGACGGTGATGTGGGAAGCCTCGCGCTGCTCCCCGTTTCCGCTGAGGGAAAATCGCGTAATCAACACCTGGTGGGGAAACGCCCGCCCGGTGGTGCTGCCAGCCGCAGCCAGCAAATCCATCAAACGCATGCCCGAGGTGAGTGGGTAACGACCCACATGGTGCACCTCCCCATCAATGGCCACGGTTCGGTCGGGAATTTTACCCGCCACCGCTGTGCGGGAAAGCTGATCGACCTCTGGCCGCAGCAGGGTAGCGCGGTCATCGTCCACAGAGAACACGAGGATGCGATCCTGCTCATGGAGAGCCAGGTTGGCGTCGGACTCGGGATGTAGCAGCGCCTCCCGCAGGGAGGTCTGGTAGTAGGCGGGGGCGGTGCCAGGTTGCTCCATACGGGCCACCAGAATGAAGTCCGGATCGGCCCCCGGCAACAGGCGCCCCATGTCCTGCACCAGGTCGGTCAGACGCATTCCCGTCGACCACGGATATTCACCCGGCTCGACGACATGCCCCCCGATGCGGATGGTATGGAGTACCCCGCCGAATTTGGGGTAGACGCGCAATACGTCACCGTCCTGCACCGGCAGCACCAGTTCTGCGGAACCAAGGTCTCGCACGCTCTGGCCGCGGACCGGCTCCAGCCGCTGAAGGCGTATGGCGGCTTCGTTCCCCTCGGCGGACAGTCCCCCGGCCAGCGTCAACATGTCCGCAGCGGTTTCGCCACCCTTCAATTCGTAAATGGCGGCCCGCCGCACCATACCCGCCACAGCCACCAGCCCTTCCACCGGTGGAACCAGTACCACGTCGCCGGATTCCAGCCGCAAATGGGCGCGGCTGTTGCCGGACAGCAAAAAGTCGTACAGGTCCACCACACCAATGCTCTTTCCGTTGCGCTTGACCTCGACACGGCGCAGGCTGCCATTGGGGCGCACCCCCCCTGCGGCGTACAGGGCATGAATCGGGGTGGACATGGCGCTGAGGCCGTACAGGCCGGGTTTTTCCACATCCCCGAGCACAAAAACCTGGATGCTGCGCAGGGTGCCCATGGTCACCCCCACCTCCACTCCGATGCTCTGGGAGCGGATTCGCGAGCGGATCAGCTTGTGAACTTCGTCGTAAGAGAGGCCCGCCACCTGCAGAGGGCCGAAGCGCGGGATGAGCAGTGTGCCATCGCGGGTAACCGCAAGGTTGTATTCGGCGCTTTCCTTGCCGAACAGTTGCAACAGGAAGGTATCACCCGGTCCCACCACATAGTCTTTGGCCACCGGGGCGCGGGGATCCGGCAAAGTGGCATTGCCGCTGCGCAGGATGTCGTAGCCGAAAGGCTGCACACCCAAGCCCGAAAGTCGCTCGGAACGCGGCAGGATGCGCAGACCCAAGGGGCGGCCGCTGGCGAATGGCAAGGTAGAAATGGTTGCCCGCACTTCTGACAGTGACCACCCCATAACCGTCAGGGGGGCCTCTCCCGGGAGCCACAGGCGGCCCTCCCGGTCGATACGGTGGCGGATGCCATCAATCAGCAGGACATCGCCCGGCTGAACGCCACCGGCAATTTCCGGCCACGCCACCGGCTCATCCTTTTCCTGGCCGAGATACTCGCGATCCTCGCGCCGGGAGCCAGCACCGCTATCGGGCTTTTCCGCCGCCGGAGAGCCGAATGCCGGGCCGTTGCCCGCACTGGCCGGGGAACGCCCCTCAAGGAGCCCGCCGACCTGACCCTGTTGTGTGGGAGTCAAAAGATCCAGCAACCCGCCGTCCTGCGCAGAAGCCGGGGCGGGAGGCAGGCACACGGCCAACACCGGAGCCAGGAACGGAACCACCCCCCACGCGATGCGCCGGAAGTGTCTGGCCCAGTTCCCAACAAAAAGGCCCCGGCCGAAATCAGCGGGGGCCTCATGTGCGCGACGGTGACGCAACAGACTCAGGCCGCGGCCTTCACCTGCTCCACCAACCGGGAGAAGGCCTCCGGCTGGTTTGCCGCAAGATCGGCCAGGGCCCGACGGTCCAGTTCGACGCCCTGCTTCCGGAGGGCGCCCATGAAACGCGAATAGGACAAACCAAGGGCGTTCGCCGCGGCATTGATGCGCACGATCCACAGGGCGCGGTATTCACGCTTGCGGCAACGACGGTCCCGGTAGGCGTACACGCCAGCGCGGTCCACGGTCTCGCGCGCTGTGCGGTAAAGGGCGCCACGCCCCCCCACGTAGCCCTTGGCCTGCTTGATGTACTTCTTGTGACGCTTGCGCGTCTTGATTCCGCCCTTGACTCTGGCCATCGCTCAACCCGCCTTCAAAGAAAAAAATCCATGTTTACCCGCACACCGTCGAGGACGGATGCCACGGGCCGCGACGCTACCCGTAGGGCAGCAGACGCTCAATCATGCGCACTTCGCCGGCAGACACTTCGGCCCCGCTGCGGTACTGACGCTTGCGCTTGGCCGACTTTTTGGTCAGCAGGTGCCGGGCGAACGCCCTGGCACGCTTGACCTTGCCGTTCTTGGTCCGGATGAAGCGCTTGGCCGCGCCCCGGTGGGTTTTAAGCTTCTGCCGTGCCATGGTTACCCCAGAGAAAAAAACACGCCGATCAAATAAAGACGCGCACGCCGCAGCGTGTCGCAACAACCTGCTGCCCGAACTGTCCGCCACCCGCACACCATGTGACCGGCGGAGCACCCGCCCCGGACCGGGGTGCGCCCGCACACAACGGGGCGATGGCGAAAGCGGGGGATTATATCACTTGCCGGCCTTGGGAGCAATCATCAACGAAACCACGTTTCCCTCCTGACGCGGCGCCTGCTCCACCACACCGGCATCGCCGATCAGTTCCAGCACCTTGGGCAGGAAATCGGCCGAGTACATGTCCATCCGGCTGCGCTCGCGACCACGGAATGACAGGGTTACCTTCACCTTCTGACCGTTGGCGAGGAACTTGAGCAGGTTACGCACCTTGTACTCAATGTCGTGATCGTCGGTGCGCGGCCGGAATTTGACTTCCTTGACCTGCCCGGCCCGGTTGACCTTGACCCGGCCTTTCTGCTGCTTGCGGGACTCGAAACGGAACTTGCCGTAATCCATGATCCGGCATACCGGAGGACTGGCCTGGGGGGCCACCTCCACCAGGTCCAGCCCCCGCCCACGGGCCATACCCAGCGCCTCATGGACACTGACAATGCCGACCTGCTCGCCGTCCTCGGCCACCAACCGCACCTTGGGTGCGTTAATGTCCTCGTTGACCCTGTGCTCGCCTGCGATGACCCGTTCCTCCCTAAAGCGCGCTCCCGCGCCCCGCAAAAACAATCCCGGCCTCACATCGGCCCGGCACAAATCGAACCCTCACCACACGATCCACACGGACCATAGCCGCCGGAATCCCCGAACACCCCGCCTCCGGACCCGCCCAACCCGTAACCACGGGTCCCGGACAGCCCCCCGACCATGCGTGGCCGGACAAGAAAGATGGTAGGCACGGGCGGTTTCGAACCGCCGACCTCTACCGTGTCAAGGTAGCGCTCTACCCCTGAGCTACGCGCCTGAATGCTTCCTGTGAACGGCGCAATACGCCCGTTTCAAAGGAGAGAAGTATTTGTCTCCCGTGCCCAATTGTCAAGCCAAACCGTTGACCGGTGTCTGGCCGGCGGGGGGCGCGATTATTTCCAAAGGTGTGCATCGGTACCGCCCCGAACACCTGCGGAGCCTGGTGGATAGATCGGGCCCGCCCCTTGCCTGCCCCGGTGGATATGGGCAGAATGGGCCGCCAACGGTTACCCTGGATGGTTCCCGTGACGTGCTCCCGGCCTCCCGGAGGCTACCTCGCCCGCCACCCGAACAAACTACAAGGACTTTTTTGGTGACCCCTCCCCGCTTTCGATCTGTCCTCGCCCTTGGCCTGCCGTCCCTGATCGGGGCGTTGGCCCCCGGCGCCGCACTGGCTTCCGGAATCCCCTCCGGGGAGCCCATCGCCCCCCTTGATCTCACCGACACCTGGTTTGGTATCACCTCCCTTGGCCTGTTCGTGCTCGCCTACCTGCTGGTGATGAGCGAGGAGTTCCTGCACCTGCGCAAATCGAAGCCGGTGATGGTGGCGGCGGGCATCATCTGGGGGCTGATCGGTGTCGCCTACGCCCTGCACGGCGACACCCACAGCGCCGGGGAGGCGGTACGCCACAATCTGCTGGAATATGCGGAACTGATGCTGTTCCTGCTGGCGGCGATGACCTACATCAACACCATGGAAGAGCGCGACATCTTCCGTGCCTTACGCGGCTGGCTGGTGTCCTCCGGTTTTTCCCTGCGCGCCGTGTTCTGGCTTACCGGTTTGCTGGCGTTCTGCATCAGTCCCGTGGCGGATAACCTTACCACCGCCCTGGTGATGGGTGCTGTGGTCATGGCCGTGGGCGCCGGACAGCCCCGCTTCGTGGCCCTGTCGTACATCAACATCGTGGTGGCCGCCAATGCCGGAGGGGCCTTTTCGCCGTTCGGGGATATCACCACCTTGATGGTATGGCAAAAGGGGCTGGTGCATTTTCAGGAATTTTTCCGCCTGCTGATCCCCTCCGCCGTCAACTGGCTGGTCCCAGCCGTGTGCATGGCCTTTGCGGTACCCCGCGGCAACCCTCATGCGTCTACCGAACGCGTGGAGGTAAAGCATGGCGGCTTCGTGGTAGTGGGTCTGTTTGCGATCACCATTACCCTGGCAGTGACCGGGCACAACTTTCTGCACCTGCCGCCGGTTCTGGGCATGATGACCGGTCTGGGGCTGCTGAAAGTTTATGGCTATTTCCTGCGGCGGGACGAACTGCGGCGGGACGAACTACGGCGGGAATTTGCGGACATTGGCGGGCCGGAAGAGGAACGCTCGGTGGTGGATGGTGACCGGGCGTTCGATATCTTCAGCAGCATGAAACGCGCCGAGTGGGACACACTGATGTTCTTCTATGGTGTGGTCATGTGCGTCGGCGGACTGGGCACCATTGGCTATCTGGCGGGGCTGTCCCACGCCATGTACACCGACCTGGGGCCGACGACCGCCAATATTCTGGTAGGGCTGCTGTCGGCGGTGGTGGACAACATTCCGGTGATGTTTGCGGTACTCACCATGAACCCGGACATGGACGTCAGCCAGTGGTTGCTGGTGACCCTTACCGCCGGCGTGGGCGGTTCCCTGCTGTCTGTCGGGTCCGCCGCCGGGGTGGCCCTGATGGGGCAGGCGCGGGGCGTTTACACCTTCTTTGGGCACCTGCGCTGGTCGTGGGCGGTGGCGCTGGGATATGCGGCCAGCATATGGGTGCACCTGCTGATTAATTGACAGTTGGCCCCCTCCGGGGGCCCCGGGGGGGAAGGGGGCGGCCTACTCGCCGCGCACGCGGTGCATCTCCAGCACGTCCGGCAGCCGTTCCACGGCGCGGATCACTCGTTGCAGGTGGCGCACATGATCCACCTCAATGGTCAGGTTGAAGCACGCCTTGCGATCCTCGGTGGTGTGGATCTGGGCGTGGGAAATGTTGGCTTTGGCGTCCGCGATGGCGGATGACACCCTGCCGAGCACGCCGGTGCGATCACGGGTGAAGACCCGCACCGGCACCGCGTGGGGGCTGGAGGGGTGGGCGTCCCATACCACCTCCACCATTAGTTCGGGGTCGAAGTCGAGTTGTTCCAGGCGGGAGCAGTCGGACACGTGCACCACCAACCCCTTGCCACGCTTGACGTGACCGATAATCTCATCGCCCGGAATAGGTCGGCAGCAGCCCGCCAGGTGCACCATCACGTCCTCGCCCTGGATCACCACCGCACCGTCCCGCTTGCCGATGCGCATCATGATGCGCTCCTTGAAGCTGGGCCGTACCCGCGCCTCGGGGAGCAAATGGGCCAGCACCTCGCCGATGGAGCGTTTGCCGTAGCCCACTTCGGAGTAGAGCTGCTCCTCCCCCACTCCCAGGGCGGCCAGCGCTTTCGGCAGGTCGGCAAGGACCTGTTCCGGGGAGTGTCCCTGACGCCGGATCTCTCTCGCCAGCACCTTTCGTCCCACGTCGATGGTGCGACGCCGCTCCTCCTGCTTGGTCCAGTGCTTGACTGCCGAGCGGGCGCGGGAGGTCTTGAGAAAGCCGATCCAATCACGGGACGGAAACTGGTCATTGCTGGTGAGCACCTCTACCGTCTGCCCGTTTTTCAGCACATGGCGCGGTGACACCAGCTTGCCGTCCACACTGGCCCCCACGCAGTGCAGCCCCAACTCGGTGTGAATGGCAAAGGCGAAGTCCAGCACCGTGCTGCCGCGCGGCATTTCCAGCAGTTCGCCATTCTTGGTGTAGGCAAACACGCTGTCGGAGAACAGGTCCACCTTGAGGGCGTCGAGAAACTGTTTGCCGTCCGCCACTTCCTGCTGCCACTCCAGAATCTGTCGCAGCCAGCGGAAGGCGTCGTCCCCGGCGGCGTCAATGGGGCCACCCTCCTTGTATTTCCAGTGCGCGGCGATACCCTCTTCGGCCACCCGGTGCATGTCGCGGGTGCGGACCTGGAACTCCACCCGCTTGCCCCCCTCGCACACCACCGTGGTGTGCAGGGACTGGTAGCCGTTGGACTTGGGTACCGCGATGTAATCCTTGAATTTACCGGGAATCGGCTGCCACACCGAATGGATGATGCCGAGCAGGGCGTAGCAGTGCATCTTGGTATCGGTGATGATGCGGATGCCCGACAGGTCGTACACCTGCCCCAGTTCCAGGTTGCGGCTGGTCATTTTCTGATAGATGCTGTACATGTGCTTGGAGCGCCCCACCACTTCGGCGGGGATGTTCACCCGCTCGATCTCCCGCTCCACCAGGGTGCGCACCCCCTGAATGTACTCGTCGCGTACCTTCTTGCCCGCCGCCACCTGCTTTACCAGCGAAAAATAAATTTCCGCCTTCAGATAGCGCAGGCACAGGTCTTCCAGTTCCACCTTGATCCAGCCCAACCCCAGTCGGTTGGCAATGGGGGCATAAATTTCCAGCGTCTCCTGGGCGATGCGCTGGCGCTTTTCGTCGGGCAATGGCGCCAGGGTGCGCATGTTGTGCAGACGGTCCGCCAGCTTGATGAGGATCACCCGGACGTCCCGCGCCATGGACACCAGCATCTTGCGGAAACTGTCCGCCTGCGCCTGCTCGCGGTTGATCAGCCGCAACTTGTCGATCTTGGTGACGCCATCCACCAGGTAGGCGATCTCCTCGCCGAACTCGGTGACAATCTGCTCGCGGGTGAAGTGGGTGTCTTCCAGCGTGTCGTGCAGCAGGGCGGCCACGATGGTGGCCTCGTCCATGCGCAACTGGGTGAGGATTTCGGCCACCTCAACCGGGTGCTTGAGGTAGGGATGCCCGGTAGCCCGCCGCTGCCCGGCGTGGGCCTCGGCGGACAGTTCCAGGGCGCGCCGGATCAGGTGCACGTCGGCCTCCGGCCGGTAGGCGGTCACCTTGTCGATGAGGCCGTAGTCGGTAACCACGTCAGGCCATCCCCCCTGAAACCACCCCTGGCACCGGGCGCAAGTCACGGACCCGGAATTGCAGTGTCTCCCGCCCCTGCCAGTGGTTGATCGACACGCTGCCCACCAGGTCCACCGGCTTGCCCTCGGTTACCGCCCCGTCGTACCAGTCGCCACAGCCGAAAGCCATGGCAGACAGGCGTACGCCCGAGGCATCGGCGCGGGTGAGGGTCATGCGCAGGTGGCCATTGCCCACCACCTGGGGGCGCACCGGCACCACCCGCTCCAGCAACAGCAATGGCTCCGGGTTGCCCGGTCCGAAGGGTGCCAGACGCTCGAATTCACCGGTCAGTTCCCGGTTGACCTCCGTCAGGCGCGCGCTGGCGTCCAGGCGCAGGGCCAGACGGAAGGCATCCGGCTTCACCATGCGCCCCACCACCTCGTCCAGACGCTGGCCCAGGGCCTCCACCTGCCCCATTTCCAGCGTTATCCCCGCCGCGTACATGTGGCCGCCATAGCCCAACAGCAGGTCTTCGCAACGGCCCAGCGCATCGAACAGGTGCAGGCCGGGGATGCTGCGCCCGGACCCCTTGCCCACCCCGCCGCTGCCAATGCCGATCAGCAGGCTCGGCCGGTGGTAGCGCTCCACCACCCGCGAGGCGATGATGCCCAACACGCCCGGATGCCACTCCGGCGAACCCAGCACGATGCAGTTGCGCCGCCCCAGATTTTCCGCCTCAATGCGTTCCACCACCTCCTCGGTGATGCGCGCCTCGACACGGCGGCGCTCCTGATTGGCGCGGTCGAGGGAACGGGCCATGTCGCGGGCCACCTCCGGGTCGCGGGTGGTGAGCAGTGTCACCCCCTCTCCGGCGTCCGCCACGCGGCCGCCCGCGTTGATCCGCGGCCCCAGATGAAACCCCACCTGGCCCGCGCCGATGCGTTGCCCCGTCAGCCCCGCCACTTCCTTGAGGGCGGCCACGCCAGGGCGCTCTCCCCGGGACAGCAACTGCAAACCGGCCCGCACCAGCATGCGGTTCTCGCCGGTGAGGGGCGCCATGTCCGCCACCGTGCCCAGAGCCACCAGATCCAGCAGGGGCAGAAGAGAAGGCGGAAGCTGGTCCCTTTGCGCCGCTCCGCGCCGCACCAGCAATCCGTGGCATAGCTTGAGGGCCACACCTACTCCGCACAGGCGTTTTTCCGGATAGGTGGCGTCCGGGCGGTGCGGGTTGAGCAGGGCGTAGGCCGGGGGCAACGCCCCGCGCACCTCGTGGTGATCGGTAATGATCACGTCCACCCCCAGTTCCACCGCCCGCGCCACGGCGGCGTGGGCGGTGGTACCGTTGTCGGTGGTCACGATCAGGGTGACTCCGTCCGCCGCCAGCCGCTCCACCCAGTCGCCGGAAAGGCCGTAACCATCGGCAAAGCGGTCCGGGATCACCACCCGTACCGGGTGGCCGAGGCCCGCGAAAAATTCCGCCAGCAGGGTAGCGCCGGAAATGCCGTCCACATCGTAATCGCCGTAAACGGCGATGGGTTCTCCTGCCTCCAGGGCGCGATCCAGACGCTCCACCGCCCGCGTCATGTCACGAAACAGGTACGGATCGTGGAGTGTCCCCGAGGCGGGATCGAGAAACCGCCCGGCGGCCTCCGGCGTGCCGACCCCCCGGTTCAGCAATACCTGAGCAGAAATTCGCGACAATCCCAGCACTTCGCGCAATGCACGGCGTTTTTCCGGGTCGATGGCGGGAATTTCCCAGCGGTATTTGAGCGGTTGCTCTTGAGGTTGTGGTCCCATTTTGTGATTATTGAGAGTGGAACCGGCAGGCGTCAACCGCGGAAACCGGACCCGGGCCGCAGATTCGCCACGAATCGGCCACGGATGGGCCGGAGCACCCCGGAAATATTCAGGCGACATCCCAAGGAGGGGACACGGCGGCCACACTGCAGGCGGGTGGAACGGTCGGAGACCGGAACCCTGCGGGCTTTGGGCGGGCTTTTTGGATTTTTTGGATTTTTTTCACACACGGGGAGCAATACCAATGGCGGCGGACACAAAAACGACGGTCGAGGGCAATCGGGCCAAGGCGCTGGAACTGGCTCTGGCCCAGATTGAGCGCCAGTTCGGCAAGGGGGCGGTGATGAAATTGGGGCAGACCGGCGCCCTGGCCGAAATCGGTTCCATCCCCAGCGGCTCCCTGACGCTGGATGTGGCGCTGGGGGTGGGTGGCCTGCCCAAGGGCCGGGTGACCGAGATCTTCGGACCGGAGTCCTCCGGAAAAACCACCCTGGCCCTGTCTGTCGTGGCCCAGTGCCAGCGTCGGGGGGGCACCGCCGCCTTCGTCGACGCGGAGCACGCCATGGACATGCAGTACGCCCGGCGGCTGGGGGTGAACGTGGAGGAACTGCTGGTCTCCCAGCCCGACACCGGCGAACAGGCCCTGGAAATTGCCGAGACACTGGTGCGTTCCGGCGCCGTGGACATCATCGTGGTGGACTCGGTGGCCGCCCTCACCCCCAAGGCGGAGTTGGAGGGCGACATGGGCGACTCCCATGTCGGCCTGCACGCGCGCCTCATGTCCCAGGCGTTGCGCAAGCTCACCGCCACCATTTCCAAGACCAACTGTATCGTGATCTTCATCAACCAGTTGCGCATGAAGATCGGCGTGATGTTTGGCAGCCCGGAGACCACCACCGGCGGCAACGCCCTGAAGTTTTACTCCAGTGTGCGCCTGGACATTCGCCGCATCGAGGCGCTCAAAAAAGGTGAGGAAGTGGTCGGAGGCCGGGTCCGCGTGAAGGTGGTCAAGAACAAGGTGGCCGCCCCGTTCCGCCAGGCCGAGTTCGAAATCCTGTTCGACGAGGGCATTTCCACCGCCGGGGAGGTCATCGACCTGGGTGTCGACAAGGGGGTTATCAGCAAAAGTGGCGCCTGGTATTCCTACGGCACCCAGCGCATTGGCCAGGGGCGCGACTCGGTGCGTACCTATCTCAAGGAAAATCCGGAACTTTTTGCCGAGATCACACAAAAGGTCAAGGAATCGCTCGGTTTGAACGATAAGGAAGGGAAGTCTCTGGAAGCAACAGCCAAAGCATAGGTTCCCTTACATGAACATCGCCGACCTGCTGAAAGCCGTCATTTCCAATGGTGCGTCCGACCTGCACCTGAAATCAGGCCGGGTCCCCAAGATTCGCGTCGACGGCAAGCTGGTGGACGTGCCCAATGCCCCGTCGCTGTCCGCCGAGGCGGCCCAGCAACTGGCGTTTTCGATGATGAACGAGACCCAGCGCGAAACCTTCCTGCGCACTGGAGAGGGCGACCTTGCCTATTCCTATCCGGGGGTGGGGCGTTTTCGTGTGAACGCCTTCAAGCAGCGTGGGTCGGTGAGCATGGTGTTCCGCGTGGTGGCCACCAAGGTCTATACCATTGACGAACTGAACCTGCCGCCCGTGTTGCACAAGATCGCCATGGAACCCCGTGGCCTGGTGCTGGTTACCGGTTCTACCGGCAGTGGTAAATCCACCACTCTGGCGGCCCTGGTGGAAGACATCAACACCAACCGCTCGGCCAACGTCATCACCATCGAAGATCCCATCGAGTATCTGTATCAGGACAAGCAGAGCGTCATCAGCCAGCGTGAAGTCGGCTACGACACCGAATCCTTTGGCGTCGCCCTGCGTGCCGCACTGCGTCAGGATCCGGACGTGATTCTGGTGGGTGAGATGCGTGACTACGAGACCATCCACACCGCCCTGGTGGCGGCGGAAACCGGCCACCTGGTGATGAGCACCCTGCACACCACCGACGCCGCCGAAACCATCAACCGCATCATCGGCGTGTTCCCGCCCTTCCAGCAGAAGCAGGTGCGCCTGCAGATCGCCTCCGTGCTCAAGGGGGTGGTGTCCCAGCGACTGATCCCGCGTTCCGACATCAAGGGCCGCGTCGCCTCGGTGGAGGTGATGGTCAGCACCCAGACCGTGCGCGAGGCGATCATCGATCCGGAAAAGACCCGTAACCTGAAAAACGTGATTTCCCAGGGCGGCTCACAGTACGGCATGCAGACTTTCGACCAGTCCCTGTTCAACCTCATGAAGCGCGGCCTGATCAACGAGGAGGCAGCCCTGGCTCACGCCTCCAACCCGGAGGACTTCCGCCTCAAGCTCAGCGGCGTATCCTCCACCTCGGACTCCGGAGAGGATGCAGACTGGGGAGCTTCCCCGGACAAAGCTGCCAAGCCGGGGGCCACCGGCGCCGCCAGCAAACCCGCCGCCAAGCCGGAGGCCCCGGGTGACCGCATGCAGGTCGACCGCTTTTGAGCGACGCCGCCGACAGCGCGGCGGAGGCACCCCAACCCCTTGGTCCGGTGCGTCAGGCGGCCATGCGCCTGCTGGCCCGTCGGGATTATTCCAGCACTGAACTACGCACCCGCCTGCTGACCCGCTTTTCGGAAGCGGCCACCGTGCAGGTGATTGACGAATTCCAGCAAAACGGCTGGGTGGACGACACCCGCACCGCCCGGCGGCTGGTGGAGTGGTACGCCACCGAGCGCCGCTTCGGCCCGGTGCGCATCCAGGCAGAGTTGCGGCGGCGCGGCCTGCCCCTGGAGGCCGTGGCCGATCTGCTCGCCGACCTGCGCTCCGGTCCATCCCTGTCTGCCACTGCCCGGGCCGCCGCCATGCGCTACCTGAAGGGCGCCACCGTCCCGGACGAGCGCACCCTGCGCCGCCTTGCCGCCTATCTTGCGCGGCGCGGTTTCCCGTCCGGAACCATTCGTGATATCGTATCCGCCACCCGGCGGGGACAGATTGCGGAGCCTGGGCCAAATTCCGAATTGGAGTCTGACCCGGGCTTTGAAGCGGAATTCGAGGCCGGCGCCAGCTTCGAAGGGATCGACTGAGACCCGGTGGGTGCTACGGTCGGGGCTCGTTTGTGAGCCGCTTCGATGGACAGCGTCTATTTCTCCAGTGTGTTTCCGCCCCGGTGGTTTGTTTACCGCTCCCAGTTTAGGGCTTGTCGTGCATGTCGCTCAGTTCCCGGCAGATTCGTGAGGCTTTTGTCACCTATTTCACGGACCGTAAGCACATCTGTGTGCCCAGCGCGCCCCTGATCCCCCAAAACGACCCCACCCTGCTGTTCACCAACGCGGGCATGGTGCCATTCAAGCGGGTGTTTACCGGAGAGGAGCCGCGCAAGGCGCCGTGCGCCGTCAGTGTGCAGAAATGTGTGCGCGCCGGGGGCAAGCATAACGACCTGGAGAATGTCGGCTACACCGGGCGCCACCACACCTTCTTCGAGATGCTCGGCAATTTTTCCTTTGGCGACTACTTCAAGCAGGACGCCATTCGCTTCGGTTGGGAATTTCTCACCCGTGAGCTCGGCTTGCCCAGGGAACGACTGTGGGTATCGGTATTCCGCGAAGACGACGAGGCCTTTGCCATCTGGCGCGATCAGGAGGGGGTGCCCGAGAGCCGCATCGTGCGCATGGGCGAAAAGGATAACTTCTGGCAGATGGGCGACACCGGCCCCTGCGGTCCGTGTACCGAAATTCACATTGATCAGGGCCCCCAGGTGGGGTGCGGCCAGCCTACCTGCAAGGTGGGGTGCGACGACGATACCTGCGACCGCTTTCTGGAAGTGTGGAATCTGGTGTTCATGCAGTACAACCGCGACAGCAGCGGCACCCTGCACCCCCTGCCCCACCCCAGCATCGACACCGGCATGGGGCTGGAGCGGCTGACCGCGGTGGTCAACGGCGTGGTGGGCAACTACGGCACCGACCTGTTCATGCCTATCATTCAGGCCGCCGCCGCCGAGGCCCGCGTGACTTACGGCTCATCCCGCGAGAATGATACCGCCCTGCGGGTACTGGCCGATCACTGCCGCGCCATCACCTTCCTGCTAGCGGACGGGGTACTGCCCTCCAACGAGGGGCGCGGCTACGTGCTGCGCCGCATCCTGCGCCGCGCCGCCCGCTACGGGCGCACCATCGGTCTGGAGGGCGACTTCCTGGCGCGCCTCACCGGCGTGGTGGTAGACCAGATGGGTGACGCATATCCCGAACTGGTGCGCTCCCGCGACACCATCGCCGCCATCACACGGTCGGAAGAAGAACGCTTTTCCCACACCCTCGACAGCGGGCTGGAGCGCCTCACCGATGCCCTGGACGCGGCCCAGGCGAAGGACCTCAAGGATTTGCCGGGGGAGGAGTTGTTCAACCTGTACGACACCTATGGCTTCCCCGCCGATCTGGCCTCCGACATCGCCCGGGAGCGCGGCATGGGCGTGGACATGCCCGGCTTCCAGGCCGCCATGAACGCCCAGAAGGAGCGCGCCCGCGCCTCGTGGAAGGGCGCCGATGAGGCCCGCACGGCCAGCGTGTATGGCGAGGTGGCCGCCCGTGCCGGGGCGACGCCGTTTGTGGGCTACACCACCACCCGCCACGCCACCCGCATCGCGGCACTGATTCGCGACGGGGCCGCCGCCGAACAGGCCGCCCAAGGGGATGCCGTGGAGGTGATTCTTGCGGAGACGCCGTTCTACGCCGAGTCCGGCGGTCAGGCCGGGGATGCCGGCACCCTGTCGGTAGAGACTGCCGCCGGGGTGACGATGGTGGAGATCGACTCCACCCGGCGCGTGGCGGGCAAAGTCGTGGTGCACAGCGGCAAGGTGGCGCGTGGTCAGGTACATGTCGGCGACGCCGTGGATGCCCAGGTGGACGCCGCCATGCGCCGCAACACCGCCCGCAACCACACCGCCACTCACCTTCTGCACGCAGTGCTGCGCGACCTGCTCGGGGAACATGTGAAGCAGGCCGGGTCACTGGTGGAACCGGGGCGGCTACGTTTTGACTTTACCCACTTTCAACCCCTTTCTCCCCGTGATCTGGAACGGGTGGAGCAGACCGTCAACCACCACATCCGTGCCGACAGCCGGGTGCAGACCGAGATCAAGGACCTGGAAGGTGCCATCGCCAGCGGCGCCATGGCGCTGTTCGGCGAAAAATACGACAGTGAGGTGCGGGTGGTGAAAATCGCCGACGTCTCCACCGAACTGTGTGGCGGCACCCATTGCGGCGGCGTGGGCGAGATCGGCCTGTTCAAGATCGTTTCCGAGGGCAGCGTGGGGGCCGGAGTGCGCCGCATTGAGGCAGTCACCGGCAGCCACGCACTGGCCCATGTTCGCGCCCAGGAGGCGCGTTTGCTGGCCTGCGCGCAGTTGTTCAAAGCCACCCCGGACACCCTGCAAGAGCGAATTGAGCAGTTGCTGGGCCAGCTCAAGGAAAAGGACCGGCAGGTTGCCCACCTGCAACAGAAACTCACTGAAGGCGGCGGGGACAACGAACAGCGCCGCGAGGTAGCCGGTGCCACCCTGCTGGCCCGCCGGGACGACGGCCTGAACGCAGGAGCCCTGCGCACCCTGTCGGACCGGGTGCGCGATCAGTTGGGAACTGGCGCCGCCCTGCTATCCAGCGTCGAAGGCGAGCGGGTGAGCCTGCTGTGTGTGGTCAGCCGCGATCTGGTGGATCGGCTCAGTGCGGGCGACCTGCTGCGCGAAGTAGCCGTCATGGTCGGTGGCAAGGGTGGCGGACGGCCCGACATGGCCCAGGGCGGCGGCACCAACCCGGCCGCGCTGGATGACGCCCTGACAGCGTTCCTGGATCTGGCCACCAAACGTCTGGGCGGCTGAGAGGCCCCGGCTACCCAGGCCCCGGGCTCCCCGGCCGACTTCCCCAATCCGGCCCCCACGGTTGCGTCCCGCATCGGTATAATTGCCGGATGATTTCCGGAGCGCCCCCTCAATGACTCATGCGCCCGCCAGCGGTCCCCCCGACGCCCCCGGTGGCGTGGCGCGCACGCATGCCCGGGTGCTGGCCCTGGACGTGGGCGACCGCACCATTGGTGTGGCGGTCAGCGACACACTGGGCATCGCCGCCCACCCGGTGGAGACCATCCGCCGCCGGAGTGAAAAGGCGGACCTTGAACGCGTGCGCCAGTTGGCCGATGAACGCCAGGTGGAACGCGTGCTGGTGGGATTGCCGCGTATGCTGGACGGCTCCCTGGGTGTGCAGGCGGAAAAGGTGCGTGAATTTGCCCAGCACCTGACCCGTTACCTGGCGGAAACCCTGCCGTTGCCGGTGGAATTATGGGACGAGCGCTATTCCACCGCCGCCGCCGAGAGTGCCCTGATTGAGTCCGGGCTCACCCGCAAACGGCGCAAGCAAGTGGTGGATCAGGTGGCCGCTGTTTATTTTCTGCAAGGCTACCTTGAATTCCTGCGCCTGCATCCAGAGGGGCGGGGTGAACCCGTTCCTGAGCCGGTATCCGAAGTAATGCCGAAAACGGAGACGTCGTCGTGAGGGGGGTGTTGCGTCTCCTGCTGGTGGCCATCGCCACCTTGCTGGGTGTGGCCGTGCTGGCTGGTGGCTGGCTGGCGTGGTCCTACAACCGCCCGCTGAACGCCCAAAACCCGGTGGAAACCGTGGTGGACATCCCCCCCGGCACCTCCATGCGTGCCATCGCCAATCTGCTGGTGGTGCACGGCGTCACCGGCTCCGCCCTGCCGCTTGAACTGACAACCCGCCTGACCGGCGTCGCCGGACGCACCTCCCCCGGCGAGTACCAGTTTTCCTCCGCCATGTCCCCGCACCAGATGGTGCGCAAAATGATCAAGGGCGATGTGGTGTTGCACGCAGTCACCCTGCCGGAGGGAATCGGCGTGCGCGAGATCATCCAGCGCTTCACCGAAGCTGGACTCGGGACCCCTGAAGAGTACGCGGCGGCATTGCTTGATGCGGACCTCGCCCGCACCTTCGGGGTGGTGACGGTGGGGGTCAAGGTGCCCTTCGAGGGATACCTGTTTCCAGCCACCTACAGATTTCCCCTCCGCACCCCGCCACGAGTGATTTTCCAGACCATGCTCCGGCGCATGGACGCCGCATTCACTCCGGAACGGGAGGCGCGCCGTACCGCCATGGGGTGGACACGCCATCAGGTACTGACCCTGGCCTCGCTGATCGAAAAAGAGACCGGGGCGCCCCAGGAGCGGCCCCGTATCGGGGCGGTATTCCACAACCGTCTGCGGCGCGGCATGCGACTGCAGACCGACCCCACAGTGATCTACGCCATCCCCAACTACGACGGCGACATCCGCTTCAAGGACCTGCGCCGGGAGGACCCTTACAACACCTATCTCCACAAGGGGTTGCCCCCCGGCCCCATCGCCAGCCCCGGTGAAGCCGCTATCGACGCGGCCCTGTTTCCGGCCGACGATCCATCTTCGCTGTATTTCGTCAGCCGGGGGAACGGCACCCACATCTTTTCCAAATCCCTGGAGGAACACAATCGCAGCGTGGATCGCTACCAGCGTGGGCGCAGGAGTTCCGCTGGAAATTCGACCGGAAACTCGGCCGGGAGCACATCCGGGAGGGCGTCCCGCCGGTGAAGCCCCACGGTCGGGCAACGTTCTGGCTGTTAGCGCTATGGCTGACCCTCGGCGCCTGCACCCGGGGAACGGAACCGCCGGGAGAAGATCAGCCGGTACCCCGCACAACCGGATATCCCGCCGATATGGTCACGGTGCCCGCTGGCCCCTTCGTGCAAGGATCCGATACGGTGGACAAGGAGGGGCTGGCGCGGGAATTCGGTGGACGCCGCCCCTGGTACCTGGACGAACACCCCAGACGCCGGGTGGAACTGCCCACCTTCCGGATCGACCGCACCGAGGTGAGCGAGGCGGATTACCAGAAATTCGTGGCCGCCATCCCCTACCCGCCGCCGCCCCACTGGAAGGATGAAACCCCCACACCGGACCATCCGGACCTGCCCGTCACCCGGGTCAGTTGGATGGACGCACAGAATTTTTGCCATTGGCGCAGCGCCCGCCTGCCCACCGAGGCGGAGTGGGAAAAGGCCGCACGCGGTGCCGCCGGGTGGGTTTATCCTTGGGGCAACGATTTTGACCCGAAGCGTGCCAACACCGGCCAGCTTGGATCACTGGCGCCGGCCGGGCATTTTGCCGAATCCGTCAGCCCTTACGGGGCGCTGGACATGGCCGGCAACGTGTGGGAATGGACCGCAAGCTGGTATCTTCCGTACCCCGGAAACACCACGCCTTTTGACGACTATGGCCACCGCTACAAGGTAGTGCGGGGCGGCAGCCATGGCGGTCAGGGACACTACAGGCTGGAGGAACTCACCAGCCGTGCCAGTTACCGGTTTTATCTGGACCCGCGGGAAAAACAGCCCGATGTGGGCTTCCGCTGCGTGCAACGGCTGGGCAATGACGGCCAGCCGGTAGACGACGCCGAAATCGCCCTCCACCAATGACCGATACACCTCGACGGATACCATCGTGACCCACCCCACACCGCCCTTGATCTACAACCTGTTTCCACTTCTCGCGGGGCCGTTCACGGGTTGGCAACCACATTTGGAACGGGCGCGGGGCATGGGGTTCAACTGGCTCTATTTCAACCCGGTCTCCTACCCCGGATTTTCCGGTAGTCTCTACTCGGTAAAGAACTATTACGGCTTTCACCCCCTGCTTTCCGAATCCGGAGACGCCGCTGCGGGGGACGCCTTTGCCACCGTCCTGAAGTCCATGCACAACCTGGGGCTGACGCCGATGATGGATCTGGTCATCAACCACACCGCCATTGACAGCCCGCTGATCGAAGAGCACCCCGCGTGGTATCAGTGGCAAAACGGCCGGGTGGTGCGCCCCGGCGCCCTGCACGACACTACCTGGGTGGAGTGGGGGGATCTGGCCAGCGTGGACAATGCCCATTCCGCCGACCGCGACTCCCTGTGGGATTACTGGGACCGGCTGATCGCCCATCATCAGCGACTCGGGGTGCGCGGCTTTCGCTGCGACGCCGCCTATCAGGTGCCGGTGGAGCTATGGCGCCATCTGATCACCCGCGCCCGCGAACGCGACCCCGGTGCCACCTTCTTTGCCGAAACCCTGGGCTGTCCGGTATCGGACATCATCGCCCTGGCGGGGGCCGGATTTTCCTTCACCTTCAACAGTTCGAAATGGTGGGATCTGATCGCCCCCTGGTGTCTGGAGCAGTACCGCCAGACCCGCCCCCACATCGCCACGGTGGCGTTTGCCGAAAGCCACGATACCCCGCGTCTGGCCGCCGAATGCCGCGGCGACGTGGGTACCCTGCTGGCGCGCCATGCCCTCGCCTGCCTGTTCTCCACCGGTGTGATGATGCCCATGGGGTTCGAGTTCGCCGCACGCCAGCAGATGCACGTGGTGACCAGCCGCCCCGGCGATCTGCATCCGGACGACGGCAACCGCGCCGACCTGTGCGCTGCCATCACCGAGATCAACCACCTCAAGCTGCGCCACCAGATATTCCGCGAGGAGGGGCCGATGGAGCCGGGGCCGTCCCCCGCAGAACATGTGACGGCCTTGCAAAAATCCACTGTGGAGGGCACCCTGTCTGCCCTCATCCTGGTGTCGCGGGAGCGCGGAATGGGGGTTCCGGAACCACGACCCGACGGCTGGCGAGAGGCGGTTGAGCTCACCCCTGCCAGCCTGCTGGAGCAGGGCGCTCCGCTGCGGGTACTGCTGCGGGCCGCTCCGGGGTAAGGTGCAACCGCCGTGACTGATAAAACCGAAACGACCCGTGTGACCGGGAAAGGACCTACCGATGCCGTATATCAATGTGAAAGTAGCGGGAAAGCTCACCGGCACCCAAAAAAAAGAAATTGTCCGCCGTATCACCCAGGTGATGGAGGAGGTGGCTGGAAAGCCCCCCGCCGCCACATATATCGTCATCGATGAGGTGCCGCGCACCAACTGGGCCAAGGCCGGTGCGCCACTGGAAGACCCCGGCGACTGATTTTTGCGAGCGACTCCGGCAATTACCCCCGGCGATTGATGCCGCCGACCGGGGACCGGCCCGGAACCGGCACCCTGCGGGGAAGGTCGTCCGCGAGGGGGGATTGACGGCGGCGGCGTTTACGGCTAGAGTACCGGTTTCGCTGACGCTTTCAGTCAGGTGAGACCGGCGGGTGTGTGCGTCCCCCCGGAGCCGTGAGCGGCTGGCGGCCTTGTGCCACCGGGTCGCGTGGAGGCGGGTGCGACGGTTTTTTTTCGGGTGTTGGCACCCGGAGCGAGAGTAAGAAGACTGCGCAACGCGGGCGGGAACCCCGTTGCGGTGACGAGCGTGGAACAGGAGTTTATCCCAAGGTGATGCTTCCAAACGTCGAGATCAAGGTTCACGGCAACCAGGTCGAGAAGGCCCTCAAAATTTTCAAGCGCAAGCTGGCCCGCGATGGCGTCCTCAAGGATATCAAACGCCTGCGCTACTTTGAGAAGCCGAGCGTGCGTAAGAAGCGTAAGGCCAAGGAAGCCAAGAAACGTCGTGACAAACTGGACCGCCTGATGACTCGCTGACACCCCCGGATCATGTCGGCGTCGCGCCGCCAGTTGGTCGCCCGTCCGTTACAAAAGCCGCCCCCATTGGGCGGCTTTTTTATTTTGCTCTTTGGGGCGTTGCCGGGGGGGCCACCGGGGGGGGCCGCGAGTGCACCCTACCCACCCTCACCGGGGGACGGGTGAGGCCGGTAACCCCTCACCAAAACGGTGGGGGAAACCCCCAGAAGGAACAGGGATACCAACAACCAGTTGCGCAGGGTGGTGTAGACCAGCCCCTCCCGCTCCCAACGGCGGGCGCTGGTGGTCACCGCCACCGGCAGCAGCACCACCTGTCCCGCCCTCTTGAGACGGCGGCCAAAGGCCACATCCTCCATGATGGGGTAAGGTGGAAACCCTCCCAGCCGGACAAACACCTCGCGGCGCACAAACAGCCCCTGATCACCATAAAACACCCCCGTCAGGCGGGTACGCAGGTTGGCCCCCCGGGCCACCATGCGCAGCGCCCCTTGGCCAAGCCCCCCTCTGGCAGAAGAGCCTTCGCCCCCGGCGATGGATAGTCGAAAGCCACCCCCCACTACCCGGGGAGACTCCAGCGCCATGCTCATGTGGTGCAGGGCATCCGGTGGCAACAGCGTATCGGCATGCAGGAACAGCAGCACGTCGCCTCGCGCCAGCGCCGCCCCGGCGTTCATCTGTGGTCCCCGCCCACGGGGCGCCGACACCACCTGGCAAGCGTGGCGTCCGGCGAGTGCCACACTGGCGTCGTGGCTGCCACCGTCGGCCACGATCACCTCAATCGCCCCCTCGGGGAAGGCCGCAGCAACCGCACCCAGCGTGGCCTCCAGCACCCCAGCCTCGTTCAGCACCGGGACGATGACCGACACCACCGGGGTCATCCGACTGCACCGCTCCGGTGCCGATGGATGCGAATGGGATGCTCAATTATCCATTGACAAATTGTGCAATATGTATATATTACTCCAGCCTTTTTGGAAAAGGGCGCCGCCAATGGCTGGCGCCCTGGCGCCGGGGTACCCCCCCCACCCACCACCCCGGCGCCACTCGGTTGCCGGGCGCGACAGGCCGTCATCGGATGGCCTGTCGCGCCACGGCCCAGGCGTGGACCCGGATTGCCCCCGCGCGCCGCAGGGCGCGGGCACAGGCGTTTAATGTCGCCCCCGTGGTGATGACGTCATCCACCAGCAGGATGTTTTTGCCCTCCACCCGTTCCGCCTCCGGGACAGAAAAGGCGCGGGCCACGTTGCGCAGCCGCTGGCGACGGCGCATGCCTACCTGAGAAGGGGTGTCCACCGTGCGCCACAGTGCTTCCACCGCCAGCGGAACCCCCAGACGCGCCGCCAATGCCGCGGCCACCCGCGCCGACTGGTTGAATCCCCGCTGCCGCAGGCGCGATGCGTGCAAGGGCACCGGCACTATCAGATCCACATCCCAGAATCCGGAGGGGACGGCAGCCAGGTCGATACGTCGCACCAGATGCCCTGCCAGGGCGGTTTTTTCCCGGTATTTGAGCAGCCGCACCATGCACCCGCACACGCCGTCATATCCCCCCATCACCCGCGCTATGGCAAACGGGGGCGGGGTTTGAATACAGGCCCCGCAGCGCCAATCGGGAACGGTTTCCACTGTGGCGGAGGACAAAAATTCCCCGCATTGATGGCATACTGGTCCCGACAGCTCCCCCACCCGATTCCAGCAGGTGGCGCAGAACCACGGTGTGGGCGCCCCCGCCAGCGACTCGCCACAGGCGGCACAGGCGGCTGGAAAAAGCAGTTCCATGGCCCGAGCCGCCCAACCCGCCACCCGCCGGGGAGACCGTCGGGCGGGTAGTCCACCGGACTGCCCACCGGGGTTTTCACCATACGGGGAACCGGTAAGGAAATCGGGCGGTGAACTTGGACTCGGGGGCGTAAATTTCATATAATCACAGTCTTTTTCCGGAGCCATCCGACTTGCAGCACAACGCCATCATCCAGCGGGCAGAACAGGTCCTGTTCCCGAATTATGCCCGCTTCCCCCTCGTGGTCACAAAGGGGCGCGACTGTCGGCTGTTCGACCCGTCCGGGCGTTCATATCTGGATTTCACCGCCGGGGTGGCCGTCACCAGCCTGGGGCACTGCCACCCCAAGGTGACCCTGGCCATCCAGAAGCAGGCCCAGCGGCTGGTGCATTCCTCGAATCTGTTTTTCACCGAGCCCCAGATTGAACTGGCCGAGGCCCTCACCGCCGCATCGTTCACCGGTCGGGTATTTTTTTGTAACTCCGGAGCCGAGGCCAATGAGGCGGCCATTAAACTGGTGCGCAAGTCCATGGGGCCGAATCGCTACGAGATCATCACCGCCACCCAGTCGTTCCACGGCCGCACCCTCACCACCATGGCCGCCACCGGGCAGGACAAAGTGAAGGAAGGGTTCAACCCCCTGCCCCCCGGCTTCGTCCATGTGCCCTATGGCGACGTGGCCGCCGTCGAGGCGGCCATCACCCCGCAGACGGCGGCGGTGATGGTGGAACCGATTCAGGGCGAGGGTGGCGTCAACATCCCCCCTGCCGGCTACCTGACGGACCTGCGCGAGGTATGCAATCGCGAGGAACTGTTGCTGATATTCGATGAGGTGCAGACCGGCGTGGGCCGCTGCGGCTCCCTGTTCGCCTATGAGCACGAGGGGGTGGTGCCGGATGCCATGACCCTGGCCAAGGGACTGGGCAACGGCTTCCCCATCGGCGCACTGGTGGCGCGGGACGAGATTGCCAGGGCTCTGGGCCCCGGCACCCACGGCAGCACATTCGGCGGCAACCCGCTGGCCTGCGCTGCCGCCCTGGCGGTGCTGGAAACCCTGCGCGAGGATCCGTGGATTCTGGGCAACACCCAGCGCATGGGCGCACGCATCATGCTGGGCCTGGAAACCCTGGCCGCCACCCAGCCGGTCATCCGCGAGGTGCGCGGTCGAGGCCTGCTGATTGGCTGCGAACTTTCCATCCCGGCCCGACCGGTGGCCGAGGCATGCCTGGCGGACGGCCTGCTGCTGGCGCTGGCGGGCCCACATGTGGTGCGTTTCATGCCGCCACTCACGGTACGCGAGGCCGATGTGGACGAGGCCCTGACCATTTTCACCCGCGCCCTCGCCAGCGCCGGAGCCCAGGTGCCTGCATGACCCGGCATCTGCTCACCCTCTCCGGGGTTACCCCCGGCGGGGTCGCCGCGCTGCTGGACCTGGCGGCGGATATCAAGGCCCGTCCGCGGGTTCCGGAATATGCCCAGGCCCTGTGTGGCCGAACTCTGGGCATGCTGTTCGACAAGCATTCCACGCGCACCCGGATCTCCTTCGAGGTGGCCATGAACCAGCTCGGCGGCGCGGCGTTGCTGATCAGCACCCAGGACAGCCAGTTGGGTAGAGGCGAAAGCGTTTCCGATACGGCGCGTACCCTGTCGCGCTATGTGGATGGATTGATGATCCGTACCTTCGGCCACCCGTGCATTGAGGAGTGGGCACAGCATTCCAGCGTGCCGGTCATCAATGGACTTACCGACCTGGCCCATCCGTGCCAGGCACTGGGAGACCTTCTTACCATCCGCGAGCGCTTCGGTGCCCTCAAGGGGCGGGAAATGGCCTATGTGGGGGATGGCAACAACGTGGTCCACTCCCTGATGGAGGCCGCCGCCCTCACCGGCATGACCCTGCGTGTAGCCACCCCGCCGGGCTATGCTCCCGCCCCGGAAGTGGTCCGCACCACGGCTCGTCTGGCAGACAGTGGAGGTGGTCGGGTGAGCGTGGGGACAGACCCTTTTGTCGCCGTCACCAGCGCCCAAGTGGTATACACCGATGTGTGGGCCAGTATGGGGCAGGAGGCCTCTGCGGAGCAGCGTAAGCACGAGTTCGAGCGCTACCAGGTCAATGGCGATCTGCTCGGCAGGGCGGCTCCGGACGCAATTTTCATGCACTGTCTGCCCGCCTACCGGGGGCTGGAGGTCAGCGCCGAGGTCATGGACGGACCGCGCTCGGCAGTGTTCGACCAGGCGGAAAACCGTTTGCACATTCAGAAAGCCATCCTGCTGCGGCTGCTCACCGGAGCGGGCATTTGATGCCCTCCGAAGGCGGTAACACGGCAGACCACGGAACAGTTAAACGACGGGAATCAGGGGAATGAAAAAACAGGCCATCCGTAAAATCGTACTCGCTTACTCCGGTGGGCTGGACACCTCGGTTATCTGCCACTGGCTTGTACAGCAGTACCAGGCCGAAGTGGTCTGTTTCTGTGCTGATCTTGGGCAGGGGGAGGAACTGGCCGGGGTGCCGGAAAAAGCCACCCGCTCCGGTGCCAGCAAGTGTTATGTGGAAGACCTGCGAGCCGAGTTTGCGCGTGACTTCATCGCCCCAATGATGCGCAGCGCCGCCATTTACGAGGGATACTACCTGCTCGGCACCTCCATCGCCAGGCCCCTGATTGCCAAGCGTCTGGTGGAGATTGCCCTCAAGGAAGGCGCCGACGCCATCTCCCACGGCGCCACCGGCAAGGGCAACGACCAGGTGCGCTTTGAACTCGCGGCGCTGGCGCTGGCTCCCCAGTTGCAGGTAATCGCCCCGTGGCGGGAGTGGGATTTGTCATCCCGCACCGACCTGCTTAACTACGTAAAACAGGCGGGCATCCCGGTGCAGGCCAGCCATGCCAAGCCCTATTCCATCGACGCCAACCTGCTGCACACCAGCTACGAGGGCGGCATTCTGGAAGACCCCGCCACGATTCCCGAAGAGGAAATGTTCCTCACCACCGTCTCCCCGGAGCGTGCCCCGGACACTCCGGAGGTGGTGGAGATCACCTTCGAGGCGGGTGACCCGGTGGCGCTCAACGGCAAACCCTTGCCGCCCCACGAGATGCTGGCAGAATTGAACCGCATCGGCGGGCGCAACGGCATCGGCCGGGTGGACCTGGTGGAAAACCGCTTTGTGGGCATGAAATCCCGCGGCGTGTACGAAACCCCCGGTGGCACCCTGTGGTACCACGCCCACCGCACACTCGAATCCATCACCCTGGACCGCGAGGTGTTGCATCTGCGTGACAGCCTTATCCCGCGCTACGCCGCGCTGGTCTACAACGGCTTCTGGTTTTCCCCGGAGCGGGGCATGTTACAAGCCGCCTTTGACCATGCCCAGCGCCATGTCACCGGCAGTGTCAAACTGAAGCTCTATAAAGGCAACGTGATCGTGGCCGGACGCACCTCCCCGGTCAGTCTCTACCGCCCGGATCTGGCCACCTTCGAGAAGGACTCTGTTTACAATCAGGCGGATGCCGCCGGGTTTATCCGCCTCAACGCCCTGCGCCTCAAGGTCGGTGCCCAGGTGCAAAAGGGACACGGCTAGGCCGTCGGCGACCCTGCCGACCAAGACTCCCGATGCCCAGGAAAAAGACATCCGATACGTCCGGCGCACCACCAGCCAACAGGTCCGCCACCGACCGACCGAACCGCATGTGGGGGGGGCGCTTTGACGAGGCGGTTACCGACGAGGTCGCCGCTTTCAACGCCTCTATCGCCTTTGAGCAGCGGCTGGCCCGCTACGATGTGCAAGGTAGTGTCGCCCAGGCCCGCGCCCTGGTGGCCGCCGGGGTACTCACCGTGCAGGAAGGGCAACAGGTCGAGGACGGGTTGAACGCAATCCTGGCAGAAATCGAGGACGGCAGCTTTGCCTTTTCGGTGCGTCTGGAGGACATCCACATGAATGTGGAAGCGCGCCTCACGGAGCGAATCGGCCCCCTGGGGGGCAAGTTGCACACCGGTCGCTCGCGCAACGATCAGGTGACCACCGACGTGCGCCTGTACCTGATGGCCGAAATCAATCGCATCACACGCCTGATCCAGTCCACCCAGCGCAGTCTGGTTACGTGCGGCCGCGCCCATCAGGACGTGGTGATGTGCGGTTACACCCACCTGCAGCGCGCCCAACCGGTATTGTTCGCACACCACATGTTGGCCTATGTGGAAATGCTGGAGCGCGACCGGGAACGCTTTAGTGATTGCGCCCGGCGCATGGACCGCTCCCCCCTTGGGTCCGGCGCCCTCACCGGCGCCAATATCCCGGTGCCGCGCGAGGTGGCGCGCCGCGAAATGGGTTTCGCTGCCCTTACCCCCAACTCCCTGGATGCGGTCTCCGACCGGGATTTTGTCATCGAGTTTCTGGCTGCGGCCAGTATCTGCATGATGCACCTGTCCCGGCTTTCGGAGGAACTGGTGCTGTGGTCCACCAGCGAGTTCGCCCTGATCTCCCTGCCAGACCGCTTTTGCACCGGCTCGTCGATGATGCCCCAGAAAAAAAATCCGGACATGCCGGAACTGATCCGCGGCAAGACCGGCCGCGTGTACGGCGATCTGTTTTCCCTGCTGACCACGATGAAAGGCCTGCCGCTGGCCTACAACAAGGACATGCAGGAGGACAAGGAGCCACTGTTCGATGGTGTGGACACACTTTCCGCCTGCCTGTCCATCACCGCCGCGATGATGGCCGACGCCAGTGTCAACCGCGAGCGGGCAGCGCTCTCCCTGAAGGGGGGATATCTGCTGGCCACCGATCTGGCGGACTATCTGGTCACCCGGGGCCTGCCGTTTCGCGAAGCCCACGAGGTAGTGGGGCGTGTGGTGCGCGACTGCATTGAGCGAAAGTGGGAGATCGAGGATTTGTCGGTGGCGGAATTCCGCGCATTTTCCGACCGTTTTGACGACGACATCACCACCTACGCCACCATTGACGCCAGCCTTGCGCGCAAGAGCCAGCCGGGGGGCACCGCGCCGCAACGGGTGGCGGAGCGGCTGCAATTCTGGGAGGAGACGCTGCCGTGAAAACGCGTCTGTTCCTGATTTTGCTGATACTGGGGACAGCGCTGCTGGCGGGCGCCTGCGGCCATGTGGGACCTTTGGTACCGCCCACTGAAGGCGCACGCCCAGCCGGGGAGTCCCATGCACCATTTTGAGTACCACCATGGCGAACTGCGCTGTGAAGGGGTAGAGATCCGCGACATCGCCCGGCAGGTGGGCACCCCGTTTTACCTCTATAGTCAGGCCACCCTCACCCGCCACTACACGGTGTTCGACGGGGCCTTTGCCGCCCTGCCACACTTGACTGCGTTCGCCGTCAAGGCATGTTCCAACATTGCCATTTTGTCCCTTCTGGGGCGTCTCGGAGCAGGGGCTGACATCGTCTCTGGCGGCGAACTGTTCCGCGTCCTGCGCGCCGGCATCCCCGGCGAGCGCATCGTGTTCTCCGGCGTGGGCAAGACCGAGCCGGAGGTGGCCGCCGCCCTGCGTGCGGGCATCCGCATGTTCTCGGTAGAAAGCGGCCCGGAACTGACCATGATCAACCGCGTGGCGGGTGAACTCGGGCTGCGCGCCCCGGTGGCGCTGCGCGTCAACCCGGACGTGGACCCGCAGACCCATCCCTATATCTCCACCGGTCTCAAGGAAAACAAGTTCGGCTTCCCTGTAAAGGGCGTCGAGGAAGTTTTTCTGAAGGCCGCCGCCATGCCCCACATCCGGGTGATCGGCGTGCATCAGCACATCGGCAGCCAGATCACCCAGATTCCGCCCTTTGTCGAAGCGGTGGAACGCGCCGCGGAACTGATCCGTTCCCTGCGGGCTGCGGGCCTTGCCATCGAGTGCCTGGACATCGGCGGCGGCATCGGCATCCCCTACGAAGACACCCAGCCCCCCAGCCCCGAACAACTGGCCGAGGCAGTGGTACCGATCCTGGCGTCCCTGGGCGTACACATCATCACCGAACCGGGCCGGGTGATCGCGGGAAACGCGGGAGTGTTTGTCACCCGAGTGCTGCGCACCAAGGAGCATACGGACAAGAATTTTCTGGTGGTGGACGGCGCCATGAACGACCTGATGCGCCCCAGTCTCTACAACGCCTATCACAAGATCATCCCGGTGCGGGAACCGCTGGACTCGCAGGGGGTGCTGCGCAAGGATATCCTGGCGGATGTAGTGGGGCCAATCTGCGAATCGGGGGATTTTCTGGCCCGTAACCGCACGCTGCCCCGCCCCGAAGAAGGGGAATTGCTGGCGGTGATGAGCGCCGGGGCCTACGGCTTTTCCATGTCCTCCACCTACAATTCCCGCCCACGGGTGCCGGAAGTGTTGGTGGACGGCACCACCGTGCACGTGATCCGCACTCGGGAAACCTACGAAGATCTGGTGGCGAGGGAGGTCATTCCGTGGCAGTAGGCGAGACATTTCCACCCCGGCCACCTCGCCCAGGCGACCCGTTTGCCACCTTGGGAGAACACGCCCAGGCGGGACCAACGCCGCCCCGGGTACCGCGCAAGAAGGGCCGCACTTTTTTTCTGGTGCTGCTGTTTACCGGCGCCGCCCTGGCGCTGGCCAGTCTGATCCTGTTCTTTACCGGGCGCAGCCTGCTGGTTGGCTTCTATCGCGACTACACCGTGCAGCGAAGCATTCCCGAGGCACTGGCCGCGGACGTGCAGCTGGACGACGCGCGCCACCTGATACACACCCTGGATACCTTTTTTGCCCGCGCCGACAGGCGCGAATTGCCCGATCCGCTGGTGCTGGACATGATCCAGCGCATTGATGCCGTGCTGTCCGACCGGGTGATCACCCGGGCCGAGGTGGTCGAACTGGAAACATTGGCCGGGCAAGCCGCTCTGCTGACCACCGGCACCGGTTCCGACACCGTCTCTGGAGGCCGCTGACCCATGCTGTGGGATCTCATCGACCAGCACCCTCTGGATACCTTGGCCTTCCTGGTGTTTCTCAGTTTCACCATTGGCTACCACATGCTCTACAACTACCTGGTGCGCCGTCGGCCGGAGTTGATCTTCAAGGGCAAGATCAACCTGATCCGGCGGGCCTGGGTACAGAAAATCTTTGACGAGAATACCGGAATCGTCGGCGTGCAGACGCTGCGCAACATCAACATGGCGGCGTCGTTTCTGGCCACCGCATCGGTGGTGCTGATCGGCGGACTCATCAGTCTGCTGTTGAATCTGGAATCCACCCAGCACCTGTTCATCGGCCCTGGAACCGGGCAGGTGCGGGACTGGTTGCTGGCCATCAAGCTGCTCACCCTGATTGTGCTGTTTGCGGCTTCGCTGTTTTATTTTTCCCTGTGCGTGCGTCTGCTCAACCACGTGGGCATGCTGCTGGGGGCACCGCCGGAGGCAATCCGTCAAGCCACCGGATACGACGCGACGGATTTTGTGTACAACCTGTATGCCATCGCCGGTCGGCACTACACCTTCGGCATGCGTTCGTTCTATTTCCTGATCCCCGCTGTACTGTGGTTCCTGGGTCCCACGCCGTGCATCCTGGCCACCGTGTCGGTGGGCTTCATCCTGATGAAACTGGATTTTGGCACAGCCAGATTCAAGTGACCGCTGCCATGGGAGGCCCCACCCTCTGCTGACCACTACCCTGCTGTTTTTGCGCCACGGTGAGACCGAAGCCAACCGGGCGCGGCGCATTCAGGGGCAGGATGACACCCCCCTCACCGCGCATGCCATCCGCGCCACCCGGGCCATGGCCGCTAAACTGGCCGCGCTGGAGGAGACAACCTTAGCCGGTGGAAAGAGTGGGGAGAGCAGCGCTTCTCGCTCCCCCAATACCCTCCCGGACTGGCCCCACCAGTACTGTTCTCCCCTGCAACGGGCGCGGGACACGCTGGGCCATCTGCGCACCCACCTGGGACTGACGGAAACCCCGGTGTCATACGACCCGCGGCTGATGGAGATCGATTTTGGGGAGCACACCGGGCGCCCGGTGGACGAGGTGCTGGAACTCATCCTGCACCACAAACGCCATCCATGGCAGGCCTACCCCGGCGGCGAAAGTGGGCAAGATCTGCAAAATCGGGTGCTGGAATTTGTGGCCGAGATCAGCGCACGCCACGCCGGAGAACGGGTGCTGGTGATGACCCATTTCGGGGTGATCGAAACGGTACTGCGCCACTACCTGCGCATCCCCACCGAACAGCCCGTGCGCCCGCAGCACGATCAGCTCTTCCGGGTGGAGTTAAGTGATACGCAGCCTGCTGTCGTGACCCAACTCTGAAGGCGCCACCCCGGCACCCAGGGGGGTCAATCGCCCAGTTCCGGGAACGCTGCCGCCAACGCCTGGCACACCTGATCGCGGCGGCGTTCCAGAGAAAAACGCTCGCCGGTGGTACGCGCAGCGTCACCCATGGACTTCATCAACCCCTCCTCACTGGCTAGTCGGTGCAGTGCCGCACTCAGGGCGGACACATCGCGGGGGGGCACCAGAAGTCCATCCACGCCATCCCGCACCAGGTCTGGAATCCCCCCGACCCGGCTGGCCAGCACAGGAATACCGGAAGAAAGGGCTTCCATCACACACAGGGGAGTGCCCTCGTTGTGGGATGGCAGCACCAGGCAGTGGTTGCGGCGCATCAACCTGGCCACTTCCGTGCGCGGCAGAGGTCCATGAAAGGTGATGATCTTGTCCGCTCCCATCTCGGCAAGCCGGGCGGTAAACTCCTGCCTGAGAGGGCCGTCGCCCACCACATCAAGCCGGAACACCATCCCTTCCCGCCACAACTCCAGCGCCGCATCCACCAGTTCCGGCACCCCCTTGGCAGGAACCAGGTCACCCACGAAGAGAAAACGCGGCGGCGACACCAATTCCGACTGGGATTCGGCGGGGAAAAACATCCGCGTATCGATCCCACAGGGGATCAATGACAAACGTTCCGGCGGCACACTCCAGCGATGTTCCAGGCGCTCGTGGATCTCCCGGCTGACCGCAAACACGTGGCGTGCCCGGCCCAGAACCAAACGGGTAAGGAGGCGGTACAGGGCGGATTTGTCGGCATATACATTGATGTCGGAGCCGTGTGCATACACCGCCAACGGTTTGCCCGTGAGCCAGGAAACGACAGCGCCGATCACTCCGGCGGGCACCACCCAGTGGGCGAATATTAACTGGTGCCCGCGGGACACCCGAAGGCAAGAGAGCACCCCGGACAGCATGTAACGCAGCATCAGCCACAGAGGGGTGTGGCCATATTCCTTGAGCAACACCCCCCGGGAACCGAAGGAAAAACGCTTGATTGCCAAGCTGTTGCGTACTTCGGCGACGGGGTCTTGGGGGTAGATGCGCGGCGCCACCACCGAAACTGGCCAACGGCTGTAGACACCCTTGGCGATGTCCTCCACAAAGGCCCCTCGGGTGGGCGCCTGCGGGCTGGGATAGGAAGACGACAGCAGACATACCCCCCATTTGACGGGTTGGCCCCCCCCCTCATGTCCCTGGTGCATCGGTTATCCCACCCGGTCCTGTACGGGAGCTTCTTCGCTCTCGTGCTGGCTGCGGGCCAGCATCTCCCCCAGGAGGCCAATCGAGAAGAACTGGATACCCACCAGCACCAGTACCCATCCACCCACCATGACCGGTCGCAGCCGCATCGGAACCCCCGACAGCCACTGGGCGACGAAGAACAGGCTGATGCCTCCACCTGCCAGAAGGCACAGCATACCGATGGAGCCGAACAGGTGTAGTGGCCGACGGCTGAACTTGACCAGAAACATCACAGTAATGAAGTCGAACAACCCCTTCACGATGCGCGAGGCGCCATAGCGCGAAGAGCCAAATCGGCGCGGGTGGTGGCGCACTTCCATCTCTCCCACCCGAAAGCCGTTCCAGTGGGCCAGGACCGGCAAAAAACGGTGCAATTCCCCGTACACCCGGGTGTGGTCGATGACCTGGCGACGATAGGCCTTGAAGC
Organism: Nitrospirota bacterium; assembly: GCA_029858285.1. Lineage (GTDB taxonomy): Bacteria > Nitrospirota > JACRHL01 > JACRHL01 > JACRHL01 > JAOUFN01. The sequence continues at coordinate 10,433 of JAOUFN010000007.1, read as the reverse complement.
CACAATTGAAGTCATGCAGATGCAGGCCCGAGAAGCGCGCAGTCACACCGTTGAAAATGCGCGACAGCAGCCGCCGGGAAAACGGGTCGCGGCGAGACCGCTTCCAGCCGGAAACCACATCAAGATTGTGGCTGGCCAACAGTTCCAGCATGCGGGGGACTTCCTCCGGGTCGTCCTGAAGGTCGGCGTCCATGGTAATGATCACATCCCCTAGGGCGGCACGAAAACCGGCGTCGAGGGCTGCGGATTTGCCCCGGTTGCGGCCAAACCGGACACCACGGACCCGTGGGTCGCGGCGACCCAGTTCCGCCACCACCTCAAACGATCCATCGCGGCTGCCGTCGTCCACAAACAGCACTTCGAACTGGCACCCCGCACGCTCGGTAACGGTGGCAATGCGCCGGTACAGCTCTTCCAGGGAGGCCTTCTCGTTGAGCAGGGGAATGACGTAGGACAGGCGCGGCAGGGCACCACTTTCGTAAGACCGCGCTAACGGAGCCGCCTTCATGATTTTTTCTCCGACTGTGGAGTTTCTGACGGAGATTGGTAGGCTACCTTGCGGGAGAGATACAGGAGTTTCTCGGTCAGCTTGCGGTTGCTGCCGATCAGGTCGGCCAGCACCCCGAGCACCAGCACCTGGAACCCGAGGATGATCAGCACCGCCGCCGCAACCACCGACTGCACATGGCCCACCCCTTCGCCGATGGCGTACAGATAAAGGTAACGCAGCCCCGGTACCAGGCCGGCGGCAATCAATCCCCCTCCCAGATAGGAAAACATCTTGAGCGGCTCGTACATGGTGTACACGCGCAGGATGGTTGCAGCCGAGCGTTTCAGGTAACCCGGAATAGATCGGAACAGGCGGCTCTTGCGCAGTTCCGGATTGGTGCGCACCGGCACGTGGGTAATGGTCATCGACAGCTTGCCGGCCTGGATGATGGTTTCCAGTGTATAGGTAAACTCCGACACCACGTTCAGGTGCAACGCAGCCTCCCGACTGTAGGCACGAAAACCGGAAGTGGTATCCGGAATGTCTGTGCCGGAAAGTTGCCGGACCACCCAACTACCCCAGTACTGAAGACGTTTTTTGACGAAGGAAAAATGTGCGATGGTCTGCGGTTCGCGGTCGCCGATGACAATATCGGCCTTGCCTTCCAGCACCGGTCGGATCAGCTTTTCCACGTCGGCGCCACAGTACTGGTTGTCGGCGTCCGTATTGACAATAATGTCGGCACCGTTTGCCAGGGAAAACTCGATTCCTGCGGAGAACGCGCGCGCCAGCCCTTTGTTGGCGGTAAAGCGGATGAGGTGATGCACGCCCAACTCGCGAGCAACTTCCGGGGTCCGATCGGTAGAACCGTCATCGATTACCAGCAGTTCGATGCGGTCCACCCCGGGGATGGAACGTGGCAGGTCCGCCACGGTTTGCGGTAGCGTCTGCTCTTCGTTCAGGCATGGAATCTGGATGATCAGCTTGACAGGGGACGAAATTCGCACAACATTCACCAGCCACGCGGGGATTTTTCACACAGCCACATACCGGCACACACCGAATTGTCAACGGGGTCTGGGGCCGCCCGGCCTACCTTCCCGAAGTAAGATGCCACCACGATCATGGCTGGCGCAACCTTACCACGGTTTCGCCGAAATTCGTGGGGAGAGTCACGCTGTATCCTCCGTTGGCCGACACATCGTTGGCGCTGATGACGGAGATGCCAGTCCCGGAGAACTGCAGTTCGATACCCTCCTGCGCCGCTCCCACCGCATCACTGACCGTGCCCTCCAGAACGATCGGCGGCGGCGATCCGGCAATGGTCAGGAGGGTTGAATAGGTGGCCTCTCCCGGCAAAACAACCAGTCGTCGATCGCCGTTGTCCCCATCTCTGGCCACCACCCACGCACTTCCAGGCGGCACGTTGAAGGCCACAAACCGACCGGAACTGCTGGTCATTGTATCGGTTGGAAGTATGTTGCCGAAATCATCCAGGTAATACAGGTCCGGCACCGGATTACCATCCAGATCCGCCACCGTTACGGGCACCCCCTGCAAAGGGGTGGTAACTGATGAAAACACCGACAGGGAATGACTCAACCGGTTGGCGACCACAAGGTCGGCGCCCTGGCGGCTGTCGAAGTTCGACACCACGATATCGGAAGGGCCACTACCCACGGTCAGAGCTGGTCGACGGCAGCCACTGGCACATTGCCAGGGGATAAACTGGCCTTGTCTCTTGCCCAGATAGACGGCCGCCGTACCGGTCCCGTTGCACAGCACCAGCAGGTCGGCCCAACCGTCTTCGTTGACCGGTGTCAACTTCAGTTTGCGGGCGTTGCAACCGGCGTCAAGCTGCACCGGAGGAGCCAGCTGGGTGACCAACCCTGCGGCATCCTGATGCAGCACTTGTACCTCATTCAGGCCCCGGCTGAGCACTACAAACTCCAGGCTGCGGTCTGTATCCAGCACGCCGTCGAAGTTGATATCGATGCGCAGCACGTCGGAAGGCAATGTACCCGAGGCCAGGAACACTGGCGTCTCCCGATACAACTCCGTACCAATATTGGCATAGCTCTCAATGGTGTCCGACCCCTCCATTGCCACAATCACGTCATCCAGAACCTTGGAACCGCGCAGACGCCCGGCATCACTCACCACGGGGTGAATATCAAGGACCTGGAGCGCGCTCGGGCCGTTTCCGGCAATGGGGGTGGGGGAATAGGGTGCCTCCACGAAACGACGCTCGTCGTTGCGAAAATACACCGACAGGGAAGGGGTTCCCCCTCCGTTCAGCACCACCAGATCATCCGCCAGACCGTCCCCATCCATATCGCCCAGGCTCATGGCAACGGGGGCGTTGCCTGTAAACAGGCGTCGACTGCGTTCCTCGCGGAAGGATCCGCGGATGGTCCCCATCAATACCCGCACGTCGCCCGACAGGGCGCCCTGGTCAAGCACCAGAATGTCCCCCACACCGTCCGCATTGACATCCATGCCCAGCAGATCAATAGGACTAAGACCAACCGGGTAGGAGCCGGCAAAGTCAAAAGTGCCCTCCTGATTACCGAAGAACACTGAAACGTCGTCAGAATCGCCGTTGGCCACCAGCATGTCTGGAATGTAATCGCCGTTCATCAGTGAGGAGGCAATGGCGGTGGGGCCCAACACCCCGGACTGTATCGTCCAGGAGTCACCGGGCCGATTGAGCCAGGAACGGGCTTGCACCTCTCCCACCACAATGCCCCGGGCAGCGTCCTGGACTACGCTCTTACCGGCCGCCGCGAGTTGCTGCTCCATTTGTTGCACATGTTGTCGTGACAGGGCCCACAAATTCTCTCTGGTTTGTTCTCTCAGCCCTGTCTGGACCCCCAGATTATGGGTTCTGAAGTAGCCACTCCCCGGTGTGGCCGAGACGATGAAATCACCGAATATCCGTAACTTGGCGCTGAAATTTCCGAGGGTGTCCGTCAACCCGGTCAGGTATCCAGAACGCACGCTTGGATCCCGCGACGGTTCACCGCGGTACATTACCTCCGCCCCTGCCACCGGCGCTTTGCCCTTCAGGTCGAACAGGGTTCCGGATATGGAGGTTATTTCCTCGGGTGCGTCGCCCACGGGAAGGACACCAACTGCGGTGACACCGCCAGGATAGACGCGTGTGGTGAGGCTGCCGGTATCATTGGCGGATGTGACCTGGATCAGAACCAACCCGGGCGGTACGTTGAATACCATGAATTCACCCTGGAGGGAGGTGGAATCCAGCCGTTGCGGTAGCCCGACCAGATCCAGGTAACGCATGTCACCCACGGGAATGCCATCCTGGTTATACACGGTAAGCCGGATATTCTGAGCGGTGTTACCACTGAGGACGTCGATCACCCTTCCAACCAGCACACCCCTGCCAGGATCAAGTTGCACTCCGGCCACTGCGGCCATGGCCTCCACCTCGGTACGGGAGAACACCTGGAGATTCCAGACCAGTTCGGCGCTGCCATCCGGTAGCGGCTGGGCGGTGCGGGTGTCGATGTATTGGTAGGTATCCACATAGTGCGACTGGCCCGGCAGGTTGGCTACCCGTACCACATAGTCACCCTTGATCGGCAAATTGGACTGGGTCAGGTCGTAAGGATCGGTGGGTGATACCCGCTGCTGTGCGAGCACCGAATACTCATCACCTGTAAAAACCGTCCGGGAGCGCACCGGACCGTCGTAACGACCAGGACCGCCGGGATACCCCCCCACATCCACCACCACATCCTTCACCACTGTGGCCAGATCGGACAGGGTAATCGTGCCGCGCAGGGTAACCTCGGTGGTGCCGCCCGGTGTATCTGCCGACTGGGAGCCCGCTAGCTTGATGTCCTCCAGGGTAACCGAATCGGCCAGCACCTCCGTTACACTGCCTCCCGCCATCATCACCTCAAAGCCACTGCTCACGTGATAGGCGCTGGCACGCGTAAAAACAGGACCAGGAGGGAGGTTGAAGGCTACGAAATAGACGAGGTCTTCCGCGCTTGGGGTGCCTGGGTTGGCCAGTACGCTGAGTCCCATACGGTACTCTCCCACGGGGGTACCATCGAAGGTGTAAAAAGCCAGGCGCCCATGTGGCTGGGAACTGTCTCCGGACATCACCCTGCCGGCAATCATACCGGTGCCGGGGATGCGGTTAATTCCCGCCTGGGCAAGCCATCTGGTCACCGTACTTTGCGAGACCATGAAAAAGTCACGCGTCAGGTCCACTGCCCCGTTCAGGTCAGTCAGGTATGTATTCACCATCTGGTAGGTGGGAAGATACCCTGCGGCCTGTTGCTGGATCAAAAATTCGCTGCCGGCGGGCAACACGAACCGGTAACCCACCAGTGGAGTCACATCCAGGTGCCCCTGATCGTCAGAGAAACGGGAATCGGACTGCAGCCCCATTCCGGTGATGGTCACCGGAAACACATTCAATCCGGTGGTCCAGTCCGCAATGGCACCAGTCACGCCAATCTGAGCCACGACCAGTGGCACAACGTCCACCGCCTTGACCGAAATGCCACGTGCAAATGCCGATACCCGTCCCATCCCGATTCCCCCATGGGAGGCGATCAGAAACGTCTCCCCGGGAGGGACGTTGAAGATGGTAAACGTCCCTTGGGAGGTTGTGCCCTCCTCGGCGCCGAAATCGGGCACACCACCCAAGCCGTTGTAAAATACGTCCGGCAACACGTTGCCATCAAAATCGCGGGCCTGCAGGATCACCCGTTCCACTGCCGTCCCAAACAGCGTGTAGCCGCTAATCACGCCGCCGCTCAGTTCGGTGGAGACGTTGGCCGCAGAGAGCAGGTTGGCCAAATCAGCGGCGGAGAACACGCGCAGGTTGCCGCTGGTATCTCGCCCATCCTTGCTGCCGTGGTTGGCGCTCCCGGTCGGGAAATCAAAGTTATAGGTGTCCACAAACGGCACATCGCGCACACCGGAAGCGGCCGGGCTGCCCGGAAACGGCGCAGCTCCGCAGCCCGTGGTCATCAGAGCCAAGCACGCGCACAGGGCGGCCGCCCACAGAGATCGGCCTGCGCGGAGGATATGGCTAAAATTGGTAAGAGAGTTCCACATACATCCGTGAACTGTTCTGGAAAAAACCTGCAAAGTGAAATTGTCCGGGCAGCGGCTCTCCCCGTGGTCCCGTATCCGCTATGTCCCCTGCCATGACATCCGCACCCACCGACAGTTTGACCTTTTGGGTCATCAGCACATCCAGGCGCGGACGGATGACCCATTCAGCGTCATTGATAAAATGGATCGCCAACATCTGGGCGGTCACGATGTTGTCCAGGAAGGTCTTGCGAATGAATGCCGAGTGTACCGTGTCCACACGGTCGGCAATGATCGCCGGGTGGTAATCAATGATCGTGGCGCGCAGGAATTGCAGGGAAAAATCAATACCAAAATAGGTGAAATCCACGTTCGCGGCCCACTTGTAGTAGTCCCGCTGAAGGGATCCCAGCAAGGCTTCCGGTGGCAGCACCACGTTTTTGGCCAGGAAGGTGCCGAACACCTTGTTGTTCACATAGGCGGCCTCACCACTCCAGATGAACGGCCCCAGGGCCCGGGAGAAGCTGATGCCCGGGATGTGCAAGCGTGGCGGAGCGGGCACGAAATCCACAGTGGGGGTCACACCAAATTCGGCGGTCGCCCCTACCCCGCGTACCGATCGAAACGCCGCTGGAAAGTCGTCCCAGGTGTCCAGGTAACTCAGGGACAGGTCGGCACCCACAAGGCTGAAACTGTAGCGCGCTCCGTATTCGGCATTGGAAATTCCGCTTCGGGGGACCCGTAGCCCGGGAAGATACTGAAACTGCTCGAATTCGGTCCCTACCGGAGCCGGCAGGTGGGGTTGCACCTCAGGAATCCACAAGAGTTGCATACTGGAATTTGGCAAATAGTAATCGTATTTTGCCATCATCAGCGGGACGTACCGATCCACCACGTCTCGCAGAATAAATTCCTTGAAATCAAGGGGATTAACCTCATCCGTCACTCGCGCGCCTTCCACCACGCCCCAGCGCACAATCTGACGCCCCACCCGAAGGTCAGAGGCGGCAAAATGGATATCCAGAAACCACTCGCGCAGTTCCTTTTCCACCTGCACCACTTCTACCAAGCGCACATTGTCCGCAGTCAACTGGTCGACCAGGCCGGGGGTTTGTTCTGTGGTGAGAATGGTAGTAGGTCCGTGGCGGGGGTGAATGGTATCCACGTCTTCCAGGTCGTACACCGAGTCGTAGCTCACCCGCGGCACAAGTCGCAGTTCCATGCGGTCGCCGATTGGGGTGGTGGTCTCCATCCGGATGACCGTGAGTACTTTTGAAAAAGAAACCGGATTAATGTATCGATACGCGGTTTCATTGCGCAGGTAGCCAGTAACACTGGTGCCGGATGCTTCCAGCAGACGCCCCACTACTCCCGGTCCTGCCACCGCACTCCCGTTAGGGGAAGCCGGCTCCTGCGTCAGTCCCCCGGTTTCTGCCAGAGCCTTCGGGTTGGTTGATACCGCGGCGGGTGCCCGTAGTGACACGGCCGCAGAAGTACCGGGAATGAATATGGCCAGGGCCCACATGGCCACCACCCACAAGAATGCCTGACCGTGCGTGGGTGAGGAAAAAAGAGGAATCCACCGCACGCTTTTCGGAGTCCGGCTTCCCCCCTCCATCAACCTGCCCGGACGCTGGCATACCATATTTTTGGCACAGGCGTGCAATGGCGGCGCAGAAAACCCCGTTTTACCGTTTATTTTCAAATGGTTAAACTTCACACGCAGCAAATTCACAGCACAGGAACACACTCTGCACAGGGAATGGAAGCAAAAACAGTTCCATTTTTGGACCTACCCCTTTGGAAAGTCCGGATAGTGCTCGGTCAGCGGCTTTCGCAGCGGTTGCGCCACCTTTCTCCCAGCATGACGAATCGTTTTTGCCCTGCCACATCCAATGCGGAGGCATCCACTTCCATCATCACCGCCCGAGCCTCCTGACAGCGCCCCAAGGCAATGTTGGCCTGCGACAGGTCCAGTGCGGCGCTTGGCGGAGCCTTGGGAGACTGAAACGCGCGCTCGAAGGCATCCCGCGCGGCATCCGGTCGCAGTGACAGCGCGTACAGCACCCCCAGGTTGTGCCACGGTTCGTAGTCTTGCGGGGCCAGCGATGTGCCGGTGATAAAGGCGGACTCGGCACCCTCCTTATCTCCGACAGATTGCAAGGCGACGCCCAACCCCATCCAGGCACCTGAATCCCGGGGTGCAAGTTGGGTGGCCCGGGCGTACATGGTGGCCGATCGAGCCGCATCCCCGATTTGCATGGCAGCGTGTCCGCCGCTCTTCCACACGTCCAGGTCACCGGGATCCCTCTCCAGGTAGGGCTCGTACACACCAAGGGCTTCAGCGTAGCGGCCCACTTTCAGGTAACTCCAGCCCAAGTTGGACATGGCTCTGAGATTATGCGGATAGACCCTCATTTCGGCTTCCAGTACCCGGATTTGGGAGGAAAAATCGCGGTTGCGGTCCCAGGTGAGCGCGGAGAGCAGCAACAACACTGCAATTCCTGCCACTGTTGCCACGCGTCCGAAACGGGGGAATTCCTGCAGACGGGAAATACCCATCCCGGCCAGGATGCAGAACCCCACCGAGGGCAGATACAAATAATGCTCCGCAAAAAGCTCGACATGCGGAACGATGTGCATTACCGGCAAGTAGGAAATCCACAGCCAATTCACTGCAAAAAAGGCTGCTGTGCTGAATCGGGCGGCATAAATTCCGCTCCATATGGCCAACCCCAGGACCATCAGGGATCCTGAAAGGCGGGGATCGGCAAAGGAGATCACTGGTGTGAAAAAGCCGTCGTAGTCCACCATCAGCCCTGTGGGCCACAACAGCAGCCGCAGGGCATGGCTCAACACCACCGCCACAGTCATGAAGTTGGCGAGCCAGGAACCGCCGTGCGGGGGCACAATTGCTACCGGCATCTGGACCAGCGCCACATACAGAATGAAGGCGCTCGCCACCGTCCCGCCGACACCGTACAAACGCCAATGCGTCTTTAGCACCTGCCCCACAGCTCTGGATAGTCGCTGTGGTTGGTCCCGCAGGGCGTGGACCACATCCACCAGAAACCATAGGGCTGGAAACGTGGCGGCCATTTCCTTGGTGAGCAGACCCGCCAGACCTGCCACGGCCGCCCCTACAAACCAGCCCCGATGACCGCTGGCTCGGTAACGGATAAAGGCCGCGACACTGGCCAACGCGAGAAAACCGGACAGTACATCGCGGCGTCCGGAAATGTAGGTTACTGCATCCGTATGTACCGCATGCACCGCAAACAGCACCCCCCCCCAAAGTGCGGCCCGGTTGCTGCCGGTAATATCGCGGGCAATCACCCATACCAGCCACGAGGTCATCGCGTGGTACAGGATGTTGAACAGGTGATACACGAGGGGATTGAGACCTCCCAGCGTGTAGTCCAGCATCTGGGACACATCGCGGCCAAGCCGGTAGCGAAAATGGGCATCACCCCAGCCCAGCAGTTGTGGCAGATGGGAAAAACCGTGGCTCGCCGTGTTGTCCACCACGGTCGAAAAATCGTCCCACACAAAATCGCCACCAAGGCCATTCAGGAACGGCAACAGCGCCGCCAGCACAACCAGCGGCCAGCCTCTACTCCGCAGATGGGACCACATACCGTTCAACGCTGGCCTTGCCGCCCCACCGCATCCATTTGCGCAACAGCCTTCTCCCAGTTCTGCATCTGGGGGTTCTGTGGTGAAATCTGGCGCAGGCGCTCCAGTGTCTCACGGGCTCCATCGGCGTTACTCGTGAGCAACTGGATATTCAACGTCAGCAATTCGGTGTCGAATTCACCGGGACGATGGGAGCGCAACGTATCCGCCGCCCATACCGCATCCTCCAGTCGACCGGTGCGCACCGCCACCCGCGCCAGTTCAGTCGCCGTTTCGGTCAACGATCGGGGAAACAGATATTTACGGCTCTGTTCATTGACCAACTGAATTTCCACCAGGTGGCGCATCATGGAAACCAGTTCATCCTCCCGGTTTTGCATTCGTAACAGGGCTGCCATTTCGAACAGAGGTGTGGGATTCGTAGGCTCTGCCCGTGCACCCTCTTCAAAAATCCGGTACGCCTCCGAAAACCGCCCCTGTCGAACGCGTACCCGGCCCAGATTGAAGGAGGCGTCCACGGAACCTGTGGTCCAGATCAGGTACTCAAACTCCCGCGATGCCTCATCCAGCCGCCCAGCCAGCATATACACGGTGGCCAGATTGTGCCGGGCATCGTAGGCATCCGGGTCGTGCGCCACGGCATCTGGCCACAGGGCGGCGTTGCTGGCCCATACCCGCTCACGAACCACGCTCATTACCAGAAAGGCGGACACGACAACGCCACCTGTCACCGCCAAAACACTCCGGTGACGTGCCGCCATCTCCCACAAGGCAAAAAACAGGGCCGCCAATAGCATGCAAACGCCCGCACTGGATGAATATCCGCGGTTTTCCAGCAAAATCGTGGTCAGGTGGACAAAGGTCGAGGGGATAATCAGCAGCAGGTACCACACCACGCCGAACGCCACCAGCGGCAGACGCCTCCCCGCCCAGACCGTCGCCCCCGCCATACCCAGAAGAATGAAACCACTCCACAGTGTGGCAGGCGATGTCATGCGTACTGTTTCGTCGATCGGGTGGGCTACGGTCAGACCGGTGGGCAGGACCATCAAGCGCAGGTTTTCCACCAGGCAGTAAATGGCCGTGGCCAGACGCCACTCCTCCCCGGTCACTCGCTTCAAATAGCCGAAGATATTCGTCATGTTGGGCATGACGGAAATGGCCACCATCAGCCCCACCGCGTACGGCAAATAGGGCATCCAGAACCGCGAAGACCGCCAATCCACGC
>JAOUFN010000006.1 GCA_029858285.1 Nitrospirota bacterium | reverse complement strand
TCACCCGCACGGCTAAAATCAGCGGCGTTCTGGGGGCCACCACCGTCAACCTGGCCACGGCCACGGTCACGGACGATCTGGTGAGTGGAACCGTCACCAGCAGATCCCCCATGGGGCGCACATCGGTCAGTCATTCCCCTCCGGACATACCTCCTCCTCGTTTCAGGGCGCCTCTTTCATCCAGATGCGGTACGGCTGGAAATACGGGGTTCCCGCCTATCTGGCCGCGAGCTTTGTGGGGTGGAACCGGGCCGAGGGGCACCCGGAGCAGCACTATTGGCACGATGTCTTCGCTGGGGCGGTCGTGGGCGTACTGCCCAGCTACACGTTCACCACACCGTACCATCAGGTCACCATCACCCCGGTGGCGGGAAACGGCCAGATTGGTGTGCTGCTGACCCGCTTCTGGTAGGGCTGAACAGCCAATCCCGGAGCAATCGTCACACCAGGGTCCCGCACGGTCACACCCCACACACCTGGGGTGTCCGTTTTTTTCCGTTTCCAGATTTTACTTCCCACTCCCCACAATCTCGGTTATAGTCACCTCTGAACCCTCCGATAGGGGGGAGGTGCTTGCCGCTGGTTGGGGATTCCGCTTTATAACGGGTTTTCTGGTCTGCGGCCTCACCGGCGCGGGCCGCCATGACCCGTCGCCACACAGAATGGAACCCCCGCGATTTTCCGCTCCATTGAAGAGTGGCCTTCCGCGCTCGCCTGAATCATCAGGCCCGGTTTCTTGCTTATTCATCGCCCAATGGCAGGCGACACAAGGATCTCACCAAAATTGAACTTTCATGACGTTGGCCTCGACGCCAACCTGCTGCGCGCCCTGGATGCGTGCGGTTTCACCGCTCCCACTGACATTCAGACCAAGGCAATCCCCCCGGCGCTCATCGGACGCGACGTGCTGGCCTCCGCCCAGACGGGCACCGGCAAAACCGCTGCCTTTGCGCTTCCCGCCTTGCAGTGCCTGCTGACCACCCCCCCCACCACCAACGGTCGGGGACCACGCGTTCTGGTGCTCACCCCGACTCGCGAACTGGCCACCCAGGTGGCCTCGGTGTTCGCCGATCTGGCACGTTTCACCAAAATTAAATGTGGCACCATCGTCGGCGGTGTCGGCTTCGGACCCCAGATTCAACTGTTGCGCAATCCGCTGGACGTACTGGTGGCCACTCCTGGCCGTCTCATCGACCACATGGACCGCGGCAACGTGGATTTTGCCCGCCTGCAGATACTGGTGCTGGACGAGGCGGACCGCATGCTCGACATGGGTTTCCTCCACGCCGTGACCCGAATTGCCAACGCCACTCCAAAAAATCGGCAGACGATGTTGTTTTCTGCCACCTTCGAAGGTAGTATCCTGAATGTGGCGAACCGGCACCTCCGCAATCCGGAGCGGGTGCAGCTGGCCGTCGCCACCCAGCGGCACGAAGGGATTGATCAGTGGATGCACAAGGCAAGTAACGACGCCCACAAGCGGGCGATGCTCGATCATCTGCTGACCGACCCGCAGCTTTCCCAGGTGGTGGTGTTCACCGGCACCAAATGGCGCGCCAAAAAGCTGGCCGCCTCCCTGTCCAGCCAGGGCCACGCCAGTGCCCCCCTTCAAGGCAACATGTCCCAGGCTGCGCGCCAGCGCGCCGTCGATCAGTTGCGCAGCGGCCAGGTTCGGGTCCTTGTGGCCACCGACGTGGCCTCCCGCGGACTCGACGTGCCGGGCATCAGCCACGTCATCAATTTCGACCTGCCCAAAACCCCGGAGGACTACATCCACCGGATCGGGCGTACCGGCCGCGCCGGCGCTTCGGGTATCGCCATCTCCCTGGTAACCCCTGAAGACCGTCAGCAACTGGTGCAGATCGAACGACTCACCGGCCGTCCCGTGGAACCGCGGACGATCCCGGGTATGGCCCCGGTTGCGGCCACTCTAGAGGCAGTCCAGCCCCAGCGGACTCGCCCCCAGGGAAAGCACAACCACAACCGTAGGTCCACATCGGGTGGACACGGGCGCCACACCGACCGCTCCGGCGGCCGGGCGGTATCTGGATAGTCTCCGCGAGGAGCGACACTAATTTTTCTTTGGATGAAGAGAAAAAAATGAACCTTTTTGTTGGCAACCTCTCCTTTGACACCTCTGATCAGGACCTGCGCGAAGCCTTTTCGGCCTATGGTCAGGTCTCTTCCGCCGCCGTGATCATGGATCGCGACAGCGGCCGTTCCCGTGGCTTCGGCTTCGTGGAAATGCCCTCCGATGCCGAGGCCCGCGCCGCCATCGAAGGTCTGAACGACAAGGAACTCCATGGCCGTCGCGTGTCGGTCAACGAGGCCCGTCCCCGCGCCAGCCGTGGTGGCGGCGGTGACCGTGGCGGTGACCGTGGCGGTCGTCGCGGCGGCTACTAGGCCCCGTTCGGGGCGGCCACACTCCGCCCCCACATAGTTCAAAACGAGACAGGGGCAGCCTACACCGGCTGCCCCTGTTTTTTTGGGCGTGGCCCGCCGTATCCGTCGGCTATTTGAGTGACAGGCGCATCACCGCCCCCCCCAGCAGCAACACACATCCCGCCAGGAACAGACCGGGGGAATACGGCGTCCTTCCGCCAAGTTGCGACAACCCCTGAACCAGGGTACAGATACCGTCGGATGAATACAGGCAGCTCAACGCATCATCCAGACCCCGGCGGCTGCCCTCCAGCAGATTGCCGTAGAATGCCGCCCACCACCACGCCGCCCCGCTGGTGGCGATCAACCCCGCAGCCATCAACACACGACTGAATTTTTTCAGGTTCACTGCCCGCTCCCTCGCCCGTTTCCCAAGGGTTGTTTCTCCCCGCCCGTCTCCCGTCGCACATGCGCCGACGGGCGCAGAGATTACCACGAATTTCCCCACAACCCCCTTGGCGGGGCCATGGCAACCGATCTCCCCAGGCCGTAGGTTACGCGCCGCATGACGACACGGCGGAGCGGCGCCGCAACCTGAGACAGGGGGATTTATTAGGACGTGGCCAAAAACCTGATTTTCTGTTTCGACGGTACCAGTAACTCCCCTCGCGATGCGGTACAGGACATCTCCTTGCGTGGCGAGGTGGAGGATGACAGCATCACTAATGTCCTCAAGCTGCACCTGCTGTGTGGCGGCGACCTGCAAAACCGCCCCCTCGACGGCACCCAGCACAGCCTCTACTATCGGGGAATTGGAACTTATGGCAGCGGCTTGCGCCGTACCATCAACCGCATCCTGGCACCGGAACGGCAGGACGTTGCCTCGATCCTGCGAACGGCGTGCCACGATCTTAAACGCCTCTACCAACCCGGTGACCAGGTGTTTTTGTTTGGCTTCAGTCGCGGCGCTGCGCTGGCGCGCCGGTTTGCGGCCATCGTGCGAGCCAGAACCGGTGTCACCCCGCCCCCCGGCACCCACTTGATTCGCTTTGTGGGGGTGTTCGACACCGTCGCATCCATCGACCAACCCAATCTGGACCGCGAGCGCAAACCCAAAACCCGTGTACTGTTCGAACACCACACCATATCGCCGGACATCCGCGAAGCCCTGCATCTGGTATCACTGGACGAACGGCGTATTCCGTTCCAGCCTACCCTGATGAACCGCGACCACCGGGTAACGGAGGTCTGGTTTCCGGGGGTGCACTCTGACGTTGGGGGGGGCTTTCACCTGGACGGGCTGTCGGACATCGCCCTGGATTTCATGCTGCGCGACCTGCGCCGTCGTCGCACAGGATTGGTCCTGCTGGGCCCGGATGCCCTGGATTACGATTGGCTGCGCACCGAGGACGGGGTGCAGTTGATCGCACCGGACGACATGGCCATTGCCCCCAATCCGGGCGCCCCCGCTCACCCCATCACCGGATTGCCCGCCCTGCTGCGCCACACATTTCTGGCGGACCGCCGTGCCCATGTTATTGAGCATGATCGTGTGGTGACCGGAGCTCTGCCCCTGGTCCACCACGCGGTGCGGGAACGCGCCTGCATGCTGCCCGGCTACCACCCCCCGGCCCTGGAACGGGTGGAGTACCGGTTGATCGGGCCGAATGGCAGCGTGACCATCGGCAGCGGCCCCGAGTCCCTGAGCGCCGCCCGTTAGCGATGAATTCTCCCCGTCAGAACTCCGCGCGCACCCCGACCAAGGTCTGGGTACGGGCGTAGGCGTAGCGGATATCGTTGGTGTCCACATTGCGCCAATCCACCTCGGCCCACAAAGCCCAGGTCTTACTGACGGCATATTCCGTGGACAGGCTGGCATTGCTCGCGGTGTAGTCCAGGGGTGCCTGGGCCACATTGTTGAATGCAAAGGCGTTGTCGTAACTGCGTACCTCTTGATCGGCCGAAAGCCGCACCTTAAGGGCGTCGCCGCTGAACAGCAGACGTACCCGCCCACGCTGGGCAGTGTAGTTGTCGTAACCTTCAAATCCGTCGTCGCGCGTGCGCAGCCGGTGGTCAAGGAAAAGTGTCCAGTCCTTGCCCAAACGCTGTCTGAGGGTAGTCTGGAGGGTTACAAACAAGTCCTGCCGGGGGGTGGTGGAAAGCTGTCCATCCACCAGGTTGCGGGCCTTGAACTGGGCATAGTCGTTGATGGTGTAGTCCAGGTCGAAGCGCAGCCGGGTGGGGTCCAGCACGCGGAATTCTGCGTACGTCCCTATCTTGTAGATGTTGTAGTCGTACTTGGAACCGGTGGGAACGGCGTCGTAAAGACGCGCTTCCACCTCGCCGTCCAGGCCCCACTGAAAGCCCCGGGAAATCCGTTGTTGGTAGGCGGCGTCCGCCCCCAGCGCCGTGTAGCTGTAGCGGTTTGCAGAGGTCTTTGGCAATCCTGAGTCGCGGTCGTAATAAGTGCGACTGAACCGCCGCAGGGTGGCGCCAAAATCCAGTGTGTTGCGACGGCTGCCACTTCCCGACAGGGTCAGTTCATTTGCCAGCCGAAACTCGTGGGTATAGCTGTTGGCGTTGGACAGACCGTTCAGATATATGTCCCCCGAGAAGTCATAGCTGGCTTTCAGGCCGGTCTTGTTGCTGCTCGCCGCCTTGAATTCCAGCGGCAGGTACATGCCAGACTGGACCTGCGGGGTGACCGCAGGGGGGGCCAACAACACCGAATAGTCGGTGTACGGCTGGTCCGGGGAACGAAAGGCGTTACTGTCATAACCGATACCGACGGAGGTCTCGATGTTCATCGCCATGATCGGGCTCGGAAGCGCCAATGCCAGGGTCAGGGATAGCCCCGGCAAAAGCGAACGAAATATGTGCGACATGGACAGGCTCCTTAAGCAGGTAGGGACATGGTGCAAAAGTTTTGCCCACGCCGTGAGCGTCGAAAATATCCGGATAAAAACTGTAGACAGTAAACGATTTTTTCGTTAGAAACGTGTGAATTGCTGGAAAACAGCAATCAATCACTTCTCCTCCAGTCGGCGCGCCTTTTCTCTTTCCATCTGAGCCTCACTGGTGCGTCCGGCGGCTTGGTAAACATTGGCAAGGGCGGTCCGCAGTCCGGGATCGGAAGCGTTGCGATCGATGGCGTCGGCGAGTACCGCAACAGCCTCGTCGTAACGATGGAGCTCCAGCAGTCCGCGGGCCAGGTGGCGCATGGTGGAGGTGTCCTCCGGATCCAGTTTCAGCGCGTGACGGAACGACTCCACGGCATCCCCCGGCTGTTTCAGGTCTAGTTGCGCCAGGCCCAGATTGAGCCACGCTGTCGTGTAGGTAGGGTCTTGCGCCAGCGCCTCGCGGTACAGTTTGGCAGCGCCCTCGATATCTTTCATGCGCGACAGGGTGAGGGCCAGGTTAACCCGCGCCCGGGTGTATTCCGGCTGGATCGCCAGGGCCTTGCGGTAGGCATCCGCGGCCTCCACATGGTGGCTCTGGCGGGCAAACATCACCCCCAGGTTGAACCAGGCGCGAGAGTAATCCGGGCGATAGCGGATGGCCAGCCGGAACGCCTTTTCCGCCTCGGTCCAGTTCTCGGCACGCATGTGGGCCAGCCCCAGGTTGAACCATACCTCCGGGTAGTCGTTTTTGTGATTCAACGCCTCCTGATAGGCCTGGATCGCCGCCTTGTCATCATCCCGCCGGGCGTGGGTGGTGCCCAGGTTGAGCCACGCCTCCGGGTAGTTACCATCACGCAGCTCAATGGCGCGGCGATACTGGTCTGCTGCTTCCGCGTACTGTTTTTCGCCGTAGGCGGCCCGGCCCAGGTTGAATCGCGCCTCGGCGTTCGAGGCATCGCTGGCGAGCAGCCAGTTGAACTGGGTACGCGCCTCTCCCCAACGTTTTTCCCTGAGCAGAAGCAGGCCCAGGTTGTAGCGCGCTTTCTGGTATTCCGGGTTGTACTGCACCGCTTTCAAATAGGCCTCGATTGCCGCGTGGGTGTTGCCGCGACCGGAGTGAAAGGCGGCCAAATGAAAATAAACCACCGGGTCGGAAGGGGCCAGACTCAGTGCGTCGTTGAAATACCCCAAAGCGGTGCGCGCCCCCTCATTGGTAGTGGGTTGCAGTTCCGCCAGCCCGATGCGCGGTTCCACGTAGCCGGGCCGCAGACGGATGGCCGCCTCGAATGCGCTTACTGCCTCCGGGTAGCGCTTTTCGCCCATCTCCCGCAGTGCCAGCCCCTCGCCATAAAGCGCCCGCGCCTTGCGTTCGCCGCCGGTCGCCGCCGAGGCCGAATGGAACATCTCGCGGGCCCCGGAGGGGTCGCCCATTTGCAGGCGCAACAGCCCAAGGTTGAAGCGGGCTTCGAAATGGTCCGCATTGGCCTCCAGCACGCGCTTGTAGGCCTCTTCCGCCCCGTGCAGGTCTTTGGCGGCGGATAACATCAGGGCCCGGTTGAAATGGGCGCCCAGAAAAACCGGCTCGGTGCGCACCGCTTTTTCGAACTGTTCCCGGGCCAGCGCATCTCGTCCCTGCCGCCGGTAGATGACCCCCAGGTCATTGAGCGCCTCCGAAGTCTCCCCTTGGGCAAGGATGGCCTGCACCGCCGCCTCGGCGGCATTCCATTTGCCCGCATCCATCAGTTCGGCCAACTTTCGGTAGGCGGGATCCGTGGACGTGTTGGCGCCGGATGAGGTGCGCTCCAGTCCGCCCGCACCGGCAAGCGACAGGCTGGATCCGCGCACGTCCGGGGCGTCCTGCACCGCACTCTGGGCGATATGGATCACTGTTTCCCGTTCCGCCACCACGTCGGCCTCGTACTGCACGTAAAGCAGCACCAGGAACAGGCCGACCAGCACCAGGGTGACGGGCACAAAACTCTCGCGCAGGACACGTTGCACCATCGGTTACGGCTCCTCGTCCCACTCGGTGTGCATGCCGCCGAGGGCTTCCAGCACCTGGCGCATGCCGCGGCCGTTGGCGTTCTGGATTTGCAGGCCCGGACGCACGTTGATCTCCAGCACCAGTGGACCCTGCGGGCTGAGCACGATGTCGGCTCCGATGTACCCCAGGGGTACCGCAGCTGCCGTGCGCCTCGCCACCCGCAACACCTCCGGCCAGAATGGAACCTGGCGGCCGATCAGTGCCAGCCCGGTATCGGGGTGCTCCATGGCAGGGCGTCCACCCAGAATGGCCTGTACGGTACGGCCGGTTTTCAGGTCGATACCCGCCCCTACTGCCCCTTGGTGAAGGTTGGCCTTGCCGTCGGAACTGCGGGTGGGGATGCGGGTCATGGCCATGGCCGGTTTACCCTTGAACAGGATCACACGCACGTCGGCCAGTCCCCCCGGACTGAGTTCCGCCATCACCGGGTGTTGTTCCACCTTCTGCTCAATGACGGCGCAGTCGGACAGGCCAAAGGAGTGGATGCCGAACAGGATGTCGGAAATATGGCCGCGCAGGTCGGAAACCGTGAAGCGCTTTCCCCCCGCGCTCAGCCAGTCATCGCCGTCCCGGCCCGCCACCACCACAATGCCACCGCCGCCGCTCCCCTGGGCGGGCTTGATGACGAACGGTGGAAAACCCCGCAAATCCTCGGCCATGGTGCGCAGTTCATAAAACGAGCCGTAGGTGCGATAGGTGTCCGGCACCGGTACCCCAGCGGCGGCCAAGGTCTTTTTGGCCAGCAGCTTGTTGTCGGAGATCGGAAAATGCTTCCGGTGGTTATTGGGGTAGATGTACAGCAAGTTGCGCTGATTCATGGACAGTACCTGTCCCGCCGCTTGCCGGGCCCGCCGCCAGCGCGTACCTAGTCCGAGCAGACGCTTCACGATTCTTTTCCCGTGAAAATCAGGCGCCGGAAGCGGACAAATTCACTCACGCGCATGCCGATCCATTTGCCCAGCCACAGGTTGAGCGCAATGATTATCAGCAGCACCTCGGGGAACGCCAGCACCATGCTTTGCAAAAACAGCGAGTCCATCACCCAGTAACAGGCCACGATCACCACCATGGTCGCCACGGTGATGCGCGCCACCTGCAAAAAACCCTGCTCGGCGTCAATCAGCGCGATCCGCTCTGCGGTGATGGCCAGGATGGCGATGGGAAACAGGCTGACGTGAGCCAGATCAAACAGCCCTGCGTTTACGGCGGCCACGGACAGGGAGAGCATGGTGATGACCACCACCGTGAGCATGATGGCCATTTTGGGGGAGTGCAGCAGGTGCACCCAGTCCAGCGCCTTACGCACCGTGGCAGCCACCAACAAAATCGTCAAAAACCCCGCCAGGCCCCACCAGATACCGGTGTCCCGCGCTGCTGCGGCGATCAGCGCGGGCAGAAAAGTGCCAAAGGTTTCCAGTCCCACCACGTTGCGGAAGATCACCACCACCAGTGCGCCGAAAGGAATCATCAGCACAATCTTGAGGAGATTCTGGGGAATGCCGATGCGCTCAAACACGGAATACAGGTTGAGGATATTCCACGACGAGCCCCCCAGGGATTCCTGTACCTCGCGGCGCGGCACCAGTCGTTTTTTGGTCTTGAAGGAATAGTGGAAGTTGACGTTTCCGGTGTGCCGGAACAGGGCCTCGTCGCCGTAGTAAAGGGCCAGGTAGTTGCCGGGGATGGAGGCAAAATGGTCGTTGATGGTATCGAACGGCACCCAGTGACCGCCCAGGTAGATTTCTACCCACTGATGTGAGGTGCGCTTGCTGCCGGGCTCCAGAATGATGCCCCCCACCAGGCGCGCGGGCATCCCCAGACCTCGGGCCATGGCGGCGAACAGGCGGCTTTTTCCGTTACAACTGGCTTCCCCCAGCTTGAGGGCAGTCAATGCGTCGGTGTAGCCGGAAAAATTGCGGTTGGCGAAGTCGTCCTGCAGGTGGCGGTGGATGCGGGTGAGGGCCGAAAGTGCATCCGGGCGCTCCTCGGGGACGACGCGCTTCAACTCTTCGGTGATGAGAGGGTCACCCACCTGGATGCCTTCTTCAGCAACCAGGTAGCCCTGGAGTTCCGCAGGCTGGGTGGCGGAGATCGGTAGCCCGGAGGGAATGTCGTAGCGCACACTTTCGGCCTGCACGGTGTAGCTGTAGCGGATGGCGTGTGTCCCTTCCACCGCCTCCGCGTTCCACACCGCCTGGCGGTTGAGGGCATCCGCCTGCAACTCCAGCACGAATGC
Organism: Nitrospirota bacterium; assembly: GCA_029858285.1. Taxonomy (GTDB): domain Bacteria; phylum Nitrospirota; class JACRHL01; order JACRHL01; family JACRHL01; genus JAOUFN01. The sequence goes on along the minus strand of JAOUFN010000006.1, from coordinate 123,736 downwards.
GCCGGAGGCGTTTTCCTCGCCGGTAATGAGCTGCCTGGCATCGGTACGGGGCAGGTAAGTTTTGACCTGAATGTTGTCGCCGTGTCCGGTGACATCCATGTTCACGTCCACCATGTAGCTGGTGGCCGGAATCAGCCCGGAAAGGGGGTAGTCAAGCACGTACAGTTTGTAGGCCATCAGCCCCATGGGCAGAACGGCGCACACCACCACCAGCAGAAGGAACACCATGCGCCTGAGAGACATGCCGAACAAGGAACGAAGCATGGGGGGGTGGTTCTGGTCCCGGTGATGTTGAAAGAAACGCGGCACTGTTTCCGTGTGCAAAGGCCGAGCGACGATACCCGTTTCGTGGTGCGGGAATCCACCCTGCAGGTAAAAGAAGGGTTTCCCCACAAAAAGTTGGACGTTCCGGGTGGCGGGTTTGTTCCGCCCGGACCACCGGTGTCGGGCTCGCCTCCGCGCCCGGACCCACGCCCTGCGACGCGGATATCCGGTTCAGGCGGGGGTGGCCCGTCGCTGTTTCAGCGCGGGCTCGCCAAAAGCGCTCCGCAGGGCGTCGTTCAACATTTCCAGCTGCGGCATCCGGTGGCCCATCAGGCACAACTGGATGCGGTTTGCAGCCAGCAGGTAGGCGCTCTGGTAGCTGACGCGCACTCCCAGTCGCTCCAGTCGGTCCCCCACATGGCGCGAGGAAAGCCGTGCGGGAAGATCCACAGAAAGCACTGCCGGAGACGCGCACTGCTCAGGCGCCAGGACAGGGTAACCGGACTCGAGTAACACCCAGCGCAAATGGCGGGAAGCCTCGGCAATGGCGGTAAATCGCGTGGGCCAGTCGGTCTCCAAAAGCGCTGCCCTCAGGGCCAGCACGGGACCGGACGCGATGGTGTGTGGCACGCCGCCGTCCGCCGTGTGACGCCCCAGGTCAATGCAGTGGGGGATGCCCTCCGCCGGGGCCACCGGATGGTCGTGAAACACCAGCGCCAGCCCGGCGGCCGCAGCCAGCCCCTTGCCACTTGATGCACTGGCAAGGCACACGCCAGAAAGGCAAAGGGGCACGGTGCCCAGGGAACTGACACCATCCACCGCCAGCCTTACCCCGGCCTCGCGGCAGACATCGGACAGGGCGGACAGGTTGTTCAGCACACCGGTTTCGGTTTCGCAATGCACCGTCCATACCCATCGTACTTCCGGGTGCATGGCCAGTTCGCGCCTCAGGCGTGACGCTTCCAGAGGCGTTCCGGGGCGGTTCTCCAGGGTGCGGAATCGCAGACGTGCGGCCCTCCCCTGCTCCGCCAGGCGGCGGCCGAACTCGCCGCCCACCCACACCAAGCCCTCCCCCTCCATCCGGGCCAGATGGGCCGCCACCACGTCGTTGGCCAGGGTGCCCCCGCCGGAAAACAGGGCCACCCGCGCCGCGCCGGTCAGCGCGCACAGAGCGGCACGCACCTGTGCGACCACCTTCAAAAATTCCCCACCCCGATGACTGACCGGTTCCGCCGACAATTCCCGCCGCACCAAAGGGGACATGGACACCGGTCCCGGCAGCAAATTCAGGATTTCGCGAGGGACTGAGGAAGCGGACAGCCCGGCGGACAGGCGGGTGGCCTGCCCCCTGAACAGCCGACGCCTGCGGCACAGGTCCATGAACCCGTCCGAGGTCATGTACATGGGCTGGAAATGCGCCCCACCGGTTCCCACCTGCGGCCCGAAGGGGACGAAGCCCATTTGCCGGTACATGCGTTCCTCGCGCAATGTCCCGGAGATCAGGGCCAAATCATAGTGCTGGCTGATGGCATATTCCGCCAACGCAGTCATCAGACCGGAAAACACGGCCCCCTTCCGGTGCTCCGGGCGCACCGACAGGAGGCGGATTTCGCACGAATTGCGGTGTTCCGGCAGGTACGTGAGCAAGTCGGGAAGCTTTAGGTCCAGGGAAAACGGCCGCTGACCGCGCACCGCCACCATCCCCGCCACGCTGGCGCCGTCGGTAGCAATCAGGTAGGTGTTTTCGTGGTGAAAACGATCCACCAGTCGCCCGTCGGGGCGGGGGGTGTGTTGCGGCAGTTCCCCCGCAAAGGTAAGGTGGTTCAGTTGGTGAATCTGCTCGAACTCCCACGCCTTGCAGGCGATTCGAAATTCCATACCCAGCGGCATCAGACTCACCTCCCCAGGATGATTTTTCGGCGCACCCCGGTAGCCGAGACCGGGCGGCGGTAGCTTACACCGAACCTGGAACCGGGAAACAGGCCTGGCATGGGGGCCGCTACCCGCTTTGATTCATGTTGGCGAAACCCGGTATGATGGGGGGTTCAAGCGACCACGCACGGAACGCGGGCGGGATAGAAATCCGTCATCCACACAGGGAGTCTCATGCAGATCGTCGAGAATCGTCCCGAACGCTTAATCCTGCGCCACGGCTCCGCCTGGCTGATTCCGGCGTTTGCCGTGGGGGCGGTGGGTATGGGGACGCTGCTGTTTTTCTCCGCCGTCCGTCTGGGGTGGAACTCGGAAATGACCTGGTACGCTGGCCTCGCCTTTGGCGTGTCTGCCTGGGGGCTGCTGGTCAGCCGGGTGAGTCGCTTCGATTTCGACGCCGCCACCCGCAGCCTGCGCTGGTCGCGCCGGGGCCTCATCCCGGCGGGGGGGGTGTTGGGGTTCGACGCCATTCAGAACGTGGTGCTGGAATCCCGCAGCGATCGCCGGGACACCCGCTTCCACCGCGTGTTGCTGGACCTGGGGAACGATGCCGCGCTGCCCTTGGTGCCGGGGCGCACCCGGGATGTCTACGCCTGCCTGGATGTGATTGAGGCCATCCGCAACCTGCTGGGAAAGGAGTCCATGGCCCCTTTCCTGGTGCAAGGTGATGCCGCCGGGGCCGCCCGTTTTGCCGAAAACCACTATGGCGTGGAGCCCCGCCAGGTGCAAGCGTGGCTGGAGCGCCACACCCGGCGAGAAGAGGAAGGCGATCCCGCCTGCGGAGTGCCCAGCTGATCTGATCGCCGTCCGTCCCCCCACCTCCCCCCCACCGAACCCCACACTCCGAATTTTCCACCCGGAATCCCTCGTTGGTGGGGAATCGAACCCCGCCCCCTCCGCAGTGCCATTTTTTTGTGCTATGGTGAAACGGTGTTGTGACTCGCCCGTTGGGGGGCGCTTCCGGTCCGTCCGGAAGAAGGTGGCGTCTGCGGGGACGCCGGATGGACAGCGGGGGAGGGTGAAACCAGGCACCATTCCCAAGCGAAAAGAGGTTCCGGATGCAACCGGGGCGGTTTCGGGGGCGGTTTTTCGCCCGACGGTGGGTTGTGGTGTGCCTGGGCATGTTTTTTTGGATCAGCGGGCACCCCGTCGCCCGCGCAGTGGACAAGGTGCCGGACCCGCTTGAGGCACCCCCTGTCACGGCAATTTTCGCCCCGGTCACCCCACTTACCGACATTCCCCTGCTGACCCAAGGGCGCCTCGCGGAAACGCGACGGGCGCAACGGCTGGCCGAGTTCGCCACGCAATGGGAAGCTGCGTGGGAGCGGGACGACGATATCGCACCGATTTTCGAGGTATTTCTGGACGACCTGGGGGCCGCCGCCCTGATGGACTACTTCGACCGGCGTAACCCCTCCTGCCACGGGGAATTACACTCCCTGGGGGAATTGCTTGCCCGGCGCACCGGCAACCTGGAGCAGGCAATCGGAATTTGTGATTCGTCCTGCACCTTCGGCTGCGTGCATGGGGCGGTGGCGGGTTCGTTTCATCACCGCTCAATGGGCCTTCCGGGCAGTTCCGGGGAGCAGGCTCTGGCACTGGTACCCGAGTTGCGCCGCTTTTGCAGCGGCAGCGGTGCCACCATTCCGGGATTTTTCGCCGGCAACTGCGCCCACGCCGTGGGACACGCATTGCAACATGTGGCCGGGTCCGGTTTTCGCGCTTCCGTAGAAGGGTGTCGCAGACTGTATGGTGACGACATGGAACTGCGCTTCTACTGCGAGACCGGGGTTTTCATGGATGCCCGACCGATCCTGTTGCGCGGGGTGGCCACCACCAACGCCACCTTTGCCGCAAAAGTTCACGAGCGCATGAACTTGTGCGGAAACCTAAGCCAACTGCCGGGAGCGTGCATGCGTTTTCTGTTGCCAGTGCCCCGCACCGAAACCGAAATGGCCAACCTGACCGACCAGTGCAGCCAGCGATCCGGTGTGGTGCGCCAGGCCTGCTTCAATACAGCCGGTTATCTGGGGCGCTGGATGGTCTCCAGGCTGCCGTCGCGGGTGAGGGACACCTGCAGGGGGGGGGAGCCAACGGATCGGGAGTTGTGTCTCGCAGGCCTTTTTTTCGCCAAAAAACGCGCCCGCCACCAATCCCGCATTGCCGCTACCTGGCCCCACCTGGACGCCATCGGCCGAAAGGTGTTTTTCAGCCAGTTCGGATACCCCTACTACCGCCCCGGAAACCCCCTTCTGGCGCGGATGTGGGACCAAACCCCCGCGCCTGCCCCGGCCCCATCCCGAGTGCCGTCAAAACACACCCGGACCGGGGGTGGTTGACAGCAGCGTGTTTGCCTTCCATCCTGTGGCGGGGTCTGAATCGTGGTGGAACGTGGGGTTCCGTGGGTAGCGGAAAAAATGGGGGGAGTGGGTGACTGCACCACTGCTATTCGAGTTCATCGAAGTACCGACCGTGGACGCGGTCGGTGACGCTTTGTTGCGTCTGGCCGGTACCGGGTGCGGTGTGCTGGCGCTGGTGGCAGAGGCCGACCGTGAAATCGTGCCCGTACTGCAACGGGCCTGCGAGAGGCAAAATCTGGAACTGGCGGGCGCGGTTTTTCCTGAACTGGTCGTAGATGATCGGTTTTACAAGCGCGGGGTGCTGCTGCTGCCCCTGCCGATGGATGTTCGGGTCACTCTGGCCACCGACCTCAGCCACGCCGAGGACACAGAGTCCGCCCTTGGTTGTGTGGCGGAAATGGCCGAAGCCCACTCCGGGGCAGATGGCGCCAGTGCCCTGTTCCTGATTTTCGACTGTCTGGTCCCCAACATTGCCACACTTCTGGACGGCCTGTATCTGTCCCTGGCAGACCGGGTGCGTTACATGGGGGTGAATGCGGGCAGCGAGACCTTTCAGCCCATCGACTGCCTGTTCGATCGCCAGCATTTCGTCCGTGACGCCCTGCTGGCCCTGCTCCTGCCCGCCCATGGTGGCGCCGCGCTGGCGCACGGCTACCACTCGCCGGACCAGGTCATCACCGCTACCGCCACCAGCGGCAACCGGATTACCAGCATCGACTGGCGCCCGGCCTTTGAAGTCTACGCACGGCTGATCCAGGATGTGTACGGCGCCCGGGTCACTCCGGCCAATTTCTACCAGCACGCGGTGCACTATCCGCTCGGTATCCTGCGCATGGATGGCGAGGTGGTGGTGCGCATCCCGGTGGCCCTCGACGAGAGTGGCGCGGTTACCTGTGTGGGCGAGATTCCCGAAAACGCCGTGCTCACCCTGCTCAAGGCCGCTTCCGCCGACGCCGGGGACACAGTGCGGCTACTGGGGGAGCACTGCGACCGCAACCCGGTCAGTCTGGTACAAACCTTCTACTGTGCCGGACGCCGCATGCACCTGGGCGATGACGCCCGGCGGGAACTGGGGGAACTTTCCCGGCGACTGCGCCCGGCCCGTCTGGCGGGGGCTCTGTCCTTGGGAGAGATCGGCAGCGCGGTGCGCGGCGGATACCCCCTGTTCCACAATGCCACCGTGGTTTGCATCCCCTGGGGTGGGCCGTGAATCAGGCCAGCTACCTCACCATCCTCTACGACATGGCACTCACCATGAGCCGGGAGACCACAGTGCGCCCCCTGCTCACGCGTGTGGTGCAGCGCCTGCTCTACCACACATCGTTTCCGTGCGGCGTGTTCATTTCCCGGCAGCTGGGTATACCCGGCAATGCTGGAGGGCACACCAATAGTGGATGCTCCGGCATTTTGGAAATGGCCATCGGCAGCCATGCCCTGCGCGGACGAATCGGCGCCAGCATCACCCTGGACGTCCGGCTGATGCGGGGGCCGCCGCAAATGCTTGAGGACGTCGCGGAACTGGTGGTGCCTCTGTTCCCTTCCACATCGCCACCGCCCGCCTACCCTGTCTGTCTGCGCCTGCCGGTGCCCGGTGAGGGGGTTTTGTTGCTGTTCGCCAGCACCCCTCCGGGCGGCGCACTGCCGGTCGCCGAGGTATTTTCACCAGTACTTAGCAATCTGGCGAAGATGCTCCACCTGTGCCGGGTCAACGAGGCCCACACCCGCACTCTGATTGAGGAACGGGAGGGCGAGGCCGCCGCCCGCCGCCGCTTCCGCACCGCCCTCGACACCAGCGACGACGCCATTTTTCTGATCGACCCCGCCACCCTGCACTTCGTGGATTTCAACCGTTCGGTGGCCGACACCATGGGGTATCCCGCCGAACAACTTGCCGCCATGGGTCCTCTGGAACTGGTGCCGGAACACCAGCGCGGCTACCTGCGCACCTTGCTGCGCGATCTGGCCGCCGGGGGAGTTGGGGTAGTGGGCCATGACACCGAATTTGTGCGCGGCGACGGCTCGCGTTTTCCGGTGGAGGTGCGCTGGAACCGTTCCCTGCCCCAGGATGGCCCGCCGGTGATTATCGCCGTGGCCCGAGACGTGACCCGACGCAATCGCACCGAGCGCGACCTGCGCAAGAGCGCATATCTGCTCAACCGTGCCCAGCGCATTGCCAATACGGGCTACTGCGAATGGAATCTGGAACATTCCACGATCACCTGGTCGGAGCAGACCTTCCGCATCTTCGGTCGCTCCCCCGGCGAATTCATGCCCACTACGGAGGCGTTTGCGGCAGCGATCCATCCGGAAGACCGCAAACAGGTCCTGAAGGCGGTGCGCGAGGCGGCCAGGACACGACAGGCTTACATCTGCCACTACCGCATCCTGCGGCCGGACGGCGAGGTGCGCTATATCCGCGAACAGGGCGAACCCGTCGGCGAGGGTGATGCCACCCCGCCACGGGTGCTGTCCACCCTTCAGGATGTTTCCGAAATGCGCCGCATGGAGGAGGATCTCAGGCGTTCAGAACTGCTGCTGCGACAGGTGACCGAGAACATCCAGGACATGTTCCGTCTCGACGACCTGGGGGACGGTCTTGAAGGCGAAGCGCAACAGGTCGGTCGCACCATCTACGTCAGCCCCGCCTACGAGACCATCTGGGGACTCCCTTGCGATACCCTGTACCGCGACCCTCTGGCATTTCTGGAGGGGGTGCATCCGGAAGATCGCAGCCGGGTGGCCACCGCCTTCGCTGGCCGCATCCGGGGCGAGTACGACCAGATCTATCGGGTGGTGCGGCCGGACGGCTCCCTGCGCTGGGTGCGGGAGCGGGTGTTTCCGGTGCGCGACGGCATGGGCCACGTTTACCGCGTGGCCGGGGTGGCCTCGGATATCACCGAACTGAAAGCCGCCGAACAGGACAAGGAAAACGCCCTGCTGGAACTGGCGCAGACCAGAAAGCTGGAGGCCGTCGGGGTGCTGGCCGGGGGGATCGCCCACGACTTCAACAACCTGCTCACCTCCATCAGCGGTTTTGCCCAACTGGCCCTGCTCAAGGTGGACGCCGGCAGCCCCCTGGCCAAGGATCTGGGCGCGGTGTGCGACTCTGCCGATCGTGCCGCCGGGTTGACCCGGCAACTGCTGGCGTTTTCGCGAAAACAGTCCCTCACCTCCAGCGCCATCCATCTGGGCAACCGCGTGTTGGGGCTTTTGGATCTGTTGCAACGCACACTGGGAGAGGACGTCGCGGTGGCTGCCGATATCGACCCGGCCATGCGACTGGTGCAGGGCGACCCGGTCAATATCGATCAGGTGCTGCTGAATCTGGCCATCAACGCCCGTGACGCCATGCCCCGGGGCGGGGCGCTGCGCATCCGGGTCGGCAATCTGACACTGGGTCCCGAAGAGGCGGAGCGGCGTCATCCGGACGCACGGGCCGGGGATTTTGTGTTTCTGGAAGTCACTGATTCCGGCGTGGGCATGGACGCGCAGACTCTGGCGCGGGTGTTCGACCCGTTTTTCACCACCAAGGGAGTGGGCAGCGGCACCGGGCTGGGACTTTCGGTGGTGTACGGCGTGGCACGCCAGCACGAGGGGTGGGTGGAGGTGCACAGCCAGCCCGGAGAGGGCGCCACGTTTCTGATGTTGCTGCCCGCGTTGCCGGTCGGGGCCGAGGCGGATACCTCCCTGCCGAGCCGGAGCTCCCGCCCGCCGCAGGAGACCTCGGGTGATTGCCGGGTGCTGGTGATTGAGGACGAACCCTCGCTGTTGCAATTCGCCAGTCTGGCCCTGAGTGGTCAAGGATACCGGGTGACCACCGCCGCCTCCTGTGGCGAGGCCCGCGGAGCTCTGTCGGCCGGGGCAGACGCCTTCTGTCTGGTGTTCAGCGACGTGGTGCTCCCCGACGGCAGCGGCATCCGCCTGGCGGAGGAAATTCGCGCCCGCCACCCCAATCTGCCGGTGCTGCTGTGCAGCGGTTATCCGGAAAAAGACGACCGCTGGCACGAGGTGCGGGTCAGCAACATGCCGTTCATCGCCAAGCCGTACACCATGGAGACACTGCTGCACACGGTGGCACGCTTGATCCGTTTGGAGGACCGGGCCGCCCCGGAGTGACCCACGGGGGAACGTCCCCCCATTGACCCCGTCCCTATTGCCCCGTCCTCTTGACGGGGAAGCTTACGATCCGTCGGCCTCCGCAACTAATTATCCCGCTTCCAGCGCCCGGATCGCCCCCAGACAGCACTGGCCGGAGGGATTTTTCGTCACGCAGTCACACCCCTCCGCCCTGATGCGCCGGGCGATTTCGGCGCTGGCCGGGTCGGTGGAGGCCATCCGTTCCCGCACCGCTTGCCGCGTTATGCCGAAGCAGTAACACCACAGTGCCGCCGGGTCAGGAGATTTGATGCCCACCGCAATGTCGATCTCCCCCGCAAACACCGGCGTGCCGCCGGGGGGGTAATAGGCCACCGCGCAGCCGGGGGTGTCGCAGAACCAGAAACCGCCCCCACCCGCTTCGTCCAAATGGACGGCGGGTACAAATGAGGTCGCGGTGCTGGCGTCCACGCCGTGGCCCCGCTCCCCGCACACCGGGCAGGCCAAGGGGTCGCGGTCGTCGTCCCCGCCACAACAATCGGGATGGGCCATTATGGTTACCCGCCGCGCCTTCCTGTTTCATCCCATCCGGTTTCCATACATCTTTTTGTCCGTGCCCCGAAACCGCTGGGACCGGGAGAGGACATTTTCATTCGCCCGCCGAGGTGATCTCGTAGACCCTGAGTTGATTCGACGCGTACGCCTCGTGCGCTCTTCCTGCCTGCTCCCACTGCGAAACCAGAGTTTTCGTCCTGCGGTCATTCTTTTCGGAAACCACCACCCAGTGAATACCTTCCGCAAGAAAATCACCGGGGTTGGACGATGGATATTTCAAAAATGCCGCTCTTTTGTCTAATATTTCGCGGGGGACGCCGTGCAGCACGGCGTTATCATCCCAAACGGTGCCGATTCCCCCCCAAATACTGTACCAAAGGGACATATCCGGCGCCATGAGGACCAGTTGCCCGGGTGGCACGTTTGCCCGCATCCACGCAACAGCTTGAATGTGATCTCCGGTGAGCACCATAGGGCGGGAGTAGCTCAAAGAATGGTTTGTGTAGAGAGCCGCAATCACCGTCGATGCGGTGGGCAGAACACATGCCCCCACAATTGCCACAGCCACCGGTATTCGCCACCGGTACCCGGACTGGAGCAAGCGGACCAGAAATACGGCCACACCCACACCCAGTGCAATACAGGCCACCACCGTGAATTTCGCAATATCCCAACTGTGTGGATAGCGCCATAGAAACCATACGGCCAAACTTCCCGAGGCCAGAAGCAGCCAGAATGCCCGCAGACTTCGGTTCAGACACAGGCCGACGATGCCGAGGACAGGGAAAACCACCCCCAGCCACATCACCAGGTTTGTTCCCACCACACGGAAATCGTCGATAGTCCGGTTCACCACCAGGGGGAATCCATCTCTGGGAGAGTAGGCGGGGGCGAAGAAACCGTGCATTTGGGAAACCAGGAGAACCACGCCAACAAGAAGTCCCACCACCCAAGGAACGGCACGGCGTCGGTCGTACTTCCACGCCTCAAGCCCCATTTGGGCGCACCATGCACCCAGCACCGTGGCAAACAACACCACGTTGGAGAACCCAAGCGTCAGGAAAATCATCCCTGCCACCAAAAAATATCCGCTCCGAACCTCTCTGTGGCGGTATAGGGTGAGCACCAGCAACCCAAACACCAGGATCATTCCCATCATGAACGGGGGCTGAAAAAAATGGTGAAAAACCAGACCTCCTCCACCCCCCTGAGCCTTTTCGGAGAGCTCAACCCAGGAATGTTCGGATACGGAGGTTACGACTCTGGCAAACAGATAGAGAAATGGCTGTGTTCCACCTGAAAATAGAATCATGACTGGAAGCAGCGGAGCCCTACGCTTGCCCCCGAGCATCGCCGCACCCGTGGCGGAAAGCAACAGCCAGAAATACCACCACCCCAGGACCGTCACGATATCAATCGTGATATCAACTGGTGTCCAGAGCAGCGAGGAAACCGCCGCGCAGAGTACGTCTACGCCGTAGTGATATCGGTATTCAAACTGCGGGAACTGGATAAAACGGGGCGGATATTCCCCATTTTTAATCTGGGCAATCTCTGACATATGACCAGTTACCGTCTCCTGGTCGTACCCCCACCCGCACATCCCCACCAGTACTCCCACCATTACGGTGCTGGCCCATGCCCCGCGCCACACCCATTTGCCGAATAAAGGATCGGCGACCACGGCAGAATCAGTCAGTGGCGGGACCCAGGTACGGTTGCGAAACCACACGGTGTAGCCGCCAATCCCGGCGACCAGCGTCCCCACCCAAAGGCCCAAATGGAACGAATGCAGCACCAGCCCCGCCACATGGATGCCCAACAGCCAGGCGCACAGTGCCAAGCCAACGGCAACTAGACGGGTCGGCTCCGGGCGCTGGACCACCCTGCGTGCAATCGACAGGGCGCCCAGCCAGAGTCCTGGCAGCAGCAGGAGAAGTACGGGAGCATTCACAAGCACAGTAAAATCCCCATCCAGCATCGCCCCGCCCGCAGCGGGCCCGGACATGGCAAATTATCGGGGGACATCGGCCCACCATAGCAGTTTTGGCGAGGCGGACATCACACAGGCCCTGAACCCGGGCTGCGCCGGGCTGCTTTTTCCGGGCATTCAAGGTATCCCGGCGGAGGCCATCCCAACGCTCTGCGGTGCCCCAGGGCACCGGGCTCCGAGGCTAACACAGGTAGCAGGATACCGGAAAGACCCGGCGGTTCCCAGGCACCCCGGTGGCATCCACCGCTGTTCGGGGCGAATTGCAGCCAGAAAAAATCCTGCCTATCGTAATCCATGATCTACAAGGTATAATGCGCGGTTCCCTTGTGCCTCTCATCGACTCTATCTGACTGTTTCATCCCATGTCTTCCCCGCGCAACGTCCGCAACATCGCCATCATCGCCCACGTGGACCACGGCAAGACCACCCTCGTGGACCAGCTCCTGCGCCAGTCCGGCACTTTCGCCAGCCACCAGCACCTGACTGAACGCGCCATGGATTCCAACGACCTGGAGCGCGAGCGCGGCATCACCATCCTGGCCAAGAACACGTCGGTCCGCTACCAGGGCACCATCATCAACATTGTGGACACCCCCGGCCACGCCGACTTCGGCGGCGAGGTGGAGCGCGTGCTGAACATGGTGGATGGCGTGCTGCTGCTGGTGGATGCCTTCGATGGCCCCATGCCACAAACCAAATTCGTCACCGCCAAGGCCCTGGCCCTGGGTCTCAAACCCATCGTGGTGGTGAACAAGATCGACCGCCCCGGCGCCGAACCCAGGCGCATGGTGGACGCCACCTTCGACCTGTTCTGCGCCCTGGGTGCCACGGACGAACAACTCGATTTTGCCATCGTCTATGCCTCCGCCAAGGAGGGGTATGCGGTCCTCGACCCCGAAGACGCCACCAAGGACGGCCCCCGGGACATGAGCTGCCTGTTCTCCACCATTCTGGAGCGCGTGCCGCCTCCTTCCGGCGACTCGGATGCTCCCCTCAAGATGCTGGCCACCACCCTGGCGTGGGACGACTATGTGGGGCGCGTGGTCATTGGCCGCGTGGCCGAGGGGCGCATCAGCAACGGCCAACGGGTGGTGGTGGTGGGTCATGACGGCGCGCCGCGTCCGGTCAAGGTGTCACGCCTGATGGGCTTTCTGGGCCTCAACCAAGTGCCCATGGAGGTTGCCGAGGCGGGGGATCTGGTGGCGGTGGCAGGCATGGAGGAGATTCAGATCGGCGATACCATTGCCGATCCGGACCACCCTGAACCCCTGCCGCCGATCCGCGTGGACGAGCCGACCCTCAGCATGGAAGTGCGGGTGAACGACTCGCCGTTCTGCGGACGCGAGGGCAAGTTTGTCACCAGTCGCCAGTTGCGTGACCGCCTGCATCGCGAGATCCGCACCAACGTGGCGATGCGCGTAGAGGACACCGCCCAGACCGACTCCTTCCGCGTCTCCGGGCGCGGGGAGTTGCACATCACCATCCTGCTGGAAAACATGCGCCGGGAGGGGTTCGAGTTGGCCGTCTCCCGCCCCACCGTTATCACCCGCGTGGTGGATGGTGAAAAACAGGAGCCCTACGAGCACGTCACCGTGGACGTGGATCCGGAGTACCAGGGCGGCGTGATCGAAAAACTCGGCCAACGCGGCGCCCGCATGGAGAGCATGAACCCGAACCCGGACGGCCGCGTGCGCATGGAATTCATGTGCCCTACCCGCGGCCTGATCGGCTACACGTCAGAATTCCTTACCGATACCAGGGGCACCGGCGTACTCAACCACCTGTTCCACGGCTACGGCCCGTTCCTCAAGGAACTTCCGGGGCGCCCCAACGGCGTGCTGGTGTCCATGGCCGAGGGCAAATCGGTGGCCTATGCCCTGTGGAACCTGGAAGAGCGCGGACGACTGTTTGTCGGCCCCGGCGAAGCGGTATACGAGGGTATGATCCTGGGCATCCATACCCGCGACAACGACCTGGCGGTCAACCCCCTCAAGGGCAAGAAGCTCACCAATATGCGCGCCTCCGGAAGTGACGACGCGGTAGACCTCACCCCGGCCATCAAGCTCACCCTGGAAAAGGCGGTGGAGTTCATCGAGGATGACGAACTGGTGGAGATCACCCCCAAGAGCATCCGCTTGCGCAAACGCCTGCTGACCGAGAACGAGCGCAAACGTACCGGGCGGTAGATTTACCCCAAAAGATTCCGCTGTGCCGCGCATCGTGGTATAAAGCAGTCTTTTGCGTGAAGGGGCGCGGCGGGACGGCTCCCGTCGGCATTTTTTTTCAGGCAGCCACCACCTCTCAGGGAGCACTCCGCCATGAGCGACATCCAGGCCGAGTTCGAGACCACCAAGGGCACTATCCACGTGGCCCTGTATGCCGACAAGTGCCCGATTACCGTGGGTAATTTCGTCAATCTGGCGCAGCGCGGGTATTACAACGGCCTCAAGTTCCACCGCGTGATCGAGGATTTCATGGTCCAGGGCGGTTGCCCGGAGGGCAGTGGCCGGGGCGGCCCCGGTTACCAGTTTGGCGACGAGACCCGCGCCGACCTGAAGCACTCCGGCCCCGGCGTCCTTTCCATGGCCAACGCGGGCCCGGGCACCAACGGCAGCCAGTTCTTCATCACCCATGTGCCGTGCCCGTGGCTGGACGGTAAGCACACCGTGTTCGGCAAGGTGGTGTCGGACGCCGACCAGAAGGTGGTCAACGCTATCCGCCAGGGTGACAGCATCAACAAGCTCACCATCCATGGGGATGTGTCGGCGTTGCTGGCCAACGCCGCCGTCTCCGAGCGCCTGCCGGCCTGGAACAAAACCCTGGACAGCCGCTTTCCGGGACTCTCCGCCGGGTGACAAGGGAGCCCGGTCCGAGCGCCAGGGACTAATCCTCCAGTAAAACAAGCGGATATGGACCGATGTGGGGCGCACGGCTAATGCCGGACTGGCCGTTCGCCGAAGGGAGAGGTGGCGCAGACCGTTCCGGGGGGGGCAGTGCGTGGGGCAGCGTCTGCCCGTCGCGCCCCCTTCCCGGACCGAAATAACGCCCGTACCGCAGGCGGAAAATGACAAATTTCCGCTAGTTGGGTATTGTTTGACAGAAGCCGATGGGGATCGGCTCGACGGGGGAGCCGGCGCCTTTAAGGGGTAGATGCGCCATCTGGTTCCACATCTTTCGCATGGGCTACGCTGTGTCTGGCGGTGGCGGGGTGGGTTGTGCACCCTGCTGGCAGCCTTGCTTCTTACCCTGTTGCCATCCGTTTCGGCGTGGGCCAAGAATCACTGGCCGATTGCCGTCACCCTGGTGCAGGGGCTGTCGTTCCCCCCCGCGTCCCAGGGCCTCACCCTCAACTATGTCACACTGCCCCTGGATGCCACCGCTGCGGTGTTCAATTCCGTAGGTCAAAAGGGGCAGACCATCAACTGCACCATTGTCCAACCCTCCGTCAATATGTTGTTGGGGGCGGGGGGAACCCCCGCCACGCAAATCCTGGTGGACACCTGGGCCTTCGGTGGCAGCCTGCTGGACGTGATCGGCGCCGGTCAGGCCAGTTTTTCGAATGTCGGATTGATCAACAACATGCGGGTGGGGGCCACCGCCCATGTGGCCGCCGCCAACCTGCCCGGCGCCTATGTGGGCAATGTGACCTTTCGGGTGCTGTACCTGTGAACCCATGAATGCCCGACCGCCATGGACGCGCAACGGCTCAACCGATCCCGGCGGGGTTCGGGGTGAACGCACGGCGCTGGGCGCGTTCGTGGCCGGCATCCTGGTTACCGCCACACTGGTGCTGGCGCTGGACACATCCTTCACCATCGGCATGCAGTTGATGGAGCCCACCCGTCTGGCTGGACCCTCCACGCTGACCCTCGCCCATGTCGCCACAGTGCTCCCAGTGGTTACCATGTCCACCTCTCACGCGGAGGGCGGCGCCCAACCCATGGCCGAGGGTTCCATCACCTTTGCCGCCAAGGGGGAGGCGGGGGCCTACATCACCGGCAGCGTGTCTGCGGCGGATGTTCGTTTTCATGTGGTGGGCGAAGTGTCCAACGCCATGTATTTTCCGGTGGTCCAGTGGCGCTTCGGGGGCGACATGGACCCCAGTGGTGTGGCTCGCTTCAATAGCAGCGGCCTGCTGGCGAACCTTCAGGTGAACGTGATCGCCCCGCTGGTCGTGTCGATTTCCGACGGGAGCACCGGCAGCGCCACGTTTCGCCTGGTGTACCAATAAGGGGGGATGCTGACGCGGCCCGCCCGTGCCGGACTGGAAAACGCAAAAGGGATGGAGGGACGGTCACCGTGCCGACCCCGGTTCGCGATCGACAACAGGAGGAGAGGACGCATGGACGCGTGTTACGGAACTGTCCGCGCCGGTTCGGGCGGTTGGCTGGGCAAGGTGATAATCTTCGCGCTGGGACTGACAGGGACTCTGCTGCCGGGCCTGGCCGCCGCATCCAACTCCTTCCTGGTGGCACCCGGCCGCGTGGACATCGACCTGGCACGGCCGATCACCCAGGTGTTCATCCTCACCAACAACGGCGACAGCCCCATCCGCCTGACCGTCGAACCCATCTATTTCGAGGTCAACTCGTCATCCCTGCACGCCGGAG
The DNA here is from genome assembly GCA_029858285.1 of Nitrospirota bacterium. Classification (GTDB taxonomy): domain Bacteria; phylum Nitrospirota; class JACRHL01; order JACRHL01; family JACRHL01; genus JAOUFN01. The sequence goes on along the minus strand of JAOUFN010000006.1, from coordinate 107,927 downwards.
AGCCGATTTATCCGGAAAAAACCGGTCAGGACAGCCTGGTCGATTTTCTGCGGGTCAGCCCACGCACCGTGTCGCTGCAACCCGGTGAACGGCGCAACATCCGCGCCTCGGTGCGCATGCCGCCGGACGCCCCGGAGGGGGAATACCGCGCCCATCTACTGGTCAAAATGCTGGAGGACGCCACCAGCATGACCCCTGGCGGGGCGACCAGTGGCATCAGCATGATTCTGAACATCAAGATGGAAACGGCGGTGGCCATCTATGCCCATCGTGGCACCCGCGCCGGGGCTGTGGAATTTCCCTCCTGCCAGCTCAACGCGGACGGTCTGCTGGTACTCAAGGGCATCAACAACACCCCCTGGCGCTACGAGGGTACGGTACGGGGCTTTGTCCAGCGGGTGGATGCCGGAGGGAAAGGGGTGAAACCCGTTGCCGATTCGCCTCCGCTGTTCGGACAACCGTTCCTGCTGCTGCGCGAGACCACGAATCCCGTGGTAATTCGCGATTTTCAGCCCCCCCACAAAACACCGCTGCGGCTGGAGTGGCAACCGGGGCCCATGGGAGGAGCCCCCGGATCCACCACTTGTACCCCCGCCCACTAGGGACCGCACGTGCTCCGGCGTCACACATTCCGCGCCCGTGCCACGCCCGCTGCGTGGCCACGCGGTTGTCCGCCGAAAATGGTACTGACGCTGGCGCTGGCCACAATATTCGCCGCGTTCGCCGCGTTCGCGGCCATACCACCAGGGGTTTACGCCCAGACGCCTGACGCGCCTGATCCGCTTCCCGCCGCCACGGTCGCAACGGCCTCCGACATGCCTTCCGATACGATCACGTCCCTTCCCCCCACACCCCCTCCCTCTGCATCCCGGCCCTCCGCCGCGCCGTCCACCACCGACCTGCAACTTCAGGAAGGGTTTGTGGAATTGCGCATCACCGAGGAGCGGGGCAGCGCCTTCTACCGGGTGATGGTGGATGAACACGAAAACCCGTTTCTGGACGTGGAAGAGGTGCTGGGCACCTGGTTCGAGGCCCGCACCGATTGCCAGCAGGAACGTCGGTACTGCCAGGCCACCCTGCCGGGAGGGGCGCGGACTTTCTGGATTGATGCCACCTCCGCCCAGATGGGTGAGAACGGTTTTACCCCCACCCCCATCGCGCCGGGTGCGCTGGTAACCATCGAGGGGCGCTTGTGGCTGCGCCACGACGCCTGGTCCGCCTGGCTTCCGGTCACCACTGGCTGGCACTTGGTCAGTTACATCCTGGAGATGCGGCCGCGCTTTGCCCTGTTGTCCGACCTGCGTCATCAGCGCGACCTGGCTCTGGAACGCCAGCAGGAGGAGCAGGCGCGAGTCCGGCGGCTGGAAAACCTGCCCCTGACCGAGCCGGACCGGGGGCGGGCCGAGGGACGCTACCGGGTGCAACTGGAGCGGGCCCCCGGCGGCAAGCAAACCCGTTCCGTGGACGTGGACGCCGAGGCCGACGTAGCCAGGGGCACCGCTCTGGTGGGGGCCAATTATTTTCATCGCGCCCAGGATGAGGATGCCCGGCTGAATTTCTGGCGTTACCGGCGGCTGTACAACAGCGGCCCCCACCTGCCCGACTTCTACCTGCTGGAGGTCGGGGACACCCGCTTTGACGCCATGACCCTGCTGTCTGCGGTCAGTCTCGATAGCGGTGTGCGCATCGACCGCACCTACCGCGACCGGGGCGCCGGGCGTTTTGAACTACGCGACCGTACCCAGCCGGGAACCCAAGTCGACCTGTATCGTAACGGTTTTCTGGAAGAAAACCTGGTGGTGGCCGCCGACGGAACCTTTGAGGTCACCGAACGTCTGGCCTCCGGGGGCGACCGCTTCGTGCTGGAATTTTTCTTTCCTGACGGCTCCCGCGACACCCGCGTCATCACCATCAGTTGGGACCATGCCGCCCTGCTGGACAAGGGCGAGGTGGACTGGCGCACCGCCGCCGGAGAAACCTCTGTGGGCGGCTTTGCCCACGCCGGGGTGCGCTACGGCTTTTTGCCCTCCCTCTCCGGCGGCCTGCACGCACTGGTGCTGCCGGACTCCCAGGGCAGCGACAATGCCAGCGGCGTGCTGGCCGACTTCGCCTGGCGACCGTTCTACGGCCTGACCATCCTGTCCGACACCCTCATGTCGGCTCGCGGGGTGGATCAGGGGGTGAGCGCCGACTTCAGTTCCATCCCCGCCAACACCCTGCGCCTCACCGGTCGCTGGCTGGACGACAGCAGTCTGGTGCGGGGCATGCCAGGGCAGGAATCCATCGGCACCCGGCTGTGGCGGGTGGAGCATAACCTGCGCTATCGCCGCCTGTCGTTACAGGACCGCTACAGCGACTCCTCCCTGAGCCGCGATCTGGACAGCCGCCTGGACATGCACCTGTTCCGTCAGGCGGGGCTGTTCGGCGAGACCCACCGCAACGGAATCGGCGCCATTGAGCGGCGGACCGACGCCGCAGGGGTGGTCATCACACCGCGACCCGCACTGGTCGGGGAAGGGCGGCGCACCTGGAGCAGTCTGGGCAACGACTGGCGCGCCAGCCTGCGGGTGCAAGGCAACTGGGACACCCGGTGGGACGCCGCCATGCAGGTGACCGTGCCCGATCAGGGGAAAACCTCCTGGTTCGCCCTTCTCAACTGGCGCTACCGCCACAATTTTCACATCGGCCTGACCGGTAGCGATTCCGGAGCCGGGTTCCGACTAACCTGGCTGGACGTGGTCGCCCCCCGCCCCGGACCGGACCGCTGGGACCAGTTTGGCACCGGCACCCTGTCCGGCACCGTGTACGCTCCCCCCACCCCTGGCGCACAGCCCCAGGTCGTGGGTGGCGTGACGGTGCGCAGCGGCTCCCTGCGTGCTGTCAGTGCCGACGACGGCAGTTTTGTGATCCGTGGCATTCCGGCGGACGAACGCACCTACATCACCGTGGATGCGGCCACACTGGACGCCACCGTGGCCCCGGCCGAGGAGGGCCGGGCGGTGCGCTTCCGTCCCGGCACCCGCATTGACTACAACCCCGTGCTCTCGTGGACCGCCGGGGTGGACGGATTTTTGCGCCACAAGGACGCCATCCCCGATGGCGTACACGTCGTTGCCACCCGCGCCACGGACGGGGTGACCGTGGCCGACGTGGTGGTGGAACCGGACGGCTTTTTCCTCATCGAGGGTCTGACCAGCGGCCGCTTTGTGCTGACGGTCACCGGCACCGACACGCCCCCTTCCCCCATGGCGCTGGACATCCCCGCAGGCACCGACTGGATCGGCGGACTCACCTTGGATTGGCCCGCTCCCCGACGCTGATCGGCCGCCCGCTCTTCCTTCCGAAAAAATGGTTTCCGGGCTGGTTTCCCGGGTGGCAGCCAGGAAAACGATTTTCCACTGCGCTGACGAGTGATCGGTGTACTGTTCGTTGTTTGGCATAAATATTTAAGCCATAGGCAATTCCCTCCGAAAAGGGGGTAAATCGCCCGTGTCAATCAAGGTGGGCCTGGGGACCGGCCCGGCGGGTAGTGACGACCGATCCCATGTAAGGAAAAAACCATGAAATTCAAGGCCACGAAGGCATTTGTTGCCGTCACCGCAGTTGCGGCAGTCCTCTCTGCAACCCCCGCCCTGGCGCTGGATACCGCATTTACCGCCACCATGAACATCCTGACCGCACTGGCAGTCACCAAGAATACCAACCTCACTTTTGGCAACTACGAGGCCGGTGTGGTCGCCAACCTGGTAGTGGCTCCGGCAGACCCGGGTGCAGCGACCTTCGATATCACCGCCGGTGCCGCCACTACTCCCGTGGTCATTGAGGTGGTTGAAAAGGTCGGCTTCATGATGATCACCGGCGCCGGTCTGGGTGCTACCCAGCAGATCCCGGTGGATTTCTGGACCTTCGGCGGCGTGGGCGTGACCGATAACGGCAACGAGACCGCCTCGGCTACCCTGGGCGCTCTGGGCACCCTGGCCGGCATCCAGGTGGGCGCCACTGCCGCGCTGGACGGCACCGACATTGTGGGTGCCTATTCCGGCACCGCCACCTTCCGGGTGACCTACCTGTAAGCGGAACGGCATTTGCCCCGAGGGCTTGAAAAACTCCCTCGGGCCGTGCAATCTGCCGCCCGATCTCCCCGGCCAGTGATGGCCACGGGGGATCGGGCGGTGTTGTTTGCGGGAGGATTCAGGGGACGGGAAGCGGCACGGTATCGGTGACGGCAGGGGCGTCGCCAGCACACTCCGCTCCGACGCAGGATGCGGGGGCGGCTCCGCGCCCGAACCACCCCAGCGGCGCCACCGGTACGGCCAGGCCGAACGACACCATGCGCGGCTCGCCGGGGAAGGCGGAATCGGTGCGCACCGTCACCTCCAGCCCCAGCAGGGACAGGCCGAACGCCGGGCCCCGGCTGCTGTAGGTGCGGCCCCCGGAATCCCGATAGTCGAACACATAGCCGAATTTGATGCCGGGCACTCCAACCCATGCGGCCCACCAGCGGTTGCGCCAGTCGTTCTGGGTGGCGGTGCTGCCAAGTTCCAGCGATGTGGCCAGGGGGATGTCGGCTCCGGCCAGGTGCGCCTCGCGGTAGTAGGCCCCGGACAGGGCAAGGGTGAAATTTTCCTCCGCCTGTCCACGCACCTGCGCCGAGCCAAGCTTGATCCAGGGCAGAAAAAAGCCTCTCTCCCACTCTTCGACGTCGCGCACGGTGCGCTGCTCCAGGTCCAGGGCCAAGGCCGTGCCACCGGCTGCCAGCCACAACCCCGCCCCGAGCACCACACCCGGCAGCCATCTGGAAAAACCCCGCGTCGTACGCACCTGATGCTCCCGCTCCCCTTCGCCTGCTCCCTCTGCCGGGCGGCACAAACGCTGCTACCGCACCCAAGGTCGGGCCATCCTCCCGGATCGTCGCGCCCGCGCCACAATACCAGATGCGGGCTCCGGGTGAAACTGCGGGAGGTCTACGGGGAAAACGACTCGGCGTACGGGTCCCACACCCGGACCACCGGATTGGCACGGCCCTGCGGAAATGATGCATGAGGCATATGCCCCGTGCACCGTGCACCTTGCCCACTGACGCCACCTCCGCTATTGTGACTGCGGCGCTTTTGGCACCGTCATTTGTCGTTGTTACCCCGGAGAGGAGCCTGCATGTTTCAACTGGATCCGCGCCTGGCGTCGGACTGTGTTCAGATCGGCCGTTTTCCCCTGTCCCTGCTGCTGCTCATGAATGATTCCCGTTTCCCGTGGTGCATTCTGGTCCCGGAGCGCGAGGGGGTCAGCGAAATTTTCCAGTTGCCGGAACCGGACCGAGTGCAATTGATGGGGGAGATATCCCATCTTTCGGAGGTGATGCACCAGGTATTCGGTGCCCACAAAATCAACGTCGCCTCTCTGGGCAACGTTATTCCACCCCTGCATGTACATGTGGTGGTGCGCAAACCGGGGGACGCCACCTGGCCAGGGCCGGTGTGGGGAAGCTTTCCGCCCGTTCCCTATACGCCCGATCAGCTCGAAACCACCCGCCACGACCTGCTGTCCGCCCTGGGCGAGCGCGCCCGGCCCACCCCGTAAGAAGGGGAATGCAAAGGGAGGACGCGCAAAAAAAACTCCGGACGCAACAAGGCCCGTACCCGGGGAGAGGGGGTACGGGCCTTGTGCTGGACCGGGGGGGGCGGCTTGCGCCGTCTCGTCGATCCTACCGGAGCTGGACGTCCATAAAGAACGATCCGCCATCATTGAGGTGAACTACCAGTCGGTAGATGCCCCGCATGCGGCGATCAGTCTCCAGATTCAACATGTACATGGCGCCGTCCGCGCGGTAGCGGAACAGATTGCTGCCCGCGTGACGCCTTTCGGTATGACCCCAGTTGCCGGAGTGGTGTTCCTCACGATCACGTTTCGCGTGATGGGGGTCGGACCCCACTTCGGTCACCACCGGGGTGGCACCGGACAGGGGCACCACTTCAAGGGTGGCCACCGCATCGGTCACCGGCGTTCCGTCGGCGTACAGCAGACGGAATTTCACCGGAATGGTGCGGCCGGAGTGATAGACACCGTTCGGGCGCAGCGGCGGCAGAAAACCACCAAAGCTGTAGCGAACCGACACGTTGACCATGGCAGACACCATGTTGCCGGTGGGGTCGCTGGCGGACACCTTCACCACGGTGTTGCCCAAGGGGTAGGGGCCGGCCGGGGCCACTCCCACGTTGACTGTATCGCAACTGTCGGCAGCCGTGACCCCGGAGAGCACGTCGTAGCTGACGCCACCCGGACCGGTGGCAGCCAGTTCCACGTCGGCACCCGCGTTCAGGGCCGGAGCAGTGGTGTCCACCACGGTGTAAAGCACCTGGTCACTGGCGGTACCGCCGCGGCCATCATCCACCATCAGGTCCACCGGGTGGGTCATCAGCCCGCTCAGGGTGACCAGCGGAGAGATACCGGAGGCGACGCCAAAGGAGCCGCTCCACTGCATCATCAGCGGATCGTTGTCCAGGTCGAAGGACGCGGAGCCGTCGAGCACCACATCGGCGCTCAGGCGGGCGCTGCACTCCAGCACCTGATCGGCGCCGGCAGCGGCAACCGGAACGCGATTGAGGCCTGCCGGGGGCGTGGCGACGCCTTCCACACGCAGTACCCGGTGACCGGAACCGGCGGCCACATAGACTTCGCGGTTGGATGTCACCAGCTTGGCGTAATCATTGCCCTGCGGCACCACGGTGGTCACGACTCCGGACAGGCCGTCCAGGCGGTAGACGCCGCCCGTGGTGGTGGACATGGAACTGGTGAAAAAGGCGTTGCCGCCCGCATCCACCTCAATACCCCGGGGGGTGCCACTGGTCGGAGCCACGGTACGGATCAGGCCGGTGACCGCATCCACGCGACGGATGCGGTTGCGCAGGTAGTCGCTGACGAACAGGTTGCCGTCCTTGTCCACTGCAACGTCATTGACGTAGTTCAGGGCGGTACCGGTCGCCGACACGCCCTCTGCAGTACTGCCGCCGCCGCCCGCCACCGTGGTGACGATGTGGGTGACCGCATCCACGCGGCGTACGCGGTGGTTGTACATGTCGGCGACAAACAGGTTGTCGAGGGCATCGGTACGGACGCTGTTGATGTAACTGAAGCTGGCAGACACGGCCAGGCCACCGTCACCGGTGAAACCGAACAGCCCCACGCCCGCCACCGTGGTGATGACACCGCTCACGGCGTCCACCCGGCGCACACGGAAGTTGTACTGGTCGGCAATGTAAAGGTTACCCGCTGAATCCACGGCCACGTCCACCGGGCGGTTCAGCTTGGCCAGCAGGGCCGGGCCACCGTCGCCGGAGAACCCGACCAGACCGATGCCGACGACGGTGGAGATCACCCCGGTGGCCGCGTCCACACGCCGGATGCGGTGGTTGAGGCTGTCGGCGATAAACAGGTTGCCGTTGGCGTCTGCGGCCACGCCCTGGGGGGAGTTGACCTTGGCGCTCACCGCGACACCGCCGTCACCGGTGTACCCGGCTGCGCCGGTACCCGCCACGGGGGTCACGTCCCCGACGGCGGCAGAGGCGGCGGTCGCCCCCATACCCGCCATCAGAAGAGAAATGAATGTCGCCGAGATCAGCCCATGTAGTTTCATCGCGTACCTCCTTGGGCCGATACCCAAGGAAGCCGGCTGAACCGGGCTGGGCACTGCCCTGAATCGCTACTTGTGGCTATATTGTGCAAGTCTTGCACCACTGAGGAACGCGTATTTTTTTTCGCCTGAATTCAACTGGATAAGACCCGCATCAGGCGTATTTCAAGACACCATGCATACGTTTTTTGGACACATCCGGCGCACAAATTTGAACACCCGCACCGAATATCGCAACGATCACTGCCCGCAGTGTAGACTGCTGCCGAAGGCCCACTCCCGGGCCGGATGGAGGAGTCTGGGCATGTGTGGTGACGGGAGCGGACGGCACGGGGGTTTGGCCTCCACATCATTGCCGGAGGTATTGCGGGGATGGTGGGGACCACACCGGATACTGTCCGCGCTGCTGGCGACGACCGTGCTGGCACTGTTCACTCCGCTGGTGGCCATTGCCGCGCCGACGGGCACCGACAACTTCACCTGGCAGCGGGACGAGCTTTTCAAGGAGCTGGAGGCGGTGTTTGTGGCCGCGCGGGAACAGCCTCTTGAGCAGGTGCGGGCCGAACTCGGCGGATTGATCACAAGTGCCGAGCCGCTGCTGGCGGCAGTGGTGCGCAGCGGGCCTAATCCCCCTCTCGACCCCCTGTCGCAACTGGAACCGCTGCTGTTCCAGGGAGCGGCACTGGCCGCTTCCCATCCACAACTGCTTGCCACCCTGCAACCGTGGGTGGAGCGCTGCCGGGAGGTGGTGCTCACTGCCGCCATGCGCTGGCCGGTGGACGATCCGGGGGTGCATGCAGCCATCTACCGCGTGGTCTACGGCGGGCGGACGGCACTGGAGGAAGCCCTGATCCAGAACGGCACCGCCGCCCTGCCTCCCCTGTGGCTGGCGCCGCCGGTCACATCGGAAACCCCGTCGATGGTGGTTGAAGGGGTCGAGGTGCACAGTGGCGACTTGCTCCTGTCGCGGGGCGACGCCCCCACCTCGGCGCTGATTGCGCGGGGGGTGCCGTTTCCGGGCAATTTCTCTCATGTCGCCATGCTGCATGTGGATCCGGCCACCCACGTCGGCACGGTGATCGAATCGCTGATCGAGACCGGCGGCACCCTTACGCCGGTGGAAACCTTTCTTGCCGGTCGCAAGCTGCGGGTCATGGTGCTGCGACCGCGTCCGGGTCTACCCGCCGTGGCCGCCGACCCCCTCATGCCGCACCGGGTAGCCAGCGCCATGCTGGAAAGGGTGAAGGGGCACCACCCCGGTTACGACTTCGGTCACTGGTGGCAGGACGACACCCGCATGTTCTGTTCCGAGGTTCCCTACCACGCCTACCGCTCCGGGGGAGTCGAACTGTGGCGCTGGCGGCAGACACTCTCCTCGCCGGGGCTGGTGCGCTGGATGCGGGACATGGGGGTGGAAAACTTCACCATGCTGTTGCCGTCGGACCTGGAGTATGACCCGCAACTGGTGACCGTAGCCGAATGGCGCAACCCCGCCGGACTGTGGCAGGACCGCATCGACAACGCCGTGCTGGACGCCCTGCTGGAGCAGGCCGAGGCCGGGGCGCGCCTGGACTTTTCCCCCTGGCTTCTGCCCGCCGGATGGGCCACCAAGGGATTGACTGTGTGGCAAAAACACCCCGCCATTCCTCACGGCCTGACTGTGGATGCCGCCCTGCGCGTTCGTGCCCTCAAAAGCGCGGTTTACCCCCGGCTGTTCGCCGCTGTGGAGGAGGATGCCGTGGCTTTCCGCCGTGACCACGGCTACCAGGCCCCCTACTGGAGCCTGCTGGAAATCGCCCGTGTCGCCGTCCGGCGTCTGGGCCCGGACCTGAAGCCGCACCTGGTCCTGCCGCCCCGGCGGTGACCGGTGGGCGTGCTACGGGAAGACCACAAAAAACCTCTGAAACCAAACCGTTACGACTCTCCAAAAAGATTTTTTTGAAATCTCGTGGCACGCCCTCCAGCACCCCCAAAACCGCCCCGATAGATAAGGCAGAAGGGTGCCGCAACAGCACTCCGTCAGGGGACCGGATTCACACACGATTCGGGGGAAGCACCATGAAACAAGAGACTCCGCACACGCCCGGGAACGCGTTTCCGTTCGTCATTTTTTTCTGTGGTTTTGCGACGGGAATCACCGTCGTCGTCGCAGCCATACCCAACATTCTGGGTCTGTAACGCAGCCCCGATCGCACGCGGCCCCCTGCGGTTTAGTCGACTGGCCCTGGCGCAGGGGGCCGCGCACAGACAACCCCCCGCTCACCCCGACCTGCTGTCCCGTCCACACCACACGGCCTACCCGGCCTACCCGGCCTTGCCGCCGCGCCGCTTGGGCACCGCGCGCCCGTGGCTGGTGATTTCCGGTCGCCGCGCCTGATTGGCGAGGATCACCGGATCGCACACATACCCGCAATTCAGGCAGCGCCACAGGTTCACGCGCATCTGCCCGGAGTCGTCCAGCAGGTCGACAAAGCGTTCCGCCACCAACGGACCACAACAGCGCGGACAGTCCATGGGACTGCCCTCCGCGTAACCGTTTTGCGGTACCGCCGCCAAGGCGCCATGCCAGCTTATGCGTCTGCGTCTCTCCATGCCCCAAGTATGACCGACCGGTCGGTTCAGTCACATGACATGCAGCATAAATCTCCCGCCGTCAACTGCATACTACCCTTTATTTACGGGATATTTTTGTGGCTTTACCCCTTGTCAGAATACCGACCGATGAGTACACTTCTGCCCCGGAGAGTCAACTAAACTGTGTCCAAGCGCGACGTCCTCATCCACACCGCCTCCCGCCTGTTTTGCGAAAACGGCTACCACGCCACGGGTGTGGCCGAAATCCTTTCGGCTGCCGGGGTTGCCAAGGGCACCCTGTATCAACACTTCCCCAGCAAGGAGTCGCTCATCGAGGAGGTGCTGCGCCGACAGGGGGAGGATGCCCGCGTGCGTTTTGTGTCTCTGGTGGAGCAGCGCGCCAGTACCGCGCGCAAACGCCTGCTGGCGGTGGTGGAGGCCCACGACGAACTGTTCTGGGGCAATTCCGGTTACCGGGGCTGCCCGTTCATCCGTGCGGTGGGTGAGTTCTCGGATCGCGCCCACCCCCTGCACCGGCTGGCATCGCTGTACAAACGCCTGATCACCGGCTATCTACGGGAACTGGCGCGGCAGGCGGGGGCCGATCAGCCGGATGATCTGGCGGAGCAACTCACCCTGCTGCTGGAAGGGGCCGCAGTGATGCACGCGCTGGCCGATTCCGGCGACGTTACCCGGCGCGCCGCACAGGCCGCCCGCATCCTCATCGAGGCGGCCCTTGCGGACACCCCGTCCAACGACAAGCGGCGGCGGGCGGCGGTCGGTCAGGCATAGGCGGGCACGGCCCCCGCAGCGTCTGACAGGGACCCGGAAAGCCCCCGAAACGCGTGACGAACGCCCCCCCGTCGACCGATAAGAGGGCTCCCCCTTAGCGGCAAGGCCATCCCATGACCCACACCCCCGGCGGCAGCGATCGCATCCCGCCCATCTTCCGTCCCGCCCCCATGGCCATCGCCATGCAGACCGGCATCGGCGTGGTGTGGGGCGCCGTGCTGATCGTGCTGATCCTGAAGTTCATGCCCCTGCCCTTCCTGCTCCCCTTCCGTGCGTGGGTGGATGGCGGCGGGCGGCTGATTCTGGTGGCGGGCTTTCCCATCAGCCAGACATTGCTGTTTCTGGGGGGCCTGCTGCTGCCCATCGTGGTCTACCCGCCCATCGCCCATCTGCTGGTGGCACGGCGGTTTGTGCGCGGCATGTGGCGCATGTACTGTCTGGATTACCGGGGGGCACTGCCGGAACTGATTGCTTCCGGCGATTTCTTTGTCCGCCATCCGTGGCTGGACCGGCATCGCGCGTGGATTTTGCTGTCCCTGTCCCGTTACAGCCTGCGGGAGATGTCCCTGCTGTGCGTGGCCCACTGCCACCTGCGTCTGGGGGAACGGGAGGCGGCTCTGGACGCCTATCGGCACATTGCCGACACATATCCCCACAACCTCATCGCCCGGGACGCACTTTTCCTGGGGGGCGGGAACTGAGGGCCCGGCCGACTGTGGGCCGGGGGGCGGCAGTCGGCCCTTACCGCTGGGGGGTTGCCCCTCCAGTGGACTGGCCCGCGACCTTTTCGATGACCTTGAACACGCCCTCCACCCGGTACGGCTTGCACAGGTAGTCATCGAATCCAGCGTGCAGGGCGCGCTGCACCTGATCGGGAAGACTGTCGGCGCTGACCGCCACCACCGGAACCCCATTCATCTCCGGCAGGGTGCGCAGCAGGGTGAAAACGTCGAAACCCGTCATATCCGGCAAATTCATGTCCAGCAACACCAGGTCCGGCCGGTGCTCACGGGCCATGCGCACCCCCTCCTCACCGGTACGGGCGGAATGCAGGGTAAGGCCCGGAACGCGCGACAGGATTTCCTGCATCAGCAGCCGGTTGGAGGGGTTGTCCTCCACCTGCAAAACGGCGATCGGGCGAACCCCGGAAGCCCAGGCGTCGGTGTCTGACGCCTGGGTCGCTTCAACGCCGGAGATTTCGACCTCCTCCAAATGCGGTGTGGCAGCGCGCAGTTCGACCCAGAAGGTGGCCCCCTCGCCGGGAGCGCTGTCGCAACCGATGCGGCCCCCCATCAGTTCCACCAGCTTGCGGCTGATAGACAACCCGATACCGGTTCCTTCCACGGAATCTTCCATGGGCAGGGCGCGGCGAAACGGCTGGAACAGGTATTGCTGGAACTCAGCCTCGATGCCCGGCCCCGTGTCCCGCAAGGCCAGCCGCACCCACCCCTCCGGCTCACGCTGAACGGTAAGGTAGACATCGCCGTCCGTTCGGTTGTACTTGACCGAATTGGACAGCAGGTTGAGCAACACCTGTTTGAGCCGCACCAGGTCCGCCGTCACGGACACCCCGGCATAACCATCGGCGTGGATGCGGATGTTGCGCTTGCCCGCAACCGGCTGCACCAGGCGCACGCAGGACTCCACCACGTCCTCAAGGGGCACCGCATCGATGGACAGGGGCATCTCGCCAATGTCGAGTTTGGACAGATCGAGGAGGTCGTTGATCAGGTTGAGCAGATAGTTGCCGCCGGTAAGTATCTGTTCCACCGACTCCACATGGTTGGGGGAAAGCCGGGCGCGGTCCATGTTCAGCAACTGGGCGAACCCGAGGATGCCGTTGAGGGGGGTGCGCAGCTCGTGGCTCATGCGCGACAGGAAGCGGGTTTTGGTCTGGCTGGCATACTCTGCCTCGCGGCGCGCCTCCACCAGGGCGAACTCCACCCCCTTGCGGCGCGACACATCGGCCCAGTAACCAATGATCTCACGCGGGTGACCTTCGGGGTCATACAGCAGGCGTAGTTCGTCGTACACCCAGATGTAGCTGCCGTCGCCCCTGCGGAAGCGGTATTCGTGTTCGTGGGTACCGTGGGCGAACAACGCCTGCAAGTCGCGGAACACCCGCTCCCGGTCCTCCGGGTGGATGCCGGAGGACCAGAACAGCGGATCGTCCAGAAATTTCTCCGGGGGGTAGCCGAGCATGTCCGACACGTTGGGGCCGACGTAGGTTGCGGGAAAATGCTCTTCCAGGGAGCAGGTGTAGATCACCACCGGGGCGGAGGAGAGCAGGAAGCGCAGGCGTTCCTCACTTTCGCGCAGGGCGCTTTGCGCCCGCAGGCGCTCGCTGATGTCGCGTGCCACCACCACCACCAGCTTTTCGCCCTTGCGTTCGATGGCACTCAGACGCACTTCCACGGGAAAAGTGGAGCCGTCCTTGCGGCGGTGAAGCCCCTGCAGGGTGACGGCCTCACCCCGCTCCATGTGGGGCCACAGTTCTCCCAGCATGGCCGGGTCTACCCCCACCTCCACGTCCGGAACGCGCATGGACAGCAATTCTTCGCGGCTGTACCCGAGACTGCTGCAGGCCTGACGGTTCACGTCCAGAAAGCGCCCCTCGGCATCGTGCAGCAGAAAGCCGTCGGCAGCGTTTTCCATCAGGGCGCGGAAACGGTCCTCGTTCTCGCGCAGCGCGGCCTGGGTCATGGCGCGCTCGGTGACGTCCATCGCCAGAGACCCGATCCCCAGCACGGTGCCGTCCTCGGCCACCAGGGGGGTGTTGTACCACTCGCACAGGATAGCCCGACCATCGCGGGTGACATTGGCATTGGTGCTGCGCTCACCACCGGTGTTGCTGAGCAGCGCGTCCACCACCTGTTTCACGTGGGGCATGGCGGATTCCGGGATGATCCGCTCCCACCCGTGGCCGAGTATTTCCTCGGCGCTATAGCCAAAAATCCTCTGGGCGCCGGGGTTCCAGTTGATGACCTTGCCGTTGGGGTCCCACTCGATCACTCCCAGGGGGGTGTTGCGGAGGTGAAGATCCAGCCGCTGCCGGGTGGCGTCCAGGGCCTCGGATTGCACGGCGTTTTCCACCTGCAAACGGGTGGTCTCGCGGGAGTTCAGGTACAGGCGCTGCAAGCTGACCAGCAACATCACCACAAACAACCCGAGCATGCCCCCCATGGTGGTGCCCAAGGGGGTGCCCTGGGCGATCAACCGGGCGCAGACGGGCAGAATCGCCGCTACTACGAAAAACTGAACTGGACGCAGATAGTAAGGAAGGGTGGAAACCGCCCCGGCGCCGATCCCCCCCAGAATGAAGGCCAGAAATGCCTGATGCGGTACCGACCCGGAGGGGAACAGGAAGAACGCGGAGGCGCCCCAGACCACCCCCGACACCCCCATGTAGAGCTTGAACCGGTGCTCCACCACCTCCAGAACGCCGGGTTCGGACAGATCGGGGCGGCGGAGGCGCAGGGACAGGAGGCGAACGGAGGTGAGGACAGTCACCACCCCCAGCCAGATGAAAATGGGGGAGGGGTCCGCCTCGCCCCACAACACGGCGGCGAGCACCACAGCGTTCAGCCACGACACCACCAGCGCCGATGGAAGGGAGTCGAACAGCAGTTGCAGCTGGCGGGCGCGTACCCGCAGCAGGTGTTTTTCAGTGGTGGCGGACCGCTCGGCCATATCCCCCCGATTCCGCACAAGACCCAGCCTTGGAGGGAAACGGTCTTTCCCCTACAGGACAGGTTCGTGAGAACGCTGTTGCACACCCGCAGACAGCAGAAAGGTAACACGCTCCGAAAAACCGGGCAACCACAACGGTCGATTGCCGACGAACGAACCTTTCGCCCACCGCGGCGGCGGCCCCCACCGGAGGACGGTCCCCCCGCGAAAATAAATATCTAATATCAGATCATTTATTGGCCGACAGGAGTGTCGTAAACAGTAAAGGAAACAAGATATCCATGATGCAGCCTATCCGTCGGGAAACAACCGCACGGAGCCCGCAGCCGGTTCCTGCACGTCCCCGCCGACGCGCCCTGCTGGCTGCCGCGGCAATCGCCTTGCTGGCGCTTGGCGCCTGCGCCGAATTTCACCCGTCGTTGCAATCGACCCAGATGGTGGTCACCGGTGACCGCCACTTTGTCGGCATTGCTTTGGCCCCGTAGGCACCCGGGCAGAAATCGATCCTCCACCACTTCCCCCGGCTTTCCTCCCTCTCCGTCCGCCACTTTCCGACACCCTTCCCCCGCGCCCCGCTTCGCGCTATGCTCCCCCCCATAATGGACCGAAGGGCGTTTGGAGGCAGCGGTACATGCGGCGTAACCAGCAATCGGGTTTCCACCAGTCGGTGCCCACCGCCAGCGACAGGGCACCCCATGTCCTCCCGGATACCTCTCCATTTCCGGAAATGACATCCCCCACCGCATGACCGAACTGTTTCACATCGTGCAGGACTGGGTGCGGTTGCATCTGCTGCATCCCGCCGTCCTGAGCCAGAGCGGCTGGGTGCTGCTGTCTCTGATAGTGGCGTTTCTCGTCACCCGGGTGCCGGTGCGGCGCTTCCTAGCCCTCTCCCGCGAACAGGAACCGCCTCTGGTGGCGGCCCTGATGCACGCACTGGCGGACATCCTGCTGCCGACCGTTTCCCTGTTCCTGTTCTGGCTGTACGCCAGCGCCGCCCGGGCCAAGGGCGCCGCCACCGGCATCGCCGACGGCGCCATCACACTGGCATTGACCTGGGTGATCATTCGTCTGGTGTCGATCCTGGCGCTGCGCCCGCGTTTGGCGCGGTTTCTGGCCAGCGTCGCCTGGGTCACGGCGGCGCTGCACCTGGCGGGACTGCTCTCTCCCCTGGTGGCAGCACTGGATGCCCTGGGGGTTACACTGGGGCACTCGCGCATTTCGGTGCTGTCGGTGCTCACCGGCCTTGGGGTGCTGACCCTGTTCGTGGGCGGCGCCAACATGCTGTCGCGGCTGCTGGAGCGACAACTTGGCGCCTGGTCGGACCTGTCCCCTTCCATGCGCGTGTTGTTCGGCAAGCTGCTGCGTTTCGGTTTGCTGGTGTTCGCCATCCTGCTGGGGATGACGGCGGTGGGCATCGACGTTACCGCCCTCACCGTGTTCAGCGGCGCCATTGGACTGGGCCTCGGTTTCGGCCTGCAGAAGGTGGTGTCCAACTTCATCAGCGGCATCATCCTGCTGGTGGACCGCTCCATCAAGCCCGGTGACGTGATCGTGGTGGGTGACACCTACGGCTGGGTGGAAAATCTTTCGGCGCGCTACGTCTCGGTGCTCACCCGCGACGGCAAGGAACACCTTATCCCCAACGAGACCCTCATCACCGAGCGGGTGGAGAACTGGTCCTATTCCAACAACGACGTCCGGCTGAGGGTTCCGGTGGGCGTGGCCTACACCGCCGACGTGCGGCGTGCCATGCAACTGATGCGGGATGCGGCGACGGAATCGCCCCGGACGCTGGCCGAACCTCCCATCAATGTTCTGGTCACCGGCTTTGGCGACAACGCCGTGGAGCTTGAGCTGCGGGTGTGGATCAACGACCCGGAGGGCGGGCTGGGTAATGTGACCAGCGACATCTATCTGCGCATCTGGGACAAGTTTCGCCTGCACGGAATCGAGATTCCCTTTCCCCAGCGTGACGTGCATATTCGCAGTGCCTCCACCTCCGGCGGCCCGGTGATTTTTTCCCCGCCCCCGCCCCCGGCCCCCTGACCCTTCCGGCAACTTCCTCCATCCCACTTCCCCCACCCCACTTCCCCCATCAGGGTTTTCCCCAATTGCGGGGTGCGGTTTCATGGGCTTGAATCGAACTAACGGGAGTTTTTTGGGGGGGAGCGGGTGAAACCAACCTGGGGGGGTGAAGCGTGAAACACATTAATAAATGCCCGCGTTGCGCGGCCCATATGGTGCCGCAGCGGTTTTTCGACATGCGGGGGGATCAGGGTGTCCATACGTTCGAAGGCTGGCGCTGCCTGACCTGCGGCGAGGCGTCCGATCCAGTGATCCTTTACAACCGCACGCATCGGCCGGCGCCCGAGGTTTCCCGCGCCCGCGTCGGCTAGCAGGCCTGGCCCGCTGCGGTATCCGTGAAAAATCCGGGGCACGGTCGGATTTATCGGGAATCCGGCCGCGCCGATTGGGGGAACTGAGGCCTCCGTGTGTCCCGGGCGTGGAAGCCCGTGGATGGCCGTGACCCGGTGACCACCCCGGCTGGCGCTGCGAGCCGTGTTCACCCTTCCCTTCCCGCGTGCCCGCCTTGGGCAAATCCGCTATAGTGGGACGCATTCGGCGCCCGGCATGAGCCAGACGGCGCGCCGCAACCGTCAGCGGGTGGAGTGGCAGACGCACATGACACTGGAAACAACCCGGCCCGGTCCCTCCCTGCCGGGAATCATCGCGGTGACGATGTTGGCGCTGGCAGGAATGTCCGCCTGCTCTCCCCCACCGTCACCCTCCGGGCCTCGCGTGTCCCCCATGGCTCAGGCGGCGTGCAGTGAACTGGCCGAGGTCATGGGCGTCTACCGCTTCTCTCACGTGGTGCGCAGCACCGCCAGCGTGCCCCACCCGGTCACCGGTGCGCCCGTGCCCGCCTGCCGCATCACGGAACCAGAAGCGGACGCTGACAGCGCGTCATTGCTGGAAAAACTCAACCACGACATGACCGTGCGCGGGTGGGAACTATTGCCCGTTACGACGATGCCCGACGCCACACAGACCTCCCCCGCTTTGACCACGGCACTGTCTCTGCGCCGTGGTGGCGCCCTGTGTCGGGTCACCAGTGGTTCCAGTGCCTCCCCTGGTCACACTCGCCTGGAAGCCGAGTGCGTGGCCGAAACACCGTCCTGAAGCCGCTGCCATGCCGCACATGATTCGCCACGCCGAAACGGACTCCGCCATTGCGCGCTGTTTTTCGGTTCTGTACCAGTTGCGCCCGCATCTGGAGGCGGGCACTTTCGTTTCCCGCGTGCGCCGCCAGATGGAGCGGGGTTACCGCATGACCTTTGTAGAAGCCGGGGGCGAGGTGGTATCGGTAGCCGGATACCGGATTGCGGAAAACCTGGCCTGGGGCCGGTTTTTGTATGTGGACGACCTGGTCACCGATGCTGCGTACCGCTCCCGGGGGTTTGGCGGCCACTTGCTGGAACGATTGATCGACATCGCCCGCAAGGCCGGGTGTGACCAGTTGCATCTGGATTCCGGGGTGCAGCGGATGGACGCCCACCGCTTTTACGAGGCCCATCACATGGAATTCACCAGCCACCATTTCCGGCTGAACCTGACGGGTCCATAGCCCCGGTGACCGATTCCTCCCTGCCCCCGGCCCCAACGCCCCCCCCTGCCTCCACACCCCGCGATGTGCTGCGCGTTGGCCACGGGGTGGTCATCCCCATGACGGAGATCGGCGTCAGCTTCGCCCGCTCCCCGGGGCCCGGCGGCCAAAACGTCAACAAGGTCGAAACCGCCGTGGTGCTGCGCTTTGACGCGGCGCACTCGCCCTCCCTGCCGGATCCGGTGCGGCAACGCCTGCTGAAAATGGCCGGACACCTGGCCACCGCCGCCGGGGAAATCCTCATCCACGCCCACCGTCACCGCACCCGGGAGCGCAACCGTCAGGACGCGCTGGAACGCCTGCGCGCCCTGATCGAACGCGCCGCCGCCCCGCCCCCCCCGCCGCGCAAAAAGACCAAGCCGGGCCGCGCTGCCCGCGAGCGACGCTTGACGCAAAAGGGGCGGCGTGGCACTGTCAAACGGCTGCGCGGGCCGGTCGGTGGGGACGACTGACGGCATCCAGCTTCCCTTTTCAGCCTCCCCTTCCGGTTTTCTGCCCCCCGCCCGGCGCTCGTCGGCTTTCGTCAGCCCGTTTTATTTGCCCGATGCTTCAAGGAGGAAACGCGATGGGGAACCCCGGCACGGTCTCGGTGATGAAGAGTTCCATCAGCGTCAAGGCACTGATCATCGGCGTCCTGATTCTGATCCTGCTCATCCCCGCCGCCCTGGTGCAAGGTCTTATCCACGAGCGCGAGGACCGGCGCGACGAGGCGGTGCGGAACATCGCCGCCAAGTGGGGGCAGGCGCAGACCATCACCGGCCCCATCATCTCGGTCCCCTACAAGGTCACCTACAAGGAAAATAAAGGCGGCGAACCACAATACAGCCTCGCCTACCTGCACTTCTTGCCGGATACCCTGAACCTCGAAGGCAGCCTCGCCCCCGAAATCCGCTACCGGGGCATTTACGAGGCGGTGCTCTACGGCGCCGACCTGTCCCTGAGCGGCCATTTTTCGCACCCGCGCAGTCGCCGCGTCGATGTCCCCGCCGGGGACATTTTGTGGGAGCAGGCGGTGGTGCAGCTCGGCGTCAGCGACATGGTGGGCATTCGGGACACCATCGAGACCGATCTGTCCACCCACGGGAAACCGGCGATGAACCCCGGCGTGCCCACCACCGACCTGATGGACGCCGGGGTCAGCGCTCCCCTTCCCCTGGATGGCCCGGAGCGGGGGGACATTCCATTCAGCTTTCACCTGCGCATCAACGGCAATGAGCGACTGGAGGTCACCCCGGTGGGCAAGATAACCCAGGTAAAACTGGCCGCGCCGTGGCCCTCCCCCGGCTTTTCCGGCGCCTACCTGCCCCAGGAGCGGACCATCACCGACAAGGACTTCACCGCCACCTGGCGTACCCTGCACCTGAACCGCAACTATCCCCAGGAGTGGGCGGGCGGCAAGTACCGGGTGAGCGGCTCCGCCTTCGGCGTCAAGCTGCACCGCACCGTGGACATCTATCAGAAATCCGAACGCACAGCCAAGTACGCGGCGCTGTTCATCACCTTCGCGTTCACGGCCTTCTTCGTGTCGGAAATCATGAACCGGCGCCGGGTGCACCCCATCCAGTACCTGCTGGTGGGGTTTGCGGTGGTGCTGTTCTACACCCTGCTCATCGCCCTGTCGGAACAGATTTCCTTCGGCCTTTCCTACCTGATCGCGGCCACCGCCGTGATCGGCATGATCACCGGCTACGCCCGCGCCATCCTCGGCAGCCTGCGCATGGCGGGCATGGTGGGCTCCCTGCTGTTCCTGCTCTACGGCTTCCTTTTTGTGGTCCTGCAACTCGAGGACTACGCACTGCTGATGGGCAGCATCGGCCTGTTCGTGGTGCTGGCGGGAGTGATGTACCTCACCCGCCACATCGACTGGTACCGGGTAAATCTGGATGAAGAGGGTAGTGGAAACGGCCCTCGGCCGTAACCGGGGAAAGAGGGGACGACCGACGGTGACCCGCCGCGATGTTTACAGAACCGTCATATGGTGTTTATTCCTCCGTTAATCGCGGCTGACAGGATGAAGGCGCAAACGGTGGCCGGGATTCGGCGCCGATACGCATCAACCTGTCGACGGAGGAGTTTTTTTCATGCAACACCATCGCATCGCCACCCTGGGGCTTGCTGCGGCCCTGCTCGCCACGGCCCCGGCGGCTGCGGCCAGCCTGGACGTAACCGTAACCAACCTGTCCCACAACATCTACTTCACCCCCCTGCTGGTCGCCGCCCATCCCGCTACCAGCGATCTGTTCAGCGTCGGCATGGCGGCATCGGCAGATTTGCAGATCATGGCCGAATGCGGCGATATTGCGGCGCTCTCCACCACCCTGGCCGGCGCCGCCGCCGACCTGGTCGCCAATCCGGCGGCGGGCCTGCTGGCGCCCGGCGCCAGCACCACCGCCATGCTCACCACGGCATCCGCGAACACCCGGCTGAGCGTGGTGGCCATGGGGCTGCCCACCAACGACGGCTTTGTGGGGCTGGACAGCGCGACCATCCCCTCCGCGCCGGGAACCTACACCTTCGATCTCAATCTGTACGACGCGGGCACCGAGGCCAACGATGAACTGTTCAGCACCGGATGCTCGGCGGGGCTGCCCGGCATTCCGGCGGACCCCACCATGCTGGGCGGCACCGGCGGCACCGGGGTGGCCGGGGCGGACGCCACGGCCACGGTGCATGTGCATCGGGGCACTCTGGGCGACACCAACGCCACGGGCGGCGCCAGCGATCTGGACAGCACCGTGCACCGCTGGCAGAACCCGGTGGCGCGTGTCGAATTGACCGTCAACTAAGGAGCCCGTGATGAATCACACCATTGTCATTCGAGGCCTCGCCGTGGCGGGCGCGCTCTCCGCCGCACTGCTGGCCGGTGGTTGCCAGGATGCCGCCAAGGTGGCGCCCGCCCTGTACACCGTTACTTATACCAACGCGACCCACGGCCAGCCCCTGGCGCCTGCCGCCGTGGTGTTGCACACCCCCGGCTACACCCCGTGGCAAATCGGGGCCGCCGCCAGCGATGGGCTGGAACTGCTGGCCGAAGGGGGAGATCCCTCCGGTTTCGTGAACGAGGCCGCTGCGGACACCGCCGTGGCCGACGCCGCCAGCGGCGCCGGGCTGACCCTGCCTGGGAACGCCAGGACGGTCACCGTGGGCGCCCCCCGGCGTCCCGACATGCGCATCAGCGTGGCAGCCATGCTGGGGGCCACCAACGACGGCTTTGCCGGGTTGAAGGACGCTCTGGTGGGAGACATGGCTGCGGGCGAATCGCGGACCTTTCCGCTTTCCGTTTATGACGCCGGAACCGAAGCCAACACGGAAACTGCCGCCACCGTCCCGGCCCTGATGGGAACCGGGTACGACGCCGCACGTGACGACCTGAGGGATCAGGTGACCCTCCATGCCGGAGTGGTCACGGCGGACGACGGACTGGCCACGTCGGGCCTTGGGGAAGGGCATCGTTGGCTCGGTCCCGGGGCGATGGTCACGGTACAGCGCGACCGCTAACCTCCCCGTGGGCTACCACGACCGGAATGCGGCGCAGGCGTTTCCCCTGCCTGCGCCGCTTTACGGCAGCGCCCGCCACATGTGGTGTTCCGCCACCGGGCGACCCAGTACCCGACCGTCTTTCTCCAGTTGTTCCAGTTGCCGCCGCGCGGCGTCGAAATCCAGGCCGCAGCAGTCCGCCACCTCGCGGGTGGTCACTCGCCCGAAGCGCCCCAGAAACTCCAGCGGTGTCGGAGGCTGGGTGGCAACCAGATCGGGGGCAAGCTCCTGTATGGACTGCCGATAATCGTCAAAACAATGATCGGCGTCCAGCACCCGAGCGTCCCCCACCCCGTTCATCAACACCATGGTGGGAAAGCCATAGCGGCGTGCGCCATCCGGCTCCGTCTTGACGTCGCGGGCACCCGGCACCGGGGTGCGGGTGGCCACCAGATCGGCGGCGAAATTCTCCCGGGCCAGGGGGCCGTCCACCTCCACGGCAAAGCGCTCCAGGTCCAACCCCGTCACCTCTCGTGCCAGGGCCAGCAGGGCATCGCGGCTGTCCACCGGGCGGCACTCGGTAAAAAAGGCCTCGCGCACGCGGCGCAGGTAGGCTGCCTCGAACCCCGCCCCCTGCAATCCGGCAGCCTTGACGGCAATGCAAGCAGGGTAGCTGGAAAGAGGTGCGTGGCGATCCCACACGCGGGCATCGAAAGGCACCTGCGCCCCCCGGCACACCTCATCCTGGTGCTCCCGGTATTGAACCGGGTCGGGGCCGGAAAGGGCATTTTGCGCATCGACGAAGGCGGCGTCGCGAGATCCCAGCAACCCGCCCATGCGGTGGTGAATCACCATATCGTGACCGTAAGCACACAGCAGGCGTCGCAACACCGGCTCGTTGGCCCACGACCAGGAGCAGACAGGGTCGGTAAAGTAGTCGGCGGCGATCTGAATCATCCCGGTCCCCCTTTTTCCCCACGGCCACGGAAGCCCCCCTTCGACGCCTCCTAATTGTCCCCCACTTCGGCCAACCGCGCAGCTTCTGGTCCATCCGGTGCCCGGCCTCCGTCGCCACCGTACCCACGCTGGCACCACCCGCGCCATTAGGCCATGACAAAAGGCACAAGTTGCCTCCGCATATATTTTCCCCCTTTGATTCCGGTATGTTGTGCCGGATTTCGTGGAGGTTGGCAGATCACATCTGAAAGGGAGTTCTGACCATGCGGCGGATTGCTTCGCTGGGTTTCGGGGCAGTGGTGGCGGTGGCGCTTGTGGCCTGCATGGCCTCCGCCACGCTGGCGGCAGAACCGGCGGACACCCGGCGGGGCACGCCCCCGGCCAATGGCAACCCGGCGGCTCCCGCCCCCACCATGGAGCCGGGGGTGCTGCTGTGGGAGGCCGCCGCGCAGGGCGACGTGGACACCGTGCGCACCCTGCTGGCCGACCATCCGCCCCTGGAAACTCAACCGGACAACCGCCGCACTCCCTTGTGGGTCGCCGCCTCCGAGGGCTACACCGAGGTGGTCGCGCTGCTGATCGCGGCCGGGGCCAACGCGGCGGTCGTGGGCACCATGGGGGGCACGCCGCTGATGGAAGCGGCCATGGCCGGCCATACCCAGGTGCTGGAACAGATGGTGCACGCCGGGGCCAACCTGGAAGCCCGTCACTGGCGGGCCGGAACCGCCCTGATGCAGGCCGCCCTGCACGACCGGCACGAGGCGGTGCGCACCCTGATCGCCCTGGGGGCCGACGTCAACACCGCCGATCACCATCACAGCACGGTGTTGATGGAGTGCATCAAATTCGGCCACACCGAATCGGCACGCATTCTGGTGGCGGCGGGCGCCAATCCGAACAACGCTGCGCGCGGTGGCGTCACCGCCCTCAAACTGGCCAAAAAAAGTGCCGATCCGGAATTGATCCGGTTGGTGGAGGAGGCCATCGCCAACTACAAGGGCCCCGCCGCACCCGTCCACACCGGCCACTAGGGGGCGTGAGCGGGGGCGGCACGCTGCGGTATTCGCGTAAAATCCACGGCAGGCCCGCGTTCATCGCGAAACAGGCCGCGCCATCCTCCATCCCGAAAAATAAAAAAATCGTTCGCGCTGCGCCAGTCGAAGCGCAACCCGCTTAACCAATCGACGGCTTTCGGAAGGCGTACGGCCCCGCCGGTCCAGATAAGTGGCGTGGGTTGTTCTTCGATATCACGTACCGTGCGCACAACCCCGCCCTTCCACCCCACTGGGGAGAAGAAGGGGCTGAGCGCCGGTTCTGCGCCCTTGTCTGGGCCTTCCCCGATGCGGTGGGGGCGGGGGCAAAAACCGCATATTTACCCTCTGGAAGGGCCAGAATTGGGCTTATCCTTGCCGGGCCTTGCGGGCGCCTGCGCGTAAATCGTG
The DNA here is from genome assembly GCA_029858285.1 of Nitrospirota bacterium. GTDB lineage: Bacteria > Nitrospirota > JACRHL01 > JACRHL01 > JACRHL01 > JAOUFN01. Next base: position 83,701 of record JAOUFN010000006.1, on the reverse strand, counting down.
TGGCAAATCCGCATTGATCGGAGGAAGGGGATACCCACACGGCCGTTGGCTGAATCTCCCCCAACACCATGCTTTTCGTGAGATCTCCCCCGGTCTACCGGTGGCCCAGGCAAACCTCGAGGCAGGGGCCGTCGAATGGGGGAAAGGGGGAAGAAGGGTGTGGCGGGAACGGCCCGCCACGGGCTACTTCAAGGGGGACTTTTTTCCACCGGGAAATTTCTGGGCCAGGAGTACCAGTTCCAGTAGTTGTTCGCGGGTGAGGCGGGCGCCAGCGGCAATCAGGGCAGTCATCTCGGCGGGGTGACGCATAAGCGCGGCACGGATGTCCTGGGGGATGCGACCGGCCAACGCCAGGAGCTCCGCCGGATCCTGATCCAGCGCCTGTGCGATGGTGACCACCCGGGGCTCGGCGGGCGGAGGAACTTCACCCCGCTCCACCTGGGACAAATAGGTAGGGCTGATATCCACCTGGCGCGCAAACTCCCGCAAGCCGAATCCTTTGCTGACCCTCAGGGCGCGCACCCGCATTCCGAATTCCGGTGCAGGCAGGCGTCTTTGCGGACGCCAGCCACCCTCAACCGGACCAGTCCCTCGAGGTGGGGTGGTGGCTGTCAATTTATATGACTCCGTAGCTGTGTGGTGATCCATGTAACTCCCGCCAGAAAAATGAATGGCAACCCCGCTCCCCCACTTCCCGGGAACGACCGGCACAGGACAAGCCCCGCCCGGGTCGCACACACCGCCAATACACGCACCGACAGGCACCCTCGAAGGGCATCCCGAATCTGTTTCCAAATCATTTATTCAGGGGAATCCCCCCCGTGCGTGGTGCGTGCCGCACAGCCCCCCCCGCAGAGGCCAGCCCCCGTGGCAAGCACCAGACTTCCACTCAATCTCCGGGGGGGAAAGGAGGCTGCCCCGGGTCCCGCATCAGAAACTGACGGGCGTGCCGGGAACCGCCAACAACAGACCTCTCCCCCGAGCCAAGGCTCGTCAAGTTTGCCGTAAAAAATGGCAGACTTTCTGCGCCTTTTTGCGAGAATAGGAAAGCCATCAAAAATTGTCAAACCATTTTGATATATGTCATACATTATTCCTGAAAAACATGTCATAAGGACCATGCTGGATAGCGTAGTTTTTTATGTGCGTTAACGATAAAACAAACTTCCGATACACCCCAAAAATTTCGTTGGGGTGAGCGGTTAAATTTCTGTAAAACACCCGGATTTATTCCCGATAGCGCGTCGGTGTGTATAGCCATTAAACAGTTGTCCGCAGACCGGGGGCAAGGCGTTGCCGGGGCGGGCAGGGAAGATGGCCCTGCGCCGCGGTTTGCTTCCGGCATTGGTGGCGAGTTGATGCCAGTTTCCGGGGCTGTATCGGCGAGGATTCCGTCCCGGGCGGTTGCGGGGCTGGGGAAGACAAAAAAATGGTGGCGTCGCTATCGCAGGCGACGCCACCGCGGTATGAGTGGCCGGGGTTGGCTGCAAACCGTCTGCACACCCCCGTGCGGCAGGCGGCGAAACGGGCTGGGGAAGGCGGGGGAGCCGTTGCCGGCCTCCCCCGCACTCCCCGGTTTCCCGGCTTCCCGCTCAGGGGCCTAGTGACGCCCCCCAGCGGATTTGGATATCGACTCGGCGGCGCGGATCAGTTCCGACAACCCCTCCTGGGAAAGTTGTCCCGCAGCGACGATCAGCGCGGTCATTTCACCCGGATGCCGGGACATGGCGGCGCGCACCGCAGTCGGGATACGTCCGGCCAGAGCCAGCAGTTCGTCGGGATCTCCTCCCAGTTCCTGGGCCATGGCCAGAACGCGCTCTTCCACCGGCGGCGCGGTGTCGCCCCGTTCCACCTGGGACAGATAGGTGGGGCTGATGCCGATGCGGCGGGCCAACTGGCGCAGTCCCACCCCTTTGGCCAGCCGCAGTGAACGCAGCGTGGCGCCAAAATCGGCGCCATCGGTGGCGGTTTGGGGCGCGGCCGAGGTGGCGCTGGTGAAAGCGGTGCTGGCGCTCCGGGTGTTGGTCATCGTGTTGCTCATGGACTCCCACTTGATCATATGGTGTAACCCCCTTTGGTATTCTCTGACGACGCTTGGTGTGCGCCGGTTTCAGCCCATGTACACAGCACGTTGCATGCCAGACAGAGGAATGTCCCGATATTTTTTTAAAATCACATTAAAAACAATGTGATACATCGATAACCAGGAAGCCGTCTCCGTGCGATAAATGGGGGGCGTTTTTACGAAATATCGTGAAACGCGTGAAATACCGTGTTCCACGTGCACCATTTAGGGGGCAGCGTTGCGGGGCGGATATGGGGAATTGCATCGGAAGGGGGACTCCCCTGCCGGTTATCGCCGTGAATCGCCGGAGGGCGTCCCGCCTCGACGGACGCCGAGTTTCTCCATGCGGGAACGCAGGGTATTGGGGTTCATACCGAGAATCGCCGCAGCGCCCCGCTCTCCCGATATCTTCCAGCCGGTCTCCTCGAGGATGCGAACAATGTGCTGGCGTTCCACCTCGACCAGGGTACGCCCGGCCCCTCCGTCCGCGCCAGGCGCACCGCCAAGCAGTCCCGGATCGATATCGATCACCGGTCGCCGGGCAACGATCACGGCGCGTTCAATGACGTTTTGCAGTTCACGGATGTTGCCCGGCCACGGGTAGCTCATCATGCGTTCCATGGAACGGGTGGAAATTCCCTCCACGCGCCGGGCATGACGCTCCGCGAAGCGCTCCAGAAAGTGCTGCACCAGGGCCGGAATATCTTCGGGACGCTGGCGCAGCGAGGGCACCAGCAATGGAAACACATTGAGCCGGTAATACAGGTCCGCACGGAAGCGACCCGATGCTACCATTTGCTGCAAGTCCCGGTTGGTGGCGGCGATGATGCGCACGTCTGCGGTGATGGTCCGGGTGCCGCCCACGCGCTCGAACTCCCCTTCCTGCAACACTCGCAGCAGCTTGACCTGGGCGTCCAGGGGGAGTTCCCCCACCTCGTCCAGGAACAGCGTGCCGCCGTCCGCCACTTCGAACCGCCCCAGGCGCTGCCGTTCCGCACTGGTAAAGGCCCCGGCCTCGTGGCCGAACAGTTCACTCTCCGCCAGGTTCTCCGGAATCGCACCACAGTTGATTTTGACCAGCGCCCGGTCACGGCGCGGGCTGAGTTGGTGAATGGCCCGCGCCACGAGTTCCTTGCCGGTACCGCTCTCGCCCTGAATCAGCACCGCAGCGGTAGTGGGGGCCACCTGCTCCACCCGCGCCAGAATCTCCCCCAGCGCCGCGCTGTGCCCCACCATTTCGTCAAAGTGGTGTTCGGTGCGCAGTTCCTCTTGCAGATACACGTTCTCCGCCGCCAACCGCTCCCGGAGGCGTTCCACCTCCGCCAACGCCTGGCGGGCCTCCTCCTCGGCCTTCAGGGCGCGGGACACCTCCACCGCCACCCCCACCACACCGGTCAGGCGATTGTGGTCATCGAACTGGGGGGTGAGTTGCACCTCGAACACCGCGTCCCCCACCCGGGATGTGTAGTGCCCCGGCGTTCCTTTCAACGCCTGACGGACGTTGGCAACCGTGTCCGGATGGTCACCATACAGATCAAAAATCGACCGCCCCACCGACTCGCCGGACCGCAAACCCACCCGCCGCAGGCCGCTGCCCTCCGAAAGGGTGATGGTGCCGTCCGGGGCCAGGGCGAACAACACCATTTCGGCGCCCTCCACCACGGAACGCATCAGGCGGTCCTTGCTGCGCACCATCTCTTCGGCCAGGCGCAACTCCGTGAGGTCGGTGAGGGTCACGGTGACACGGGCAAAATCCTCGGTCGTGCCAGGAACCGCGAACGACACCAGCGCCCGGATGGGTTTGCCCGCCAGGGAGCGGTAAACGACTTCGGCATCGAAACGGGAATCGCCCCGAAACATGGCCAGCAGGGCGGCCCGGCACCCCGCCTCGGAGTCGGCCAGGTAACAACTGCCAAAGGATTCCAGCAATTGTTCGCGGCTGTCAGCCTCGAACAGCCGGACAGCGGCCGGGTTGGCGTTCACCACCCGCATCCGGTTGATGATGTTCCTGGCCAGTTCCGGTTGCCGGTCCAGCAGTTGGGCCAGATCGACTGCATCCGCCACCCCGGTGGTGCGCAGGTGTTCCAGTTCGGCCAGTACCCCGGACAAATCCTGCTCCAGCATGGCGGTGGCGGCGGATTCGATCAGGTGGCGGTAGCGCGCCTCGCTGGCCTTCAGGGCCTCTTCCATCTGGTGCCGGGCGGTGATGTCCTCGATGATGCCGCTCACCCGCCGCACGCCGCCCGCGTCCGGCGGCAGGGCCGTGCCCCGGTCGCGAAGCCAGTGCAGGGTGCCGTCGGGGCGGATCACCCGGTAGTCCAGTTCATAGCGGCTGGCGGTGCCGACCACCAAGGCGCGGAAGGCCTCGGAAAGCCGCGGTCGGTCCTCGGGGTGCACCAGTTCCAGCCAGCGCTGGGGGGATTGGTAAACCTGCTCCACCGGCACGCCAAACAGGCGGGCGAAGGCGGGGCTGAGGTACAGGACACGCACCGGGTCCCCCGCCTGTACAAACCAGAACACCTGCTCGATGTGCTCGGCCAAAAGGCGGAAGCGTTCCTCGCTCTCCTGGATGAGGCGTTCGGTCCGACGGGCTTCGGTGATGTCCTCGTAACACCCCATCACCCCGACCACCGTGCCGTCCGCGCCGCGCAGGGGCACCTTGCTGGTGCGCAGCCACATGGTGCGGCCGTCGGGGGCGATCAGGGTTTCCAAGTAATTGAGCTTGGGGACGCCGGATTCCATCACCTGGCGGTCGTCGGCGCGATACTGTTCCGCCTGCTCTCCCCAGGGCATCTGGAAATCGTCACGACCGACGATCTGTTCCGGGCCGGACAGCCCGGCGTCCTCGACAAAGCGCCGGTTGCATCCCATATAGACCAGGTTCGTGTCCTTCCAGAACACCCGCACCGGGATGGCGTTCAGCACCAGTTGCAGCAGGTCGCGGGACTGCTCCAGCATGTGTTCTGTGTGGCGGCGATCGGTGATGTCCTGCACCGTGGACGCCACACCCACTACTTCGCCACGCTCGTCCATCAGGGGTGTGTTGTGCCATTCGCACAGGATGCTGCGACCGTCCTTGGTGACGTTGGACAGTTCGCCGTAGGTCCCGCCCTGCCGTGTGAGCAGGGCCTCGAAGGTGAGGTCCATATCCTGGCGCCCGTCCCCGGTCACGATCAGGTCGGCAGCGTGGCGACCGATGGCCTCTTCGCGGCTGAAGCCAAAAATCACCTCGGCGGCCCGGTTCCATTCCGCGACGCAAAAATCCGGGGTCCACTCGATCACCGCCAGGGGGGTGTGGCGCACATGCAGGGCCAGCCGCCGGGCGGTGTCGCGCAGGGAACGCTCCGCCGCGTGGCCGACGGAGATATCAAGCACCGAGGCGAACAGCCCGCGCACCCGGCCTGCGCCGCCCCGGTCCGGCACCAGGAACACCCGCAGGTGGCGTACCGCATCACCCACCGGTAGGGTGGTTTCGTAGACCACCTCCCGCCCGCCCAGTGCAGACTCGAAATGGTGACGCACCTGGGAAAAGCCGGAGGCTCCCACCAGTTCCTGCACGGTAAGCCCCCGCACGGCGGGATCGAAGCCGAACCATTCGGTGTAGCGGGCATTACAGTACCGGTAGACCAGACCGGAATCCAGGTAGGCCACCAGAACCGGCAGGGCGTCGGGTGAGAACCACCCCCCCTCCCCGACCGGACGCAGACCGTCTCCGGTTGCGTTCATGCCCTGCTCCAGCGGCACGTTGTCACGCCCCCCGTGGGGAAGATCCACTCTGTCTACCTCCCTATGCCGTTGCGCCCCACCTTCGGGGACAAAACCGGAGAACCGGGTTGCGGCCGCGGCGCCGCGCCGTTTCATCTTACACCCGCTCCGCGTCGATAACGAACATGATGGAGTGTCCTCAAGGGGGGACTCTCGATTGGGCTTCGGCATACCCGGCACGCCATTGACCAAAAGCCCCTGGAGCGGCAGGACGGCGCTCCGGTGAATGGGGCTCCGGCCCCACCTTTCCAACGCATGAGGTTCTCTGGCCGATACACACTGTGTCAGATATAATCAGGGGGCACCCGCCCGGACGTGTACCCGGAGGGGCATTTTGAAGCCCGCCAGACCACACGGAGCTTTTTCGCGCGCATGACTACCGGATCCACCTCCGCCCGCCCGTCCCGCCGGGTGAACTGGCCCACTACGCTGTTCCTGTTCATCACACCTCCGGTGGCCATTTCCGGTACCGTCTGGTGGGTTGCCAGCGGGCAATTCAACCGCGCCACGCTGGCCCTGTTTTTCCTCACCTGGGCGGCCACCGCCATGGGCATCACCGGCGGCTACCACCGCCTGTTCTCGCACCGTGCCTACGAGGCCTCCGGCCCGCTGCGCATGCTGTTCCTGCTGGGGGGCGGCGCCGCCTGGGAGGGGTCGGTCCTGGAGTGGTGCCGCGACCACCGCCGTCACCACCGCTTTGTAGACACCGAGCGGGACCCCTATAACATCGGGCAGGGTTTCTGGTGGGCCCACATGCTGTGGCTGGTGTTCAACCGCCGCGAGCCGGTCAATCCCGAAGAAGTGCCAGACCTTTACGCCGATCGCTGGATCCGCCTGCAGCACCGCTACTATGTGTGGATCGCCATCGGCACCAGTTTTCTGCTGCCCATTGCCCTGTGCGCCCTGTGGGGCGATTTGTGGGGCGGACTGTTCGTGGCCACCACCCTGCGCATTGTGGTCAACCACCACGCCACGTTCCTGATCAACAGCCTTAGCCACATCGCGGGCTCCCAGCCGTATTCCGACAGCCACAGTGCCCGCGACAACTGGTTCACCGCCCTGCTCACCTACGGCGAGGGCTATCACAACTATCATCACGAATTTCCCTCGGACTATCGCAATGGCATCCGCCCCTGGCAGTGGGATCCCACCAAGTGGTTGATCTGGAGCTGCTCGCGGCTGAGCCTGGCCCACTCTCTGCGGCGTGTCGACCCGGAAAAAATCACCGCCAAGCGCCTGGAGATGCAGGAAAAACATCTGGCGGAGCGGTTGCGGCGGTTCCCCGGCGCCCTGACCGGAGTGGCCCAGCAGACCCTGGGGGCAGCCCGGGAGCAGGTGCATCAGTCGGTGGAGAGGCTCGTGCAGTTGCGTGCCCAGTACCAGCGCCTGAAGCACGACCTGCGCTCCGGCACCACCGCCGAGTTGCACCGCCAGGTTGCCGAACTGCACGGTCGGGTGCACCATGCGGAGCATGACTTGGCCACCACCATGGCCACCTGGCAGTCTGCCGTGCGTGGCATCACCCGCACCGCCGCCTAGCCTGCCGGGGCCCCGGCAGGCTAGGCGGCGGGCACGGCCCAACGCGAAGGGGGGGCCACATACTGCCCCGTGTGGTATGTCCGGAATCCAGAACCGGCCCCGGTTACAAACGACAAAGGCCGCGACCCGGGGGGGGGGTGCGGCCTTTGTCGTTGCCGACGCGCTGGCGTCGGCTGCCTGTTGTTCGGGTGCCCTGTCGGCTATACCAGCATCAACCAGAAGCTGAAGATGATCGCCGCGATGCCGGCCATGAACAGATTGAGATGAACGATGACAGTCTTCATGTGATTTTCCCCCGCTTGGGGTTTGCAAATATGTACCCTCGGAGTGCCCGAGGGCGCCTCTGGTGCGGAATTATTGCATACCACATGCCAATCACAAGCTTTTTTTTGCCTTTTTCCTGCTCCATAACCACCGGTAACTGCTTGGAATCCTCTTCCCGCCCTGTTCAGGGTACAGGGCAGCCTGGATGCGGATGGCGGATTTTGGCCAAATTGTGTAACGCAGCGCCGTCAAACCGGTGACGATTCGGCATCGTGTCGTTCAGCCAGCAGACACCGACCGGGCCGGACCGTTCGCCACCCCTTCCCTTCCTGCGTGACTGCGGCTACGTTTGTCCTTGGGGGGATTTCCGGAACCACGTGCCAAACGAGAGGGGGCCCGGTTATGGAGACGACGATCCAGTTGCGGAGCGGTGACGTTCTGGTGCGGGACATCACCCCCATGCCACCCCCCGCACCCCACGGGCGCGGCTGGGTGCACATCTCCGGCGGCGTGCTGCACAGCACCGATTACTACCCGGTCAAACAAGCCCGCGCCCTGATCCTCGCCCAGGGCGTGGAGCGGGTGCGGCGCGGCAATGTGCAGGTGTGGCCCCGACACCACGTCGCGCACGCCTGACCGGAGGACATACCATGCACAGCACCCCTTTTCGGCGGGTGGCCGCGTTCGTCTGCGCTTTGGGAACCTTCGTCCCGGAGATTTGTGTCCTGGGTGGGGGAATCCTGGGAACCGGGCCCCCGGTGTACGCCTTCTCCTGCACTGCGGGAGAAGTGACGATCGGACAGGGGGTGGACGAAGTCATCACAAACTGTGGGACCCCTGTCCAGCGCAGCGAATGGCTCCGCCAGAGCTGGCATCCCGCCGCCCCCGCCGTTACCCGGGGGGAAACCGTGGAGGAGTGGGTTTACGACCTGGGGTCAAACCTGCCGGTGGGCCTGGTGCGCTTCACCAACCAGGTGGTGGAGTGGCAGGGTGAGGGGGCGCCGACCCCCGCCGCCTGCGACCCGGAGATTTTTCAGCCCGGGCAGACGCTGGTGACTGTGGCGGCGGCCTGCGGTCTGCCCCAACGAACCAGCGAGCAGGTTCAGCGCAGGACGGTGGTCGCCGGTGATGGCTCGGTGGTGCGCGCCACGGTGCACACGATCGAGTGGTTTTACGACGGTCCCGCAGTGGGCGGCCAGCGGCTGCACCTGAGATTCGAAAACGGACGTTCCAAGGCGCAGGGAACCCTCCGTTAAGTCGGGGCAGCCACGGTGATCGCCCGGTTACCCCCTCCGGAGTGGCGCGAGGTGCGGTTTTTGCGCATAATGCCCGCGACCCGAGAATCCCGGGCGCCGGGAGTGTCATCCGTTGGTGACGGTCCCGATGCCGGAAAACCAGCCCCCGTCGCAGGAAACTCCGTCGCCCTGAGCCGCTCCGTCATGCGCCCTACCTTGTTGCTCACCCTTTTGCTTACCGTCGCGGCGCCGCTGGCGCACGCCCAGACACCCGTACCGTCGGAGCCGCTGGTACCGCCACCGTCCCCAACCCTGGCCCCGGCCCCGCTGGAACCTCTGGTGCCACCGCCTTCGGACACACTGGCCCCGGCCCCGCTGGAACCCCTGGTGCCACCGCCTTCGGACACACTGGCCCCGGCCTCGCTGGAACCTCTGGTGCCACCCTCGTCAGACACGCCGGTGCCAGCCCCGCGGGAAACGCCAGCACCGGTGGTCACGGAAGAACCACCGCGTTCCCCCGTCGCGCCGCCGTCAGCCTTTTTCCCGCCCCCGGTACCACCGGTTCCGGTGGCCCAACCGGTTGATGTCGGCCGCATCGTGATGACAGAAATGGTACTGGGAAGTTTGAGCCTCATGGCCGTGTTCTCCCCCGAGGTCTGGGGAGAGGTGCTGGTGGTGTCCGCACCCATCGTCCACTTCGCCTCCGGTCCCGCAGCCCCGTCGACCCTGCGCTGGAAACTGCCCCTGTTCGAACTGGCCCTCGGCAGCTATAACCTGCTGGTGCTGAACGACAGCGACATCCACGAGGCGCGCATCCTGCGGGACAATTTTCTGGCCTGGAATGCCTGGTATCTGTATGCCGCCCGCTTTGCCCCCGTCGGTATGGAACGCACGGCGCAGGCGCGGACAGACGCCACCCCCCGGCTGAGCGCAGGCGTCGTTCCAGCCCGTGGCGGCATGTTACTGAGCGCCGCACTGCGTTTTTGAGAAGCGGGCCGCACCGGGAGACCAACGGCGGTGGCATCCCACCCGCCGCCGGTCGCCCCGTGTTCCGTTCAGGAGCGGGATTTCACCAGTTTCCTGGCGATTTCCACCAAGGCCGCCACCTGATCCTGATCCATGGACATGGTCAGGTGAATCAGCCGGGTGACATCTTCGGGGGAGTTGCGGATGGCCTGACAGAGCAACGCCGAGACGCGCCCCGAATGGGCCATCAGAAGTTCCGGATCCTGCCCCAGGGCCAGGGCGATGGTGCGTACCCGTTCCTCTCGCGGAGGCCGGGCCTCCCCCCGTTCGATCTGTGACAGATAGGCGGGGCTGATGCCTACCTCGCGGGCGAATTCCCGCAGCCGATAGCCCTTGTCGGTGCGCAGCATGCGCAGCATGGGCCCAAATTCCAGACCAACCTCCGGGCCAAATTCCGCATCCGACCCCGTGCCAGCCCCAAACGTGCTCCGGTCACCACTCATCTGGTGACCGTCCAGTGACGTGAACATAAAATACCCCCTTATTTCCCCATCCGGAGCGGACGGTGAAAACCCACCTTGATAAGGTTGTGATGTACAACCCTCCCCCCGTGTGAATGACAAAAATCATCCACACGCCTCCCATGACTATATTCCCGGATAGCCCTCTGCGCAACCGGACCGTTTAGATCCCGATGCACAACGCCACCATCATAGGTTTGACACACGAGACAGGAGGCTTGAATCAAGCCTTTAATTGTGGTTTTTGATCTCAGCCCTCGATGAGAGAGTATTCCATCAGCAGATGGTAGATTCTCTTCAGTTCCTCGGCGCCGATGGCGGTGAAGGAGATACCGATGCCCCCCGGCGTCACCCGGCGGATCAGGCCGCGGGACTGGATCACCAGTGGGCGGGGGCCGCCGTTGTTGGTCATGAGCATGTGGCATTCCATGCCCTGTGCCGCACCGTCCACCTTGCAGCAGATGAACAGGCCGTCCAGGCTCAGGTCCCGCACCGGGCCCGCGTAGGTTTTGCCGTCGGCGGCGGTGGCAACCACGGCCATTTCCACCGCCATGCGCCCGAATTGTCTGCGTTCCGAATTGCTCATCGCTAAACCTCCGCCGGTTTCCTGCGCCCGGCTACTCGGTGCCTTCGGGGTTGTACAGAAACAGATCGTGCATGCGCCGCCGGTTTGCTTCGTCCATGTTCTCGAAGGCGATCCCCACCAGAGCGTCCCGCACCCACACCACGGTGCCCGGAGTTTCGATGTCCACGGCGTGTTCCCCCTCACCAAAGCGCATCTGCACGCGGCATCGGGCACCCAGAGCGGGTGGATTAACGCTGGAAAGACAGCACCCCCCCATGCCGATATCACCGGTCATGCCGTCGATGCGGTGACCGTCTCGGGTGGTGACCACCACCCACAGTTCTACCGGTGTGCGGTCGAATTCCCGTTTGAAAAATACGCGCCCCATACGGCCCTCCACTGGTGTCCCGGAGGTGTCGGTGGACAGGCCCGGCACCGGAAACGGGAAAGACAAATCCCTCCCTCTTATCGGCGCGAGCAGGGAAGGCTTTATGGGCGCGTGAAATATGTGCGGAAAATTGAAAACGATGGGAGAAAAGCAACGCTCCGCCGTGCCGGGAGAATGAGCTCCCGGAACGGCGGGGCGAGGTCGTGCGCAGATACGGGTGCCGGGGAGACGTTACCGGAAAATTTTTCCGGACGACGCCGAGGGGGCCGCTACGCCCCTGTGGATTTCCCGTGGGCCACGTGTTCCATCCGGGCTCGCAACGCGTCCCGCTCCCGTCGCAGCGCCACGTCGCCGGGGTCAAGGTCCACGGCCCGGTCCAGCCGATCCAGCGCGTCACCATTGCGGCCCTGCATGGCCAGCACCCGGCCCAGGGCCGCATGGGGCAGAGCGTATTCCGTATCCGCCTCCACTGCCTGGGTGAGGATCGACATGGCCTCCTCCAACCGACCCTGATCGGCCATGGACAGGCCCAGGCCGATCAACAGGTCCGGGTCGTAGGGGGTCATCACCAGCGCGGTGCGGTAGCTTTCCACCGCCTCGTCGAATCGGCCCATCCGGCGCAGGGCTTCCCCCAGCATGCGGTGGGTGATCACCTGTTGCGGTCGCACATGGGCGGCGCGGCGGTAGCAGGTCACCGCATCCGCCGGGCGCCCGGCCTCGGTGTGCAGGCGCGCCAGTGTGTGCAGGTAGTTCAGTTGCTCCGGCTTCTCGGTGGCCGCCCGTTGCAGCAACGCCACCGCATCCTCCAGTCGGCCCGCCGCGTGGCGCAGCAACGCCAGGCGGTAGAGGGCATCGGTACAACGCGGACGGTGCCCCAGTATCTGCTCGTATATTGCTTCGGCCTCGACGGTTCGGCCCGCCTCCAGCAAACGTTCCGCAGTGGCAAGGCGGGACTGGATCTTGCGCATACTCCCCCACTGCTCCTATCTATTCAACCGGTTGTCCCGGGACCGGCCCGGCAACCTGGCATTTTGCCTGTGGTGTGAAGGCCCCCCGCTCCCCGAGCGGTTCGAGGGGATTACCGGGTTCATCCTTTCACGCCCCCGGTCCCTGGTCAAGTTCGGTCGGAAAAGGCCCGGGGAGACTCTCCCGACGAAAACGACTGCCCATACACTCATCAAAAATGACCCACAGAAACCGCCCCACTGCACCAGACCACGGGCCGAACGTGCCGCCATCCCGGCAAAGCGTTACAATCGGCGCAGCGATAAAGGGTTTCCCACGGAGAGGATGCGGGTATGGGCAACTGGCGTGAGCAGCGGTCGGCCGACCTCCTGCGCATCGGCGCGGCCCGCCGCCGACTGGGCCTGGATGACGCCACCTGGGGGGCGCTGCTGCACGACCTGAGTGGCGCACACGATGCCCGGCTGGAGCACCTGGATGCCCGCGCCCTGTCTCGCTTGCTGGCCTTTTTGCGCAGTTGTGGCGCGCTGCGGGCCGAGGTTCCGCCTCCCCCCGCCCCGTGCTCCCGCCCGGCCCATGTCGGGCAGTTGCGGTCCATGTGGGGGCAGTTGGCTGCCTCCGGTGTGGTGGCGGACGGCAGCTTTGAGGCGCTGGAGCGTTTTGTCCACCACCATACCGGCGTGGAGGGGTTAGGCCGCCTGACTGCCGGACAGGCCGCGGCCCTCGTCTCCGAACTGAAAACATGGCGACGCGGGTGGCGGCGCGGGGGTGGCAAAAGCCACGGACAAAAGCACGGGCGGGGATAAATTCGGCCCCCCCGTGAACAATCCGACGGATGATGATAGGCTGTTACCGGCGGCTCCAGCGATGAGGGGCTGTGCCGTCGTTGGGGGGGGGGCTAGTGAGAAGTCTGGGGGATTGGCCGCAAGTTCAACCGCCACATCCGGGAGTGCAGCATACCGTGACCGAATTTACCCGTCGTTTCGAGCGCCACAGCATGGCCCTGCCTGTGACCATCCAGGGGGGCGGACGCACTATCAGCGCGCACACCCGCCAGGTTGGGTTGGGAGGGTGTTATGCGGTATGCAGCACTCCCCCGGAGGAAGGGGAGAGTGTTGTGGTGGACATCTCCCTGACCGCACCCCGCGAGGGCACCACTGTGTCCGCCAAAGGGCAGGTGGTCTATGTGTTGTCCGACGGCGTCGGCATCTCCTTCTCGGAGATCGACGAGGCAGCCCAGGAAATCCTGTGGGAATTTTTCATGGCCCAGGATTTGAAATGGTAGCAGCGGGGGCTTTTTCCAGATTGTCCGCGCCGGGACCTTGAACCTGCGCCGCCTGCACTGAGTCGGTCACAAACTGCGGGAAACTGCGGTGTCCTGCGGTGTCCCGCTGCGGCTCGTTTCAGGACGTACCCGATTCAATTTTGTGATCTGCTCGAAAACGCCGCCGCCCGTCGCGAATACCGCCGGAAGGCGGCCCCTCCTCACTCCTCCAGCGTGAACCCGATTTTGATCGTCACCTGCCACTGAGCCACCCGTCCGTCCTGGATGTGGCCGCGGGTGTCCAGCACCTCGAACCAGCGCATGTGGCGCACGGACCGATGGGCGCGGGCCACCGCCGCCCCCACTGCCGCCTCGATGCTGTCGGGGGAGGTGCCGGTAATCTCGATGTGCTTGTAGATGTGGTCGGTCATTTCAAAAAATCCCTTCAGGCAGAAGTGCGGGAGCCAGGGTGCGCCTTACGCGCGGTGTACCCGGCCTCGGTGAGGTGGTCATGGCCGATCCGGCAGCCGACAGGGTGCCTCAGCGCCCGTGCCGCAGGCCGATGATAAGGTAGATCAGCCCCATCAACACAAATACCAGGGGGAATAGTTGCGCCACAGCGGCAGAACGCATCACCCCCCACTGGTTGCGCAGCAGGGGAACCCCCTCTTCCCCCGCCAGCAGGGGCTGGAGAGCGGCCACATGGGGGCCACCGGGATCCATGGTCACCGCCTGGTGCGCCACCGCACGCGCCACCTCCCGCCGCCCGGAGCGAGCAAAGGCCAGTGCCTGCCAGGTCAGGAGCCGTGCGTTGTCTTCACGATGAAACTCGCCGCCGCGCACGTTGCCCAGAATCGCCCGCGCCGCCGCCACGGGGCCATCGGGAAACCCCCACCACCCCAGCGCCCACGTCAACAGGCTGGCACCTACCGCCACATCCCGCCCACAGCGCGGGCAATAGATGCCGTGCAGCCGCGAACGCGCCACCCGGGTCAACCCGCTCACCACCTGGGTGAAGGCCAGATAACGCGGTTGCGCGGTCACCTGTCGGCAGCGGCTGCAAGCCAGCGCCTCCCCTGCCGCCTCCGGTCCCGCATCTCCACCAGTGGCGCGGTACAGCGCCAGCCGGTCGTACGCCGCCCGAGCCTCCGGATCGGACAGCACCTGCCACGCCTCTTCGAGGGCCCGGGTCTGCAAGTCGGTCCCCAGGTGCCCGCTGCGGGCGGCCAGTTCACAGCGACGCTTTTTGTACAGGCGGCGCACCGCGTCGTCGGAGGCGTGGGGCGCGGCCCCGATGATGCGGTAAAAACCCCGGTCGTCTGCGTGTTCCATGGCGTCAGTGTAGCCGTTTCCGCCGGAAGAAAATCGGGTCAGTCCAGCGGGGGGTGAAAGACGGCGAAGACGGAGGTGTAGCCGTGCAGGTAGGTGGCATCCCCTACCGGTCCGATCTCGCCGTTGCAGAAAAAGCCCCCCAGAGGCACCGGGCCGACCACGCTGCCGAACACCCGGCTGTCGTGGCCGCTTTCCCCATACAGGCCCAACCCGCGCCCCAAACACGAGAACAGCAAGGCCCCGGCCGCCGCCGGGCCTTCTTCCCGCCGACTACGGTAAGCGCCGAGCATCTGCACCAGATCCCCGGAGCTGCTTTCCGCATCGCGCACATGGAAGCGCACCAGTTGTCCGGCCCGCAGGCGCTCCCCCACCACCAGGGCGGATTCATCCTGGGTCACCCCAAGCATGTTGCGAATCAGGTATTCGCCGTGCTCCGGAGCGTCAATGCCAGCATTCTGCGCCACCCCCAGAAACAGGGCGTGGCGGGCGAGTTCCTGTTCCTCTTCGTCCAGTTCACCGAACATCCGGCCCAGTACTGCAAGGGACGGCTCTCCATCAAGTTCCTGCAGAAGGTGCGCCTCGGCACGGGTGACCATGAAGCTGGGGCCTACCGGGCGCACTCCCTGGGCCACTACGGTTTCCATTTCCAGCGCGCCTTCCAGCGCCACACCCACCGCCCCTTCGCGCAGGGTGGTGCCGTCGAGAAACAGCATGCTGCCCCCCGGCGCGTCGGCGCCGCTGGCAAGCCCCCCCGCCACCCGCGCACCCGCGTAGGCGAAATCGAGCCCGGCAATGAGGTCCTCGGCGGGAAAGGTGAAGGGATCGGCCAGAACCACAAAATGGTGCTGTTCCGGCCCATGCGGGCCCTGCCGGGGAACTCCCAGCAACCGCTCCCATTCCGATGGCGACGGCCCGGCGTCGGAAAGCGCCCCGGCGGTCAGGTGGAATGGCCGGATGGTGACGCCGGGCAGACGCGCCCCCACCAATGCCAGCGCTGGCGAAAATTCGATCTCGCGACCGGTGGCGATCAGGCCCCGACCGCCGCACCCGAGCAAATGCACATGGGGGACGGCCTCGGCCAACAGGGCCGGCAGGTGTTCAATCCCCGGATAATCGGGGGCGCAGAAAGCAAAAAGCAGGTCGAAGGGCAGGGATTCAGCGGGTACCAGGAGCGCCAACTGTGCGGCGCAATCCGCCACGGCATCGGCCAGATCGGAAGCGGTGGACAGGGCGTCGCCCCACTGCATCACGGAGGGAGCCGGGGCGGGGTCCGTCGCTGACATTTTTTCCGTCATACCGCCCGCAACACCCTCCGTGTCACCCCCTCGTTACCCACCTTTTCATACCTCTCCCCCGTTCCCACTCGCTATGCGACCACTCGGGGCACGGGGCAACCTCCGGACGGCGGATTCGGGGCCGCGCCCGGGACCACCGCCCAATAGTCACCCCGTCTATCCGGGGCAGCGACTTTCCCCTTGCGGGGCTGCACCGATCCCCGATGAGTCGTGGTCAGGCCTGGGGCGAGCGGCGATAGCCACCGCTTCCTCCGGGACCACCGGGACCAGACCGGCGAGGGCCTCCAGGTCCGGAACGGCGTTCCGGCTTGGGACGGGCCATATCCACCCGCAGCGGGCGGCCCGACATGTCGCGACCGTTCATGCTCTGAATGGCGCTCTCGGCCAAAGCCTCGGTGGCCATCTCCACGAAGCCGAAGCCCCGCGAGCGCCCGGTGGCCGGATCGGTCACCACCGATGCCCGGGTCACTTCCCCCACTTCGGCGAACAGCGCCGACAGGGAGTCATCCTGAATGGAAAACGGCAAGTTGCCAACGTACAACCTGTTGCCCATGAACGATCTCCTAAGCCCGTGTCGACGCCCTCATGCCGGGAACGGCGTCCCCCCACGGGACAGGACTGCGCTTTCGGCACATAAGGCACCCCAGTAGTGGTAGCCCCTTCACCATAGCACAACCCAAAAACAAAATCCGGGTAGCGGGCACGGGCGAGCACGGCCCGCTGCGGTACCCGGCGGCAGGCGGAAACCACCCTCCGCAGGCCAGGGCGCCCGGAACGGAACAGTTCTCCTGCGGCACGCTGGTAAAGCAAAAAAACGGGCACGGCCCGCTGCGGTACCCGGCAGCAGGCGACAACCACCCTCCGCAGGTCAAGACGAACACGGGAGGGAGCACGCTGGAAAGGGCGAGCACAGCCCCGCTGCTGCGCGGTGCCCCCCCCCACCGCCGTAGGTGCCCGGGGGAAAAAACAAGAGACACACACCCGTCTACGGACCGCCGAAGCGGGCCGAAACGTGACACACACCCAAAGTGTTCCCCCCGACTGGAAACAGGGGGTTACGCACAGACCAAAGGGTCAGGGGCCAAGTCGATCGTGGAAACGGCGGGGATTTTACCAATCTGTATACAACTTGCAAGCAAAATCTTTGTTCCGTGTTTCCAAATGCTTGCGCACGCGCCGTCGGACGGCGTACCCCAGTGCCCAAATGAGTGGCAGCATCAGCCCGGCGTCCAGCGCGCCGTAGCTGCCCGGTGCCGCGCTCAGTGCGCACCCACCTCCCTGGCTTACCGGTGCGGCGGGTGCGGGTGGCGCAGGTGACGGTGGGGACGTCCACCACGCGGCCGCCAGCCGGGTCGCCCCCAGGGCCGACAAGCCCGGAAGCACACCACATACTCCGGAGGAATCCTGGGTGACGGCGGGAGAAAATTCTGGAATCATCTCCGGAGTCGCATCCAGGGTCACGTCACGCCAGCCGTCACCATCCCAGTGCAGCAAGGCGGGAAGAACACCCTGAGGGGAGGAACCACCCGGCACTGCGGCGCATACCCACACCTGTCCGACGAGGTCCGCCGTGGTTTGGATTTCGAACACGAAGGTCTCGCCTACGAATCGGTAAGAATCCGGCGGATGCGGTGCGGCCGCGACTGCCTTGAGGGTGGTTTCCCCTGCCACCAGCACGGACTCGAACCATAAATCCACACCAGGGGCCACCGCCACACGAACCGGGGAGCCAGAACTGGAACCTGTATTGGATGCGGTGTTGCACACGCCCTCGTCGATCACAGCGTTGCAATTGTCGTCCATCCGGTTGCAGGTCTCGATCGCGCCGGGGTGGATGGCGGCGCTGACGTCGTCACAATCGGAGGCGTCCGGCGCCCGCCCGGCGCTATCCGGACACATGGGCACCGGGGTACCCCCTCCCCAACCGTAGCCATCGCCGTCCTGATCCGGCCAAGTCTGCACCAGCACCCCCTCGTCAACGACGCCGTTGCAGTTGTCGTCGCGTCCGTTGCAGATTTCAGCGGCGGCGGGAGACACTTGGGGATCGGTGTCATCACAATCCCCGTCCTTTTCGGTGGCCCCGGCCGGCGGTGTCGCATTGCAGCCCGGAATGGAAAGGGCCGCCCCGATGGCCGCAAAGCCGTCACCATCACCGTCCGGGTAGTAGTGGAATGTGGCGACGAACTCATCCACCTGCCCGTCCCGGTCGTCGTCCAGTCCGTTGCAGTTTTCCGGGGCAACCGCCAGCAAGGGGTCGGACACTCCCAACAGCACCCGGTCCCCCGTGGGGGTACGCTGCACCCAGGCCAGGTCCCCGTTCCCGTTGATGGCGGGAAAAAGGTTGTCCCACTCGGTGCTGGTCCACGGTCGCACTGGCTCCGGAATACCGGTAGCGCCCACACTGGCCGCGTAAAGCTGGCGACGCTGGCCGACATCAAGACCGCTCCACACCACACTGCCGGTAGCGCTGAGGGCCACCCGCCCTGGATTGGCCCCACCCTCTGCCCCCGCCAGTTGTACTGTCCCGGTGGCGGTGTACTGATACACCCCGGGATTGCCGGGGTCAGTCCGTGACCATGCCACCGCCCCTGCTGCATTGAGGCGCGGCGCGAGGGAGGGGGGCGGAAAGGTGCCGGTGTCCAGACGCGAAACGCCCCCCGCCGGGTCGTAGCGGTGCAGGGAGAAGCTACCCGCGGCGTCCTTCTCTACCCACACCACCCCCCCGGCGTCGTTGAGGTCGGGGAAGGTGGCGTCCGTCATGGCGTTGTTCAGGAGGAGCGGCGCGCCACCGACAGCCGGGTCGGCCAGCACGACATCGTTCCCGGCGCCGGACCCGGCGGTCCACACCACCTGGGCGGCATTGTTGATGCGTGGCGACAGGTTCATGCCGCTGGCGGCCAGCACGGTGTCCTGCTGGCCGTCCGCCAGGTGAATCCGCCAGTTTCCCCCCTCCTCAAGGACGCTCCACACCACCTCCCCCCTGGAGTTCACGTGCAGGCTTTCCACCCACCCGGTGGCACCCAGGAGGAGTGTGGCGCCGGTGGTCATGTCGTACCGCCACACGACCGTCGGCCCGACGATTGGCGGTGGGGGATCAACGCAGTACGCAAGGTAACCACCACTGAAGGCCACACAACGTACCGTACCGGGGGCGGCCGTCGCCACCTGGGTAATATGGAACGGGTACGCCAGTGCCTTGGCGGACAGCGCTGGAGAAATTGCAACAAAAACCGTCAAACACGTGGGCAAGAGCGCGGACAGGAGGGCGGCGACAGGCCGTGAGCCGACGGAAAACAGGTGTGAGCGCGCCATGGGAACCCCGATCCATCCAGGCACACCTCCCCCCGAAGGCGCGGCATCGCCCGCCCGGGAAGGGGAAAAAGCCCGCCCGGACAGGGGTGCGGTGACATGTCGATTACATCGGAACGGGGGGAATGTAGCATATCGCCCGGACGCACCCCAAGAGGGGGATGGGGGCCGGGTTTTCCGGGCGGGCTTGCGGAGTGGATCCTGGCCCTCGCGCGGGATCTGCTCAAGGGAAGACGCGGGGGCCCGTCATGACTGCGGGAACAATCTGCGGATGCGGATCAGTCGACGTAAAGCTCGGCCCACACCATGGCCAACAGCAGGATGGAAACGGTGCAGGCGAACGGAAACACATTCAACATGGCCCTGACCTCGTCGGGTGGAGGGCGGAAACACATCCGCCGACAGCGCCGGAATGGCCCGGCTCACAGAACCAGCAGCAAGTCCCGGACCATCGCCTGGCGCCATCGGATGGCGCCTCCCTACCCCCTCTCAAACAGCCATGTTTTTATACTGTTTTTACCTGTCCCGCCGCAGACGGCAGGGCAGTTCTCCGGCTGGTTCACGAGGCACGGGCGGCCTTCCACGGGGTGTTTGCTGGGAAATCGGCTTCCCTTTTTACCCTTTTTCCGGCCCGCCCGGAAGACATTCCCCCGCAGTGGTGGTGGAGGTTCCGGCAGTCCCGGTTCCGGAGGGTGCGAGGGAGCCTGAGGGTTGGACGCGGTATAGTTCCGCTTCCCCCACCTGATCACCCAAGGTGAATTGCAGTTTCAGGCGGTCGGGGCTCATTCGGGTCAAGCGGCCGCCGCCGGTGCGGAAATCCGGATAGCCGATGCGCACCGTGTACACCGGATCGCAGGCGGTGGCACGGATGAACATCTGCACTCGCCCCGGCCGCTGCCAGCCGGAAACCTGAGAGGCGGTGACCACCGCCACAAATTCGTGTTCAGGAAATGTCCCGGTACGGTTGGGGATGATCGCCACCTCGAAGGAGTCGTCCCACCACACCCACACCCCCTCCAGCGGTTGCAGTTCCCGGCCGCTCAGAAAATGCGCCACGGCATCCTGACGATCGGCGACGACCACCCGGGCGGCGCCCGGCTCCACGGTGTTATGGCCGGAGAGCGCGCAGCCCGCACACATCATGGCCGCCAGCAAGGCCAGGGCACCGATTGTACGGGCCGCGCAACGTGCCAATCCCCGGGTTGTTGCCCTGTGCCCAGTGTGCATGCCCATCCCGCCGTCAGAGTGAGGTAAACGCACCGACATCATATCCGATCCGCTCCCGATCCGCCGCGCCACTCAAAATCCTGCTCCAGTGCCGAAAAAAATGCGATTTTTCAGTGCCATTCCTGCATGTTCGCCGGGTATTTTCCGATAAGACCTGCGAGTTGTAGCGCCCGATCCGCGTTGCCCTCCGGCCCGTCCGGGCAGGTGGACGACCGGATGGCGCACCACCTGTGGTCATGGGGAAGGCGTCGTGTGCCCTGGGCATGCGGCGGGAAAGGAGACGCGCGGAGACCCTGATGAAGGGCCTCGAATTCAGAAACGTGGCCGTTACCGGGCGCAGTCCGGTGATTTCCCTAGTGCTGACACTGTTTGTGCTGGCAGGGATGGGGTACGTCCTGTACACCGGTTCCCGCATCCAGGAGGTCAACCTGCCACAACTGCGCGCCGCGGCTGAAATTGAGGTGCAGGTGGTGCGCGCCCACCTGGTGCTGGACGAAATTCTGGCCGGAGATCCCAAGAGCCGCTTCGAGGAGGTGCGTGCCCATCTGGGGCAGTCGGAGTGGCTCACCACCGCCTTGCTGGAGGGGGGACACGACGGAGACTGGCACATCACCCCCATCGACGATCCCGAGGTCAACCGCCAATTGCGCCGCACCCTGGCACGCCTGGACGAGTTTCAGGACGCCGCCAAACGCCGCCTGTACCTTTCTGCCATAAACCGGGAGGTAGCAGATCACGGGGGTAACGCCAACTCCGCTTTCGAGGGTGCCTGGACCTCGTTCAATCTGTCCATGCAGCGCACCGATGCCGCCCTGCGCCGAGCCATCGACAACAAATTTCGTTCCTTTGTGCGCACCCAGGTGGCGCTGATCTTCACCTGCACCCTTCTGGGGTTGCTGACAGCGGCCCTGTTCTTCCGCTTCGAGTGGCTGCGCTCTCGCCAGACATCGGCGCTGCTGGACGCCAACCTGCGTGCCCGTGAAAACGACAAACAGTTGATCTTCACCGTACTGCGCAGCGTGGGCGAGGGGGTGATCGCCACCGACCGCAAGGGCACGGTCACGGTCATCAATCCGTCCGCCGAACACCTCACCGGTATCCCCCGGGACGAGGCCATGCATCGCTCCATTGAGGAGGTGCTGCGCCTGGACGGCACCCGGGAACACCCCTCGTCCCGCCATATCCTGTACGAAGTGGTGGCGGAAGAGACTTCCCTCACCATGAAGGATCTGAGCGTGCTGGCCAGCGACGGCAGCCGTTGTCCTGTTGAGTTGACCGCCTCTCCATTGCTGGGCCATGAGGGGGAACTGGCGGGCATGGTACTGAATTTCCGCGACATCACCGAACGCAAGGAATTCGAGGGCAAGCTGGAACAGATGGCCCTGTTTGACGGCTTGACGGGCCTCTACAACCGCTCCCAGTTCGATCGCCGCCTGGAAGAGGAATTTCAGCGTGCTGTGACCTATTACGATCTGCCCCTGTCCCTGCTGCTGATCGACGTGGATCATTTCAAACGCGTCAACGATACCCATGGCCATCAGGTGGGTGATCAATATTTGATCGAATTGGCCAAGCTGGTCATCCGGCACACCCGTAAGGTGGATCTGGCGGCACGGTACGGTGGCGAGGAACTGGCCATCATCCTGCCGCAAACCACCGGAGAGCACGCCCTCGCCCTGGCCGAACGGCTGCGGGAACAGGCGGAGCAGATGGCCGTGGACGCGGGCGGGCAAGCCGTTTCCACCACCTTGTCCATCGGCGTGGCCTCACCACAAATGACCTCGGCGATCACCCCGCAACAATTGCTGGAGGCCGCCGACCGGGCGCTGTATCAGGCCAAGAACGGTGGCCGAAACCGGGTGGTGCTGGCCGGAGATTCCGCCCCCGTCCCCCCGCTCGCCGGAGGCAAGAAAACCCCGGCCAAGGGGGTTAAGTCCAAATCTCAGACCAAGGATTCCCGGCGCGCCGAGACGGCCAGCACGAAGCCCGGAAAAAAAGACAAACCAAACTGAGTTTATGTGGATGGGGTGATCGGTCTGCGGATCGGTGCGGGTGCCACCGGGAGACCAGGTTCCGGCCCGGTGTGTCCATTCCGCTACGGGACACAGAGCCCACTACAGGCCAGGGAATAAAAATATCTGATTCGGAGATTGGCGGAGGATGAGCCGACGTCCCACGGCCTGCCCGACGCTCGGCGGGATGGCGGACCGTCCCGTTCTATCCTGGTTTGGCCCGGTCTATCCCGCCAGCAGCATCAACCACCCCATGGCGGCTGCGGCAAAACAGGTGATGCAAAATATTTGGGCGAAAACTGGCATAGCGCGATTCCTCGGGGGTCCCCCCCTTTATCAAGGTCTGACGCGGAAGTGTCTGCAAGGAGCAGACCATTTCATAGTGATAGGGCCTAGCCGGCGTCAGGCTAGCACCTTATCTTTTTATTTTCAACAAGTTATTTTAACTCAACAGAAATCCGTCCACCCCCAGGCGATGCCGGAATTCGGTTGGGCTGCGTATATTTTTCGGAGGCCGTGTACAAAATCCCTCCCCCATTTTGTACATCGGTACGCTCCCGAACACGCTTGAGGAATCGTCCCGCCGGATCCGTCCGGAGTCCCCGACCTCCCTCCCACCGCGTCACCTTGCGTCCCGCGCGGGTCACGCGGTCTAATTCCTGCTGTCATGGATGCCGCCGTCAGCACAATTCTGGAAAGCCTGCCCACAAGGCACCGACAGGTGCTGTTGGCCACCGCCACGGACTGGCGTGACACCCGGGGAGAGCTGCAACTCCTGTCGCGGAATGACACGGGATGGCGGCCGCGGGAGGGCGATACCATTGGGGTCAGCTTCGGGCGCGGCGGCTTTGCATGGGGCTCCCGGCGGCCAGGGGGCAGGCGTGCCGATCCGGTAAAGACCGAGGGGGATGGCTGTTCACCAGTGGGGATTTTTGGTTTGGGCCCGGCTTTTGGGTATGCCTCCGGACCGCCCGCCGGTTGCCGCCTGCCTTATCGGCAGGCCACGGATCGGGACTTTTGGGTGGACGCCCCGGAGGCTCCGGAGTACAACCGCTGGGTCACTCTGCCTGCGGGAGAGGATCCCGCCACCCGCTGGCGTTGCTGGGAACGGATGCGCCGGGACGACGCCCAATATTCAATGGGTCTGGTGGTGCATTACAACCTGGGTCCGGTTCGTCCCGGTGCCGGTAGCGCCATCTTCATGCATGTGTGGCGGGCTGCGGGAGATTCGACCGCCGGATGCACGGCCATGAACCCGGAGGGAATGCAGGAGGTGCTTGCCTGGCTCGACCCGGCACTGCGCCCTGTGCTGCTCCAGGGACCGCTGTCGGCCCTGAGCCTGCTGGCGACACCACCCCTTCCCGGTGCTCCGGGCGGATCGGGGGACGATTCCACCTGAAAGGATCGGGGTGAAGAGTGTTTTTAATGGGGACTGCCGGGGAACAAAAAATCCCCCTGCGAACGGGACAGGGGTGGTGCCACCCTGCGGCTCCGGCTGGCCCCCTTCTGCCGGATGACAGCCGACACCGGGCGGTGCATTGCTGTCACGGACGCCTGACCTGCGCCGGGGTGTGCAGTCCTTGCCCGTGGGGCACGGCTGACCCGGTACGTCGGAGAATCAGGGCGTCCGCCCGGTCTCGCGGTCGGAACCGCAGGGCGACACCGCCCCCAACATAGCCCAATCCGTTCCGCCGAGACAATAGCTCTCCGCTACGGAAGTTTCACTTTATTCTGGATGTTCCCCTGTCGGGAACATCGTTCCCGCAGCCTGTGGGCCGCTGACTACGCGGGCGTTGTCCGGCGGGCGTTGTCCGGTTGAAACCAACTTTAGTCGAGGTCGATGATAATCTGGCGCACCACCCCGCAGATGGTGGCAGGGGAGGTAATTTCGAGTACCGGGTAACGGGGATTGAGGGGGGCCAGGTAACGCCGCCCCCCCTCGATGACCAGTTTCTTGAAGGTGGCCTCGCCATCCCCCCCCAGTCGCACCACCACCAGCGAACCGTTGGTGGCTTCCACCCCCGGATCCACCATGATGATGGCCCCATCCGGGCACTTGGGCTCCATGCTGTCCCCATGCACCCGCACGGCAAATGCGTTGCGGCCTACCCGCCGTGCGGTGTCCACCCAGTCGGTGACGTCTCCCGGTCCGGGGGCAGACACTACCTCTGGCCAGCGACCGGCAGTGGACCAACTGATCAATGGCACGCGTGTCGCCATCGGCGGGAGCGGGGCGGGGCGCCCCTGCCCGTAGCGGCTGCGTGCCTCCCGGGCCCAGGAACCGCTGGCGACCATGTCCATTTCGGCGTGAGTGACGTCCATCCAGCCGTGCGGCTTGTCCATGCCCCGCTCCAGACGGCGGGCAACATCATCCCCCATGGTACGGGGGGTTTTGTCACTCAATATCTGACTGAGGTAGGCCGGGTTGACAGCGGTGCGGCCCGCCAGTTTTTTCTGCCCCCCCGCCTCGGCGATCAGGTGCAACAAATTTTGACGACGGATCGATTTGGCATCCATGCGCACCATTAGACCACGCAATTTGCGCCAAGATAAATCCCCGAACACATGAATTTTTACAGATTTTGCCCCCATTTCCAGTTTCCTTTGTCCAAACCACACTTTACGAAACCATTACAGGTCACCTGCTCGCCGAAAATCCATGACTCAACCCTCCCCGCTCGGCCACCACTCATGTGCAATGCACACTGTATAAGCGCTCTAACGGCCAAACCGCCCCCCTGGAGACGATGGCCACCCCACCCGCCCTCTCCTCCACATCACGCCGACCTTCTCCCTTGAAACCCGGTTTGAGCAATTTTCCTTGTCCCCTCGCCTGGGAGGTCACTTGCATGGGGATGCACCTTCTTCATCAATGTTTCCTCTTACCTGCTTGCGAAACGGCGTGGCTCCCACTTCGGTCCAGGCCAGTCCGGATTTCCCCCACACAAGATGTGTTTGACATATAAGTCATATATGCGGATTTCTACGATTTTTTGATTTTGCAAGGGTGTCGTGCGGCGCGTGATGCCCAAAAAATATGCATTTAGCAACAAGATATAAAACAACCGATAAGTGTCGCAGAGAACCTTGACACTCATTTAGCTGGTTGCTACGTTCTGGACATGTTTTTGGCGCATTACATGAAAATCACCACCCCCCGGGAACGGGATCGCCTTGCCCGCGAATGCGGCACCACCGTCGGTTACCTGTATCAAGTGGCTGGCGGTCACCGCCGCGTGGGGGTGAGTCTGGCGCTGCGCCTGGAACGGGCCACCTCTGGCGCCGTCTGCCGCTGCAACCTGCGCCCCGATCTGTTCCCCCCCGACGAGTGTCTGGGTTCTGCCGCACACCGTCACGACGGGGGCAGCCGAATTAGCGACGTCCGGCGCCATGAGGTGCCCTTTGATACCACCAGCCCCCTGGCGGCCGTACCCGGCCACCACACCCGGAGATGATCAGATGACAGATTCCGCCCGCGTTTGCCCACGATTCTGGACCGGGCCCACCGGCCGCAGGTTACGGCAGATGGGCGCAGCCGCCCAGGTCACCGCCCTGTACCTGATTACCGGGCCGCACGCCAACGCACTGGGGCTGTATTATCTGCCGGTACCCTACCTCTGCCACGACACTGGGATGGACCGGGATCAGGCACTGCGTGCATTGGCAGCGCTGGACCAGGCCGGATTCGCCAGCTACGACGCCGACTCTTCATTTGTATGGATACCGGAAATGGCCGCCTGGCAATACGGCGAGTGGCTGTCGCCCCGTGACAAACGGGTCACCGGCATCCGCCGCACCTTGGCGCGCATGCCGCAGAATCCCTTTGCCGTGCGCTTCACCGAGCGCTATCGACAGGTGTTTCATCTCGATCCTCTGGCCGCAACAACTGCCGGCTCTTCCTCCTGACCTGTATCCGGTCCCGGTCCGCATCCAATCCCCCACCACTGAACCCGAGCCCCCGGAGGAGCCCCACCTGTGAATCCGCAACACCCCTCCGCCACACCTCCACCCCCCCCGCCATCGCCGGAGCTGGACGCCCGGGCCGACATGGCGGCACGCTTGCGATCTGCCAATATCCCCCCCCAGCACGATTACACTACCGGCGAGGTCGCACGCATTCTGGGGATATCCCGCGAGACCGTGCGACAGATGGTGATGCGCTGGGAACCGCCCAGCGTTTCGGGGCGCCACCCCACCGGCCTGTTTGCCATGAAACTGGGCAGAAAACACCGCATTCCCTACCGTGCACTGGTGGATTGGCTTACGGCAAATACCGCGTACCGGCGGGAGATGGAGTAAGCGGGTGCCCCGGCGGCCACCCCGGGATTCACCAAGGCCCGCCCCGGCCCCCCGGATGACAAACATCATATGGATGGGGGACCAATGTCATCGGCCCACACCCGTCCCTCATTGAAAATCTCCCCCGGCAGCGGTTGTGACCGGGCAGGGCCTCCCCTATCCCCCGTTCCGGTGGCCCGCTTCCCCCCCACCGGGCTGTTCCCGCGCGGGTGTGTGTGGATGACATTCCGTCGCGTGCCCGGGAACTCCGGATCGCGCCGGGGTGGATCGGAAGTGTGCCGACCTCCAGAAGCGGCGCAGTTCCGGGCAAGAATATGGATGCGGGCCCGTTGCCACCCGGTGGGAATGCCGTTGCGACGTGACTCCTACCCCCCATTGACCCGGCGGCTCCCGCCGTGGTGGCGGGGCCCGCATCCAGTTTCGCCCTTCATTCCATCCCCTCAGGCAGGAGGATCGCCCCCCCGTCCGTTGTTCGACGATCGACTTTCCGTCTGCCCCCACCACCCCAAAAATTTTTTTCTCGCCGACAACCTGTTGAAGCCAAAATGGTTTTTCATAAATGAATATTTTATAATCATTTTTTGTGCTTGAGATGCCGCTCTGGCTGCGCTATAACCAAGCCAACAACACAACCGGCGGGATATGCTGGCGCGTTGGCGTCAGCGTCGGTTAAGCGGGGGATACGTCCATGAATCCGAACGCAACGCCCGGAAACTCAAGTCGACTCGATCTGGCCGAGATGTACCTTTACAAGAAGGCGCGGCTGGATGCCGAACAGCTCCCGCCCACGAACGTCAGCACCCTGGTGCTGGGCGTGGCCATCTGGATGGGAGTGATCGGCGTGCTCTGGCTGATCGGCTAGCCCCTCGAGCCAACACCCCGGAATGGACGACCGCCCCCAGTCGGGACAGGGCGGTCGCCCTTCCCCCGCTGCTGACACCTCCGGCCTTTCCCCATCCAGCCCATAAAAACTTTTCCCGCCGGGAACTTCCCATCACCTGTGGTCGTCCAAGGCAACGAAAGACCCCGGGCTCCTGACGTACCACACACCGACCCGGGGTTTCTCACTCGCCATGCCGCGCACCTGACGCACACCCACCTGGCGCGGCAAGCACCCCGGGCGGCCCGGAAATGCAGAAATCCCCTTTCCTGCTCCGGGCCGCCTTTCCCCATCCTTTCGGCCCTGCCCCGCCAGTGCGTGCGGTTCCATTCCGGCACATTTTTGAACGGTATTCCTGCACAGAAACGTGCCGCACCCCGCCCTGCGCCAAGACCCCACGGAGCGCTACTCAATCCGAACTCGCTGATATCTAATAATTATTCATAAATTATACATTTTGGCACCAAAGTTGATTCTCCCTGCCGTGCGCCACCGCGCTCCGCATCGGGCGGAACCGAGGGGCGTCAGTTCGATGGACGGGAGCGAGGACCGAACGTGCAGGTGCCGGAAACAAATCGGGTGGCGACCGCCACAGACGGCTGCCGTGGCGGTTCGGTCAACGGCGGACTGTTGTCCCGCAAATCCTTGCTCTCCCAACTGGACCGGAAGGTGCCCGGTGGTGACGTACTGCCATCGTCGGCGATCCCCCCTGCGGGTGTGCCGCGCTACGTCCCGACGCCGGGCCGCTTGGGCCGTTCTCCGGAGCTGGCCGGTCTTTCCGCTGATGTGGAGGCCGCGTTCCGCCCCCGGAACCAATTGCACCCGGACCAGGCCGAGGCACAGCCCCGGCCGGGAGAGCCTCATACCCGCACCGCCACTCTGGCAGGGGCGTGGAAATTTTCAAGACGGCGGGCCATCCCCCCCGGGGAGGGACCACCGTAACACCTGGCGATGGCCAAGACCGGTAACGCCCGATAGCCGGCCATCCCCGTCCCCGGACGCGAACACCGCACCGTTTGCGTCCGGCCTTCCCACCACCCGAGACGCCGGCCATTTGGGCGGCCCGCCACCCCAACCCCTCGCGGGGTGGCGGGCACCGGACCGGCTGGTGAGGGGAAGTTACGGGGATCTTATCGCCAGACGACATCACCGGCAGTTCGTGCCCCTAAGGAAAAGGCCACACCTTCACCTTTGGCACAACAGGCCTGCCCGGCCGCCCCCATGAAGGGGCGGTCGGGCCTGGCCGCAAGCCGGAGGGAAGGATGCCCGGGACCGGAATTTCCCGTCCGGGGCGGCAAATCACACACGACGGGAGAGCCAGCCGATGAACACGCAGAAGACGCTCAAGACCATAACCGCCGCAGCCGCCCTGTGGGCGATGACCGCAACCGCTCCCGCACTGGCGTTGGACATGGTCAAGGACGGCGGGGGCGGCACCGGAGGTGAATACTTCGTCCGCGGCGTGGCCGTGGTGCTCGGAAATTATGGCGAACTGGGCCTGCAGTACATGGCCGCGTCGGTGGCCATGGCCCCCGAGAACATGGTGCGCCACACCTATCTGAGCGGCTTCCTCGACCTGCCCCGCTACCAGAACGACGTCGCCGTTCTGGAGTCGGTACACCGGGTGGCCCCGCTCTACGCTCCGGCCATGGAGCGGCTGGCCCGTGCCTATGAAAGCCAGCAGCGCTACGCCGACGCCGAGGCGATCTATGGTCACTGGATCAGCCGCTATCCGGCAGCTCCGGAACCTCTGGCGCGCCTCGCGGAATTGCACTATTTCAACGGCGACTACAAGAGCAGTCTGCAGCAGTTTGAGCACTATCGCTCGCTGGTGGGCGACAGCGAGTACGCCCTGCGGCGGATGATCGACATCCAGGAGCGCACAGGCAACGCCCGCGGTGCCAAGCGCCTTACCCGGCAGCTTGCCCAGTTGCAGCGGGAAACCGAGAAGGCCCGCGTCGCGGCACTCAGCCAAAGCAATTGATGCGGGGCGCCTGATGCACAGCAGCTGATGACGAGTCAGCGGCGCGGGGATATCACCCCCGCGTCCACCAACGGTCGGCCCGGCAGCCCTCCCCTCTCCCTGCCGTCCGACCTCCACAGCCCGCCATGGACCGTCAGGTCCGGGCGGGCTGTGCTGTTTCGCCCCCCCTCAGTGTTCCCCGTACGGAGGGTCCGCAGCCGTCTTTTTTGACGGCACATCCGGTCCCGGCAAAGTCGGGGAAACGGAGAGGCCATCAGGCTCCCCCAGCAGCCGCAACCAGGCAAACCAGAAGGCCGCCCATATTCCCCCCAGCATCACCAGCAAGGCCAGCGCCAGCAGGGTGGTCAGCAGTTCGGCCAGACCGTGGTTTCCAATCACCCGTGGCAGGCCCACCAGCCACAGATCCCGGTTACCCAGCACCACCACGCTTCCGGCGCCGGTGACCACCGCTGCCAGCAGCGGGGACCAGGTCCAGGTGCGGCACAGGCCGCATCCCGCAACAACCAGCCCGGCCGCCCAGGACAGGTTCCAGATCAGGAACGCGGACGGCCACAGGCGTATGCCCAGCAGGCTGCCGGACCGCACCCAGTGGGGCCACAGCGTCAGCCACACCACACCTGCCGCCAGCACCACCAGCCCCAGCACCAGCGTATAGGCTGTTTCCCTCCCCAACACCCGGCGTTCCACCAAATACTTGCCGGGGGCATCCGGGTCGCGCATCGCCGCCAGCAACCAACCGCCGGGGGAGGCAAATACCACCACGGTGAGCACCGACAGGGCGGCAATTCCCCATTGGGGATCCCCCACCCCGATGCGCAGGGTCGCGGTCACCGAGTCCACCAGGCTCAATCCCGCCAGCAGCAGCCCCATGTCCACCAGCGCCACCAGCGCCACGCGACCGCGACTGCAACGCACCCAGGGCCGACCCGCGGCGGGGGTCCGCGCCTCGGGTTTATGGCGTTCGCGGGTTTTTTCCCTGCCCAATTGGTGAAACAGCCCCATCATGCCCGGAACCAGGGCGGGCACCACCCCCGCCGACGCCGCCCACTCCCCCCCCAGCACGCCCGCCGCAATGGCCACCCCGGACAGCCCGAACACCCACTGGGACCAGCCATCCACACTCAAGGCCTGTCGCCACACCTCCCCTCGCTGGCGCATCAGCCGCCACGACAGCACCAGCCCACACAGGGCCACGCTCAGACAAATTCCCCCCACGAACATCATCCACGCGGGGACTCCGCCCGCCGCCCTGCCGGACGCAGAAAAACCCGCCCCCAGCACCGGCGCCAGCCACCATACCCCTGCCCACCCGGTTACAGACGCAAGCAGACTGGGCAGGGCTCGTGCCGCGCCGCGCTTGCGCCCCTTCCGGTTATGGCGTTGTGTTCCTGTCATGCGGCCACGGTCAATCCCATCCTTCGGCCCCATCCTTCGGCCCCATCCTTCGGCCCCACCCTTCGGCCCCACCCTTCGGCCCCACCCTTCGGCCCCACCCTTCGGCCCCATCCTTCGGCTCCATTCGCCTGGCCCATCCCTCTCGGCCCGTGGCCCCTGACCCGCGCCCTGGTCCACGGCGTGGAGCCGAACGGTCGATCGGTCGGACGGCGTAGTTCCTCCACGCGGGTAAGGTACCCGGAATGGCGCGTCGCTGCGATACCCCCATGGTGATACATGAAAATATCCCCACCGTTTGTAAGATTTTATTCAAGCTCCCGAAAAAACGGCCGAAAAAGTCGTTGTGAGCGTCGGCGGTGGTCCGGACAGACCCGCAAGGGTCATCCGATCCCCAAACGCTTCCCCCCCCCCACCCGCCAGCGGGGATCAGGGTCCAGCCACCGCCGCGCATCACACCTCTGGAGAGGGGTATCGGTCCCGGCGGGGGAGCGAAAAAAAAGGGGGGGTCAGCGAGGGGAAGCGAAGGGAGCGAGACCGGCCATCACACGCCGGTCCGCTCCCTTTTCGCATTGGGGTGGGGGAATTCTCGCTGGCGTATTCGCCGAAAACCCGTGGCACGGCCCGGTGCATCGCGAGGGGGTGGGGGTGCTCCCACGGCGGCGGGCAACCGCAGCTTGCCAAGGGCCAGAGCGCCCACAACCAATCATTTCACGCAATCATTTCACGGAGAACAGGAGGGACGGGGCGTCGCTCCCCCGGAGTGAACCCAAGGGCCGCTCGCCGGATAGCAGGGTGTGGAAGAGTGCGGCGACGGCCGGTGGCCGCCCGCGAGGTGGGTGGGGGGGTATCGCGCAACTGCCCCGGTCCGCCGCCGCACATGCGAAGGAGGTAACCGCTGCGGCCACCCCCACTCTCGTACTGTGACTGGATCGCCACAAAAGACCCTGCTGCGACCAACACCTGCGCCGCTGGTGTTCACACTTTACCGTTTTCCTAACGCGGTTTCAAGCTGCTTTTTGCGCATAAATACCGGTCCGCAATATGCCGGGCCAGAGAAAAGAAACGCTCCGCATGGGTAACCGTTTTCTTACCTGGATTCCTGGAAAATACGCCAGGAAATCCACAAATTTCACGCAACATACTGTTTTTTAAATGTACATACTCCCAATTAAACCGCATCGGCCGTCCCGGCATCGATATTGCGTAACAGGGGGAATCCACCGACGTGTGCTGTGTGGCTTGGCCGACCTTTGGGGTCGGCGGGACGAGGCAAGTCCCTGATGATGCAACCCGCCCCTCCGAAATGGGAGGGGGCGATTGGTGCGGCGCGCCCTCCATATGGGGATGGAGACGGGCATGGTGCGCGCCGGATTCTGGGAGCGTCGTCAGTTCGGACATCCCCCTCCCCCGTCCCGCTCTCCCTTCCCCGGAGGGGTGCCTGCGTTGGTGGTACGGGCCCGTCTCCGTACGTGCAAACGCCCCAACCCCAACGGGCTCCCCCACCCTCTCCGGGGGAGCCCGTTTTAGGGGGCGGCTCGGCCCGCGCCAACCCGACTCTGTCGTTTTCAAAGCCCCTCCCGCCCCGGAAGCGCCCTTGGGCGGTTACGGCAGTTTGCCGCCGTTGGTCACAGGGAATTTCGCCTGCTCCACGGCAAGCTGAAAATCACTGGTCAGGGTGTGATCGGGAAACAGGGACTGCATTGCTTCGGCGGTGCGGATGGCTTCCGCCCCCCGGCCCGCCTGCAAAAAACCGTGCCCGGCCCGGTGCAGCCAGTCGGCGGCCCGATCCGGGTCACCGGGGATGCCGGAACCATGCGCCAGGGCCATGCCCAGATTGAACTGGGCATCTGGAATACCAGCGTCGGCGGCGGCACTCCACATTTTGACCGCACCCGCCAAATCCACCACCACCCCGCGCCCGGTGGCGCTCAAATCCCCCATGGCCGCCAGCGCTTCGGGTTGCTGGGCCTCCGCCGCCCGTTGGAACCACTCCACCGCCAGTGCGTCGCTCTGCTCCACCCCCGCACCCCGGAAATACAGCAGGCCCAACCGATACTGGGAAGACGCCTCCCCTTGTACGGCGGCCTTGCGGTACCACTCGGCAGCCTGCGCCATGTCGGCGGGCGTGCCGCGACCGGTTTCGTACAGGGTGCCCAGCATGTACTGGGCCCACGACATCCCCTGCCGGGCGGAAAATTCGATCCACTGGAAGGCGTGGGCAACGTCCTCCGGCGTCACCGGGCGCACCCACGTGCCAGCCTGTGCCCGTGCCGGCCCGGCCCCAACAGACAGTGTCAACGCGATGGCCACAGCAAGGGCCAGGGCGAGCACCCGAGTCGGCGTGACCGGCTGGATACCTGGAGATACCTGAAATGAATGGAAGAACATTCCCACACCCCTCCCCCCATTCCGTGACAGCCCCCTACCCTGACTGTATCACCACGGCAATCATTTGACAGCCGATGTGGTAAGTGAGGTGACGAGAGTCAGGAGATTGGGAGTCAGCAAGTCCGGGGAGGCGATCGGGTCAGACAATTTTGCCGTCGGAGTCGATGGGCCGGTGCCACATGCTGCCGTCGTCAGTCTCCAGATCGAGATCCGCACAGGCCATACCGCCTTCCACCGGCGCTTCCGGCACCGGCGCGGCGTCGCCCTTCGCCACCCGCTCCAGCGCAGTCTGCAGGGCCAGATGCGTGGGCATGACGTCGATCATGCGCAGCAGATGCCGCTGCGCCTCGTCGTGCCGCCCCTCGGCCATCAGGATGTCGGTGGCGTTCAGAATCTCCGCTACGGATTCATCCAGAAAACCGAAGTCGCGCAACTCCGCCGCCAATTGCAGGCGGTGCCGGGCGTTGAGGGGGTCCAGGATGCGGATGCGGTTGAAAATATTCTGCGCGGCAAAGATGTCGCCCCGGTCCACCATGCAGCGGGCATACCGCAGATAGGCCTCCACCGCATCCCCCAACCGTCCGCAGCGGGCTGCCAGTTCACCCGTGCGCAGGTGAATTTTTTTGTTTTGCGGGGTGATCTTGTGGATCTTCTTGAGAGTCGCCACTGCCTTGGTGTAATACCCGGCCTTCTCGAACGCCTCCACCGCCTTCTGGAATTGGTCCGCAGCCTCGGTGACGTTGCCCTGGCGCACATGAATGTCGCCGATGGCGTTCATCGCCATGCCCAGGTTGTGGCCGTCGGCGCCGGACAGGAACCCCTCCCAGGTGGCAATGGCCTTCTTGAAATGTCCCTGCGCCACGTGACGGGCGGCCGCATCAGCCACCGGCGTGTAATCGGAGTGGCGCCGCATCATCGCCCCCCCGGAATCTTCCGACATCTGCGCGGACCGGGTGCCCCTCGCACGCGAACGGCGATCCCAGTCGGCCGTCTCGGTCGGGGTCCAGCCGGGACCGCCCACAGGGGTGGCCGTGGGGGCCACCCAATCCGCCGCCGCGTGGGCTGGAGAAAGAGGCGGGGAACTCACCGGGTGCGATTTGATCCCCATGTCGGCCTGCACCTCCGCGCGGGCACGGGCAATGATGGAGGACACGTCCACCAGATGGGAATCCATCTCTCCCCCCCCCATTCGCGCCCCCTGAGGAATGCCCTGATAGGGCGGCGGGGGCGAAACGGTCTCCTCAGCAGCCTGCGCAACCTTTTCCTGCAACGGCTCCTGTGGTTCCGGGGCTGCCTCCTGTGTCGGCCGGGTGGGCGGGTCGTCCCCCCGCACCGCTTTGGCCAGCGGCGCCATGGGGGTGAAACTCTTTACTTCCAGATCGATTTCGCCATGCACCATGTGGCTGGCACCGGTCTGCAGCGGCTTCAATGACAGCAGGCCATCTCCCCCGTCGGAACTGTCGTCGGTGCCGGCCGTTGAATTGGCCGACCGGGTGGATGGCGCGTCGCCCCCCACGCCCGTCACACCCGCCTCCGGCGAGTCGGGCGGCGTATCGCCCTCCTGCGTCATACCCGGAACGTTGGCCAGGGGCGAATAGGATTTGGGAGCCTCCCGCAGTAAAAGCTGTTCCAGCGGGCTCGACCGCCGATCCATCGTTTTCAGGGGAACCCCGGCCGGAGGCGGCGGCACCTTGATGCCGTGCGGGTCCTCGCGTACAGCCTTGCCCGTCTGGGCCACGGGAGTAAAAGTCTTGGGGGTGTCCTCGATCTCACCATGAACCTGCCGCGAACCGCCCTGCGCCAGAGGGGTCAATCGGGCTCCGTCCTGGCCCTCGCCGGATGGGGCCACGCCGGACCTTGGAACGATCCCGCGGGTCAGTTCCTGGGCCATCTCGCGGGCGGCTTCACCGGCCATTTCCCGCGCCAGATCCTCGAACGGATTGGCCGCACCGGGGTCGTCGTCGCCATCGGGGGCTGCGGCAGAGACTTCCTCGGCGGCAGACTTCGACGCCCGCGAAGAGCCCCGGGGCGGAACTTTGTAGCCCAGACCATCCTCGGGGGGCATCTCGGCCAGGTAACGCTCAATGCCCTCACGATCTTTGGCTGTCATGCTATCGGGCGTGCGGCCCGCCTGTGAGGCGGATGCCTGCTGCGCCGGGGGCTGAGGGACCGCGATGTCCGGTGTGTCGTTGCCGGACAGCCCCGGCAATGCATCCATCGATTGCGCCGCCGGGGGTGGCATCGTGCCCGGAACCGGGGGCCCCGGCTGGCGCAATTTTTTCGTCGCCAGCAAAAAGTCCACGTCGGCTTGATTTTCGGCGGGGGTGACCGACTCGCCGCTGTCGGTAAAGCCTTGCGGGGTGACCTCTTCCAAGTCCGCATCGCTGCCGAACATATCGTCGTCGAGGCCAAAATCGTCCCCCCCGGGCGACTCCGGGTTGCTGCTGGCTGATTTTGCAGATTTCGTGGCCTTCATGGCCAGCATGAAATCCACGCTGGTCTGTCCTTCCGCCGGGGACTGGGCCTCTCCGGTGTCCGCAAATATCCGGGGTGTGTCGGACGCGTCGGCATCCGTGCCGAAATCCATGTCGGAATTCGTGCCGACGTCCGCCAAATCGTCACCGGACGTACCGGTCGACGATGCGGAACTGCCGGCCGGTTTCGCGGCTTTCATGGCCAGCATGAAATCCACACTGGTCTGCCCTTCCGCCGGGGACTGGGCCTCTCCCGTGTCCGCGAATATTTGTGGCGTGTCCAACTCGTCGGCATCCGTGTCAGGCATGCCGTCCAGGGTGATCCCCTCTCCGGATTCACCGCCCGATTCACCGCTGCTGCCGGATTGAACCGGTGGCACGGGGTCCAGGGTAATTTCCCCCGCCGGCTCGCTCCCCGGACCGCCCAGTTCCAGCATTCCCGCCATCCCGTCATCGCTGGACGAGGCAGACGGAGTCTGCGGTTCGGGGGTGGATGGTTCCTGGGGCGTTTGGGCGGCCTCTTTGGGTTTGCGTGCCGCCTGCATGGAAAACAGAAAATCAATGTCCGACTGTCCAGCCGGAGCAGTGCCAGCCGCTGCCGCCGAAGCGACGCTGTCCTGCCGCGCCATGACCATGGCGTCGATGTCGTCCTGATCGGCGGTCACCACCGGCCCGATTGGCTCATCTGCAGGGGCGTCCGCGTCGCCTTCATCCAGCGACCAGGTAGAGACAGTTTCCCCGTCCTCGCCGGGAACGACGCCTGCGTCCTCCTCCGCCCCGTACATGGGGGGGGGGGCAAGGGTGGCCGCCTCGTTCGGGTCCACGTCTTCCAGGGTGATGGAGGGAACCGCATATTCATCCGCAACCGGCTCGGCCGTGACTTCCGGCAGGTCGTAACCGCCGGCGGCGGACGGTCGGGATGCGGCGGAGACCGGGTCCGCCGGAGTGAAGGTGATGCGCACGTCCCCTGCCGCCGTGGACGGTTTGCTCCCGCCCACCGCCTGGCGAGCTGCGTCCGGTCCCATGGCGGAACTGTCCAGCCGCTCGTGCAGTGAAACCAACTGCGCACCGGCGGTCAGCAATTTTTCCAGCACCTGCGCCGGAGCGATGCCACCCTGGCTCAGGCTGTCGAGACTGTCCACCACCAGCATCGAGGCTTTTACCGCAGCCTCAAGAGCCATGGTGAGGCCGTCGCTGGCGCGATCGGCGTCACTCATCAATGCCACCACCTGATGGCCGTGGTTGCCACACCAGGTTCGGATTGCCGCTTCCGCCGGAGTCGGTGCGGGAGTGCCCGTACCTGTTGCCGGCACGCGGAAATAGCCGATTGCCTTACCCATGTAACGTTTCCCTCGCTTTGCGCCGTGGGATGCGGCCATACCTCGGCCGCGGAATCCTCACACTCCCCCTTTCGGCAATCGGGGCGGGACTCTTTACCTGTCCTTTTTTCCTCCCTTTTTTTGCCGTTTTGTCGTCCCGCCCGTCCGGCCTTGCCATTTTTTTTTGACCCGGCGGGAACCTTTGGGGGGATGTTTGCGTCTGAGAACAGGAGCGGGACGATCCCGCCGGGTTTTCGAATGCCGCCTGTGGCGGTGTTTTTTGGTTTGACGGCTGGTTGCGGGTGTTGGCGCGGGTCGCTATCAATCCCGGTTCCCCCAATCTGCGGCTTGTGCTACACCGCAGCCAGTCGTCAATTTGATATCCGGCCCTCCGGGGCTTCGATTTGATATCCGGCCCTCCGGGGCTGGATACATTATCCGGCCCTCCCGGGGCCACAGATGGGAGTGCGTGCTCCGGCCCGCACTACGGGGTCCAGAAACACCCGCAATATCCTTAACGGAGCGATACCTTACGATGCACCGTCACGTCTTCATTGGTCTTTGGCTGATCCTCACCCCGGTCGCCGCCACGGCGGCCACAGCCCAGGAATATTTGCCGATTTCCATCGCCGAAAGCGCCCGCGAGGGCGATCCGATGACCCTGTTCATGACCGGCCGCTACCAGTTGATCGAGGCCTCCAATTCCGGCGACCAGGCCAGGCTTCAGGAAGGGCTCGCCGACATTGCCGCCGCCGCCCGCGCCGGGTTTGCCCCGGCCGCCCGTTTTGCCGGTTCCCTGCTGCTGGAGGGTAAGGTAGTGCCCCGTAATCCGCAGCTTGCCGTGGGCTGGTACGAACGTGCCGCCAAACTCGGCGATCCCATGGCCCAGGCCATCGTGGGCGACCTGTACCGGAACGGCAAACTGGTGCCCGCCAATCCGGGCCGGGCAGCGGTCTGGTACGAACGGGTGAACGGCAACCCCGAGGCCCCCGAAGACCCCAAGGTGCGCTGGGAGGCGGTGTCCCAACTGGCTGCCCTGTACGCCAACCCCAACCTGTCACTATATAACCCGGAACGCGCCTACAGTCTGTGGCATCAGGCCGCCACCGAAGGCAACTATCCTCCGGCACGGAGGGCCCTGGCTTACGCCACCGAAATCGGTATCGGCACCAAGGCCGACCCCAAGGCTGCGCTGGCCCTGTATTTCGATGCCGCCATGGCGTACCACACAGGTGGCATCCGCTACGGCATCGCCCCTGTTGACTACCAGAAGGCAGAGGACGACATCCTCTCTGCCATGCAGGCCATCGACCATTCCAGTCGCCTGACCCGCAAGCTCCAGCAGCACGTGAGCTCCGAGCAGGGCGTGGCTCGCGCAGGGACCATCCCACAGCTACAATGAAAGCAGTGGGTGCCCGCGCGTCCCGTGATGGGGGTGAGGGCGGAGCGAGTCCCCCTTGGGCGACGGCCGGGGGCATCCCGGT
The DNA here is from genome assembly GCA_029858285.1 of Nitrospirota bacterium. Taxonomy (GTDB): domain Bacteria; phylum Nitrospirota; class JACRHL01; order JACRHL01; family JACRHL01; genus JAOUFN01. Next base: position 44,768 of record JAOUFN010000006.1, on the reverse strand, counting down.
GGGGGATGTCGGTCCCGGGGGCCGCGCCCGGCCTCTTCTGGAAGGAGGACACGCCATGTTCGGCATGACCATCGGTGCAACCCTGGCGGTTGCCATTACGGGCGTTCTGTTCCTGTGGGGACTCTACATGGGCCTGCGGGGCGTTCTCGCCGAGGCACCGCCGTTCCGTGAGGGCGGCCACGCCTGGGGCAAGGAGGGCACCTTCGATCCCCTGTTTACCGAGGGGGGCATGAGGGCCCGCAAGGCGGCCTAGCTGCCGTTTTGACCATTTTGAAGCGGGCGTGGGGTCGGGACCGCGCCCGTGCGGGCGGCGCGGTCGGCGCGGCATGGGGACCGCAGGGGACGGTTGCGGCGTTCACCCGCGAAAATGCGGGATGGGGTAGGCATCAAAGTCCGGGCTGGTAATCACCCCGGCGGCCCACAACTCCCGCCTGGACGGGATCCATAAATCTTCGATGGGTACCGCAAGGGCGTGGGCGGTGAATTCGTTGTCCACCCCGGCGTCCCGGAATGCCCGGCGTACCTGTGAGCGCAGTTCCAGTTCCGACCAGTCGAGCGCCCTCCTGCGCCAGTGAAACCCCAGTTGTGCCCCTGGCGCAAGGCTGCGCCGGTGACCGCCTAAAAATGCAAACGCACAGGCGCTGAAACACCCCTGGTGCACCACCGTGTCTGCATCGGCCTCGCGGATTACCCGCGCCAGCAGCGCCCCCTCTCCGCCCCGACCACCCGGGCTGTCGAGTTGCACCCGGGTGAGTGAAGGCGACTCGCGCAGGGCGGTACGTACCCGCGCCGCCAGGCCAAAACCGATGTCGCCCTGCACCACCAGTGTGCCGTCGGCGCGGGCGGTCAGCGCGTAATGTCCCAGCGTGTCTCGCCCCAATGCCGCGCTGGCCATGTCCGCCACCGCACCGGCGCCGCTGGCCACCGATAGCGCCAGGCAGGCGGCCGCTGTTCCCACGGCGGCGCGGATCAGGTTGCCCCGGCCCGACGGCAGCGGCTCCAGCCCCGCCCCCCGCCACATCCCCACCATCTGCCACACCCACAATGCCACCAATAAAGGCATCCCCAGCACCATCAGACGGATCTGCCAGAGGGTATCGAAGCGGTACAGTTCGGGCAGTAACAGCAGACCTGCCACCAGCCCGGCCACCATGTTCACCCCTACCAGGTTGATCCACAGCGCCCGGCGCACCCCGATCTCCCCGCGCCAATGGCTGCCTATCCAGCGGCCCGGCGACCAGCGCCGGGAAGGCTCCGGTGGTGCAGGCACGGCCCCGGAGGACGACGTGGGGCCGGACACCGGATGGTCCGAAGGATGGGGAAAAAACGGAGGTGGCATCCCTTCTTATCGGCAACCGTGGGGCGCTGTGCTATCTTTGCCGTCCTCGGATGGGCGGACAGCGATGCTGGAGATTCCATGATTCAAAGGTTTTTCCCAACGGTCCCGTGGCTTTTTCGCGCGAAAATTCCAGCGAAAATTCCCGTGATGTTTGCCTCGCTTCGGCGAGGCCTGTCCGGCATCCCTTCTGCCCTGTTCCTGTCCGTGCTGATCCTGACGTTTGTGGTGCCGGCGCTGGCCGACAACACCCTTTCGCAGGGTGACATGGACCGCCTGTCCGCCGCCGTTCTGAATGCCGCCCGGGCCACCGGGGAGGCACCACCAGCCAGAGTGGTCCAGTCCCGCGTATTGGCGGTGGCCGAGGCGTTGCGGACCAATCCCGGCGCCCCCTCGGGGTCCGGTGTGTTGCACACACTGCGACAGGGCGACCCCCGAGCGGCGATTGACCTTCTCACTGGCGAGTTGGACACCCGTGCCCGCAAGCACGAGAATCCGGAAGGCGCCCAGGCAGCGCGGGTGTTGCTGCAACTGGCGCGCCTGACGGAAGACGCCCCTCTGGAGCGGCGTGCCGCCGAGGCCGCCACCCGGCACGCCCCGGACAATCTGGCCGATTTCGGCGAACTGGCCCGGGTGCTGGTGCAGCAAGGGGATCTGGCGGCCGCGGAGAATGCCTGGCAGTACGTCCTGCGTCGGACCAGCGGCGACGGTGAAGCCCGCTACACCGCGCTGGTGCCCCTGCTCCAGTTGCTGGAGCAGCGCGCCAGGGCACTCAAGGCGCACCAGGAAAAAGGCGACGGAGATAATCCCTACGAACTGGCTGCCCGCATGAACGATCTGGCAAAAATTTATGCCGATGTGCTGGAAAAAACCCTCGCCCAGGGCATGTATTACCGCGCCGCCCAGGTGTTGGAAACCACCCGGGACCGCCAGGCAGTCGGGCAGCAGTGGGAGATCATCGCCCGCTTCCATGAGCGCTTTGGCGATCCGGCCCGTGCCGTCGCCACCTATCAGCAGGCCATTGCCCTGTTCGAGGCGGCGGGCGAAACGGAACGCGCCAGGCAATTGCGCGACTGGTTACGGGAAAAATACCACATGCCCTAGGGGATGCAAGGCCCCGCAGGAAGGCGCACCGGAAGGGCCGAGGGGCCCGATGCGTTATTCGGTGGGCTTGTCGAGCAATTCCAGCAATTGTTCCAGACGTGTGGACATGGCCTCGTCCTCCAGGCGGCGGTACATGGCCAGGCTGCGTTCCAGTAATGGGCGCGCCTCCGCCTCTGCAGATGGCCGGGTTTCCAGATACAGAATGCCCAACCCCGCTGCGGCGCGGGCCGCCACCTCCCAGGCACCGGCCCCCTCCCCCAACTCCATGGCGTTGCGGTACATGCCCTCCGCCCGCTGGATTTCCCCCACCTCCTTGAGCACCACCCCCAGATCGCCGCACAAGGCGGCCACCTTGGCACGGGGGCCGTCCGTCCCCACCAGCAGCAGGGAGCGCTCGTAAAGATCCCGGGCCTGCTGCCACTGCCGGGTGCGCTGGCAGACCATGCCCAGTCCCCGGCACGCCCGAGCCACCCCCCAATCACGGCCCAGCCCGGTTTCCAGTTCCAGGGCCTGACCGTACATGTCCGCCGCCCGTTCCCAGTCTCCACGCACAAAGGCGTGGGCGCCGATGTGGGAGTACAACTCGGCCATGCCGTGTCGGTTTCCCGCGGTGGAAAACACCGCCAGCGCCTCCAGATACATGTCCTCGGCGCGCTGGATTTCTCCCTCCAGCTCATACATCACGCCGTAGCTGAAATAGTCGAAACCGAGTTTTTCGCGGTGCCCGAGCGCCTCGCACAGGGCCATATCGGCCAGGACCCGGACCTCGGTATCGTCGGTTTCCTTGTCGTTTTCCCCGGTCAGTGAGGCGGCGATTTCCAGGGCACGCAAACCTGCCTCTTCGGCTTTTTCCGGCACCCCCTGGCCACGATACACGTCGGCCAGGTCCCCCAGTGTGCGTACTACCTGCTCCGGCAAACCGGCGTTCTCGGCCAGTTCCAGAGCCTGCCGGTAGACCGTCTCGGCGCGTTCCAGCTCTCCCAGGGATTCGTAAAGGTAGCCCAGCCGCCCGTACCACTGGGAGTGCATCCCGGCATCCAGTCCGTGTTCGGAGCAGATGCGGATTGCCCCCAGGTAGTAGGCTTCGGCGGAGTCCAGATTCATGCGCATGTGTTCCACCCAGGCCAACCCGCCGTTGGCCTGGGCCAGGCCCAGCCAGTTACCGGCGTCGGTGGCGATCCGGCACACCACCTGAAACACGTCGGTGGCCTCCCTCAGCGCCCCGTAACGGGCCATGGTGGTGCCCAGAACGCTCCACACCTCCAGGTCATCCGGGTGCTGCTCGGCCTGCCTCCGCAGGCGGTCCATCTCGGCGCGTACCGATACGGCGTCGCCGCTTCCGGCCGGGGGACCGGCTGGAAGTGGAAGGGAGGGATCAGATGCGGGAAACGGCCCGTAATCCGGGCCGCGGGGTTCGGGCATGGCGCGCGCCTCTCGTCGGTTCAAGACCCGCTCCCGGGGGGACGGAGAGGCCTGGCTGGCACTCCCTTCGGCGCAAACCGGGGTTCACTTGAGCGGGCGCCCGGCAGCGGAGGTTGGTGGAAAATGCCCGTCGGCACACGACGGCGGGATTGGAACCAGCGAATCGGAGATGGAAGAAGGTCCCGGCAGGTCAAACCCCCCGCACCGGCCGGTGCAGACGCAGCCGCAACAGGCGTCCGGCGGCTTCGGCGGCCGGTCCTTGAAGTTCGGAAGCCCGCCGGTACAGCGTTTCGGCCTCCTCCATCTGACCCAGCAGTTCCAGCACCTCGGCCAGATCGACGCAGGCCTCGGCGATGGCAGTCGGTTCCCCGATCTGTTCCGCAATACCCAGCACCAGGCGTAACGACCGTTCGGCGGCGTCAAAATCCTCCTGCTGCAGGTAAATCCAGGACATGCGGCGATATCCTTCCAACAGGCCGGAGCGGTCGCCCAGCGTGGTGCTGATGGCCACCGCCTTCTGCAATTCGGCGGTGGCCAGTACCATGTCGCCCTGCTTGGCGTAGGCGTCTGCCAGGTGACGGATCACCCGGGCGATGGATTCCTGATGGTCGGTTTTCTTGGCGTAGATCAGGGCCTTGCCAAATGTGTGGATGGCACCGTCCACGTCGCCCTCGGCCAGCATGGCGGTGCCGCGCTGCTCCAGTTCCACCAGCGGCTCCAATGGGGTGGTGCGCTTGAGCAGGGTGGGCTGCATCGACACATGGACCAGATATAACCCCGTGCCGATCGCCAGGGTGAGGACGGCGGTGGCCAATTTGCGGGCGGCGAAACGGGTGTGATTCGGCATTCGTGTGTTTCTTGGTGGGCTTGTCTGGTGAGGTTGCCTGATGGGGTTGCAGGGAGTGGGCTCCCCCGACCGGGTCAGCCGCCCAGTTTCGCCAGGGTTTCCTGCACCTGGGACACCCCTTTGCGGTTCCCCGTTGCCTGATACAGTTCCAGGGCCTGCCGGGCCGAGGTTCGCGCCCCGTCCGGATCGCCACTGCGCGCCTGCACACTGGCCAGGCTGTGCAGCAGGGCGGCGCTGTGGCGCTTGTCGTTCTGCGTCTGATACGTGACCAGGGCCTTGAGGTACATTTCCTCGGCACCCGCCAGATTGCCCTGTCCGGAATAAATGTTACCAATCGCGGTCATCACCGAGGCCACGGCATCGGCACGGTTGGCGGCCTCGAAATGCTCCTGCGCCTTCAGGTACATCGCCACCGCTCCGTCCAGATCGCCCGTGGAGCGCAGCAGCCCCGCCAGATCCTTGCTGGCCATCCCGGCCAGGTCATGGTGCCCGAGCGCCTCGTCGATGGCGGCGGCCCTGGTGTAATAATCCTGGGCCCGTTTCACGTCCTTGCGGGCGGCGGCAGCCCTGCCCACGCTGGCGTATACCTGCGCCTTGCCGAGCAGGTTGGACAGGCTGTCGTTGATTTCCACTGCCTTGTTGTAAGCGATGTCGGCAATGGCCAAATCACCCCGCGCCTCCCGCGCCTCGCCCAGCCGCCGGTAATCGTCCGCGGCCGCTTGCCGGTTGACGGCCCGCTCGTGCAGGGACACGGCCCGCTCCAGGGCCATTTCTGCATCGGAATACTGATTCAACTGCATGTAGATGCCGCTGATGTTGTCCAACGCCACCGCCTGGTTGCCGGGGTGATTCAGCGAGGCGTACTCGTTCAGGGCGCGTTTGTACAGGGTGAGGGCCTCGGGGTATTCCTTGCGACCTGCGTGTATGGCCGCCAGGGTGCTGGCGGTGTTGGCCAGCCCCGCGCGGTTGCCCAGCGCTTCGAACAGTGCCATTGCCCGCTTGTAGGTGTCCGTGGCGCGCGGGATGTCGCCTGTGCGGCGCAGAAGGTTGCCCATGCTGTAGGTGGCAACCGCCAGGCCGTAAATGTCGTTGTCGCGCTTTCCCGCCACCAGGGCCTGTTGCAGGTCGCACATGCCCCCGCGCAGGTCGTTCATTTCGAGTTTTTCCTCGGCCTGCTGGACCCACATCTCGGTTTTCTGGGACAAGGTGGACAACTGGCCACAGTTCACCTTCCCCGCTGTCGCTGGTGTCGCCGCCGTCGCCGTTGCGGTCTCCGGTCCGGCCTCGTCCTCATCCCCCCAATCGGCTCCCGCCACGGTCCCGGTCAGGGCAATGGTGGCAAGGGCCATGATCAGTACTGTGATGTATCGAAACATCTGTCCGTCCCTCCATCCGCGAAAAACACGCCGGGCCGGTGGCTACGGCGTTTTCATCCAGTTGTTTGTGGACGTATCGGACTTTTTATTGGGCAACTAAAGCCCTGCCGGGGGAATCGCCCCACACAAACCAGATACACCACATGCGCCAGAGGCGCCAAACCCGCCACAAACACCAGACAAGCCACGAACGCCGGATACGCAAGGCGCCGGAGGTGGCGCGGGTTTACAACTGGGACCGTGATGGGTCGGGATCACCAACTGATCCCACCCCATCTGTCTCAACCATCCGGCCGGCGGTCGCAAATCTGCGACCCCGGATCCGACATCATAAGGAGCCCTGACGATGGGGGAATTCCAACTGCGGAGGATGCAATCCAGCCGCGAGGGAACCGAGGACGGCGAACACTGCGACTGCGCCAGCTGCGCGCGGCTGCGGGGCGACCGGGAAGCCCACGCCCGTGCCCTGGCCCAGTACCTGGAGCAGACCCGTGGGGCGCGCTGAGCGGGACATGCACACCCCGCCGCGCCACCCGCGACAACGGGGAGGACACTGCCATGCATGATACCGACGCCCGCGACGCCAGTGTTCCGGGGGACATGCACCACGACCCGGTGGCCACACTCACCCGTGCCGCTGAACCGCTGATGCGCATGATCGAAGCCTCCCAGGCCCCGGAGGCGGAGCGTCTGGAGGCGCGCCGCCGCCTGCTGGAGATGCAGTCGATCCTGTTTGCGCGGCTGTTGGAGAGCGAGCGACTGCGCGCCGCCCTGCCACCCGCCACCAGCGGGTGGATGCGGCACTCCTGGCGCCCCGTGAGCATGCTCACCTTTCTGATTCTGGTGGTGTGCGACACCTTCGGCTGGCTGCCAACCCGCTTGAGCGATAGCGCCTGGACACTGCTGCAGATCAGCATGGGGGGATACGTGGTGGGCCGCTCGGTGGAAAAGGTCGCCCCGGAACTGCTGCGTCCCCGCACCGCCTGAACCCGTCCGCCCACGTCCACCCAGCGTCCGGCGGGCCATTTATCCGCCTGGAACCCGGCCCGTACCTGCCGTCAGGCTCCTGTTTCGAAAGGAGTCACACCCATGCAGGCAAGTGGCAACTGGCAACTGGACCGAAAAATATCGGTGGGGCACGTGATCACCACCGTGACGTTCCTGGTGGCCATGATCATGTGGGGGGCACGGCTTGAAACCCGCATTGCCCTGGTGGAGGAAACCGCCAACAGACAAACCATCCTGGACTCTCGCCAGGATACCGACATGCAACGCATGCGACAGGAGATCAAGGAAGAACTCGAACGCCTGAACATCAAACTGGACCGCTATTTCGAGAGCCAGTTTCATCGCGCCGGCCTGGGCAGCCGCGCGCAGGCGGAATGAATACCCCGAAATGCCGCCCCGAGGAGTACGACCAGATCCTTGCGGACCATATCTGCGAGCGACTGATCGCCGGGGAGGCACTTAGCGGGATCTGCGCCGGGGACGACATGCCCGCCTTTGCCACGGTAATGCGATGGCAGGAGCGTCACCCGGGGTTCAGCCGTCAACTGCGGCGAGCCCGCACCCTGCAAGCCCACGCCCTGGCTGACGAAGTGCTTGGAGTGCTGCGCAACGGTGAACTGTCCGCCGCCGACAAGCAGGCCCGCTGCCGGGGGCTGATGTGGGTCGCCGGGCGGCTGCATCCGGGGCAGTATGGTCTGTCCCCGGTGGCGCCCCCCGAGGGGCCGGAAAATTCCGCATGGCTGTTCCATGTGGACTTGTCCCCGCCGACCCCGGAGAACGATGCCGAAAGGGCCGACTGAACCGGTCGCCTGAACCGGCCAACCGAATTGAACTGGCGCGCTGCGGTTTTCCCTTTCCCGCAGCGCGCCTTTTTTATGTGTGCCGTTGCGGGGGGGGCGGGCACGATCCGCGGCGAGCGCCAAAGCGGTCACCGGGCCGGGTGATTTTGCGCAAAAACGCCCGTGGGGATTCCCCCCGTCAGTGTTTAGCATTGTCTACCTGCCCCTCCATACGCTAACTGTTAGCAGTCGGGGGGCGTAGGGGAATGCGCTTCCCGCAACTGGCGGCGACTACTCCAGAGGGGGTGGGCCGCTGTTCCTTCGGAGAGGGCCGGGCGGCAGTGCGCCAGGGAGGCACCAGCATTGCCGCCCGCCCTTTCCGTTCACCACAAGGAGGGTGCGCCATGTCGCAGATGACTGCCATTGGCTGGCTGTTCCTGGGGTCGTTCACTGTATTGATGGCAGTGGCCTGCTGGATGGCCTACCGGGGCATGACCGCTCCGTCGCCGGACTTCCGCGAGGGGGCCGTACCCCCCGGGGACGCCCGGCGGCTGGCCAAAACCGGCACCTGAGCGGTGCCGTAACTCCTGCCAGGTGGGGCGACCCCTGTCGGGGAGGGTCGCCCCGCATTTGCCTTTTCGCCCACTTCCATCCGCTGCCTCCCGCCCTCCGCTCCTGTCCGCAACGTTGCCAGTTCCGCCACACCCGCCAGTTCCGCCACACCCGCAAGACGCCCCGGAGCGTTCCCCCGTACAACTGGCCCTGCCCCGCAATACCGCGGGGGCGAGGCCCCATCATGCGCGTGGCGTTACACCCCAAACAGGCCCTTGCGTTCGGCAGCCCGGCCACCGAACTCCTCTATGGCGGCGCCGCCGGGGGAGGAAAGAGTTTTTTGCTGCGCGTCTCGGCCATCCGCTGGTGCCTGGCGGTACCCGGTTGCCAGGTGTTTTTGTTCCGCCGCTCCCTGCCGGAGCTCAAATCCAACCACCTGCGCGGTCCCGGCAGCCTGCTGGAACTGCTCGGCCCCCTTACTGCCGCCCGGCGCGTGAGTCTGGTCCAGCAATCCGGGGAGTTCCGCTTCTGGAACGGCTCCACCCTGCGCCTCTGTCACCTGCAACACGACGGCGATCTGAGCAAGTATCAAGGAGCCGAAATTCATGTGTTGCTGATGGATGAACTGACCCATTTCAGTTCCCACCAGTACCGTTTTCTGCGCGCCCGCGTGCGCCTGGGAGGGCTTCAGGTGGCCGCCGCCCTGGCCCACCGCCTGCCGCGCATCGAGTGCGCCAGCAACCCCGGATCGGTGGGACACCAGTGGGTAAAGGCGGCGTTCGTCACCCCGGCGGAGCCTCTGAAAATCTGGCGCACCCCCAAGCCCGAAGGCGGCATGCGCCGCCAGTACATCCCCGCCCGCGCCCGGGACAACCCGACGCTGCTGGAACGCGACCCCGAGTATCTGGACCGTCTCTCCGGCCTGGGCACCGCAGAACTGGTGCGTGCCCTGCGCGACGGCGATTGGGACGTGGTGGCCGGACAAGCCTTCGAAATGTGGCGGGCCGATCGCCACGTCATCGAACCCTTCGCCGTGCCCCCGCGCTGGACTCGCTTTCGCGCCCTGGACTGGGGCAGTTCAAAACCGTTTTCCGTGGGCTGGTGGGCGGTGTCGGACGGCGCGGTGGACGGCATCCTGGCAGGGGCGCTGGTGCGCTACCGGGAGTGGTACGGCTGGGACGGCAAGCCCGACCACGGCCTGCGCCTGACCAGCGAGCAGGTGGCGCGGGGCATTCGCGAACGGGAGGCCGACGACGAACGCATCGCCTATTCGGTGGCGGACCCGGCTGTGTTTGGCCGCCACGACGGCCCCACCGTGGCCGAACGCATGGCTGAACACGGGGTGATCCTGCGCCGCGCCACCAACGATCGTAAAGCCGGGTTTCAGGAGATGCGCTCGCGCCTCACCGGGCTGGACGGACGGCCCATGCTGCTGGCGTTTTCCACCTGCCGCAACGGCTTTTTGCGCACCGTGCCCGACCTGGTGCTGTGCCCCCACGACCCGGAGGACGTGGACACCACCCAGGAGGACCACGCCTACGACGAGGCCCGCTATGCCTGCATGAGCCGCCCGTGGACCAGTTCCGCCGGTCGCGGCGCACGGGGAGACCGCTGGGAAAGACTTTTCGGGGACCAACCCCACCCCGGCTGGCGACTGTCGTAGTCGGCAGCCCGATCCGCCCGATCCGCCACATCCGCACCATTCGCCACATCCACCCCGAACGCAACCCGGCGGCAGGGGCAGGGGGATATAACTCTGGCATTCCGGCGTCCCCCCCGCTGGCCTGCCCCGCGCCCCCGAGACCCGCGTCACCGTCTTCAGGAGAACTCATGTCCGACGTCACCCGCCGCCCTGCCAGACGCTCTGCCAGATCCACCCCCCGCCGCCAATCCCCGCCCCCGCCCCTGCTCACCCGGCTGGTGGGGTGGTTCGAGGCCGCCGCCAGCGCTGCCGAATCCGCCCGCGAACGCGCCTGCCGCGACCGTGATTACTACGATGGCAAGCAGTGGAGCGCCGCCGAGGCGGCGGAGTTGCAGGCGCGCGGTCAGGCCCCGATCGTGGTCAACCGCATCAAGCCGAAGATGGACCACCTGCTGGGGCTGGAGCGGCAGATGCGCACCGCCGCCCGCTGCGTGCCGCGCAACCCTGCCGACGAAGCCGCCGCCCGCGCGGCCGGGGATGCCCTGCGCTACGTGCTGGACAGCAACCGCTTCGACGACATCCGCTCCGAGGTGTTTGAAAACCTGCTCATCGAGGGGACCGGTTGCGCCGAGGTGGTGGTCGAAACGTCCCCCCGGGATGGCACCCGCGTCACCCTGAACCCCATCCACTGGGAACGTTTTTTTGTCGATCCCTACGCCCGCCGCCGGGACCTGGAGGACGCCCGTTACCGGGGCCAAGTGATCTGGATGGACCAGGACGAGGCCCAGGCCAAGTTTCCCGATCGCCACGCGGAGCTGGAAGCGTCCCTGCACGGTGGCGCCGAGGCTGTCGGCGGCGCCTTTGCCGATACCCCTTCCCGCTGGGCCGACAGCGGCCGCCGCCGGGTGCGGGTGGTGGAAATCTGGTACCGGGAGGACGGCCAGATGCGGCAGGCGGTGTTCTGTCGGGGTGGTCTGCTGCGCGGGCCCGTGGACAGTCCCTATCGCGACGACGAGGGCAATCCGGAAGACCCCTATGTGCTGTGCGCCGCGTTCATCAGCCGCGACGGCGAACGTTACGGCGCGGTGCGCCAGCTTATCGGCATTCAGGACGAGATCAACAAGCGCCGCTCCAAGGCCCTGCACCTGCTGTCGGTGCGCCAGGTGCGCTCGGAGCGCGGCGCGGTGGAGGACGTGGCCGCCGCCCGCCGGGAGCTGGCGCGTCCCGACGGCTGGGTGGAGACTACTCCCGGCATGCAGTTTGAACTGCTGCCCACCGGCGACATGGCCGCCGCCCAGTTTCAGTTACTGGCCGAGGCCAAAGGCGAGATCGACGCCGTGGGCGGTACCGCCGCCCTCTCCGGGCGGGAGTTCGATGCCGCCTCCGGGCGGGCCTTGCAAATGCGCCAGCAGGGGGGACAGGTGGAACTGGGACCGCTGTTCGACACCCTGCGCGGCTGGCAGCAGCGTCTGTACCGCAAGGCGTGGGGCCGCATCCGCCAGTTCTGGACCGCCGCCCGCTGGGTGACCGTGACCGACGATCCGCAAGCCCCGGCGTGGATCGGCCTGAACCGGCCCGTTACCCTGCGTGAGGAAATCCTGCGGGAGACCGGCGCCATCCCCCCCGAGTTGGAGGATGATCCGCGTCTGGGGGAGATTGTCCGCACCGAAAACCACCTGGCGGCGTTGGATGTGGACATTGTGGTGGCCGAGTTCCCCGACACCGTGGCAGTGCGGCAGGAAGAGTTCCGCACCCTGGCCAATCTGGCCGCCAGCGGCGTGCCCATCCCCCCGGCGGCCCTGATCGAGGCCAGCGGCCTGCGCGGCAAGGAGGCAATTCTGCGGGCCCTGAGGGGCAGTCCACCGTCGGCGTGAAGTCCGGGGCCAGGCGCTCGGCCTGACATCCGGCTCAACGCACGGGCGTGCGCCCCCCTCTCCCCCCCATGAAGGACATCAGCTTCAGCGCCTCCCCCAGGCCGTAGGGATTCAGTTCACCGCTACTGGTGGCCGCGCCGGGGCGGGTGTGGGTGGCCACCACACTGGCGCCCGCCTCCAGATCGCCCAGCAGCGCCCGCGACTCCTCGCGCAGGAGGCAGGTGCCGTTTGCCACTCGGTAGGTGCGGTTCCGGTCTACCTTCAGGGTCACGCTCCCGCCGTCTTCCGTCCGCCCCGCGCACACCGTATGGACATTGCGGGCGGCATCGAAAAACACCGTCAAAACCGCTTCGCGCCTGCGGCTTTCCCTGTCCACAAGGGAAACCCCCACGCGACAGCGGGCCACACCGACTGCTCCGGCGCACCAGATCTGCCAGTCCCCCGCCTTGAAGGAGAGGCGGTTGAAGGCCTTGTCCGGGCCGCTGGCCACCACCGCATTGTGGCGATCGGCCCAATACAGATAGCTGACCCTGCCCATTCGGCCCATGCGCACCTCGGAGGCGAAGGAGGAGTCCGGGATCATCACCTCGCCGGGGGCAAACGGCTTGTCTGCGGGCCGATTGTGGGGGGGGGTGTTCGTGTCTGCCGTGCCACGGGTGACAATCTGGATCCAGTCGTCCTGGGCCACCAGTGGCAGCGTGGTGGCGACGGGCGCCGCCGATGCAGGGCCGCGATCCAGCAGAGCGAAGGCATTTTCTGCGGTCTCCCCGGAAACAAAACGGTTGTCCCGTGAGGCGGCAGAATCCGCAGGCGTGCCGAACGACTCTTCTCCCGGAGCAACCAGCCCGGCGGCGCGGCGGGCCATTTCGATGCGCAGCCGCTCGGCTTCCCATCCGCCCAGCGGCACTTCTTCCAGCGCGGTCCCCACACGGCTCGTCTGGCTGCGAGTGCCGGCGGTCAACGACCCTCCCGGCAACCCGGATGGCGCCGAAACCCCGGCCTCCGTGGGGGTGGCGGTTCCCGCCGTTCCGGCTGGCGAAGCACCGGCTTGCAGCGCCTCTTGCGATCGGGACGCGCGGGCCATTTGCTCGCGGTGGGCGACTGCGGACTCACCTCCCAGGGGAGGCTCGGACGGAGCGGGTTTGCGTGTCCCGGACGTGGTGGTATCACCTTCGGTGTCCCCAGGGGGCGCAAGGATGATGCCTGGAGTAGCCAGCCGGGGTTTGGGGGCGGCGGCCGGATGGGTGGCCGAGGTAACGGAAGGGGTGGACGGGGGCACCGGGCCCCCTCTCCCCTGTGCCGGTCCATGGGCACAGGCGGTGGCCAGCAACGTCAGGGCAAGCGCCAGCAATGCGGCGATACCGTTTGGTTTTGTGCTGTTCCACCCCACGCGTGCGCATCCTCCCTGATGCGGCGGGCACGACCCGCTTCGAATCACGGTCAGCCCGGCCATAACTGGCAGTGGCCATCCACGGGCCGAAAATTTCCGTCCCTCCGTATCGGTTGAAACCGGCACGGCATCAATGGCCGAAGAGGCGCCTCAACCGTTCAATTTTTTGAGTGCGGCGTAAATGCCCAGGAACAGGAACATGGCCATCACCACCACCTCGATCCCGAGGATGAAGTAGCTCATGATACGGTCCTGATGGTAACTCCGGGCGGCCGCCCTGCCGCTCCCCTTGGGCTTTTTGACCGGGACCGGCTTCTGCGGACGGGAGGTGCGGCTTTCGGCCACGCTGGCGGCGCCGATTTCGGCCCAGCGCAGGCGGTCGTATTCGCCCTTGTCAGCAGGGTTGGAAAGTACCGCGTAGGCCTGGTTGATCTGCTTGAAGCGTTCGGTGGCCCACACCTTGTCCGGATGCACGTCCGGGTGGCACTCCTTGGCCAGCCGTCGGTGGGCGCGGCTGATCTCTTCGGCGGTGGCCGCCGGAGACACCCCCAAAAGGGCGTAATGGTCCGCCCCGGCCTGATAGGAAATGTTCCCCATGTCAGACCCGGAGCGCGAGCGCCGACGTGGGGGGCAGCAGTTTTTGCCGATGCCGGGCGGCCTCGGTCACGAGGCGTTGCCCGCAGTCAGAAGGGGGATTTTTTTGCATTCCGAGAGGCGGGCAAATTCGCTCTCGAGCGCCTTTACCTCGTGCACGGTGGCAAATTTGCCGCCGGTAATGTCGGCGATGCGGCGCAGCAGGGCTTCGTCGTAGCTGATACGGCTTTTTTTGCTCTCGCGGCGGCCAACGCCGACGGTGTCAATCACCACCCCTGCCAGCTTGGCGCGGAACGCCAGTTCCAGCACCAGGTCGGAACCGGTGGAGGTGGGGCAGCCGTCCGACAGCAGGATCACCCGCTTCAGCCCCCCGGCGGTGGACAGGGTTTCGAGGGTGTACTCCAGCCCCTCGAACATGGCGGTACGACCGCAGGCGTTGATGGCGGTGGCGTGTGCCTCCAGGCCAAGGAAATCGGGGCTCGGCGCGCTCAGCAGTTCGCACTCCTCGCCAAAGGAAACCAACCCCACCAGGTCGTGTTCCCGGGCGTGGGCCTTGCTCCGCAGCAGGCGGCGGATGGCCTCGCGGGTTGCCTTCATCTTGCTGGTGAACATTCCCAGGGGCTCGTCCATGCTGCCGGAGGCGTCGATCAGCAGCACCAGTGTTTCGTAGGGGACCACCTCCACCAGATCGCCCGCTTCCACCTGCAACATGCCCAGCAACATGGGGTTCAGGCGCGCCGCGTGGTCGTCCCCCGCGCTGCCCTGTTCCACCCGGGCGGGCACCAGTATGTCGCCACTCTTCACATTCACAAAGTCGCCCCGGCTCAAACCCAGGCGGTTGCGCAGGGAACCGGTCAGGCGCAGCACCGGTTCCGCGTCCACGACGCTGTCGGCGTCATCCGGGTGAGTGGCGGCGACTTCAAGGGGCACGGCGCTGGAACTGATGGGGGTGGTGTTGACCAGCCCCCGCACCGTCATGCCCAGTTCCACCCCCAACAGGGTGCGGGCGCGGGGATTCAGGCGGATGAGGTTTTTGCCCTCGTCGTTGCGTGACGACACTCCCACCCGGCAATTGATCACACGCTCCCCGTGGGCCACCTTGAGCAGGCTGCCCGGCACCAGGTTGAGCTGGCGACGCAGCGATTCACACAGCCGCGCCTTGGGAAGGCGGGATTCCTTGTCCTCGCGAAATCCCGCAGCGGCGATCAGCGCCACCTCGGGACGAACGGGAGCGGTCGGCTTCAAGCCGGAAAACACCTGCAAAAATTTCATGGGCGCTCCACTTTGGGTGGCGATTGCCCAATTCTAGTTTTTTCCCCGGAAAAGTGTCAAAGCCCTCCCCCCATTCGGGGGGCGGGGGGGCACCCCCCGGCGACATTCGCGGAAAACACACGGCGCGGCCAGGTTCATCGCGAAATCGGCCACACCGTTTTGAAGGCCACTTTTGCCACCCCCCTGATGACATTGATGTCATTGGTGTCATTCCCCTGCAGGCGGGAATCCAGCCGGGGGGAGGCGGCGCGCCGATCTCACACCCCGCTGCCCCGCCCGTGGCGTACCGGAGGCGGCGGGGTGGCTTCCGGGGTGACCGTCGGGGTGACCGTCGAGGTCCCCTCCGGAACACCTCCGTGGGCCGCGCCGGGGGTGGCATCGGCCACGGGAGGCGAAGGCGCCCCCCCCAGACGCAGGGTCTGGCCGTGCATCAGCACCTTGAACGCCGAGGGCCGGATGTCCGCCGCCAGAAGCGCCGCCGCCAGTTCCACCGGCGGCTCGGTAAGGGGCTCATCGGTAAGGATGAAGGTCCCCCAGTGGATCGCCACGGAGCGCACCGCCCGCACGTCCTGATGCACCCGCACCGCCTCCTCCGGGTTCATGTGGTACGGCGCCATGAACCAGCGCGGCTCGTAGGCGCCGATGGGGATCAGGGCCAGATCGAACGGCCCCAGACGCTGGCCGATTTCGGCAAAGTGCCGGGTGTAGCCCGAATCCCCCGCAAACAGCACCTTTTTGCCCGCCCCCGCCATGGCCCAGCCGGACCACAGACGGCGGTTGTGGTCCCAGGGGGTGCGCTTGCACCAGTGCCGCACCGGCACTGCCGTGAAGGTGACCCCTCCCAGTTCGGAGGACTCCCACCAGTCCCGCTCCACCACGTTGGTCACCCCCAGCTCGGCAAACCACTTGCGGTACCCCAGGGGGGTGAAGAACACCGTGTTCGCCCCTCCCGGCCTCGCCCGCAGTCGGCGCACAGTGTTCACGTCCAGGGAATCGTAATGGTCGTGGGAGATGACCACGGCGTGGATCGGCGGCAACTGGTCGAGACCGGGTACCGGCGGCACCACCCGGCGCGGTCCCATCCACGATACCGGCGAGGCGCGCTCGCTGAACTGGGGGTCGGTGAGGATGTTGAGACCACCCATCCGCACCAGCACCGTGGCGTGGCCAATCCAGGTGACGGTAAAACTGCCGGGGCGGGTGTCTGCAAGGGTGGCGGCGGCGGCGCGCGCCACCGGAAAGGCGTAGGCATCGGCACCGGGAACCGCCTTGCCGATGGCCTCCCAGCGCCAACGCAACAGGTCACCCGGTCCGTGGTCCGGGTCCGGCTCCAGCACGTTGATGAACGTGCCGTCACCCCGGTGGTGGGGCAAGGCCGGATTAAAGGGAGTGGCGGACGGTCCCGAGCAGGCGGTCAACGCCATGAACGTCAACGGAGCGACCATCGTGGACACCCATTGCGGTCGGCGCCGCACCCGTGTAGCCCCCCTGCCCATCGGACCCGCCTCCTCCGCCCGTGCCGCCCGCTCCCCCACCCCCCTCTTTCGGGGCATTTCGCCGTCCATTCTACCCTGCGTGTGAAAACGATTCCCCATTGTGCCCCCCCGGGGGGGGTCACATGCCTCCCCGCACGGGGGCTGTCCGGCCCCGGTCGGGCCACTCATTACGAAACACAACAGATTGATATTCAATGGGATTTTCCGGAGCCCCGGGCAGTTGGCCCGTTAATTGCTCACATATTAATCACGAACGGCCAATGCGCGGTGTGTGTGTCGCAGCGGTCGACGGTGGTTGAAACGGTACGTCATGAAGAGGATTTGTTCCAGCATGAATACGGATATTGTAAAAGGGTCGGCGTCCACAGGTGAAGCGAAGAGCATGCGCGGTGCGTGGTTGATGGCGGCGTGCCTGATCGCAGGGATGGCCCTTGCCGGCTGTGACGGCCTGGTGAAAACCAGCCAGGTCGCCACGCCGGGACTTTCTGCGGCTCCGGTGGCCATGAGCAGCCCCTATCCAGCCCATAGTCCGGTCGCCAACACCTTCGTGCTGAAGGCCGACGGCTCGATCGTGACCGGCAAGGGCATCCGCCTCTCCGCCGTGCGCTAGATTTCAGGACGGGTCGAAAAGGGCGTCTCCACACGGAGGCGCCCTTTTTTTGTCCCCATACCGCCCCTGCTCCCCCCTTCCCCTGCAACCGGGGGGTGCGGTTTGGCCACCGTTTGGCGGATAATGGGGCCACGGTAACCCGCATGGAACAGCCCACACACAACATTCCCCCCCTGCCTTATCGCCCGCCGGGCGGGTTGTATGATCACCCCCTGCTGGGGCAGGAGGGGGGACCGCACCTGTCGCCGCTGCGTGTGCCCATGGGGTACGAGGGCGGGCGCATGCCGGGAACCGGCATATGGGGCGCGGCGGTCCCCGCCCCGCCCGTGTACCATCCCGCCGGAGAGGCGGTGATCGCGCCAATCTGGCGGCGGGTGGTCGGGTTCGTGTTCGACCTGCTGGTCTGTGATCTGCTGAGCGGCATTCTGGGGAACATGGCGTCCTCCGGCATGGCCCTGGCCTCGGCCCACCCGGACGCCTGGGAATATGCCGACGCCCTGTCGCTGGAGTTTTACACCGCTGCCCTGCTGCCGGTATGGCTGGCCTATTTTGTCTTTTTCACCGCCCATGGCGGTCGAACACCGGGCCAGATGGTGTTCCGGCTGGAGGTGGAGACCGACGCGGGCGACCCGCCGGGTTGGCGCCGGGCACTGGGGCGGACCCTGTGCTTCCCGCTGGTGGTGCTGACCCTGGGCACCGGATTCCTCGCGGCGCTGGTTCCGGGGGGCAAGGCCGTGCAGGACCGCATGGCGGGCACCCGCGTGGTTTATCGGCCGACGCGATGAGCAGTGCGATGTCGGGCGCGCTCCGCTGGCTGCCCCTGGTGCTGCTTTTGGCGGTCGCTCCTGCCGCCGCCGAGTGGTTCGACGCGCTGCTGGCGCGGGTGGGAGATTCTCCCCTGCTGGCCAGTGACGTGACCTCCCGTGAACGTCTGTTCGGCAACGGCGCCGGTTACCTGGAAATGCCTGCCCAGGAGCGCGAGGCCGCCTTGGATGCCCTGATCCGCCAACGTCTGCTGCTGGACGAGGCAATACGCTTTGGCATCGCCCGCCCGGACGCCGCCCGCGTGGCGGAGGTGATGGCGGAACTGCGGGCACGCCCCGACAACCCCGGCGCCGGAATGGACGACGCCACACTCGCCCGTCAGGTGGAGGCCGAACTATGGACTGCGGCGTTCATCGACGCCCGCATCCGCGCCTTTGTGATGATCCGCGATGCCGCCGTGGACGACGTGCTGGCGGTGCAGGGGGGGCCACACCCCGGGGAAATCACGGCTCAAGCCCGCGAACGGGTTCGCACGGAACTGGCGGAACAGGAGACCATTTCCCGTCTGGACCGTTACATGGATCGGCTGATGCGTCGCTCGGAGGTGCGCCGCTACCCTCCGCCGCAGGTGCCGTAAAATTTGCCCGAAGATTTTTCGTCAGCCCCGCCCATGCAGTACGCCCCGAGGGGGACGAGGGGAGGGATCGGACGCGCCCCGTCAGGTACAGTCCTGGAACAGCAGACTGTCGTGGGTGGAGTCGGGATTGCCGGTGTTGACGTAGAGCAGGAAGTGCAGAATTTCGTGCTTCCACACCAGGGGCGAACCGAGCTTGACGGTGTTGGGAATCACAAATTCCCCGGTGCAGCCGGTTTCGTACCAGGGGCACGGGAACAGCGGCTCCATCATCACCACCGACAGGTCGTCAAAACTGCCCGCCGACAGGTTGGAACAGGCCTGCACATCGGCAAACGCCATCTGCAGAAAATCCACCAGTGTGGCGTCAGTATAAACCCCCACCGGATTCACCTTGTGGGTACCGTCGCCCAACGCCTCCTGTGGCAGGCACCCCGCCGCCGACAGGGAACCCGCCACAAGCAGCAAGGCCGCCCACGCTCTCCACAAATTTCCCATGACCCTCTCCCTCGGTCGGCACCCGGCCGCACGGGCGCCCGGACGGACGCCCCCAAGTGCTTTCTCGGATGGAAAAACACGCGGGTTGAGGGATTTCTGTTTGCCGCGGCTCCTCTGCCAGAAACCGCTGCGGGGGTGGGGTCGCGGGACGACCGGATCGGGGAGTCAGAAACCGGCGGTCCACGCCTGCGGAGCCAGGGGGTCCAAAACCTCCGCCTGGGTCCAGACAGCCAGGTAATTGGCCCCGGAGACGGTCATGTGGATGTTCAGGGGCAGCATACCGGTGTCTGTGTCCAGCCGCTGGGGCGTGGTCCAGCCCCAGTCGCCACCGGTTCCCGGAGTGTAGCGCATCCCATACAGGGCGTTTCCCCCCATGGCCACCAGTCCATAGTCGTTGCGACCGGCGGCAACCGAGAGCGGACGCAGTGGCGTGCCGTCGGCCAGCGGCGGCAGGGTGATCCATTTCCCGGCGTGCTGGTGACTGAGCGCCGCAATCCAGCCGCCACCCGGCGCCGGGGTGCGGAGGATCGCCATGAACCCCTCGGGACGAGCTGCGGCACCGGTTATACGCCCATCACCGATGACCATTTCCCGCTCCCACTTGCCATCCCGATAAAGCGCCGCATTCGCGCTGGTGGTGCCGTTGGCCTCTACCTCCCACAGAACCGCGAAGCCGCCGCCGACGCGGGCCAGCACCCGGATGTTGCGGACGGTGCCTCCCCCCACTCCCTCGGGAAACGGTCCCATGAGGGTGGGAAAACTCCATGTGCCGTTGGCATACAGCCGGAGGTCCAGCTTGTCGCTCCGGGCACCGGCGGCCATGTAGCTGCTGTACCCCCCGGCCATGGACCAGTCGGCGGCCAGGTCGAGTTCGGCCTGGGGCTGCCAACCCGCGCCCTGCTGGTAGATGCGCACCAGAGTCCGCCCTGCGTAAGGACCGGCTGAACCGGTACCGATCAGGGCAAACCCGCCCGGCCCGGGGATCAGGGACTCGCGCCCGGGGAACCAGGAATCGAACAGTGCGGTGCCGCTGCACTGCCAGGGGTCGGCTTCGCGCACACAGGCATATACCCCGCCCGGATTGGTCCACGCCACCCCCTGCATGTTTCCACGGCTCTCCGCCTGCGCGCCGGAGATGTTGAACATGGCCGCGGGAGACAGATCGCGCCACGAGCCGCCGGGCAGATCGAGCACCTTGACCGACTGGCGGGACCACTGCACCACGGAGGAATGGCTGTCGTTGCGCAGGTAGATGGCCTCACCCTGTTGGGTGGAGTCCGGCACCGTCGGGGGGGTGGGGGACCATTCGCCGTTCTGGTAAAGCCGGGAATATGTGCCGCCGTTCTGGGCATCGCGCCACGCGGCGACAGCATCTCCAAACGGGTTGGCAACCAGTTGCGGGGCCACGTTCGCCGGGGGTGCTGGCAGCCGCCCCAGAGGCGTCGTGGCCCACGCCCCGCCTTCCGGCGCCGAGGACAGGGTCACCCCGGTGGAATCCGGGGGAGTGCTCCAGACGGCCACCGCCTTGCCGCCTCCCGCCGCTCCCCCCAGCAGCACGGGGCTGCCCAGGCCGGGCGGGGACCAGGCGGTCCAGGTGGAGCCGGTATAATTATAATACAGACCCTTTTGCTGAACGTTCCGGCCATCCACCCACAGCACAACGTAACCGGAGTTGCCCACCGCAGCCAGCACCGGCATCGGGGCCGGACTGGCGGCTTCGTTGTTCAGGGGGATGGCCCAGACCATTCCCCCGCTCAGGTTCCATGTGCCAGTGGCAAGATTGAGCACCGCGGCGGCGTAGACCCCAGGCCTAAGGTAACCAAGGTTGGTGGACCCGTAAAGGATGGCAAAACCGCCGGGACCGCCGGCGAAGAGCGGTTGGGCAGCACCATAAACCGTTCCGAAATCCTTCATCCCGCTCCAGACACCATTCACGTTCACCGCAGCCTGCTGGCGGCGATCGGATGCAGAGAACCCCTTGCGTTGCCAGGTCACCACGCAGCCCAGCGGGGTGGAGCCCCCGGACCAGAGCCCTAATATGTCCTGGGGATTGTTGGGGCCCACCTGGGTCACCGTGCCCAGCCCGATGGCCGGGGAGGCGGTCACCGCCACCACGCCGTACTGGCCCGTGTTGGACGACCGTAATTTCCCCACTATCGCCACCCCCGCCCCACAGCGGCTGATCCGGGGCTGCTCAATCCCGGGAAGCTGGCTGACCGGTATGGTGTAGGTCAGGGTGTCGTACGTCACCGGATCCGTGGGCAGCGCAGGGGGCAGCGCCGCCCCGATGAAATGGACGGGAAGCTGCTCCACTCCACCGAAAAACCTCCGCAGCAACACCGCCGTCCTGTCGCCCGATTGAGCGGCGGCGGCAACCACGGCCACGTTGCTGTCCGGCTCCTCGGCGACCATTTCGGCTGGCAGCCAGGAGGTGCCGTTGTGGCGCGTGCGGCGCACCCAGGTGCGCCCGTTGGTGTTCAGGATGCCGGTGAGCACCACGAAACCGGGGCCGTCCGCCACTGCATCCAGAATCGTTTCGTTGGCATCCAGCAAAACCGTGGTGTCGGCCGTCCAGCCGGGCGCCGCTCCCCCCGTCGCCATCGAATAGACCATCAGCCGAAGGTTATGCGGACCGGTCGAGGAACCCTCACTGAAGGCCAGCAGGAATGTGCCGTTCCCCGCCAGCAGGCGCTCCGCAGTCGTCTGGGCAGAGGTGAAATTCAGGTTGGGCAGGATGCTGGCGTCGGTCCCAGGCACCAGTTGTTCCATGCCCCACTGGTCACTCTGCCCATCCTTTACCGCAAAGCGCAGCGGGTGCCGGTCGGTGCCGTCCTCGCCCGCCTGGGGTCGGAACAGCGGCCATACGGCCAGGGCATTACCGAGGTCATCCACCGCCACCCGCGGCAGGCCCCGCTCCAGTTCCCCCACCGGGGTACTCAGGCGCATCTGTGGGGATGGCGGGCCGGAATAGATGGGACCGCTCTGGACATCGTCCAGAATGGGGGCCGCCGGACCGGTTGAGCCACCGCAGGCGGACAGCAGTGCGCACAGAACGAGCCAGGCCCCGCCGGGTCGGCCGGGTCGGCCGGGTCGGAGGCCCATATTGGTGCAAGCGGTGGACATGCAACTCCACGAACGCGGGAACACATAGCGATTCCCCCCTCCCGTATTCGGGAGGAAGGGCGGCCGCCGGGGGGAAAAGTCCGGACCAAAGGATATGCAGGATCCGTGCTGAAATTTCCACACCCCCGCGAACCACATTGTATTATTTGTTTATCAACAACTTGCATGCCGATTTCTGGCCCGGAGGCGAACCCGGTTCGGGCGCGGGAGGCCGAATTTCGGCAATCGCATGCCCAATTCCGGCATTGCGGGGGAGCGGCGATGGCGGCGTACCGGCACGCTGGACCCGTTCGGGATCGGCTGCTAGTCTGGCAAGGGCGAACGCCATTGCCGTTCCAGCCGACCGGGCCGGAGTGGCCCGCACCGGGGGACCATGCCGCTGAAAAAAAACCGTTACCCCGCGCCGAGTGCCCGGCTGGCTCTTCTGCCGCTGCCCCTCCTGCCGCTGCCCCTCCTGCCGCTGACCCTCCTGCTGCTGGCGGGTTGCGCCGGGGGCCGCGGCGCGATGCCGCCCATGCTCATGTCCATGCACATTGCCCACGGCAACGTGCGCGTGATCGCAGTGGGTGACGTGATGATCGGCACCGCCTTTCCCGGCCCCGAATACCTCAATCCGGCCATCACTCCAGAGGCCACCCCGGCCGACCTGCTGGGGCCGGAACTGGCGGCCCTGCTGGGTGGCGGCGACGTGGTGTTCGGCAACCTGGAGGGCACACTGTACGACGGCGACGGCCCCACCAAGCCGTGCGCCAACCCGGAGCGCTGCTACGCCTTCCGCAGCCCGACCTGGTATGCCCGTCTGCTGGCCGACACCGGTTTCAACATGATGTCCCTGGCCAACAACCACGGCGGCGATTTTCTGGAGACCGGGCGCCTGTCCACCATGCTGGCGCTGGAGGACAACAGCATCGCTTATGCGGGCGTGGACAGCATGACCTCCGATCCGGCAGCCGACGGGACCGTGCCGGAGGCCGAAACGATCCCGGATGACGCAATCCCGGAGGGCGGTACGGCGATGGGGGCCGGGGGGATTCCGGGGGCACCCGCGGCGGTCCCGGTCTTTCCCGACGCCCGCACCGCGTCCCTGTCGCTGGTGGACGGCACCCGGGTGGGGCTGGCGGCCTTTGCCCCCAACAAGGGGACGGTCAGTCTCTACGACCTGGACGCGGCGGCGGCCTCGGTGACGGAACTGGCCCGGCAAAACCACATCGTGCTGGTGTCGGTGCACTCCGGGGCCGAGGGCGCCGCCCAAATGCATGTGCCGCGGACCGAGGAACTCTATGCGGGTGAGGGGCGGGGTGACGTGTACGCCTTTGCCCACCACATGATCGACGCTGGCGCCCACATGGTGATCGGCCACGGCCCCCACGTGCCGCGTGGGGTGGAAATCTACAAGGGACGGCTGATCGCCTACAGCCTGGGGAATTTCTGGACCTGGGGACGTTTTAACCTGAGGGGACCCAACGGCGTGGCTCCGGTGCTGGAGGCAGAGCTCTCCCCCACCGGCAATCTGGTGAAGGTGCGCGTGCACAGCGTCGTGCAGGTGGATTGGGGCATTCCGCGCCTGGACCCGCAACAGGTGGCCACGCGCCTGGTGGCGGAACTCACTGGAGAGGATTTTCCGGAGGCCCGCCTGAGCTTCGCGCCGGACGGCACCGTGAGCGGTCCGGGAACCGACACCACCACCCCGCCTCCGGCGTTGCCGGTCTCTCCCGCATCGGTTCCAGAATCTCCGTAAAACGGAAACACCGCCGCTTTACGCCCCCCGTGCCCCCCTGTTAACCTGTCCCCATTCCCTTTTTTCGAGCCCCACGCCAGAGGACCCATCATGACCGCAGCCGTGGACACCGACATCGAAACCCTCGGTGCCCAGCTCACCGATCTGGTGCGCCGGATGGAAACCCGTGTCCCCTACGCCGCCGTGCTGGTCACCGACGAAGCCAGCGAGATGGTGCGCATGGCCAGCACCGAAGAGCGGGTGATGCAGCCCACCCCGTCGCGGGGCGCGGTGTTCACCGTGCATACCGGCCATTTTCTGGTGGAGACCGCCACCGACGACCTGTCCCCGGAGTCGCTGGAGGAGGCCGCCCGCGCCACCGTCGAGGCGGCCGTGGCGGCGGGTGTCGACCGCACGGCGCGGCCCGTGGACCCCGGACCCGAAACCCGGGCACGCTTCGAAACCCGCCAGGAGATCCCCTGGGATTCAATCCCCCTGTCCGACCGAGTGGCCCACACCCGTACCCTGCGCGACAGCGCCCGCGGTACCGATGCGCGCGTGGTCAACGCCTTCGGCATGGTGTCCCACACCCGCAGCCGGGAGTTGTTCGTCAACCGCACCCGCCACCTGTTTCAGGATTTGGCGCGCACCCAGGCGGTGCTCGGGGTGACCACCAGCGATGGCGCCGCCCAGGCCGCGCTGCACGACGGGCGCGGCCGCCGCGGGGGGTGGGAAGCCACCCATCTGCCGGACGGACTGGTGGATACGCTGGTGGCCGACTGCCTGCGCATCACCGGCGCCCCGCGTCTGGAGGCCGGTTACTACGACTGCATCTTCTCGCCGGAGTTTTCCGGCATCTTCGCCCACGAGGCGTTCGGACACGGCACCGAGGGCGACATGTTCCCCAAAAAACGCGCCCGGGGCGAGGAGTTTCTGGGGCAGAACGTGGCCACCCCCAAGGTGGACATGTACGACGACCCGTCCCTGCCCGGCGCCTCCGCCAGTTTCTATTTCGACCACGAGGGGCAGACCGCCACCCGTACCCAGATCATCGACCGGGGCACGCTGGTACGCCCCCTCACCGACCTGCACACCGCCCACGCACTCAAACTGCCGCGTACCGCCAACGGGCGGCGCGAGTCCTTTGCGCGCAAGGCGTATACGCGCATGACCAACACCTTCTTCGGCCCCGGTGACGACGATTTTGCCGACATGCTGGCGGACATCCGCCACGGCTACTATCTGGAGCGCCCCTCCAACGGTATGGAGGACCCCAAGAGCTGGGGCATCCAACTCGAGGGGTATATGGCCTCGGAAATCGTGGACGGCAAGCTCACCGGGCGGGTGTTCTCACCGGTCATCGTCACCGGCTACGTACCGGAACTGCTGCGCTCCATCACCATGGTGGGCAAGGGCGTGGACATCACCGGGCTGGGTATGTGCGGCAAGGGTTACAAGGAGTGGGTCAAGGTCACCGACGGCGGCCCCCACCTGCGCCTGAAGGCACGGCTGGCGTGAGCGACCGGGAACATCGGGATCCGGGGCAGCCGGAAGGGCGCAAGCAAAGGGAGAAACCGGACGTGCAGCAGCCGGATGGAAAAACAGCCGTCGCGGGGACGGCACACGCCGACAGCGACGCCACCGCCGACATCAATCTGGAGCGGATCACCCGCGCCCTGCGCCAGGCGCCGGGGGTGTCCGGCTGGGTGGTGCAGGCACACAGCGTGGACAGCCACCAACTCTACCGGGTGTTCCGGGGCATCCAGGCGATGCGCGCCTCCCGCACCCGCAGCGTGCAGATCACGGTGCATACCCGCACCATGCGCGACGGCAAGGAGGTGCAGGGGGAGGCGGGGTTTACCGTCACCGGGCCCGATCCGCGCATCACCCCGGCCCACATTGCCCGCGCCGTGGAGCGCGCCGGGCTGGTGGCGAATCCACCCTGGACCCTGCCCGGCGCCGCCAGCGTGGCGGCACTGGAACTGGAAGACCCGCGCATCGCCGCCGACCCCCGCGCGGTCATCGCCGACCTTACGGTGGAGATGGACCGCGCCGCAGGGGGTTCCTCATCCCGTTCGGCCTCCCATTCTCCGTTGTGCGCCAGCGAGTTGTTTGCCGAGCGGCACCGCGTCACGGTGTGCACTTCGGAGGGATTCGAGGCCAGCTACCGGGCCACCGACCTGTTCGCCGAGTTCGTGCTGCTGGCGGGTTCCGGCAGTGAGTCGGTGGAATGCCTGGGCATTCGCCGCGCGCGCCGCCCGGAAGAGCTGGACCTGGGGGGCACGGTGGAGCGCCACGCGCGCTGGGTGGCCGACCGCCTGCGCGCCACCCTGCCCGCCACCGCCACTCTGCCCGTGGTGTTCGGTGAAGAGGCGCTGGACACCCTGTTCGACGCCTTTCTGTCCCACGCCGGAGCCCGCTCCCGCTACGAAGGGTGGTCACGACTGACGGAAGGGAAATCCCTGTTGGGCGGCAACCTCGGGAACGCGGGCGACGACCTCCAGATCAAGGGAGACCCCCTGACCCTGGGGGTGGACCCGCTCATGCCGTGGATGCACGGCAGCCACCCCTTCGACGCCGACGGCCAGCCCTGCACCCCGGTTACCGTGGTGGAGCGAGGGCGCTTTGTGCGCCGCACCGCGTCCAGGCGCTTTGCCGACTATCTGGGCATCCCGGCCACAGGTTCGGGGGGCAACACGGTGGTCGCCACCGGCGGCACTCCCCTGGCCGACCTGCTGGCGGACGGCCCGGTGCTGCACGCCCTGCGTTTTTCCACCTTTCACCCCAACGCCATCACCGGATCGTTTTCCGGCGAACTGCGCACCGCCTATCTGGTGGGGAAGGACGGTTCGGTACAGCCGGTGGTGGGGGGCAGTGTGTCGGGCAACGTATGGACCGCCTTCGCCGACGCGCACTTTTCCACCGAGACGGCGGTGCGCGCCGCCTATCGCGGCCCCGCCGGTGTGCGGCTGGAGGGGGTTACGGTGGCGGGAGGCGCGGGGGGGAGCCCCCCCGGGCAATAACGGCGTTCACCGGCATGGGTCCATCCACAGGCAGAGCCGCTGCGGATGACACAGCATCTCTGCGGCACGTCGGAGGGACACAAAAACGGGGTGGCGAGGGCACCACGAACGCGCCACCGCCACCCCGACATGCTGCTGACCACCGATCAGGTCGGCAGATCAGACTGATGCATCCGACCTACTTGGCCGCCACTTCCACTTTCATGTGGTTCACGTGCAGGCCGGACTTGTTTTCGATGATGCCCGCATCCATCACTGTGCCGCAATTCAGACACTTCCACGCGAAGAAGGTCAGCGAAAAGTCGGCAAACCGCTCGGTGTACATGTATCCGCGGCACTTGGGGCAGGTGGCTGTTTTGTCCATTTGTGGGTCCTCGCTGGGAAGGGCCAATAAAAAACTCACAGAGAAAGACAGCAAGAGCCTTGCCAACCCGGAAAACCAGCCTAAAATTACACATAACTTATTATTTTTATTTAAATCGTTAGTTCTGGTTCAAATTTGTACAAGGTCAACAACTGCACACAAACCGTCGGTTTTAGGAAGCGTTGGTGACACCCATTAGCCAAAATTTTGCCACCCGGTTATCTTTCGGAGGATTTTGCCCGGTGTGGCAGCCGTGACGGACGGGGGCGCGGCACACTTTTTTCCCGAGGTCAGTGGCGCGCTGCTGGCCGGGGGGCACGGGCGGCGCATGGGCGCCGACAAGGCCACACTGCCCTTCGATGGCGGCACCCTGGGGGGACGAGTGCTGGCGGTGCTGGCGCAACTGTGCGGCGAGGTGCTGGCGGTGGAACGCCCCGGCCAGCGGCACGACATGCTCTGGCCGGAGCCGGTACGCACGGTGCACGACCGCCCCGACTGGCCGGTGTGCGCCCTGTCCGGCATTCACGCCGCCCTGACGGCGGCCCGCCACCCGTGGTTGCTGGTGATGGCCACCGATCTGGCGTTCCCGTCGCCACACCTGGCAGAGGGGTTGATTCGCACCGCACTGAAGACGCTTCCGACCCCGCGTCTGGTGGTGCCGTGGACCGGCGAGGTGGCCCACCCCCTGATGGCGGTGTATCATCGCAGCCTTGCGCCGGAAATCGCCCGCCGCATCGAGGCGGGGGAACTGCGGGTGCAGGCCCTGGCCCGGGACCTGGGGGTGCGGGTGGCGGAGTCCACCCTGTCCACCTGGGATCCGGAACTGGGCGGGCTGGTCAACGTCAACACACCGGAACAGCTCGAGGCGGCCCGCAGCCGTCTGGCCGCCCGGCGAAAGGAGCAGGCATGATTCCGTTCGAAGAGGCGCTGGAGCAGGTACTCAAAATCGCCCCGCAGCCGCGCTTCGAGCAGGTGATGCTGCACGACGCCCTGGGCCGGGTACTGGCCGAGGAGATTACCGCCCCCCGCGACCTGCCGCCGTGGAACAACAGCGCGGTGGACGGTTTTGCGGTACGCGCCATCGACACCACCGCCGCCACCCCGGAGCGCCCCATTGAACTGAGCGTGCTGGAGACCATCGCCGCCGGAGCCATGCCCACCCAGCGCGTGGATCAGGGCGCGGCCACCCGCATCATGACCGGCGCCCCCATGCCGGAAGGCGCCGACGCCGTGGTGATGGTGGAGGATTCCGTGGCGGTGCGGAACGATCTTACCCGCATCACCTGCCGCGTGGATCAGGGCGAGAATGTGCGCCTGAAGGGCGAGGATGTGCGTAAAGGACAGGTGGTGGTACCCTCCGGCACCGTGCTGCGCCCCGGCCACATCGGCATGCTGGCCTCATTGGGGCGCTCCCAGTTGCGCACCACGCGGCGGCCGGTGGTGGGCATTCTGTCCACCGGCGACGAACTGGTAGAGATCGACAAAGACCCCGGCATCGACAAGATTTTGAACGTCAATTCCCACGCCCTGGCCGCTCAGGTACGCGACGTGGGGGCCGTTCCGGTGATGCTGGGCATCGCCCGCGATACCAAGGACGCAGTGCGCGACGGCATCCGCGAGGGGCTCAACTGCGACATTCTGCTGATCTCCGGGGGTGTGTCCATGGGCGATTTCGATTTTGTGCGCGACGTGATGAGCGAACTGGGTGGCGGCCTCACCTTCTGGAAGGTGCGTATGAAACCGGCGCGCCCCCTGGCCTTCGGTCCGGTGGCGGGGGTGCCCACATTCGGACTGCCCGGCAACCCGGTGTCGTCCATGGTTTCCTTCGAGGTGTTCGTGCGCCCCTTCATCCGCAAGTGGATGGGGCACCAGCACATCGAGCGCCCGGTGGTGATGTGCAAGCTCACCGAAAAGGTCGGCAAGAAGCCGGGGCGGCGCTTCTTTTTGCGCACCGTCGTCACCCCGGACGCCGCCGGG
Organism: Nitrospirota bacterium; assembly: GCA_029858285.1. Taxonomy (GTDB): domain Bacteria; phylum Nitrospirota; class JACRHL01; order JACRHL01; family JACRHL01; genus JAOUFN01. The sequence goes on along the minus strand of JAOUFN010000006.1, from coordinate 15,365 downwards.
GGCTACACCTGCCGCACCACCGGCGATCAGGGCTCCGGAGTGCTCACCTCCATGGCGCTGGCGGACGGCTTGATGGATCTGGCGGAAGACCTCAGCGGCCCCCTGATGCCCGGCAGCATGGTGCCGGTACGCCTGTTCGCCTAGCGGGCACGGCCCGCACCGGTGTTCGCGTAAACCTGTGGCGCGGCCAGATTCATCGCGAAGCGGGCCACATGAGCGGAAACGGTCGGCGATCCGGATCGGAGCCTGTCGAAGGACATCCGCCGTCCCCCCGCCAGACTCACGTCACTGCATTGAGCTTTCCCCTCAAAAAGACCCGCTGACGGTCACCCCGTAGACGCTGCGCCGGTAGTCCCGATTCACATAATCGGTGGGGCGGTTGCCCAGGTTGGACAGGCGTTGCTCCCGCTGCCAGTTGATCTGGAGGTCCACGCTCTCGCCCAGTGGGTGAGAGATCGCCACCTCGCTGTCCAGCCGCTGGTCGCGGCGTTGCAGACGACCCGCCGCCGGGAGCGTCCAGGTGTCGGGGGCGTTGTACACCCGGTACTGGTAGCGCAGGGAAAGATCCAGCTTGAATCCCCACGCAAGGGGCCGCGCCAGGGCCACATACGGCTCCACCGAGCGGTAGGAATAGGATACGAAGCTGCTGGCGGTGCGGCGGTCGGCGCGGTCCAGCCAGCGCAGGGTCAGGGCGCCGTACAGGTTGCCCTCCCCCACCCGCCGGGAGTGCGCCAGCCCCAGCCGCGCCTCGTTGCCGGACAGGTAGTCGTAGCGGGTCGGCGCCTGATAACGGCGCAGCGCTGCGGACAGGAACAGGCTGGAACTGCGGGAACGGGACAGCGTCCAACGCCCCCCCAGAGTGTGATTGGCCAGATAGGCGCTGTTCCCCAATGTGGTGTAGTTGTAGCCGTATTCCAGTCGGGTGCGCAGGGTGCTGACGCGGTTCTCGGTGCGCAGGCGCAGGGAGTGGGAAGCCAGGTTGTAGTGGCTCTGGTCGTCGTACCAGTAGCCGGACAGGGCGTAGCGGGCCTCGTTGCGGCGGCTGTGCCCCCGGGTTGCGCGGGTTACTTCGGCGTTCACCGCCAGGCGCTGGTCCGCCACGTTGCTGCTGACCTGGTCGTCGGGGGTGGCCAGTACGTTGCTATCGAACTCCCGCCCCAGTGCCAGCTTGCTGTTCCAGTCCCCTCCCCGACCACGGGAAGCGGGCTGCCGGGGCGCCCTGGCGGCGGTGACGGTGCCGTCCAGCACCGCCAGCATCAGGCGCGCCTGTTTGGCCACGTTGTCACCGGGGTTACGCGACAGGGCGAGCTGGAACAACTGGCGCGCCTCGTCCGTCCGTCCCTGCCGGTAGCGGGCCAGCCCCGCGTTCAGGGCGGTGGCCGCCGCCAGTTTGGGGGTTTCGCGTCCAACCTGTAAAAAGCCGCTGGCCGCTTCGTCCCAACGCCCGGCCTGAAAGTCGAGGGCGGCCAGGTTGTAGCGCGCCATGGTGTGGGCCGGGTCGCGCTCCAGCGCGGTGCGGAACACCCTGGCGGCGTCCTCGGGACGGCCGGTTTCGGTGTAGGCCACCCCCAGCAGGAACCAGACACGGGGGTTATCCGGGTGTGCCGCGCTGGTTTTTTCCAGCAACGCCACGGCTTCCGCGTAGCGCTGGTCGTCCACCAGCAGTTGGGCGTCACCCAGTGTGTCGGCCCGGGCCACCATCGGCATGAAGGCCGACAGGGGCGACAGCGGGGAGATTGGCGACAACAGGACCAGCAGGCCCCACGCCACCAGCCAGCGTCCGTCGGAAACACGCATCCTGCAACTCCATCCCGGGGTGGCATGGCCACCGGCTGACAAAAAACGGGGGAGCAGGGTGTCCTGTAACACCCCACTCCCCCGTGGATTGTTCCCCGTCAGCCGGGGAATTCGCAAGTTTTTCAGCCGCGACTAGTGCCCCGTGACCATATCCGGCATGTGACTGTCGGCGGCATCGGCGTGGGCCTCTGCAACGGCATCGGCGGCGGCATCGGCGGCGTCCATGTGGTCGGCGGCGGCATCGGCGGCATCCATGTGGTCCGCAGCGGCATCGGCGGCGTCCATGTGATCCGCGCCGTCGTTATCCATGTCGTCCCCGGAGTGGTGATCCCCGGAACCGTGCTCGTCGTCCGCCGAATCGTCATGCCCCTGGCTGTGGTCGTTGGGGACGTCGATGGAAACGGTGTGCACCTCCTCGCCGTCGTGGCTGACCGTCACGTCGATGGAGCCGTCCACGCCGTCCTCGTCGTGGGCAATGTCGATGCTCATGCTCACCGGCAGGTCCACCGAGTCGGGCACCTGGCTGGTGGGCGACTGAGCGAAAGCCGGAAGCGCTGCGGCCAGGGTGATGGCGGCGGAAAGGATCAGGGAATGATGGATACGCATGGGGGGACTCCTGTGGGTTGGCTAAACTGATCTACTGGCTGATTCGTTGGCTGATTCGTTGGCTGATTCGTTGGCTGATGTGTAGACCGGACATGTCACACACCGTCCACGTGCAAACCGATGGACTGTTCGTGGCGGGTGCCACCGCGTTCGATGGCGGCGTTCACCTTCCATTCCCCCTCGGCCACGCCGCGCACCCGCAACGGCACCAGGTTGACGCCCTGCTCCAGCTTCCCCTCCCAGGTGAGCACGCCGGATTCCAGCACACGCCCGCCGGAGACGGCGCGCAGCCCTTCGGGCAGGGTGAGTGTGAAACGCACGGCATCCAGTGAGCGGTCGGCCTCGAACCAGATGCGCACCACGGCTTCCTTCCCCACGGCCACCCGCTCCACATGGGGGGTGGCGGAGGGGCGGGAGACGGCAGGTACGGCGACCGGGATGGCGCGGGCACCCACCGGAGCATTGGCCGAAACGGGTGCCGGGGCAGGGGCCGAAACGGGCTCTGTGGTTGCCGCCGGAACGGCCCGGGCTGCGCTCGGCAGCGAGGCGTATTGCACAGAAACGCCCGGAGTGGCGATCTCACCGCTTGGCTGGGGGGACTGAAGTGCCGGGTGAAGGGTGAAGGTCAAGGCCGTCACCACCACTGCGGCGGCGGCCAATCCCCCGCCGGCCAGGGCGCGGCGGCCCGGTAAAAAGTCGGGCACCAATCTGGACGACAGGGCGGCAAAGCGGCGGCGGCGCAGGGAGCGCTGCCGGTTTTGCGCGGCCACAGGGGACTCCGCCTCCAGTAACAACCGGGCGTGCAGGCGCTGCTCAAAGCCACGGGGCAGGGACGCCTCGGGGATCTCTCCCAGGGCATCCACCAGACTGGCGGTGACCTTCAGCAGGGCGGCACAGTTCCGGCAACCGGCGACATGCCCCTCCACCCGGGCGCGGGCCAAAAGCGGCAGGGAGTTTTCGGCGTACTCCCCGAAGCGTTCCTGTATTTGTTCACATTCTGTGCGCATATTGACACCTATCTGCCCTGTTTGACGTGATGGTGCCGGAAAAAGTTCCAGGGTGCCAAAAAATTTTTACACGATCTCCCCTTTCCTCCCTCTGGAAGTACACGGTGGCAGGACGGCACAATACGGGGGGGATGCCGGGATTTGGCCGCCGCTGCGGCGCGGTTGGGGCAGTTTTTTCACACCTCCCCCCGAAAGGGGGGAATTGGAAAACGCCGGAAGTCCGGCAACGGGCGGGGGAGAAGTCAGGCGGAAGGATACGGCGGAAACTGATCAGCAGGAACTGGTCAGCGGGAACGGATCAGCGGGGGGCGGTTTGCAGGCTGCCGGTGAGGATGCGGCGCAGGCGTTCCCGGGCGCGGGACAGGCGGCTCTTGACCGTGCCCTCCAACTCCCCGGTGATGGCGGCGATCTCTTCGTAGGAAAGTCCCTGCAGGTCGCGCAGCACCACTACGGTGCGCAGGTCCGGGGGCAATTGAAAAACCCCGGCCAGCAGCCACTCGTCACGTTCCTGCTGGCGCAACTCGCCAAGGAAGCGGTCCAGGGCCATGGCCTGGGTTTCCAGGGGCTCGTCGGCCCCCTCCGGATGCTCCATGGACACCAGCTTGGGGCGCCGGGTGTGATCCACAAAGGTGGTGTAGATGATGCGGAACAGCCAGGTGGAGAACGCCGAATTCCCGGCAAAACCACCGATGCCCCGGAACGCCTTCAAAAACGCCTCCTGGCACACGTCCTCGGCCAGGGTCGGATCGCCGGTGTAGCGCAGGGCATAGGCGTAGGCCCGCTGCATATAGGGGGAAAGCAGTTCCTCGAAAGCCAGCGGATCACCGGCGGCGGCGGCGCAGGTCAATTCCCGCTCACGGGCGCGCATGTCTGGAGTGATTTCCATACGACAGTCATATAAATGTAGCAAGCCTTGTGCCAAGCGCCAGGAACGGGGCGAAGGCAGCCGCGGGAAAAAAATGGCAGAAGCTCCCCGAGGCAGGGCCGTCCCGGTGGGGCCGGATTATGGCTCGCAGTCGTCGCCCGCTGCCCGGACGGCCACCATCAGGGCCGCAAGCAGCCAGGAGCCGTCCTTCTGGCGCGGATCTTCCTGGCCCAGTCCCCAGGCCAGGGATTGGGCACCCGTGTGGAGCATGATCGGGCCATAGGCCACCCGCACGAAGGGAGCAATCTGTTCATTGAAGGCCACCGGGTCGCCTGCCGGGTCGTCGGCCATGGCGACAGGAGTTCGTCCCAGATCGTGTTCGTGCATGTTCCGGGTTTCTTCCATGGGTTCGGAAGGAATGGAGCAAGCCCAATGCCAGCAGCCCGCCTTGGGCGGATGCCAAGGGCGGGGTCTGTGCAGGAGTAAGTGACAAAATTTATGCGGGTTACGGCTCCCTGTTGTCGTCCGCTGCCGGGCCCTTGGCCATTTGCCGGGAACGGGCAAAGGCCCAGGTCAATCCGGCACCCACGGTGAGGGTGGAGTTGCGCGCCACCAGAGGGCTGTGGCGCACCGGGTCCGGCAGCACGGAGGGAGAGACAAACGCCCCCACCCGCCAGCGCTGGCCGATGCGCCAGCCGAAGGAGAGGCGCACCCCTGCCCGCCGCCACCCGGCGGAAGCACGCCACGCCGGACGCCCCGGCGCAGCAAAAGACGGCGCCACACCGTAGTAATAGCGGTTCAGTTCCGCGTCGGCCCACTCCGCGTACAGGCGGGCATCCCACTGAGTCGCCCCGGCAGGGCCCGCCGGATGAAACGTCACCCGCAGGGACGGCTCCACCACGTAGCCCCGATGCGAGGTGTCGTTCAACGCCGCCGCGCTCCAGGCGCTGCCCACCGCCAGCCGCGCCACCACGTCGGTGCGCCTGGCGGAGGGGGTGCGGGAAAGCGGGCGGTTGGGGAACAGGCGGTAATTGAGGCGCGGCCCCAGCTCAAACACCGCGTCCAGATCCGGCATCCCCTGGCGCAGGGGCTCGGTGGCGGAGTTCACCGGGATCCACCCGCCCCCCGCCACATCGGCCCAACTGCGGGGGGTTTCGAACAGCACCAGCCGCACCGAACGGCCCGAGGCGCGCACCCGCTCGCCCCGGTAGACAAACCACGGCACTCCGGCCGCCGCCACGCGATGCCGGGCAGAGCCGGGGTAGGTGGCGAATTTGGACCAGCCCGCGGCCATCCCCACCTCCCACAGGGGGCGCTGCCCCACTTCCTGATGCGCCGCCAGGCCCGGAACCGTCCCACCCAGCAGCGCGGCGACGGTCAACAGCGCCACGCTGCGCCAGACAGGCCGTCCGCCGGAGCGGCTGTCCGGCATTACTTCACGCCACGCAGGTAGACGGCCCAGTAGATCAGCGCCACCAGTCCGCTGCCGCCGATGATGTTGCCCAGGGTGACGGGGAGCAGATTGCCCAAAAAATCCGCCGGGGTGATGGACGACGCGCCGCTGAACATCCCCAGGGGGATGAGGAACATGTTGGCCACCGAGTGTTCAAACCCCAGCGCCACGAAGGCGGAAACCGGGAACACCACCGCCAGCACCTTCCCCTCCACGCTGCCCGCCGCCGTGCACAGCCACACCGCCAGACACACCAGGGCGTTGCACAGGACGCCGCGCACCAGCGCCTGCGTCCACGGCAGGGCCACCTTGGCGTCGGCCACCCCCACGGCGGTACGGGCGACTCGCCCGGCGTCCATCTCCAGCACGCCGCTGGCGTGGACCAGATACGCGGTGGCCACCGCCCCCACCAGATTGGCCAAGTAGACCAGGGTCCAGTTGCGCAGCAGCTTTCCCAGGGTCACGCGCCGCGACACCCAGGCCATGACAATCAGGTTGTTACCGGTGAACAGTTCGGCTCCGGCCACCACCACCAGCACCAGACCGAGGGAAAACGCCACCCCGCCCAGCAGCCGCTCCGGACCAAAACCCAGCATGGCGCCGGTGACGACCACCAGATAAAAGGCCGCACCCAGTCCGATAAAGGCCCCGGCCAGCAGCCCCAGGGTGAGGGTGGGCAACACCCCCAGGTGCGCCTTGGCCACGCCGGTGTCGCGCACCTGCCGGGCGATCTGGGCAGGGGAATAGACATCCAGATAGCTGTGCCCCGGCTCCTGGGGAGTGGATGGCGTGGCGGGAGGCGTGGAAGACTTCATGATGCTCCGGTGACTGCAGGGACGGTTGTCAGGCCTCTGCGGCCCGCTGTGCGGTGGCGCGGAAATGGGTTTTGCGCACCATGCGCAGCAGCGACTCTTCCACCGTCACGGTGGCCACCGCGTCCAGGGGGAACCAGCGCATGGGGCGGGTTTCGGACGGGGCCGCCGGCATCCGGGCCGGATCGGCGGCAAACAGGAAACGCACGTCCAGATGCAGGTGCGGCCCCTCCCGAGGGGTTGCGGGGATGGGGTGGATGTCCAGGTCGAAAATGGCCTCCGACAGCAGGGACGCGGCGCTTAGCCCCGACTCCTCCGTCAGTTCGCGGCGGGCGGCGTCCAGGACGGTGGCATCCACTACCGGGGCGTCCATTGATGTGGCGTCGTGACCCCCCGCTCCGTCACCGGTTTCGATGTGGCCGCCGAACTGGAGCCAGCGGTCGAGCTTTTTGTGATGGTGCAGCAGCACTTGCCGGTGGTCCGGGCTGACCACCCAGGCCGAGGCCACCACATGCCCGTGGCTCAGGCTGCGCCGCGCCCAGTCCGGATGCTGGCGCACGAAACACGCCATCTGCTCGCAGCGGGTGGCGTCGGCAGCATCTTCGGGGAGGTATTGCTCGAGCCGGGTGAGAAGCCATTGGCGGTCCATGCCGCCAGTGTACCAGCGACGGAGGGGCGGGGCGACGCGTCCGTATGACGGCGGCGGGGGAATATGACGGGGTGCCGACGGGCTGGCGCGCCGCGTCAATGCGATGGGGTGCCGACGGGCTGGCGCGCCGCGTCAATGCGATGGGGTGCCGACGGGCTGGCGCGCCGCGTCAATGCGATGGGGTGCCGACGGGCTGGCGCGCCGCGGCGGCGGCCTCGTCCTGCGAGGCGATGCGCGGGTCCATCTCCATGGCCGCCTGACTGGTGCGCAGCATGGGCACAAAGCCACCACGCCTGCCTCCCTGCGGCGGGCTCTTGATGGACTTGCGCAGCAGGCCGAACCCACCTACGAACAGCAGCACGGCGGCGAAGAACAGCATCAGCACGGCGGGGCCGAACAGGTGCATCAGCGCGCCCCCCAGCATCGGCCCCAGCATGGCCCCCACGCCGTGCATGAGCATCATGCCGCGCGCCGCCTCCAGCACTTCGTGGGGTTTGAGCATGTCGTTGAGGTGGGCCATGGACAGGCCGTACACGGTAAACGCCATGCCGCCATAAAAGAACCCGGAGACGGCCATCCAGGCCAGCCCGTGGCCGCTGAACAGCCCCATCAGCAGCGCGAATCCGGCGCCGCAGAGACCGACTCCGGCCAGCACGATGCGGCGATCGCGGTGGTCCGACAACCACCCCACCGGCCATTGCAGCACCGCGCCGCCCAGGATGATGGCGGCCATGAACGTGGCCACCCCGGCGTTGGACAAGCCGGCCAGGTGGGCAAACACCGGCCCCATGCCCCACAGGGTGCCGTTGAGCAGCCCGGATCCCAGCGAGCCGGCCAGCCCCGTGGGCGACAGGGCATACAGGTGCCCCAGACCGATGCGAACCGTGGGTACCGACGCGGGCTGCTCCACCGGGGTCAGCGCCACCGGTACCAGCGCCAGGGAAATAAGCACCGCCGCCAGAGCGAAGGGAACCATGCCGGCCACGTCCCCGATCAGCACCAGAAACTGCCCCACCGCCAGCGCCAGCAGGTTGATGGTCTGATACACCGCAAACAGCCGGCCCCGGCTGCTGTTGCTGGCCAGCACGTTAAGCCAGCTTTCCATGGTCATGTACAGCCCCACCATGCACAGGCCGCTGATCACGCGCAGCACCATCCACGCCAGGGGATGCACCAGCAGCCCGTGGGCCAGGATGGAGGCGGCGGCGACGGCGGCCATGGCCGAGAAGGCGCGAATGTGTCCAACGCGGCGGATCATACGCGGGCAAACATAGGTGCCGACCACATAGCCGATGAAATAGGCCGACATCACCACACCGGTGACGGTGGGCGAAAAGTGCTCGATCCCGGCTCGCAGACCAAGGGCGGTGCCCATCAGGCCGGTGCCCATGAGCAGCACCGCCATGGCGAGCAGCAGCGTGGAAATGGCGGTAAAAGTGGATAGCATGAAATTGGTACGGCCCCCGCCCCTGTCCCCTTTTCGGCCATCCGGGGGCCGGGAACAAGCAGAAACCGGGGGGATCAGAACAGGATGGTCAGGTGCAGGGGCAGGTCGGGCTTGATCTCGTAGAGCAGATCGGTTTCGCCGCCGTGCACCCACCAGCGGCCCTCGTCATCGAGCCAGAACTCCAGGCTGGTGACGTTTTTTTTGCCCTTCCACAGGCGCACTTCCATCATCGACTCGCCAAGTGAGCCGGTGTCGCCCATGCGCGCCGAAATGGCCTTCAGGGGCGCGATCATTTGCAGCATTTCCTCCGCCCAGCGGCGGTACACCGTGCCGCTGTCCCGGTCGGTCCAGTTGCCGGAGCGGCGCAGGAAGCCGCGGGTGGAGTCGCCGCTTTCGACCTCGAAGCCGGTAATGTCGCTGTCGTTGATGCTCACCACCTGCTTCAGCAGCCAGTCCATGTGGCTGGGCAGCAGTTTTCCCCGCACCGGATCGGTGCGGAACAGCAGCTTGCCGGTGCGCACATAGCCCTCGCGGGAGAGGGCAAAACTCTCGGTCTTGCCGGCATCGTCGGTGAGGATCACGTCGAAGAACGCCGGTTTGCCCTCCGGGGCACTTACCGGGTCGCCACTGAGGGCGTTCAGCAGGCGCAACCATGCGGCCACCGCGTCGGTCTCGGCGGGGGAAACGGCAGGCGCGGTCAGGCGCCACGCGTCCCCGGCCAGGACTGCATGCAGCGCCAGATCCGCGCCGCTGATGTCGATCTCGCGCACCTTGTCCATGTCTTCGGGGAACAGATGGCGGTTGACCACCCCGCCTCTGGGAAGGGGTAACTGGGGGCGCTCCATCAGGTGCAGGGAGCCGTCCGGCAATCGCGCGTAGACCAGACCGGGAATGCGGCTTTCACCGCCGATCTCCACCCGCTGCTCGCCCCAGTTGATGATGGTGGGCGCGTCGAAGGCTCCTTCGCGGGGGCGCCCCCGCTCGGTGAGGGTACGTTCGGTAACCAACGAGACCAGCACCGCCAGCAACTCCCGCACCTGGGCCCGGTCGGCCAGTTGCTCGCGGCCGCCATCCGTGGTCACCCACCAGCGTCCCTCACGGAACTCCAGGTTCATGCGCGTGGCGCCGTCCTGCACGCTCACCGGCGCCTGTGGCTCCGGGGAGAACAGCACCACTCCGGCGGCCATGGCGGGGGCGACTCCCGACAGGCACAGGAACAGGAACGTGAAAACCGTAATCGTCACCACCGAAACCCGTCCCGCCGCAGCGGCCACGGGTCCACGCGGCAGGTGAAAAAAATTCCGGGATGACGGGCGAAAGCAGCTCAACGCCCCCTCCGCCATACGCGCAACGTGAAGCCCAGCCCCGCCAGCGCCACCGGCAGCAGCAAACCGGACACCGCCCACACCACCGCCTCGGCCCGCGCCACCGACAGGGAGCGCGTCTGCACCGGTTCCTCGGTCAGCGGCAGGTACGACGCCGGGGCCGGCACTCCGGGCATGGGCCGTTTGGGCGAGGTGACCAGGGATAAGCTGTTCATCACCGTGCGCAGGTCCGGCTCGTGCAGCAGCATCCACGATTCGCCCCACGACACCTGAATGTCGCCGGGGCGCAGCCCGGCCTCGCGGGCCTCGGGGAACCCCGCCAGCAGACCTGCGTCCATGTGGGTGATGGTCAGCCGGGCACTCTCCCGCGCCAGCGGCACCAGCACCCGCTCCACCGGGGCGATGCCGATCACCACCACGCGGGTGCGCTCGGGCAGTTCCGCCACCAGGGCGCGGGCCTCACCCAGCCCCATGCCGGAGCCGTCCCACACCAGCCCGTAGTGGCCGGCGATGCGGCTGCCCCACAGGGCCAGCACCAGCCACACCAGCACCAGTGCCACGGCCTGGCCGGTGAACCACCATTTGCGCCCGCCGGGGGTTAACTCCGCCATCGTTCCGATGCCACCACCTGATGGGCCACCAGCAGCAACGTGGCCGCCGCGACCAGCATGATACAAACCGCGCCCGCGTCCACCCAGCCGACGAACATGGGCAACAAAAGATCCTTGCCGCCCCACCCGGCAGAGGTGCCCATTTCCGGCGAGATCACCCCCCAGCTCGCGGGGGTCAGGCTGGACAGGATGCCGGTGACCCGCACCAGCACCTGATCGCCCCAGATCCACACCACCAGCGCCGCCAGACCCCAGCAGAACGCCGTGGAAAAATGCCGCACCAGCGCCGAGGCCAGCAGGGTCACCGAGGCGGCCAGCAAACTCAATAAAAACAGTCCCAACATGCCGGACAGCAACCGTCCCCAGGTGAGGGGTTCGGCCAGGGAGATGTGCCACAGGGGCGGCGCCAGCAACAACAGCGCGGCGCCCAGCAGGAACAGCAGCACCGCCAGCAGCTTGCCGGTGACCACCTGGGAGGGGCGTACCGGACTGGTGGCCCACAGGGACGCGGTGCCCTCGGCGCGCTCTGCCGAAAGGCTTGGAGAGGCCAGCCACACCGCCAGCACCCCCAGCACCACCCCGGCGGCGCGGAACACCCCGTCCAGGGTGTCGGCGGCCCCCAGGTCGCCGCTGGAGTAGTAGCGCTGCCAGGCCATCCAGGCCATGCCCACCGGCAACGCCAGGATCATACCGCTGCCCGACAGCATGCGCCCCATCTCGCGGCGCAACATTCCCAGGGTGGCGCCGGTCATTCGCCGTTCCCCGCCGCGTGCCGGTGAAATACGTCTTCAAGGGTGTCGGACACCTGGCGCACCTCGCACAGGCCCCACCCGCGGGAGACCACCTCGGCCACCAGACGCTCGCGGATGCCCGGCGTGACCACGGTGCGCACCACCACGGTGCCCAGTTCCGGCGGACCCGGCTCCACGCCCACCACTCCTTCCAGGGCCAGCAGGGCGTCGTGCAGGTCGTCGGGGGGCCGGGTCAGGCGCAAAAAAACCGTCTCTTCGCGGCCATCCAGCCCGGTGAGCACCGACACCGAATCCTCGGCCACCACCTGCCCGCCGCGCAGCAGCACCACGCGGCTGCAACATTCGGACACCTCGTTGAGGTTGTGGCTGGAGAACAGGATGGTGTGGTGACCAGCCAGGGAGCGGATCAACTCGCGCATGTTGATCACCTGCTCCGGGTCGAGGCCGGCGGTAGGTTCGTCCAGCAGCAGAAGTTCCGGGTTGTGTACCAGTGCCTGGGCCAGCGCCACGCGCATGCGCATGCCACGGGAAAGCACGCCGATGCCGCGCTCGGCGATGTCGCGCAGATGGCAGGCATCCAGCACCCGGTCGATGGAATCGGCGCGCTCGTCGCTGTCCAGTCCGCGCAGGCGGGCCACATAATCCAGGTAGGGGCGCACGCGCATGGCGTCGTCAAGGGGCAGGCGCTCGGGCAGGTACCCCACCTTGCGCTTGGCGGCCAGGTGGTTCGAGAGCAGATCGCAGCCGCCGATCCGCACCCACCCCGAGGTGGGGTAAAGGGCGCCCGCAAGGATGCGCAGGGTGGTCGTCTTGCCCGCCCCGTTCTCGCCGAGCAGGCCCACGATCTCCCCTTCGGCAACCGAAAACGACACCCCGTCGAGGGCGGTAAAGTCGCCAAAAACCTTTGTCAGTGCTTCAACCTGCAGCATAGCGGGTGGACCGCCGGCTGGACATCCATGTCGCCCGTCGAGGCTAGTTCCCGGCCACGGTCATGCGTTCGATTTTGACCGTGGGGGAAATCACCCGGCGGGAAAAGTCCAGGTCGTTTCCGATCATCTCCATTTGCGCGAACATTTCGAGAAGGTTGCCGGAAATGGTCACCTCCTCCACCGGATAGGTCAGCTCGCCGTTTTCGATCCAGATCCCGCTGGCGCCGCGGGAGTAGTCTCCGGTCACTCCATTGACCCCGAAACCGATCAACTCGAACACGTACAGCCCGGAACGGACCGAACGAATTATCTCATCGGGGGTGGCGCTCCCCGGCTGGAGATAAAAATTGGCGGCGCCGGGAGAGGGTGATCCCCCCAACCCCCGACTGGCGCTGCCGGTGCTGCTGTGGCCAAGTTTTTTGGCCGAATAGGTGTCGAGCAGAAAGGTGCGCAGTTCGCCGTTTTCCACCACGGCGCGGCGCCCCACCGGCACCCCCTCGCCGTCAAAGGGGCGCGAGCCTAGTCCTCGGGGGCGCAGGCCGTCGTCCATCACCGTGATGTGGGGGGCGGCGATGGGCTGCCCCAGACGGCTGGCCAGAAACGACGTGCCCTTGTAGACGCTGTCGCCGGACACCGCCCCCGCCAGGTGGCCCATGAGGCTGGCGGCGGTGAGCGGATCGAACACCACCGGCACCCGGCAAGTGGCGATCTTGCGCCCCCCCAGACGGCGCAGCACGCGGCGCGCGGCCTCGGCCCCCACCGCCTCCGGGGTGAGCAGGTCGGCAAAGTGGCGACCGCTGCTGTACCAGTAGTCACGCTGCATGCCGCCGCCGTGCTCGGCCACCGGTACCGTGCTCAGGCTGTACGAGGAACTGCGGTAGCTGCCGGAAAAGCCGGTGGAGCGGGCGTAGGCCATTTCGCCCCGACTGCTGTCGAAGCTGGCGCCTTCGGAATTGACGATGCGCGGATCGGCGCCCTGTGCGGCGGCTTCCGCCCGGCGCGCCAGATCAATGCGCTCGGCGATGGACAGGGGCACGCCGCCGTCGTCCATCTCCAGATCAATGGTGGAGGGGGCGGCGTTGCCGGTGGGCAGTCCGGCACAGGGGTCTGCCTCGGTGAGGCGTGCCAGTTCGCAGGTGTCGCGCACCAGCCGCTCCACGGCCTCGGGGGACAGGTCGGAGGTGGAGCATGCGGCGGAGCGCTGGCCGTGGAATACCCGCAGGCTGATGCCCCGGTCACGGGCGCCGGTGGTCTGTTCCACCTCGCCCAGACGCACCTGCACCGAAAAGGCGTCCGACTCCACGGCCAGGGCGTCGGCCTGGGTGGCCCCCAGGGCAATGGCCTGTTCGACCATGGATTCGGCCAGATTCAGCAGGGACAGGGCGGTGGCGGGCAATTCAGGTCTCCGTTTCCAGAAAGTGGTCACATCCGGGGCAGCGGTAGCCGGTGCCCTCTTCGTAGCGGCAGCATTCGGTGAGGTAGCGGCGGTCGTACACCGCGCCGCACCCGGGACAGGTCACGGTCTGGTTGAGACCGGTGTCCTCCGGCTGTCGTTCTTCACGCATGGGGGGCGTCTGTGCCGCCGGGGGCGCCACTCACCTTCTGGCGCACCCGGGTCACGTAGTCCAGATCGATGTGCTGCACGCCTTCGGCGCGGGCGGCCTTTTCCACCGCGCGGCGCGCCATGGGGCGCACGAAGAACGGCGCCTTGGCGATGGCCGCCTCGGCCTCCGGGGTCCATACCGGTTCCGACATGTGTCTCCTCCCCTTCCCTGGCGTGTGCTCGTCCCGGCGGCGCGGGCTTGCGGCCGACGCCGCCGGATGGTTTCCCGTCTTCCCTCCCGCCCCTGCGGGCAGCCGGTCAGCAGCCGCAGCCGCCGCCGTGCTTGTGACCACCCTTGTCGGGGCCGTGGCCGCCGTGCTGGTGACCGCCGGGGCCGTGATCGTGGCCGTGGCCACCGTGCTTGTGGCCGTGGTCGTGGCCCTTGTCGGGAGCGTGTCCACCGTGGCCACCCTCAAAATGGGCGTTGGGGGCCATGAACACCAGCACCTGCATGCGGCCGCCGTCGCCGTTGGTGATGCCGTGGTTGATGCCCGCGGGGGCGATGACGATCTCGCCGCTGCCGATGTTGCGGGTGTCGGACCCCACCTGTACCGAGCCGGAGCCCTCGACGATGAAGTAAATCTTGTCCTCGCCTTCGTGGGCGTGGGCCTTCTGGGCCTGACCCGGCTCCAGACAGTAGAGGTCGGTCATCACCCGCGGGGTGGAGAACACGTTGATTTTCTTCATCTTCTCGGCGGAGTAGGAGCCGAGGGAGGTGAGCTTTTTGATGTCCATGTGCCGGGTTTCCTTATCCTGTAAAACGTGGTTGATACACACCCGGCGCGGAACCACCGCGCCGGAAGAATGGTTCGGAACAGATCAGGTGGCCAGTTTGCGGCCGAGCCGGTTTTCCACCGAGGCGACTTTACCCTCCAGCCGCCCGGCCGCGCCCTTGCGGTAGTCCACCTTGATGGAGGTGGTGATGCGGTTGCAGTCGGCGCCCATGCGCTCGAAGCACTGGCGGATGACGCCGAACACCTCGTCCCACTCCCCTTCCAGGCAGGTGCCCATGGGGGTGAGGCGGTACGCGACGCCGCTCTTGTCGATGATGTCCAGGGAGCGGGCCACGTATTCGCTGACGCTCTCTCCCTTGTCGAGGGGTGTCATGGAAAATTCCACCAGTACCATGCAGTTCCTCGCCCCGCAGACATCCGGCATTCCGCCACAAGCGCTCAATATAGCACAGAGTTCGGAGCATACGTGCCCGGAAATTGGCCCGGAAATCAGCCCGAAGAAATGGCGGCTGGGGGGCGGCGGTGCGGGCGGCTGTGAGGAAGGGGGTCGGAGGTGAACTCCGCCCTCTGAATACTCGCTTCACCCGTCAGAGTTGGGCGCGTCTGTCCTTTCGTCCCCCGATCACCCCACAAACCGCCGGAGGCTTCACCGGTGGATGGCGCGGTGAATGGCGCGGTGCACCCCCGATCACCCCACAAACCGCCGGAGGCTTCACCCGCCGACGCCGGGGATCCGGATGTATCGGCCCCCCGATCACCCCACAAACCGCCGGAG
>JAOUFN010000005.1 GCA_029858285.1 Nitrospirota bacterium | reverse complement strand
GGGAGGGGTTGCCCGAACCGGTTCCGCCAACCCCGCCAACCCCGCCAACCCCGCCAGTTCCTCCTCCACCAATGCCGCCACCGCCCCCCGTACCGGTTCCGCCACCACCATCCGCGGCTGCGGCCGGACTATTGGCATACACCGCCCCCCGGCTCCGGTCTTCATCCAGCGCCCCCACTACCAAGTGATCGGCGGTCACCGCCACCGCGTAGCCAAAACGGGATGCCCTCACGGCAGAGTGTGCCACCGGGGTGGCACCCAGGGGCCACACGCCAGTGGCGGAACGGGTAAACACATACGCCCCCCCCTCGAGGGCATTCTGATCGGGCGCACCCACCAGCAACCGACTGCCGGAGAGGGCCACCGGTCCCACCGGTGGCCGGGGCAGATCGCTGGCGCCCAGTGGACGTAATTCGGCGGGCAATGGCAGCCAGGCACCCGCAGAGCGTGTGAACACATACACGGCGCCGGTATACGAAAATCCGCCATCGGCGTGGGTCGGTGACGCCACCACGGCGGTGTTGCCATCCAACGCCACCGACAGTCCGAAGTGGTCGCCGGGCTCGCCATCCGGAGCCGAAAGATTTGGCCGCTGCACCCAACTACCGGCGGTGCTGGGGGTATACTCCCAAACCAGTAGCGCGCCGCGGGTCGGGGACTCTGGCTCAGCAAAGGCATCCCCCGCCAGCAGGGTGCTGCCGTCCAGCGCCACGGACAGCCCCAGAAGAGTGGGCACGCTGCCCCCCCCTTCCGCACTCAACCGCTGCCCCTGTACCCAGCCGGCATCGCTCTGGCGATACATCACCACCGCGCCGGTGCCCGCCTGCCCATTCAGACAGTCGATACAGGTGTTGGCCCCCACCGCCACCTGAGTACCACTCACGGCCACGGCGCGCCCGAAGCCGGAGTTGGTGAAAAAACTAGTCGGAGGGGGCAGTGCGGCGGCAGGAGACCAGACGCCCCCCACGTCCTGCCCGAACACATAGGCCCTCTCTTCCCCCGGCGCCCCCACCACCACACGGGTTCCATCGGTGGCCACGGCGGCACCAAAGTAGCCGTCACCGATTGGATTCGGAGAAACCAGCCGCGCCTCCTCGACCCATGTCCCGGCAGCGGGGTCAAAACGGAATACATAGGCGGCACCAGCCTTTGCCTGGTTTGTCCCAGCATCGGAAGCCCCCACCACCAACAGGTCGCCGCGGGCCGCAAGCGCCTGACCGAACTGGGCTCCCGGCTTTGTCACGCTGGGAACCAGCCGCGTCTCCACCGCCCACGCCAGTGGCATCGCGCCCCACATTGTCAACAGGCACAGGCCCATGGCCAGCGCCCCGCACTGGACCATGCGCGAAATTTCCCGCCGCCGCTGTTCCATCCGACCCATGCCCTGATCCTCGCTTACACCACCCGAGACCCGGCTCTCCCGCCACATCGGAAGAGCAAACACCCTGATTGTTCAAGATACACCGCACCCGACCAAACACCAAACACACCGCCGGACAGGACGCACGGCACGGCACGGCACGGCACGGCACGGCACGGCATTTTATGCATAATAAATATACAGTATTTCCTGAGATCGGACCACTATGCGGGGGCCGTTGGGCATGACAAACCGGAACGGCGAGGTTGACACGCCACATCCGGGGGATTATCACCATCACCACGGACCCACCCGCCGGGGTGGATCAGCCACCCCAGGGAGAAACCACATGCAGCCAGCCATTCCACCCTGCCCCGCCTGCTTTCGCCAATACCCTGAGCGGCTGGCGCGCACGTGGCTTACATACACATGGCTGATATGGTCCACCGTCCTGTTACTGGCCACCCCATCCACGGCCACTCTGCCACCGGTGGACAGTCAGGGAACGGCCCTGCCGACTCTAGCACCGATGCTGGAACAGGCCACCCCGGCGGTGGTGGGCATTGTCACCCGCAAACGCACCCCTCAGGACCAACCAGCCGACCCTCTGTCGCGCTGGTTCTACAACCTGCCCCAGCAGGAGGCCAAACCGGAGAACTCCATGGGTTCCGGCGTGGTGGTGGACGCCAGGCGCGGCCTGGTCCTCACCAACCACCATGTGGTGGGTGACGCCAGCCTGATTGAGGTCAACTTCAAGGATGGACGCGCCCTCTCTGCGGAGTTGGTGGGCAGCGACCCGGACACCGATGTGGCGGTGATCCGCGTGGACACCAAAGAACTCGCCGCATTGCCCATGGCCAATTCCGAACAGGTGCGGGTGGGGGATTTCGTGGTCGCCATCGGCAACCCCTTCGGTATCGGCCAGACGGTCACCAGCGGCATCGTGTCGGCGGTGGGGCGCAGCGGCCTCGGCATCGAGGGCTATGAGGACTTCATCCAGACCGACGCCTCCATCAATCCCGGCAACTCCGGTGGCGCACTGGTCAACCTCAAGGGCGAACTGGTGGGCATCAATACCGCCATCCTTGGCCCCGGCGGCGGCAACGTGGGCATCGGCTTTGCCATCCCCATCAACCTGGCGCGGGATGTAATGGAACAGTTGCTCAAATACGGTGCCGTGCGCCGTGGTCGCCTGGGGGTGGCGGGACAGGATCTCACTCCGGCCCTGGCCCGAACTCTGGGGCTGGAAAGCGCCCACGGCGTGCTCATCGCCCAGGTCACCCCCGGCTCCCCGGCCCAGAAGGCGGGCATCCGCACCGGTGACGTGGTGGTGGGAGTGGCCGGACGTCCGGTGCGGCGCGCCGCCGACCTGCACAACCGGCTGGGACTTCTGCGTGTAGGGGAACTGGCAGAAATCGAAATCGTGCGCGATTCCAGACACAGCACCCTCACCTTCATCGTTTCCGACCAGTGGGGGTCGCGTGCGATTGGGGCAGATATCTCCCCCCTGCTGGCGGGCGCCAGCCTGGGCACCGCCAGCGGCGGCGGAGTGGCCATTCTCGAGGTAACCCCGGGCAGCCGGGCGTGGAGCGCGGGACTGCGCGAGGGCGACCGCATCCTGGCCGTCAACCGCGTTCCGGTGGACGGTCTGGAAGCCCTGCAAAAACTGCCCATACAAGACGGCCGCCCCCTGCTGCTGCACATGGTGCGAGAGGGCGTCGGGCCACTTCTGGCCATCCTGCGCTGAAATATCCAGACGGCTCTGTCGGACAAATTCATCGGGCAGCCACGCCGGACTGATTTCTTCCCACTTGACGCTCCCTTTCCATTGGGAAATAGTGGTGGAGCGTTTGATGTTCTTTTCACACATTGGGGGAGCTTTTGCCATGCACGGAACGCCACCTTTGGTACCCACTGCCACCATCCGCATCCGGCCCATCGTCACCCGTTCCGCGGCGGCGCTGGCCGTCGCGGCACTGCTGTCCGGGGGCTGCGCCGGTCACGGGGTCAAGGCCGAAGCGCCGCGCTTCTCCGTATCCGGTCCGGTACATGTGCAGGTGATGGACCTTCCTGATCCGCAGTTGTCCCTGCCCGCCACCGGGGCCGGAGAAGGGGCCGCGCGCGGCGCCATGAGCGGCGGCAGCATGATGCTGGATGGAGCCTCCAACAGCAGCGCCGGCGCCGGGGCGCTGCTGGCCATTGGCCTGGCGCCGGTAGCGATGGTCGTCAGCGGCGTGGTGGGGGCGGTAGCCGCCGAGGACGACGACAACGTGAATTCGGCGCGCACGGTCATCCTGGGCACGGTGGGCGACCCATCCCTGAGGTTGTTCATGGCAATGGCGACGGCAGATGCCGTGCAGCGGAACGGACAGGTCACGCTGGACGCCGCAAGCGAGTCCACGGCCAGCCCCAGCCTGCGCATGGAGGTGACGCAAATCACCCTGGTAGCCACAAAAAAAGGCATCAACCCGCGTCTGTGGCTGACCATGACCGGCACCGCCACACTGCTGGACGCCGCCGGCGCCCCCCTGGGTTCCCGGCCGTTCAGTTACACCGGCAAAAACCGGCACAAGTTCATCCAGTGGGCCGAGGACAACGGTACCCCCCTGCGCCAGGAGCTGGAAACGGCCTTCCAGCAGGCGGCCCGGCAAGCGGCGGACATGCTCCAGCCGGGGTAGTAGCCAGCGCCACTTGAGATGGCGGGGCAAACAGGGCCAGCCCGACAAACTGTCCGGTATCGGTATGATCCAGATCGAACAGGAAAAAATGGGTGATCGCGTGCCAGACCGGCGCCCACAGGGCAAAATCGAACAGCGCCACCCCCAGAGAGATGCGGGAGGACCGCAGCCGTTGCAGCAGCCATACCAGCGTGCGCCGCCGGACACCGAGCAACCCCGGAACCTTGAGTCCACCTGTGGGAACTTCCGTTGAACCGGCACCCACATGCGCCCGGCGCGCCGACTTGAAACGCAGTGCATCCCCATCTTGCATCGATTTTCCCCTTCCCGTGGCAGTGAGGGGGGACCACAAACGTCCCCCAAACGACCCACGGTCTTATCGGAAAAGAGCCTGTCGATCTGCAATAACGGGCACGCCTAGGCAGAATCAGTGTTCGTGCGGATGCGCGTTGGGCAAATGCCGGAAAAGATCACCGCTTTCCACCATGCGGTGCAGACGTGTAGCGTACAGGATGTACAGGGCGCGGAATGTGGGGGCGAAGTGGTTCGCCGAGTCCGCAATCAGGTCTTCCACCTGATCCAGGTCGTAAAAAGCCCCATGGGCCACTTCCACCGGGTCCGGCGTCGGTTCGTGGCTGGTCTGCGCCACATAGAAGCGCACATGTTCCCAACCGTTGTCCTCCCCGGCCTCCAGTTCGCAAATTTGCACCATCCGGTGCTGGTCGGCGGACAGCCCCAGTTCTTCCTCGACCTCGCGCACCGCACAGGCGAAATAGTCCTCCCCGGCATTCACATGACCGGCGGCGGAGGAGTCGTGGGCGCCGGGAAAGGTCTCCTTGCTGGCGGCGCGTTTCTGGATGTACAGGCGCGATTGGGGGTCCACCAGAAACACATGTACCGAGCGGTGCATCAGCCCCCGCTCGTGAATCTCCCGGCGCGTGGCCTGGCCGATCACCCGGTTGCCTGAGTCCACGATATCGAGGAGTTCGTGGTCGGTGGGGCCGCCGCTGCGGTACGTCTCCGGACGCATGCCAGCACCGCTGGTCATTGATCTAGAACAACCCGACAATTTTGCCGTTCTCGTCAAGATCCACCTTCTCGCCCGCCGGGCGACTGGGAAGCCCCGGCATGGTGCGGATGTCCCCCGCTAATGCATAAAGGAACCCGGCCCCGGCGCTCACCTTGATGTCGCGCACCGGGAACATGAAGCCGCTGGGCGCCCCCAGCAGCTTGGGATCGTGGGACAGCGACAGGTGGGTCTTGGCGACACACACCGGCAGGTTGGCATATCCCTGCTGGGTAAGCTGCTCAATGGACTTTTTGGCCTTGGGGGAAAACTCCACATCCCGCGCCCCGTAGATGCGGGTGGCCACGGTGCGCAGCTTCTCCTCGATGGATGCCGACAATTCATAAAGGAAGCGGAACTGGTTGGGGCGCTCCGCCGCGTTTACCACCGCCCGCGCCAGATCGGCGGCACCTGCGCCGCCCTTGGCCCAGTGGTGGCTGCTCACCGCCTCCACCCCCTCGGCGCCGCACAGGCGGCGGATCGCCTCCACCTCGGCAGCCGTGTCGGTGGGAAAGCTATTGATGCACACCACCGGCTGCACCCCGAAACTCTTGACGTTGTGAATCTGCTTGATGAGGTTCTGGCACCCTTTTTCCACCGCCGCCACGTTTTCGGTAAGCAGTTCCTCGGCCAGCGGCTTGCCGGCCACAATCCTGCCCACACCGCCATGCATCTTGAGGGCGCGGATGGTGGCCACGATCACCACCGCATCCGGGGTGAGACCAGAGTAACGGCACTTGATGTTCATGAATTTTTCACACCCCATGTCGGCCCCGAACCCGCTCTCGGTGACCACATAGTCGGCGCACTTGAGGGCGATCTGGTCGGCCAGCACACTGCTGTTGCCATGGGCGATGTTGGCGAACGGCCCGCAGTGTACGAAAGCTGGAGTGTTCTCCACCGTCTGCACCAGGTTGGGCATGATGGCGTCCTTCAGCAGTACCGCCATAGCCCCGGCACACCCCAGATCCTGGGCCGTCACCGGCCGCCCTTCCACATCGTGGGCCACGATGATGCGCCCCAGCCGCTCGCGCAGGTCGGACAGGGAGGTGGTCAGGGCCATGATCGCCATCACCTCACTGGCCACGGTAATATCGAAATGGCTCTCGCGGGTAACACCGTCAGCCTTGCCCCCCAGGCCCACGACCACATTGCGCAAGGCGCGGTCGGAGATATCCACCACCCGGTTCCACGTGATGGAGTGTACGTCCAGCCGCAACCGGTTGCCGTGGTGCAGGTGATTGTCGATAAACGCCGCCAGAAGGTTATGGGCAGCGCCGATGGCGTGAATGTCGCCGGTAAAGTGGAGGTTGAAATCCTCCATCGGTACCACCTGGCTGTATCCCCCTCCCGCCGCCCCGCCCTTGATGCCGAACACCGGTCCCAGGGACGGCTGGCGGATGGTAATGACGGCATTCTTGCCGATGTGGTTCAACCCCATGCCCAACCCCACCGTGGTGGTGGTCTTGCCCTCCCCCAGAGGGGTGGGGGTGATGGCGGTCACGTCGATGTATTTGCCGTTCGGACGATCCCGCAGGCGCTCCAGCACGTCCAGATGGACCTTGGCCTTGTAGCGGCCATACAGTTCCAAATCGTCCCCGGACAGACCGAGGCGCTGGGCAATTTCCTGAACCGGCAGCAGGGTCGCGGCCTGGGCGATCTCGATATCGGACGGCACGGACATGGAAAAGCCTCACACGGTTGGGGTTGTCGGCGAACCGGGGTAATTTTTCCCCGAAAAAAGCCCCCGGGACGGCTAAAAAGGGCCGGAGGCACCGGAAAAACGATCAAGGACACCGGTTCCGGATTGTTGCGCTGCGGCCCGGGAGTGTCAAGCACCGGCCAGAGCGGCCACCTTGCGGATGCGGGGGCGAAAATCCCCCGTTTCAGGCTAACCTTCGCCGCCACCACTGCCGATAAGGACCTGAGGGACAATCTGTCTTTGCACTCAAGTGAGAAGGTGCCATGGGTCTCAAGGGATCATTCCAGGACTTTACCGTTTCCGACATCATCCAGTTG
Organism: Nitrospirota bacterium; assembly: GCA_029858285.1. Taxonomy (GTDB): domain Bacteria; phylum Nitrospirota; class JACRHL01; order JACRHL01; family JACRHL01; genus JAOUFN01. The sequence continues at coordinate 132,538 of JAOUFN010000005.1, read as the reverse complement.
ATCCACTACCAGAAGAAGACCGGGCGACTCACGGTGCGCAAGGGCAGCAATCTGTGGGTTCTGGGCTTCGAAAAAGGCAAGCTGGTTTATGCCTCCACCGATGAGCGCGGCATGCCGCGGGTGGGAGAAATTCTGCTGCGGCAGGGCTACATCGACCGCGAAACCCTGGCCACCGCCCTGCGTCAGCAGGAAGAAAAGCGCCTGCCCCTGGGCATGATGCTCGCGGAAATGGGCAAAATCACCCAGGACGACGTCGCCCGGGCCCTTGGTTTCCAGCTTCAGGAAACCGCCCTCAACCTGTTTTTCCACCAGGATTCGGAATACATGTTCGAGCGCCTGCCGGTGAAGTACGACGCCAGTCTGGTTACCCCCATCAACACCGAATTTCTGCTCATGGAAGGGGCCAGGCGGCTGGATGAGTGGCCATCCATCGCCGGCAACATTCAAGGCGCCGACGCGGTGTTCGAAAAGAACCCCGAGGAGAAGCCGCGCCGCAATACCGCAACACCGCCCCACACCCAGGTGTTCGAGTTGGTGGACGGTACCCTCACCGTGGATCAGGTGGTGCGCAGCAGCGGCATGGGGGTCTTCGAGACCTGCCGTCTGCTCTCGGAACTGATCATGGAGAAGGCCATCGTCAACAAAACCCCGGGCACCATCAACCTGCGCGACCCGGTCACCGGCAACGAACTTGATCCCCACCCACATCGCCCAACGGCGAATACCGGAGGTGGCGGGGGCGGCGGCCCAGCCTGGTAACAGACCACCGGTACGTGCCGGCCATCGCAAAGATGAACCGCCAGGGGGGCGCGCCGTTCATCGCCCTGCGGGGCGCGCCGCCATTGACAATCAGACCTTCCGCTCCCTACACTGCCACATTTTCCGTGCATTGTATGCGGCGCCCCTTTCGGGCCCGCCGGGAGCCGCCGTCCCTTGAGCAAAGCTGACAGCAACAAGTCCCCCGAAACGTCTTCCGCCAAATCCCCGTTCGACACCATCGAGGCCGCCATCGAGGCCATCCGCCGGGGCGACATGATCATCCTGGTCGACGACGAGGATCGCGAAAACGAGGGCGATCTGGTCATGGCCGCCGAGGATGTGACCGCCGACGCGGTCAACTTCATGGCTCGCGAGGGGCGGGGGCTGATCTGCCTGTCCCTGACCCCGGAGCAGGTGGAACGCCTGCATCTGACCCCCATGAGCACCATCAACACCAGCCCGCTTGGCACTGCGTTCACCGTGTCCATCGAGGCACGGGAGGGGGTGTCCACCGGCATTTCCGCCCAGGATCGGGCGGTTACCATCAAGAAGGCCTGCGACCCCGCCTGCCTGCCCCACGAATTGGTACGTCCCGGCCATGTGTTTCCGCTGCGTTCGGTGCCCGGCGGTGTGCTGCGCCGCGCCGGACAGACCGAGGGGTCGGTCGATCTGGCGCGGCTGGCGGGCAAGATTCCCGCCGGAGTGATCTGCGAGATCATGAAGGATGACGGTACCATGGCGCGGGTGCCAGATCTGGTGGAATACAAGCGGCGTCATAACCTGCTGATGGTCACCATCCGCGACCTGATCGCCTACCGCGTGCGCCACGAACTGCTGGTGCGGCGCTCCGCGGAGGCCACACTGCCCACCGCGTACGGTGACTTTACCGCCATCGTCTACGAAAACGAGATTGACCACCAGTCCCATGTGGCGTTGGTGAAGGGCGACATTTCCAAAGGTGCACCCCTGGTGCGGGTTCACTCCGGATGCCTCACCGGCGATGTGTTGTCATCCCTTCGCTGCGACTGTCAGGCCCAGTTGCACCACGCCATGCGCCGCATTGAGGAAGAAGGCCAGGGTGTGTTGCTGTATATGCAGCAGGAGGGCCGGGGCATCGGATTGGTGAACAAAATCCGCGCCTACCGCTTGCAGGACGAGGGCATGGACACGGTGGAAGCCAATGAGACACTGGGCTTCAAGGCCGACCTGCGAGACTATGGTGTAGGGGCGCAGATTCTGGTCAATCTGGGACTCAGCCGCATTCGCCTGATGACCAACAACCCGCGCAAGATTGTGGGGCTGTCGGCCTACAACCTGGAGGTAGTCGAGCGGGTCCCGCTGGAGATCACCCCCGGCGTCGACAACGCAGGTTATCTGAAAACCAAAAAAGACAAGCTCGGCCACCTGCTCAACGAAGTGTAGGAAGAGGCACAGGAGACCGTCATGCCCAAATACGTGGAAGGCAAACTCACCGGCACCGGACGCTACGGCCTGGTGGTGTCGCGCTTCAACAGCCTGATCACCGAACGCCTGCTGGAGGGGTGCCTGGACGGCCTGCTCCGCTCCGGGGTGGCCGACACCGGCATCACCGTGGTGCGCGTACCGGGATCGTTCGAGATGCCGGTGGTGGCACGGCGCATGGCGGCCTCCGGAAATTACGACTGTCTGGTCGGCCTGGGTGCGGTGATCCGCGGCAGCACCCCGCATTTCGATTTTGTGGCCGGAGAGGTCAGCAAGGGGCTGGCTCAGGTGGCGTTGGAAACCGGCGTGCCGGTGATCAACGCGGTACTCACCACCGACACCATCGAACAGGCAGTGGAGCGTGCGGGCACCAAGGCCGGCAACAAGGGCTTCGACGCCGCCCGCAGCGGCGTGGAAATGGTCAACCTGCTCAAGGAGCTGGGCTGATCCGTGGGACTCCGCCGCAAGGGGCGCGAACTGGCTCTGCAACTGCTGTTCGCCCAGGACCGAAGCATCCGTGACCACCTCGATCCAATCACCCGCGATGCCTTCTGGGAGGCGGCGGAAGCCCCGGAGGAGGCACGCCATTTTGCCGAAGCACTGGTCGCCCAGGTGGCCCAGCATAAGGATGAATTGGACATCACCATCCGCCGCTGCGCCGAAAACTGGACTTTGGACCGCATGAGCCGCGTGGACCGTAACCTGCTGCGGCTGGCAGTATGTGAACTACTGTACGGTGACGACGTGCCGGTGCGCGTCACCCTGGATGAGGCGGTGGAGATCGCCAAGCGGTATGGCGGCGACGACTCCAGCCGCTTCGTCAACGGAGTGCTGGACCGTGTGGCGCGGGAACTCCCCGATTCCGTTGCCGCCAAGGACGTGCCCACAGGAGCCGCCCCCGAAAAACGCGCACCCGAAAAATCCCGGATATCTTCCGAAAATTCCCCCGGAAAAGCAGACGGAGACACGGCCGACGCAACCGACAAGAAGTCTGCCAAAAAAACCGTACGGAAGAAGAACACCAAAAAATCCACTCCTGGCGCCCCCGTCCGCCTGGTGAAGGGAAAGAAGTCCGGGGGCGGCACGGGGCAGACTCCGCCCCCCGCCGCGTAACCCCTGTTTTTGTCCGAGGGAGAGCGCCATGATCGAACGCTATACCCGGCCCCGCATGGGACGCCTGTGGTCCGAAGAGGCCCGCTTCCGCTACATGCTCAAGGTCGAACTGTATGCCCTGAAGGCTCTAAACCAGCGCGGCATCGTCCCTGACGGCATCGTCGAAGAGGTGGAACAGAAGGCCACCATCAACGTGGCGCGTGTCGCCGAGATTGAGGCCACCACCCGCCACGACGTGATCGCCTTCGTCACCTCGGTCACCGAGAACCTGTCCGAAGGGGTGCGCCAGTGGATGCACTGGGGCCTGACCAGTTCCGACGTGCTGGACACCGCCCTCGGCATGCAGATGCGTGACGCCGCCGACTTGTTACTGGCCGACCTGGACGGTCTGCTGGATGTGATCCGCCACCGCGCCCGGGAAACTCGCGACATGCCGTGCGTGGGACGTTCCCACGGCATCCACGGCGAACCCATCAGCTTTGGCCTGAAATTCGCCAGTTGGTACGCAGAGTTGGACCGGGGCCGCCGCCGCCTGGCAGCGGTTCGGGACCGGGTGGCGGTGGGGGCGGTCTCCGGAGCCATGGGCAATTTTGCCCACTTGGGGCCGGATGTGGAGGCCGATATCTGCAAAATGGCCGGACTGCAAGCCGAGCCCGTCTCCACCCAAGTGGTCCCCCGCGACCGTCACGCCGAATTCGTGCAGACTATCGCCCTGATAGGTGCCGCGCTGGAACGCATCTCAGTGGAAATCCGCCACCTGCAGCGCACCGAGGTGCTGGAGGCGGAAGAGGGCTTCGTGGCCGGACAGAAAGGCTCCTCCGCCATGCCCCACAAGCGCAACCCGGTGGGCTCCGAAAATATCTCCGGGCTGGCGCGCCTGCTACGTGGTCACGCCGTGGCCGCCCTGGAAAACGTGGCACTGTGGCACGAGCGCGACATTTCCCACTCTTCGGTGGAGCGGGTGATCCTGCCCGACAGTTGCATCCTTCTGGACTACATGCTGGCTCGCATGGCACACATCCTGGGTAACCTGGGACTGTTCCCCGAACAGATGCAGCGCAACCTCAACCTGACCGGCGGTCTGGTCTATTCCCAGAGGGTGCTGCTGGCGCTGGCCGAGGCCGGGGCACCCCGCGACGAGGCCTACCGCTGGGTGCAGCGCAATGCCATGGAGGCGTGGCAGGAACGCGGCTCCTTCCAGCAGCGACTGAAGCGCGACCCGGACGTGTGCCGCTGGCTGCCCGAGGCAGCGGTGGACAAGTGTTTTGAAGCCGCCTACTATTTGCGGCACGTGGATGAAATCTACCGCCGTGTGTTTGGACGTTTATAGACTCCCCGTTATCGAGGCCACCGACTGCCGGAATACTTTTGTGGTTTCCGTGTTCCCCGGGAAACCGTTCATTGCATCTCCGATTCAGGGCATTTCAAATGGAAAAGCGCGACAAGATTTACGAAGGCAAGGCCAAGATTCTCTACACTACCGATGATCCCGATCTGGTGATTCAGTATTTCAAGGACGAGGCCACCGCTTTCGACGGCAAGAAGAAGGGCATCATCGAACACAAGGGGGTGGTCAACAACCGCATCAGCGAGCGGCTGTTCCTGATGTTGGGCGAAAACGGCATCCACACCCACTTTGTCAAACGCCTGAATGACCGCGAGATGCTTTGCAAGCGCCTCAAGATTGTGCAGGTGGAGATGATTGGCCGCAACGTCGCCGCGGGGTCCCTGGCCAAGCGCATCGGGCTGGACGAAGGAGTCACCCTGCCGCGCCCGATCGTGGAAACCTATTACAAGTCCGACCCCCTGGGCGACCCGATGCTGTGCGATGAGCACATTTTCATGCTGGAGCTGGCCACCCCGGCACAGCTTGAGCAGATGCGCGAAACCACACGCAAGATCAATCGCCTGCTCACCGATTTTTTTGTCGAACGCCGCATCCGCCTGGTGGACTTCAAGGTTGAATACGGCATGCACAAGGGCGAGTTGCTGCTGGGCGACGAAATTTGCCCCGACACTTGCCGCCTATGGGACATGGACACATCCGAAAAGCTCGACAAGGACCGTTTCCGGCGCGATCTGGGCAAGATCGAGGAATCCTACGCCGAAGTCGCCCGCCGCGTGTGCGGTGAAATCTAGAAGGACCCCACCATGAAGGCCACCGTAACTGTCACCTTCAAGAACGGCGTGCTGGAGCCCCAGGGAAAGGCCACGCAGCACTCCCTTCACAGCCTGGGCTTTGCCGGAGTGAACGAAGTCCGCATCGGCAAGTTCATTGAGATTGACCTGGACGCCCGGGACGCGCGCCAGGCCCGCGAACGGATCACCGCCATGTGCGAGGAACTGCTGGCCAGCCCGGTGATCGAGAACTACCAGATTCAGATTGCTGGCAGTCGCCCGGCGGCCAAGCTCGCCAAGAAGGCAGCCGCCAAAAAAACCGCGACCAAAAAATCCCCGGCAAAGAAGGCTGCGGCAAAGAAGGCCGCGACCAAAAAGCCAACCAGCAGAAAAACGTCCGGCAGCAAGTCTGCCCCCGCAAAAAAGACCACAACCAAAAAGACGGCGGCCAAAAAGGTCGCGGCAAAGAAAAAAACCACCAGCCGCAAGGGGTGAACGCCGCCATCGGTGACTGTGCCGAAGGTTCAGCGGGGGGAACGCGGAATGCAGATGACGCGGGGCAACAGAGGGGTGCTGCTGGTTAACCTGGGGACGCCCGAGGCCCCTACCCAGGAGGCCCTGCGCACCTATTTGGCGGAGTTCCTGTGGGACCGGCGCGTGGTGGACGTGTTCCGCCCCCTGTGGTGGCTGATCCTGCACCTGCGCATCCTGCGCACCCGCCCGGCCCGCTCTGCCGCCCTCTACCAGAAAATCTGGACTGCCGAAGGCTCACCCCTGCTGGTGATGGCCCGCAGTCAGGCCGCCGCACTGGCACAGGCACTTTCCCACGGCCGTGACCAGCCGGTGCCAGTGGTGGTAGGCATGCGCTACGGCACCCCCTCCATCGCTTCCGGGCTGCGGGAACTGGTCGCCCAGGGATGCGGCAACGTGGTCGCATTACCCCTCTTCCCCCAGTACTCCCAAGCCACCACCCTGAGTGCGCAGGATGCCATTCTGGCCGCAGTAAAGGGCTGGACAGAGGCACCCATCGTGAAGCTGGTACACGACTACCACGACCATCCGGCCTACATCGAGGCATTGGCCGCCAGCGTGCGCGAGGCCTGGCAAGAAAGCCCCCCTGGGAACCTGCTGCTGATGAGTTTTCACGGCACTCCAGCGCGTTTCCGGGAGCGGGGCGATCCCTATGCCGGTCAATGCGAAGTCACCGCGCACCTACTGGCCCAGGCACTGGGGCTGCCCCTGGAAAAATGGCGGCAGACCTACCAGTCCCGCTTCGGCCGCGAGGAGTGGTTACAACCTTACACCGACGAGATTCTCGACGGGTTGGCGCGGGCAGGCACGTCGGCGGTGGACATCCTCTGCCCCGGTTTTCCCGCCGACTGTCTGGAAACCCTGGAGGAAATCGCCGCCACCGCCGCAGAGCATTTCCAGCGAGCCGGGGGCGGCCAGTTGCGCTACATCCCGGCGCTGGGCGACCGCCCCGACCACATTGAGGCCCTGGCCCAAATCATCCGCTCCCACTTCTGACAGAGGTGGTCCCAACCCGGCTGTTCGAGGCTTGCCTTTATCTCTCTCCTGTGGATTAATGACAGTGGACCACCGCACACGCAGGGTGGCGGTCCCCAAACGGTGGCGCTCCCCTGCGCGGTGGTGGTATCGGGAGGGACAACAATGAATCGTACGGAACAGCCCCGGCGCGGCAAACCAGCCAATCATTCCAGTCAGACGGTGGAAACCCAAAAGGCGGCAGGCCAGAAGGCATCCGCTCCGTCACGCACGAAGACGGCCCGCGGAACCACCCCCACCGTCAGCGTCGAGCAGCGCCACAACATGATCGCCGAACTGGCCTACCTGCTCGCCGAGCAACGGGGCTTTGGCAGCGGCGCGGAGCAGGACGACTGGTTCCGCGCCGAATCAATCGTCGACAAGCGCCTGTCCGGAGCCCGATAGCACCCCGGTGTCCGGCTCCGGACACGTGGTGGACACCCCGCGTATCGCCTATTTTTCCATGGAGATCGCCCTGCGGGATGATCTTCCCACCTATGCGGGTGGCCTGGGGGTTCTGGCGGGTGACACGGTGCGCGCCGCCGCCGATCTGGGCCTGCCGATGGTCGCAGTCACCCTGCTGCACCGCGCAGGCTATTTCTTCCAGACCCTGAACTCGGAAGGCGGGCAGACCGAGGCACCGGCCCAATGGAACCCAGCCGACTCCCTCGATGAACTGCCCACCCGCGCCACGGTGACCGTGGAGGGGCGACCCGTGGTGGTTCGCGCCTGGCGCAATGTGACCACCGGCACTACCGGTCAGGAGGTTCCAGTCCTGCTGCTGGATACCGACCTGCCGGAAAACGCCCCCTGGGACCGCACCCTCACCCACTACCTTTACGGCGGCGACGCCCACTACCGACTCTGTCAGGAAGTGGTTCTGGGCATGGGCGGGGTACGCATCCTGCGAGCCCTGGGGCACACCGGTATCGCCCGCTTCCACATGAACGAGGGCCACGCAGCCCTGCTCACACTGGAGCTGATCACCGAGCGCATGCGCTCCGAGGGGCGCACGGCACCGGATATGACCGATATCCACGCCGTCCGGCCATATTGCGTATTCACCACCCACACGGCGGTGCCCGCAGGCCACGACCGCTACCCCATGGACCTGGTCGCCAGGGTGCTGGGGCCACGAGGCGAATTCGACATGAAGGACGTTTTCTGTTGCGAGGGGGAGTTGAACATGACCTTCCTTGCCCTCAACCTGTCTAGCTACGTGAACGGCGTGGCCAAGAAGCACGGAGAAGTATCGAACCATCTGTTCGCGCACTATGTGATCGACTCCATCACCAACGGCGTCCACGCGGCCACCTGGGCGTCTCCACCATTCGCGGCCCTGTTCGACACCCACATTCCCGGCTGGCGCGAGGACAGTTTTTCCCTCCGCTACGCCCTGGGTATTCCCCGGAAAGAGGTGTGGAACGCCCACCAGCAGGCCAAATCCGCTCTGATGCGGCAAGTGAACCAGCTCACCAACGTGGGGTTTTCCACCGAACAGCTCACCCTCGGCTTTGCCCGCCGCATGACACCCTACAAGCGCCCTGACTTGCTGTTCTGGGATCTGCCGCGCCTTGCGGCCATTGGCCGCGCGGCGGGCGGGCTACAGGTGGTGTTTGCGGGCAAGGCGCACCCGGCGGACAGAGATGGAAAAGAGATCATCCGCAGAATTTTCGGTGCTGCAGAGGCGCTGAAGAACACCGTGCGGGTGGTGTTTCTGCCCAACTACGACATGGAACTGGGTCGACTGCTGACCGCCGGAGTAGACGTATGGCTGAACACTCCCCAGCCGCCCCTGGAGGCTTCGGGAACGTCAGGTATGAAGGCGGCGGTGAACGGCGTGCCGTCCCTGTCGATACTGGACGGCTGGTGGATCGAAGGATGCATCGATGGCGTCACCGGCTGGGCCATTGGCAGCAACGGTCGCAATCACACGATGGGCGAGGCGCCCGACCACGCGGCGGACGCAGACCACCTCTACACGCGGCTGGAGAACGACGTCGCACCCCTGTTCACCGACGGACAGCAGCACTTTACCGACATCATGCGCCACACCATCGCCCTGAACGCATCCTTTTTCAACACCCAGCGCATGCTTCAGCAGTATGTGCTGAAGGCGTATTTTTGACGGCGGCGGGTCACGACGGCAAAGCGCCGTGACCCAGCCCCCGTTCGGGCTTCCCCGGTCAGTCTCCCCCGCGCAGGTCAGAGAGGTGCGCGTGCAGGTCAGAGATCAGTTGATCTACCGCGGCGGAGTCCACTGTGGCAGATATCGCCACGTCCCCCGACAAACGTTCCAGTGTCATCTGGACCGCTTCGATATCATCATCCAGGTGATAGGCGCCCCGCATCTGGGCATCGCCAAGAACATCGGCAGCCGCCGCAAAATACCCCCTGGTTTTCGAGGCAGGCTCCTTGCCAAAGGAGGCTGCGGCGGAACGCAGGTACCCCTCGGCCTGGAGAATCCGGGCGTTGCTGGTCAACGCGGAAAGTTCGATGGCAATTTCCTGGGTAAGAACGTCGGCGTCGGCGGGCAGAGCCTTTCCTGAGCCAATGCGGCGGACGTTTGCCAGAACGTGTTCGACACCCGGGTCCAGATACTCGTTGCCTTTGGACAGGGCCTTGACCTGCTGCATGGTGGACTCAAGTTCCTTCAGTGCGGACTGGGCGCCTGGGGTGATTTCCCCCGGCGATATTTTTGAGGCAACCGCCACCTGTGGGGACACCTCCTCCCGTACCAAATCGTGCTCACCCTGCTCCATGCGGGCATCCCGGCCACCGTCCGTGGCAGCGGGAGAACTCATGCTGCCCGCCCCGGACACCTGGATTTCCTGTTCGAGAGTGGAAGCATGCGTGGTGGCGGCAATCAGCTTGACGGCCACATCGCCCATTTCCTGATTAATGATCTCGGTGGCCGGAACCGGGCTAACCCACGAAATTTGCAGGATAACCGCAGCCAAACCCGCCACCCCCCAAGACAATGTCTTCGATACGCTCATGGACATGATCTCCCTCCATCCAAGGTTGTCGGTCCCGTCCCAGTATGGACCCACCAAACCCGGCAGACAACATACCCCTCCCACCGCCCGGTCTCATTCCCTGATCTCATTGACACACCTCCGGAGCAGGATTACAAACAGAGTAGAGAGTCCAATCGGCGTTGCCCCCGCCGGGGTTGGCCCGGCCCTTCGGGGTGGCGACCGTACCGTTTGTGGAGGTCATCATGGGCAATCTGATTCATTTTGGGCGCAGGGGGGTGCCGGTTCGCACCATGGAATCACCCCTTCTGGCGCTCCGGGAAGAGGTGGACCGGCTGTTTGACTCCTTTTGGGGTGGGTGGCCAATGGGGCCGCTTCACCACATGGAATCCAGCGTGCGCGGCTTCACTCCGCGCGTGGACATGGTGGAAAAGGGTACCGAACTGCTCGTTTCCGCCGAACTCCCGGGAATGGAGGAAAAAGACCTGGACATCACCCTCACAGGTGACACCCTCACCATCCGGGGCGAGAAAAAGGCGGAGGAGACCATGCGCGAGGAAGGGGGGTACACCCACACCGAACGCTTCTATGGCTCGTTCCAGCGCACCATCCCCCTGCCGTGCGAAGTCCAGGTGGAGAACGCCGTCGCCACCTTCAAAACGGGTGTGCTGACCGTCACTCTCCCCAAGGCCGAAGCGGCCCGGGTGCCGGTGCACAAGGTCGAAATCAAAAAGGCTGCCTGAAGCCCGTCGTGTGGCATGGGTTGCGCGACGCCGTTTGCAGCGGGTCTCCGTGTGGCCGCTCCCGTCGGGGGGAGCGGCCTTTTTATTTTTCAACAAGTTGTGTGATGTGGACTTGCCAAACACCCAAACTGGCTTAAATAAATCAGCGGGCGACGGCAGCCCATTTGAAACCACCCCCCGTCGTGCGGCGGCGAAACCATGGATGTTCACCTATGGATCTGAACCAGTTCACCCTCAAGGCCCGCGAGGCTGTGCAGGGCGCACAGGAAACCGCCCTGTCCATGCACCACCAGGAAGTGGACGGCGAGCACCTGTTTCTGTCCCTGCTCAAGGACGCCGATGGCCTCGCCCCGCGACTTCTGACCCGGACCGAAGTGGATATTGCCGCCTTGCAGGGGGCGGTGGCCGCCGATCTGCAAAAGCGCCCCCAGGTCACCGGCGGCGCCACCGAGGCGGGAAAAATCTATGTCACCCAACGCCTCAACGCCCTGCTGGTGGCCGCCCATAATGAGGCACGCGCCATGCGGGATGAATACGTCTCGGTGGAGCACATCCTGCTGGCATTCCTGGCCGAGGGCGGCAAAACCGCCACCGGCAAGGCACTCAAAAATGCCGGACTCACCCGCGACGGGTTTTTGAAAGCCGTGGCCGGGGTGCGCGGCCAACAACGGGTCACCAGCGACAACCCGGAAGGCCAGTACCAAGCACTGGAAAAATACGGCATTGATCTGGTGGAGCAAGCCAGAAAGGGCAAACTGGACCCGGTGATCGGCCGCGATACCGAAATCCGCCAGACCATCCGCGTGCTCAGCCGCAAGACCAAGAACAACCCGGTGCTCATCGGCGAGGCTGGTGTTGGCAAGACTGCCATTGTCGAGGGGCTGGCCCAGCGCATTGTGGCAGGAGATGTGCCCGAGGGACTCAAGGACCGCACCATCTTTGCCCTCGACATGACCGCCCTGATGGCGGGCGCCAAGTATCGGGGCGAGTTCGAGGAGCGGCTCAAGGCAGTACTGAACGAGATCAAGGCCGCCGAAGGGCGCATCGTTCTGTTCATCGACGAACTGCACACCATCGTCGGCGCCGGGCGCACCGATGGTTCCACCGACGCAGGCAACATGCTCAAGCCCATGCTGGCGCGGGGCGAACTGCACTGCATCGGCGCCACCACCCTCAACGAGTACCGCAAATACATCGAAAAGGATGCCGCCCTGGAGCGGCGTTTCCAGCCGGTGCTGGTGGTGCCCCCGGACGTGGACGACACCATTTCCATCCTGCGCGGCCTGCGCGAGCGCTTCGAAGTCCACCACGGGGTGCGCATCCAGGACGCAGCTATCGTGGCCGCCGCACGGCTGAGTGATCGCTACATCGCCGACCGTTTCCTGCCGGACAAGGCCATCGACCTGGTAGACGAAGCCTGCGCCGGCATCCGCACCGAAATCGACTCCATGCCCGCCGAACTGGACGAGATCACCCGCCGGGAGATGCGCCTCAGGATCGAGGAGGCAGCCCTCAAAAAGGAGAAGAACGACCCGGCCTGTGCCGAGCGGCTGAGCCACCTGCAGCGGGAACTGGCCGACCTGTCCGAACAGGCCAAAACCATGCGCGCCCGGTGGGAAAAGGAAAAGGCGGAGGTGAGCCGTGTCCACGACCTGAAAAGCGCCATTGAGCGGGTAGGCTACGAGATCGCCACTGCCGAGCGGGCCTACGACCTGGAAAAGGTGGCGGAACTGAAATACGGGCACCTTCCGGAACTGCAAAAACAACTGGCCGCCGCCCAGCAACACGAGGACACCGGCCCACGCCTGCTGTCGGAGGAGGTCACCGAGGAGGAGATCGCCCAGGTGGTGGCGCGCTGGACCGGCATCCCGGTCACCCGCCTGATGGAAGGGGAGCGGGAAAAATTGCTCAAACTGGACGACATTCTGCACCGCCGGGTGGTAGGGCAGGACGAGGCGGTGCGGGCGGTGGCCGACGCGGTAATCCGTGCCCGCGCAGGAATCAAGGACCCGCGTCGCCCCATTGGATCGTTCCTGTTCCTCGGCCCCACCGGTGTCGGCAAGACCGAACTGGCCCGCACCCTGGCGGCGTCCCTGTTCGACAGCGAGGATGCCATGATCCGCATCGACATGAGCGAATACATGGAGCGCCACGCGGTGTCGCGGCTGGTGGGTGCCCCTCCCGGCTATGTAGGCTTTGAAGAGGGAGGGCAACTCACCGAGGCGGTACGCCGCCGTCCTTACAGCGTGCTGCTGTTCGACGAGGTGGAAAAGGCCCACCCGGAGGTGTTCAACATCCTCCTGCAACTGCTGGACGATGGCCGTTTGACCGACAGCCACGGCCGCACTGTGAGTTTCAAGAACACGGTGGTGATCCTCACCAGCAACATCGGCAGCCCGCACCTGCTGGAGGGCATCGACAACGCGGGACACATCTCCGAAAACGCCCGGCGGCAGGTGATGGACGAACTCCGGCAACACTTCCGCCCGGAGTTTTTGAACCGGCTGGACGACGTGGTGCTCTTTAAACCTCTCACCCCCGGCGAAGTAGTGCACATTGTGGACTTGCTGCTGGAGGCGGTGGGCCACCGCCTGACCGACCGCCAAATGACCCTGACGGTGACGCCGGAAGCCAAAAATCTGGTGGCAACAGAGGGCTACGATCCAGTGTACGGAGCGCGGCCGTTGAAGCGCTTCATCAAGCACCGCATGGAAACGGCCCTTGCCCGCGCCCTGATCGGTGGCGGAGTACCCGACGGCGCCCACCTGACCGTGGATGTGAAGGACGGTAATTTCGTGGTGAGCGCGGAAGGGCGGGGATAACCCCGCCCTTCGGTCCTACCGGGGGTGGGTGGGCGGCTACTTGCCGTCCATCATCATGCCGTCCCCGGACATGTTGCCCCCCGACATGCCGCCCGATGTCGCGGCATCGGTCATGGGCATTTCCATCGAGTTTCCAGACATGTTGGCAGGCATGGGATCATCCATCATCATGCCGGGCTTTGTGGTGCAGCCAGTGGCCACCGCGGCCAGCAGAATCAATTCCGGAATCCAGAGTGCTTTCATCGTCTCGCTCCGTAACAAAAGGGGGACCGCAAATCCCGGCCCCTGTGGCCGGTGATCTGGCCCTAACCCTACCTCCCGTCGGTAACGCGATGATTTCGGATGGATAACGATTGGGTAACGATGGTGTCCACCCGGAGGAGCCAGGCTCCGGCGCACAGCACACGCCCCCATTTTTTGTGGGCACGGCCGCTCCCCCCCTTTCATCCTGCCTCCCGCCGGGTGATAATTGCGCACCCACCCCGCAGGAGACTCCCGCTTCCCGTGCAACAGCCCGATGCCCAGCAGATCGCCGCACTGCTCCCCAATGCCGCCCCCTTCACCCTCGACACACTGCCCGGCGACGCCAGCAACCGTCGCTACTTTCGCGTCCATCAGGGCGATGCCAGCTTCATCCTGATGCAACTCGCCGCTGCCGAGGGTTTTAAAAAGAGCGAGGAGGCCGTCACCGGGGAAGTGCCAGTAGAGGAATTGCCGTTCCTCAACATGCAGCGCTACCTGACCCGCGCCCCCATCCCGGTGCCCGCCATCGTCGGGCAGGACATGGACGCCGGGCTGATCCTGCTGGAGGATTTCGGCGACCGCAGTCTGATGGCCGCCATTGAGGGCCGTCCCGAGGAAGATGTCACCGCCCTCTATTGGGAGGCCGTGGACCATCTGGCCATGATGCAGCGCGCCACCCCGCTGGACGACGGCTGCGTGGCCAGCCACCGCACCTACACCGAAGAATTGCTGATTTGGGAGTTCCACCACTACGTGGAATACGGCATCGAGGCCCGCTACCGCACCTTGGTCCCCCCCGACCAGAAACAGGTGCTGGATGACTATTTCGGTCGCATCGCCCGCGAGATCGCCAGCCTGCCGCAGGTGCTGGTGCATCGCGACTACCACAGCCGCAACATCATGGTGCGCCCCTCCGGTCACCTGGGCATCATCGACTTTCAGGACGCCCTGATGGGCCCCGCCACCTACGACCTGGCCTCCCTCATCTGGGACCCCTACGTCACCCTGCCGGAGGGGGTCGCCGAAGACCTTACCGCCCGCTACTGGGTACAGGCCCCGGTCAAGCTCGACAAGAATTTCCCCCGCGCCCTCAACCTCACTGCCTTCCAGCGCCTGCTGAAGGCCGCCGGGCGCTTTGTCTACATCGACCGCGTCAAGGGCAACCCCAAGTTCCTGGCCGACGTCCCCACCTGTCTGGCCCGTGCCCGCTGGCTGCTCAGCCGCCACGACGATCTGGCCCCCCTGGCCCGCACCCTGGCCGAACTGGACGCCGAAATGGGCAGCGCATGACCGGGCGGCAGATGAGCCGGGGGATGACGCAGTCCACCTTGGACACCTCAGCCCACACATGACCGTTGTCACCCGCGCCATGCTGCTGGCCGCCGGGCGCGGGGAACGGTTGCGCCCCCTCACCGATCACCACCCCAAGCCCCTGATCTCCCTTGGCGGCGAACCCATGGTGTTCCGCGTGCTGGCCCTGCTGGCAGCAGCGGGTATCCGCGAGGTCCACGTCAACACCCACCACCTGGGGGAGCAGATCCCCGCCACACTGGGAGACGGTTCCCGCTGGGGATTGCGCCTTGCCTACCATACGGAACAGGTCATTCTGGGCACCGGTGGCGGACTCGCCAACGCCATCCGGGAATCGCCGCAACTGGCGGAAGGGCCGCTGCTGATGATCAACAGCGACATTCTGGTGGATGCGGACCTGTCCGCCGTCATCGCCCACCACGTTGCCCTGCACGCAGACAGTAACACCGCCGCCACTTTGGTGCTGCGCCCCGACCCGCAAGCGGCCCAATACGGGGCCATCGCCACCGACGACGCCGGGCGTATCCGCCGCTTCCTGCATTTGGACACCGGCGGGGCCACCCGCGAATACATGTTTACCGGCATTCAGGTGATCTCCCCCGGCTGTCTGACCTACCTGAATCCCGCAGGTACAGTGTTCCCCATCACCGACAGTTACATGGCCGCACTCCGCGCCGGGGAACATCTGGCGGCCTTCGTGCACCATGGTTATTGGTCCGATCTGGGCACCCCGGAACGCCTGTTGCAGGCCGAAGCCGATCTGGCCACCGGACGCGTGACCTTCCCCCACCCGTGAGCGGACTGCTGCTGGGCATCCTGCTGGGGCTTGCCGCCTCCGCCTGCTGGGGGGTGGCGGATTTTCTGGCGCGAGGGGTTACCCGTACCTATGGCGATCTGGAAACCCTGTTCGGCGTGCTGGTGGTCGGGCTGATCGGTGTGGCCCTGTACACTATTCCCTCCGGGGTGCATGCCGTACACGCCCCCGACCGGCTATTGCTGCTGGTCACCGCCCTGCTCGCCATGTTTGGCTATGCCGCTCTGTACCGGGCGCTCAAGGTGGGGGTACTATCGGTGGTGTCACCCATCGCCGCCGCCAACGCCATTATCCCGGTGGTGCTGGCGTTGATCGTACTAGGAGAACGGCCGCTGCCGTGGCAGTACGGCGGCATCTCCTGCGTGATGGGCGGCGTGATGCTGCTGAGCCTGGGCAAGGGGGTACACCTTCCCGATTTGTCCCCCGCCAACCCCCTCGCCAATCCCCGCGTTCAGCGCGGAATTGCCCCGGCCTTGCTGTGCGCCGTACTGTTCGGCATGTCCCTGTTCGGCATGAAGCTGAGCGTGGATCGCCTGGACCCAGACAGCGTGGCCCTGTGGGTACGGGTACTCGGGGTTATGGCATTACTGGTGTGGCTGCTGGCGGCACAGCGCCTGACCCTGCCACCCCGCGGCTGCCGTATGACCCTGCTGGCGGCGGGAGCGCTGGACGCCGCCGCCTTCGTGTTTTTTTGCCAGGCCCTCACCCACACCTTCCTTTCGCTGGTAGCGCCGGTGTCGTCCACCATTCCCCTGTTCACCGTAGCCCTGGCCCGGGTGTTCCTGCGCGAGCGGCTGGGGCCGGTCCAGCAAATGGGGCTGGCCCTCACCGTCGGCGGTATCGCACTGGTAGCGATCGTCTGAGCCCCGACGGCAGAATATATCCGTGGGTGGCAATCGGGATAATTGGTAAAGATTCCGTCACATAGCCCCGTATCGCGGGGCAGCATGCTATGTTCGGAACAGAAGGATGCCGCCACCCATGCCCACCCCCCTGATATTGATCGCCGAAGACGATCCCAACATCGCCGCCCTGGTGGAGCGCTATTTATCGCGTGAAGGCTACGCCACCCACATTGCAGCCGACGGTGAGGCCACGCTGGAGGCGTTCCGCCGCCTCTCTCCGTCGCTGCTGGTGCTGGATCTGATGCTGCCGTACGTGGATGGATGGGAGATTTGCCGCCGCCTGCGGGCCGAATCCAGCGTGCCGATCCTGATGCTCACCGCCCGTGCCGAGGAACTGGACCGGGTGCTGGGGTTGACCCTGGGGGCGGACGACTATCTGGTAAAGCCATTCTCCCCGCGCGAGATGGTGGCGCGGGTAAAGGCCATTCTGCGCCGTGCCACGGGTGGTGGCGGCCCCCCGCTCCCACTGGTGCAAGGCGGTTTGTGCCTGTACCCGGAACAACACCGCCTCACCCGCGACGGCCACGAGGTGCCCCTCACCCGTTCCGAGTTCCAGCTCCTGCACACTTTGATGTCCCGCCCCGGCCGGGTGTTCAGTCGCGACGAGTTGCTTAACCGCCTGCACACAGACGGGGCAGTGGTGATTGATCGGGTAGTGGACGTCCATGTGGGGCGGCTGCGCCAGAAGCTGGAGCCAAACCCGGCCCAGCCGCGCTATATCCTCACCGTCCGCGGTGCGGGCTACAAGTTCTCCGGTGATGGCGACCACGCATGAAGCCTGGCCTTCTGCTCAAGCTGCTGGCCGTCAACCTGCCCCTGATGGTGGCGGTAGTCGCCGTGTTGTGGTGGGCCGTAGACACCCTGGCGGCCGGCTACTTCATGGTACTGATGGACCAGTATCACGTGAACCCGGCAGACACCCACCGAATGTTTCTGAGCGCGGTGCACCGTTACATGTTGTGGGCCAGCTTGGGGGGGCTGACGCTGGCAGTGGTGTTCAGCACCCTGCTCACCCGCCGTCTGCTGCGCCCGTTGTGGGACATGACCGGGGCCTCGCGACGCATCGCCCGGGGCGAATACGGCGAGCGGGTCACCGCCGTCTCCAGCGACGAGGTGGGGGAACTGGGGCGGGCCTTCAACGCCATGGCGGAAAACCTGGGGCGAATCGAATCCTTACGCAAGACCATGGTGGCCGACGTCGCACACGAACTGCGCACCCCCTTGAGTAACGTGCGCGGATATCTGGAAGGGTTGCGCGATGGGGTGGTGGCCCCGGAACCTCACATTTTCTCCATGCTCCACGAAGAAGTGTTGCGGCTGGTACGACTGGTCAACGATCTGGGGGAGCTCAGCCGGGCCGACGCCGCCCGCCTGAACCTGTCACCCCGGCAGGTGGACACCCGGGAATTGCTGGAATCCACCCTTCTCCTGTACCGCCCGCATCTCGAGGAAAAATCGCTGCTGTCATCGGTGACGGTGGCCCCCGATGCGACAACCGTCCACGGCGACCCCGGTCGTCTGGCGCAGATCCTGCGCAATTTGTTGGACAACGCCTGCCGTCACGCCACGCCAGGAGGCGCCATCACCCTGTCCGCCGCACGCCTGGGGACGCTCTTGCGCCTGTCCGTGGACAATCAGGGAGAGGAAATTCCTGCCGCCGAACTGCCACTGATCTTTGAACGGTTTTACCGGGTGGACAAATCCCGTGCCCGCGCCAGCGGTGGTTCGGGTGTGGGGCTCGCCATTGTACGGAGACTGGCCGAGGCCCACGGCGGGACCGCTGGAGCGGAGAGCGGCGACGGCCACACCCGGGTGTGGGTGGATCTGCCCGCAGTCACTTTAGCAGTGACGACATTCCCTCCCTACAGGTAGCCCGTCCGAGGCCGCGTACAGGCAGGGGCTCCGGCCTGTCGATCCAGGTTTCCGATCCCACACGCACACCGCCGTCTGCCGTATACTGGGGGGCGGCAGCGTCTCGGGGAGGGGTCCTTCAAGTGTTCGGTCTCAATGAATTTGCCACCTGGCTGGTGGTGTTGGATCCACTGGGCATGGTGCCCATCTTCTGGGCCCTGTCACACCGGGACACCCCGGCCCACCGGCGGCGCATGGCCGTGCACAGCGTGGCTTATTCCACCTGCATCCTGGCAGCGTTCGCCGTATTCGGGCGGCACATCCTGGAAATCTTCGGCATCGGCATGCCCGCATTCCGCATTGCCGGCGGGTTGCTCCTGTTCCTGCTCTCCATCGACATGATCTTCGCCCGCCAGTCGGGGCTGCGCTCCACCACCACCAGCGAGCGCGAGGAGGCCGGTCACCGGGACGACATTTCGGTATTCCCCCTGGCTTTTCCCCTGATCGCCGGTCCCGGAGCCCTGACCACGGTGCTTTTGTTCTCCAAGCGCGCCGAGGGCCTTCTGCCCTACGTGGCCACCATCGGCATGATGCTGTTCGTCCTCGGGCTGGTGCTGGCCTGCCTGCTGCTGGCGGAACCGATCATGCGCCGTCTGGGAGAGACCGGCGCCAACGTGGTGTCTCGCCTGCTTGGACTGATACTGGCCGCCCTGTCGGTGCAATATGCGGTGGACGGCATTCGCGAGAGTTTCCTGACGATGTGACCCCCCGCCGGGGAACCGGGGTGGGCAACCGCCCGCAGAGCGGCTAGAATGGGGAATCGGATCCGCAACATTTCCAGACTCGCCTGCCAGCGCCACCAGACCCAAGGGGGGATCATCATGGCCACACTTCCGCAGCTTGCCGTCACCGTGTTCTCGGACTACGTCTGCCCATTCTGCTATGTGGGGGAACGCCGCCTGAACCGACTGGCGGCCCGCTACGACTTGCAGGTCACCTGGCGCATGGTGGAAATCCACCCCCAAACCCCACTCGAGGGGATGCCCCTGGAGGCTTTGGGCTACCCACCGGATGTGTGGGAACGCATGATGGTGCACCTGACCAGTATGGCGGCAATGGAAAACATCGCACTGTTCCAGCGTACCCACACCTACAATTCCCACAAGGCCCTGTTGCTTGCAGAAGCGGCCCGCGAGGAGGGGCCTGCCGTGTTCCGCGCCGTGCATGAGGGGCTGTTTGCCGCCTACCTCAGCCACGGTCGCAACCTGGCGGAGTCCGCCGTTCTGGAGGAGGTATCGCGTCAGGCGGGCATGGAGCGCTCCCGCTTCGAGCAGGCCCTCATCGAACCCCGCTACGAGGAACGGCTGCGAGAGAATTTCGCCGTTGCCCGCCGAGCCGGAGTAACCGGTGTCCCGGCATTCCTCATCGGTGACCGTCTGGTGTCCGGGGCAGTTCCGGTGGAAAGCTTGGTCGTTGTGGCCGAAGAAGCCTTGCTAACCGCAGGGTAAGCCCCCCCTGTCCACCAACACCCTTGGTTCCGGGCACGGGTTTTGCGTACAGTACAGCCCAGTATGCTCAAGACACCCGTGCGCAGCCCCGCGACCCATTCCGGTCGCTTACCCTACCTACCAGTAGGTAGCCCGCTGATGCGAGGCCGCTTGGGAGCCTGGCTGTGGGTCTTGGTGGGAGCTTGGCTGCTGACCGCCTGTGCCAGCCCGGATAACATCGGCCCACCGTGCGGAGTTCAGCCCCCCGTTACTCCCCCCGCCCCGATGCTGGGGGCGTTGCCCTCCAGCACCAGCCGCGCCGCGTACGAAATCTCCGGCTGGCGCGGTTTGCAAAATTCCATTCATGTGGACAGTGCCGAAAAAGTGGCGGCGGGATGTGATGAATTCTGGACCGTCACACTGCCCCTCACCGTAGGCACCAATACCTTTCAGATCACCGCCTGGGACAGTCTGGGGGCGAAGTCCGCTGCGGTTCCGGTGACCATCGTGCGCGACATCTATCCCCCCGCCGCGCCCGGCATCACCTCCCCCCCGGACGATACCGCCACCCCCGGCAGCATCACCCTTT
This sequence comes from Nitrospirota bacterium, assembly GCA_029858285.1. Taxonomy (GTDB): domain Bacteria; phylum Nitrospirota; class JACRHL01; order JACRHL01; family JACRHL01; genus JAOUFN01. Next base: position 111,799 of record JAOUFN010000005.1, on the reverse strand, counting down.
CCGGTACCCGCGAGGCCAGTGCCCAGGTGCTGCTGAATGGCTCACTGCTGGTACCGCCGGGTCCCTCCCCCACATTTGCCGCGTCCATCTCCCTGCCGACGGCCGGGGCCAACGCCCTGTCCTTCACCCAGATCGACGCAGCAGGAAATGTCAGCCCCGCCACGCTGATTTCCGTCACCCGCACCAACGCGCCGCTGCCGGTAGCGCGCCTCAACTACCCTCTGCAGGACGACCGCATCGGCGCAGCTTCGTCCGCCACCAGTCCGGTACAGTTCTGGTGGTTTCCCGCGGCAGGGGCTACCGGTTACCGGCTGGAGGTGGCAGCCACCCCCGCCTTTGACATTCTGGAGGATTCCCTCAACGTCACCGCCGCCACCCTGCCCCCCATTACCCGCACCCTTGCCAAAGGAGTCCATTACTGGCGCTTCGCCGCCGTGGACGCCGGTGGAGCCACCTTTGGGCAGGCCCGCCGCTTCAGCGTGGGCAATGCCCCCGGCGACGTGAACGGCGATGGATTCACCGACGTGGCCGTGGGTGTGGCCGGGGACGACGGCGGCCAAAGCCCCCTGAGCGCCGACAATCGGGGCCGGGTGGACCTGTTTTTCGGTGGCAGTTCCCTCGGCACCCACGGCACGGCGACCACCGAGACCCGGGCACTCACCTATCAGGGAACCCACACCCGCGCCGAATTCGGCATCGGCACCGCCATGGGCGACCTGAACGGCGACGGCTTTTCCGATGTTATCATCGGCTCCTACCGGGAACACGCCCCACTGCCCCAGTCAGGAGCGGTGCGCGTGTTCTTCGGCAGCGCCGTTCCGCCCGCTGGCTCCCTGCCGGACACTGCCGCGGACCTGACCATTCAGGGGTACAATTTCGGCGACGGACTGGGCTTTCCTCTGGCCTCCGGCTTCGACCTGAATGCCGATGGCTTTGACGACCTGGTAGTCTCGGCCTACCAGCACGACACCACCACTCCCCCGGTCCTCGACGCCGGGCGGGTGCTGGTGTTCTTCGGCGGCAATCCGATGGACGCAGTACCGGACTTGATATTAACCGGCAGCGGCACCGCCGAACTGCTGGGACTGGCAGTGGCGGGCGGCATGGACTTGAACGCCGATGGCTGGCCGGATCTGGCGGTGGGCGCCCCCAATGCCCACATCCCGGATGGCTCGGGCGGCATCTGGCAGTACGCCGGACGGGTGCTGATCTTCCACGGTGGCCCCGGGCTGGACGCCTTGGCCGACAGGGAGATGACCGGCAGCGGCCCGCTGGAGCTATTCGGCTCCGCCCTGGCCCGGGGCGGGGACATCAACGACAGCGGCTTCGACTCCCTGGTGGTAGGGGCGCCCGGATGGGACCCTGCGGCCACCCATACGGGCCGGGTTCAGGTGTTCGGTGCCCGCACCTCACCCACACCTCCGGCACTGTTGCTGACCATTACCGGGGGAGCCGTTAACGAGGCCTTCGGCCAGTTCGTCACCGGCGGTGGGGACGTCAACGGCGACGGTTACTCCGATCTGGCGGTGGGTGTGCCCTACTCCAACGCGGGCGCCGCCAACCCCAACGAGGGCAGCCTGGGGCGAGTGGACCTGTATTTGGGGGGAGCCCCCCTGGATGCGAATTACGACGCCCGCATCGTCGGCGAGGCACCCCAGGACCAGTTGGGCTTCGCGTTGCATATGGCGGGAGACGTGGACGGCGACACCGTCACCGACCTGGCCTTCGGCGCCCCCCTCAACAACCTGATCGTGGACCCCCTTGACCCCCTGACCCAGATCAACGACGCCGGGCGCGCCTATATCCTGTTCGGCCAGGCCTCCCCCACACCGTGGAACGCCGAGTGCAGCCCGTCCAGCCTGAACGGCCACTGTCCGGCATCGATGATCGGCCCCGCCAGCGGCCCCGGCTCCCTGCTTCCTCGCATCCCCGGCGCGGTGCTCCCAAACGGTACCGGCCGCGACGCCTTCGGCGGCACTCTGTGGTGAACGTGGCCCCGTACCCCGACGCTCGCGTACAATAATCCCCTCCGAAAAAATTATTCATGCCGCGACTGAGGCTCCTCCGCAGTCGCGTCCGCAACCTGACCGCCCAAGCGATGCACCCAGATCAACCGCCCATGCCACCCACGACAGGCGACGGCGCACGCCCACTGTACGGCCTGCCTCCCTCCGCCGCCGCCCACCTTTTGGCGCGGCATGCCGCTGCCCGGCCTGCGCCGTGGCTGGTACTGGTCCCCGGCAACGGTGCCGCCACCCAGTTGCACGCCGATTTGGCGTTTTTTTGTGAACGCCTGGGTTTGGCCCCGCCCTTGCTGTTCCCTGCCTGGGACAACCTGCCCCACGAGTTCACCTCTCCCCTGCCGGAGATCTCCGGGCGACGAATGGCCGCTCTGGCTGCCTGCCGTGACCAGAAATTTCCCCTTTTGGTGGCGCCCGTGGCAGCAGTGCTGCACCGCCTGCCGCCCTTGGACGCAGCAGCCGCCCACACCCTGTGGCTGGAACGCGGCACCCGGCTGGACCCCGCCACCCTCGCCACGCGGCTGGTGGCCATGGGCTACCGCGAGGTGCCCCAAGTGGAACAGGCCGGCACCTACGCCCTGCGGGCCGACATTCTGGATGTTTTCCCCCCCCAGGCCGACCCCCGCTCCGAACATCCGTACCGCATCGAACTGTTCGGCGACGAGGTGGACAGCCTCAAGCGATTCGACCCCGCCACCCAGCGTTCCCTCGGCCCCGGCGAGCAATCTCCCCTGCGGGTGTGTATTCCACCAGTGACCGAATTGCCCCTCGACGCGGCGCTGGTGGCCATCGCCCGCCAGCGGGTTTACGACATCGCCATGCAGCGCCAGCTTGATGCCCCGTCAGTAACCTTGGAAACCGGACGCATCGCCCGCACCCCCCGCGCCGACGGCATTGAAACCTGGGCACCCTTTTTCTTCGATACGCCCATGCCAACCCTGACCGGTTACCTGCCCGCCGGGCTGCACGTCGCGCTGGTAGATGCCGAAATCGTTCGCGCCCGCGCCCGTGGTTTGTCACGCAAGGCCGCCGAGGCAATGGCCGGAGAGGCCGCCCGGGGCACCGTGGTGCCGGAAGTGGCAGAACTGTTCGTGACGCTGGACGACCTGCTGACCGGTCACCCCCAACTGGCTGTGGAATCCCACCCGGCGCCGGACCGCGAACATCAGAAAGACGCAATTCCCGAGCCCTACGCCTGGCGCACCCCCGAAGATCTGGGACTCCCCCCCCTGGAAGGGGCGCAGGGGCGCGGCGGCTTTGCCCCGCGCTTTCAGCGTCTGGCCGAACTGGCCACGGCGGGGCCGGTCACGGTAGTCTGCCCCGACCCGGAACGGGTTGCGGCGCTAAACGGCATCCTCGCCGAGCACCGGGTGGCCGTGGGCGGTGGCCCCGGTCAGGTGAACCTTGTCAACGGCGGATTGTCGCGGGGGTTTGCCACCCCCGACGAGACGTTTTTGACCGAGTCCGAACTCTTCGGCCGCCAATCACCCCCACCACCACCCCGGCGTTCCCGGCTGGCCGCGTTCCAGACTGGCTTTGCCGACCTGTCCCCCGGCGACCCGCTGGTACACCTCACCCACGGCATCGGCCTCTATCGAGGCCTCAAGCGCATGACCGTGGGCGATAGCGAGGGCGACTACCTGGAGATCGAATATCTGGGCGGCGACCGGGTGTACGTGCCCATGGACCGCCTGGAATTGGTGCAGCGCTACGCCGGGGCCGAAGGTACGGTGCCACGGCTGGATCAGATGGGCGGAAAATCCTGGGAGCGCACCAAGCGCAAGGTACGCCGCGACCTGTCGGAACTGGCCGGGGAACTGGTGGCGCTGGCTGCCGCCCGCGAGGTGGCCAAGGGTCACCCTTTTGCCCCGGAAGGGGCGGCCGGGGTGGAGTTCTCCGCCAGCTTCCCCTACACCGAAACTGCCGACCAGATGCGCACCATCGAGGAGATCCGTGCCGACATGGAACGTCCTCGCCCCATGGACCGGCTGGTGTGCGGCGACGTCGGCTACGGCAAGACCGAAGTGGCCCTGCGTGCCGCCTTCAAGGCCATGCTCGACGGCCGTCAGGTGGTGCTGCTGTGCCCCACTACCCTGCTCGCCCGCCAGCATTATCAAACCTGTTCCCGCCGCTTCGATGCCTGGCCGTTCCACATCGCCCAGCTATCGCGCTTCGTCCCCACCCGTGAGCAGAACCAGACCTTCAAAGGGCTGGAAAACGGCACCGTGGACATGGTGATCGCCACCCACCGCCTGCTGACCAAGGAAATCCCGTTCTACCGCCTGGGGCTGGTGATCGTGGACGAAGAGCAGCGCTTTGGCGTCACCCACAAGGAGCGCCTCAAGCAGTGGAAGACCAGCGTGGACGTGCTCACCCTCACCGCCACGCCCATCCCCCGCACCCTGCAACTGTCCTTGATTGGCGTGCGCGACCTGTCGGTGATCGATACCCCTCCCCCGGACCGTCTGGCAGTCCAAACCCGCATCAGCCGATTTGATCCCACACTGATTGCCGAGGTGATCGAGCGCGAGTTGGCCCGCGACGGGCAGGTGTTCTTCATCCACAACCGGGTGAAGGATATCGGCGGCATGGCGCAGTTTCTGGCCAAACTGATCCCGACGGCGCGCATCGGCGTGGCCCACGGCCAGATGCCCGAGCGCAATCTGGAGGAGGTGATGCGCCGCTTCGTGGATGGCGAAACCAACATTCTGGTGTCCACCTCCATCGTGGAATCGGGGCTGGACATCCCCCGCGCCAACACCATCATCATCAACCGCGCAGACCATTTCGGACTGGCGGAGCTTTATCAGTTGCGCGGTCGGGTAGGGCGCTCCGGGCGTCAGGCCTATGCCTACCTGCTGGGGCCGGAGGACGGCTGGACCGGCGAGGCCCGTGAACGCCTGATGTCCATCCAGCAGTTCACCGAACTCGGCTCCGGCTTTCGCATCGCCGCCCGCGACCTGGAGATCCGGGGCGCCGGGTCCCTGCTCGGACACCGCCAGTCGGGGCAGATTGCCCAGGTGGGCATCGACACCTACATGCACCTGATCCGCGAGGCCATGGCCCAGGTGCGCGGCGAAACCCTCACCACCGAGTTCGAAACCACCGTGCGGTTGGGAGCAGCGGCAGAAATTCCCGAGGACTATGTGCGCGAGGGAGGAGTGCGGCTGGCCCTTTATAAACGTCTGTCCGGCTGCATCGACGAGGCCGGGGTGGATGCCCTGGCGGAAGAACTGGCAGACCGTTTCGGCTCCCTGCCGGATGCCCTCACACCCCTGCTCGACGCCCAACGCCTGAAGGCGGTGGCGCGCCGCCTGCGGGCCAACGAGATCGGTCACGCCGGGAATGGCCGCTATCAGGTGACGTTCGCCCCCGACCACACCCTGTCCGAAGTGGGGTTGCGTCTGCTGCTGGAGCGCTTTGGAAAACGCCTGCGCTTCACTTCGGAACGTTCCTTCATGGTGGACCTTGGAGCAACCCCGGAACAGGGCGGGGTGGCCGCACTGCTGAACCTGCTGCGGGAACTGTAACCCGCCCCCCACCCCCGCATGTCCTCCTCCGCCAACCTCTCCCCTAAAAAGCCGTCACGGGCGCTGGACATTCTGGCCCTGGAGCCGTGGTACGCGGGGTCGCATCGGGGCTTTCTCGACGGCCTTATAGCCCACAGTGCGCACCACATCCACCCGATCACCCTGCCGGGGCGGTTCTGGAAGTGGCGTCAAACCGGCTCCGGTCTGGTCCTCGCCCAGCGGGTGCGGGATCAGGCCGAAGCCGGTTTGACGCCACCGAACCTGATCTTCGCCTCCGATTTTCTACACCTGCCCGATTTTTTGGCCCTCACCCGGCGGCAATGGCCAAACGTTCCGGCGATTCTCTATTTTCACGAAAACCAGCTCACCTACCCGTTGGAGGAGGGGCACCAACTCGACCCCGCCTATCCCCAGGCCAACCTCTCTGGCGCAGCGGTGGCGGATCAGGTGTGGTTCAACTCCGCCCACCACCAGAGAGTCTTTTTTGAAGGGCTGGAACGGCTGCTCAAGGCCTGCCCGGACTTCGCTCCACACTACCTGGCAGAGGAGATCGGGCAAAAATCCCGTGTCCTGCCCCTGGGGGTGGACCTGGACAGCCTCACCCCGCACTTTGAACCGCGCCGGAACCGCCAAGGGCCACTCACAGTGCTGTGGAACCACCGATGGGAACATGACAAGAACCCGGAGGCATTTTTCAGGACACTGTTCGATTTGTCGGACGCAGGGCGGGAGTTCCGCCTGATCGTGCTGGGGCAGGCGTTCCGCCAGACGCCGAAAATTTTTACCGAGGCCCAAACCCGGCTGACCCGCCACATTGACCACTGGGGCTACGCCGAAAGCCGTGCCGACTACGCTCGTTTGCTGGGGCAGGCGGATGTGGTGGTATCCGTGGCACGGCACGATTTTTTTGGCGTCAGCGTGGTGGAGGCGATGCACGCGGGCTGTCTTCCCCTGCTGGCGCACCGCCTGAATTATCCGGATTTAATCCCGCAGGAAGCCCACCCCCGCTGCCTGCTGGAGCGGGACGAGGATCTGACGGAACGCCTCGCGGAACTGATACAAAACCCGCAACGGGTGCGGGATGCCGCGGCCCCGGATGGCGGGCCCACCGCCTGGGCGGCCGCCTACGAATGGGCGCAACGGGCGACAGACTTCGACGCGGCGTTTTCGGCGGCCTTCAGCGCAGCCTTCGAGGCCCACCCCCGCCCCTGACCCACCGGCGCGACGCGAGCGCGCAGAACCACATTCAAAAATATCGGGGAGAAAAAAGAAACCCCCCGGGCCACCAGACCCTGATCAGGAGGGATATGTAACCGGAAGGCCATGGCAGTCGGGGAGCCTCCCGGCGGGCGGTGGCCCGGGGGGATACGGTGAATGGGAGCCCGGTTTTGATTCCACGTTTACGGACGCCGACATCCCTGCCGCGCCATCTCGGCATGACAGGGCGCAATCGGAACCCGGGTCCATCCCCGCTTCGATCTTAGCACCCGGATCGGCGGAAGCAAGGGACGGTAAATTTTTTTGAAAGAAAACCAGGGAATTCCGGTCGGTGGCTCACTTCATTAACACGCCCTTCATGCCGCCGCCAATCAGGGCGGTCAGGTCCACCAGCACGGCGGGCAGGGCCAGGCCACGAGGGGCCACCAGATACTTGGGGCGCCATTCCGGATGGAATTTTTCCTTGTAGGCGCGCAACCCTTCAAAGTTGTAAAAATACTCCCCGGCCAGAAAAATGGTCATACCGATACGGTGCCACATCGGTGCCAAGGGGTGATTTTCCATCCCCGATAGCGGCGCCATGCCCAGGCTGAACCGAGCATACCCCTCCGCCGCCCCCCAAAGCAGCAGTTCCGCGAACAGATAATCCATGATGCCCTTGGGGGCATCCGGGGAGTAGCGCATCAGGTCCGCGGCCAGTTCGGAACGGTCCCCAGTCACCCACAGATTGGTGAAGGCCACCAGTCGCCCCTCCACATGCACCAGCGCACAAGGGAAACGGCAAAGATATTCCGGCTCGAAACGTCCAACAGAAAAGCCCTTTTCACGGGTTGATTTGGCCACCATCCAGGCCTCGGATACGGCGCGCATGTCCGCCAAATGTGTGCGCACCTCCCCCGCGGGAACCACAGAAAAGCGGGCGCCGGCGCGCTCACCCCGCCGCTGGGCCTGACGAAATTCAGCCCGATCGCTGCCGGCCAGGGAAAAATTTTCCAGCGGAACCAGCGCTTCTTCACCGATCTTCAGCGGCGCCAGTCCCTGATCCAGATAGACCGGCAGATGCCGGATACCCACCTCATAAAACACCGGCTTGCCGCCGTGCCGGTCGCACAGTTCGCGAAAACGCCACGCCAGTTCCTCCACCCGGTGCGCCGGGGCGATGGGGTCTCCCATGGCAATCCAGCTTCTCCCCTGGACCTGGTACATGATGAAGCCGTCCCCCGTGTCGTTGAACAGCAGTCGCTTGTCACCCAACAACGCCAGCGCCGCATAGCTGGCCGACGCGGTGGCTATAATCGCTGCGGCACGATCCAGTTGTCCGGTATCAATCGGCTGGGGAGCAGGGGGTGCGGGCCGCATCAGTCTCCAGAGTCCCAGCGCGGTGCCAAGGACGACCACCGCCAGGGTGGAACGCAAAAAACGCGGCGCCTCGCCATGGAATGCAAACTGCCACCACAGCATGTCGGAATAGTCCACATGCTTGTAGGCGAACAGGCCCAGCCAGATGGTACCAACCACGGTGACAATAATCGCCGCCACCCATCCTGGCGTAAACGCCTGATTCAGCAGTGAGGCCGGTCGAGAAAAGGCCTCACGGCCCGAATACAGTGCTCCCGCCACCAAGCACAGCAGGATGGCCTGTTCCCAGTCCAGTCCGCGCCCGATGGCAGCCACCGCGCCCACCAGCAATAGCATGAGGGTGATTCGGTACGCCTCCTTCACCCGCCGCGAAAGGCCGCGCGCCAGAATCAGCAGGGCAAGGCCGGTGAGGCTCGCCGTCAGGTGGGAAATCTCCAGCAGGGGCAGCGGCACCAGATCGTGCAGCCTGCGCATCCGTCCCGCCAGCGCCGGGATCGACCCGGACAACAGCAGCAGGGCGCCTACCAGAAACACGGCAATAGCGGTCAACTGCGGCGTGATCGCCTCCCACACCCCCTGGATCAGCCCCAGTTCGCCCCGCAACCGGTGCCGCCGGACCGTTACCTCGTGCCCCACGGCAAGCAACAGGGCAATACCCAGGGGCACCAGATAATAGACGCCCCGGTATCCCAGGATCATTGCCACCAGAGCGTCCTTCGGCACCCCGGGAAGGCCCAGGATCATAACCGCCTCGAACACCCCCAGACCTGCCGGAACATGGCTGACCGCCGCCGCCGCCATTGCCAGAACGTAGATAGCAAGAAATCCGGGGAACGACAGGTGGGCGTCGGCAGGGAGCAGCACAAACAAGGTTGCGCAGGCCAGACTCAAGTCGGCCACACCGATGCCGATCTGGGCCGCCGTCACCCCGGCACCGGGGGGGGAAAGCTGCCACGGGCCAATGCGGATCGGGGCGCGGCGCAACCCCGCCCACACCAGGTAGCCACCGATCAGCCATAGCAGCAGCGCGCCCGCGCCCCGCGCCAGTCCCCCGGAGACCGGCAACAGCAGGGCCACCCCGGCCGGGTCCATCAGAAACACCACGCCAATCAATGTGGTGACGCTGATGGCAAAGGTCGCCAGACAGAGGGCCACCACCGTGCCCACCTCGACGGCGGATAACCCCGCCGCCCCGTACATGCGCAAACGCACCGCGCCACCGGAAAGGACCGAGGCCCCCACGTTATGGGCTACCGCATTGGCAACAAAGGAGATCAGCGCGATGCGGGGATAGGGCAGAACCCGGCCAATATGCCGCAGCGCCAGATAGTCATACCCGGTCAGTGTGGCGTAACTGAGCGCTGTAAAACCGCACGCATAAAACAGGGTATTGGGCGACACCCCGTGCAATCGACCCATAACTTCCGCAAGATGTACGGTCGCCAGTTCCCGGTGCAGAAGCAACACCGCAGCACCGAACAGAAGGGCGCTGAATAGCGGGAAGAGGACTCTGCGCATGTCTCCCACCAATCCGTTCGGCAATGCCACAAGGGGTAACAGGCGGACGCTCAATGTAGCATAGGTGCGGCCCGCGGCATTCCGATGGTTTGGCCAGGGGGAATTACCCAAGGGAATTGCCCCGCCCCCCCCGGCTTGGATATTATCCCCCGATGCGTGTGCGTCTCCTTGCCTTCCCCCGCCACCGGGGTTTGTTGTATTCGTCGACCCGGCTTGCCAGGGCCGGATTCGCCGTGGCCTTGCTCGCCATGTGGCAGTCACCCGCAGTGGCCGGTCCTGTCACGCCAGTGGACGTATCTGCGCTGCCCCCGGCACTTCCTGCAGATCACCCCCTGCCGATGAACGCCGAAGGCGAGATCATCGCCGACTGCAACGACTGCCACACCACCCCCAAATACCGACCCACCGCCCAGGTACTGCGCGACGACTGTTCCCGCTGCCACTCCACCGCCGTGGCTGGCCTGACCCCGGTCAATCACATTCAGACCCGGGACCGCGCAAAGGGCGGCGGCATCCGCCCCGATCCGGTGTTGGCCAAGGATTTCGCCACCGTCACTCGCGACATGGTCCACGTCCCCGGCGGCCCGTTCGTCCTCGGTGACGACAGCCGACACCCGGACGAGGGACCGATGCAGGAGTGGACGGTGGATGAATTCTGGCTCGACCGGCTGGAGGTGACCAACGACGATTACCACCGTTACACCGTGGCCACCGGTCGCCCCGCCCCCTCCCACTGGAAGGGAAGCCTCCCTCCCGACGCCATCGGCAGCCATCCGGTCACCTACGTGTCGTGGTACGACGCCCGCGACTACTGCGCGTGGCGCGGCAAGCGCCTGCCCACCGAATTTGAGTGGGAAAAAGCAGCTCGCGGCACCGACGGCCTCAAGTTCCCATGGGGGGACATTTTCGACGCCAAACTTGGCAACTCCCCTCAGTCCGGCATCGGCCACACCACCCCGGTGGGCAGTTTCCCCAAAGGGGCCAGCCCCTACGGCGCGATGGACATGGCGGGCAACGTATGGGAGTGGACCGACAGTTGGTACAGGCCCTACCCCGGTAACCAGCGCAGCAACCCCAACTACGGCGAGGTCTACCGTATCGTGCGCGGGGGCTCGTGGTACGATTGCGAATTCTACAAGTGCGGGATCAGCGCTCCCACCTTCAACCGGGGGTTTTTCATCCCCAATACCCAGAACGACACTTTCGGCTTCCGCTGTGCCGTCGCGCCCCCCGCGGGCGCCAGCGGGAGCGTCAGGCCCAAAAAACCGTAGGTCACCCGAGGTCACCCCATGTACAGCGCCCCGTTTCGCGCCGGACTCCATGCCGGATTTCCCACACCGCTCCGCTCCCTGACCTCCCTGATCGGAGCATTGCTGCTGTTCTCCACTTCCGCCTGCAAACCTGGGGTGGAATCAGGGCACACCCTGTTTTTCCAAAACGGCACCGCTTCCAGCGGCGCCCCGCCGGAGATGATTAAAATCCCCGCCGGACCATTCCTGATGGGCTCCAACAAAGAAGACACCGAGGGGCGCGCCCAGGAATTCGGCTCCATGAAACCGTGGTACCTGGATGAGCACCCTCAACAGAAGGTGGTGCTGCCCGGATTCCTGATCGACCGCACAGAGGTCACCGTGGCTGCTTATGCCCTGTTTCTGCACGCCACCGGCTCACCGTTGCCAAACGCCTGGCAGGGGGAGGGCCCCGATCAGCGCGACCGGCCGGTAACCGGCGTCAACTGGTTCCAGGCCGACGCTTACTGCACCTGGCTGGGCAAGCGCCTGCCCACCGAGGCGGAGTGGGAAAAGGCTGCGCGCGGCACCGATGGCCGAGAGTTCCCCTGGGGCAACGAATTCGACCCCATGCGCGGAAACACTGGCGCCACACGCCTGGGCTCGGTGATGCCCGTGGGCCACTTTCCCGAAGGTGCCAGCCCCTACGGCGTTCTGGACATGGTGGGCAACGTGTGGGAGTGGACCGGCAGTTGGTACCTGCCCTACCCCGGCTCCGACTACCGCAGCGACGATTTTGGCGAAAAATACCGGGTAATCCGTGGCGGCGGCTGGGGCGGCGTGGGCCATTACACGCTGGACCATTTCTACCGCACCCCCTACCGTTTCTACATCGATCCGTCCATCGCCTTTAACGACGCTGGGTTCCGCTGCGCCAAAAATTTGAATTGATCCCGGATCGATTCCGCACCGGATCATCCGGTGGTCTGTCCGGTGGTGCCGTACACGGTGCACCATACCCGATCATTTGACCACGCCGCCGGGGCGGTTTACTTTTACCGGGTTGCATCGCCACCTTAGCCCACCGTGGGGTGCGGCGACCGACGTTTTTTCACAACACCAATTCGGGATACCGGCGACCGATCATGCCCCAAGGCAATATCAAGTGGTTCAACACCAAAAACGGACTCGGCCTGATCATTGATCAGGATGGCAGCACCCAGGTGCGTTTTCACTTTTCCGTGGTCTCCCAGGAGGATTACAAGACGCTTCAGGCGGGGGACCTGGTGGAGTACGAGGCCCGCGACGGACGCCGCGGACCGGAGGCCACCCGCGTGGCCAAGCCGCCCAAGGGCTGATCCGCTCCAACGGTTGAGAACAGACCAGGCAGTTACCGGCCACTGGTCCGACATGGGCACGGGCCTGGCTATGCGGCGCCGACCGGTTGCGCTCCGGGGGCCGCACGATCGCGCCGGATGTGCTATATTTTCGTGCCTGCGGGGCGCCAGAGCCCCGGCACGTTCCACTTCCGGGGGGTGCATCCGGGCGGGCCGACGAAACTACGGCCGGGCTTGCCGCCCGCCTTGTTGCCCGCCTACCCGCCGCCATAACCGACCATCCACGCAAGGGCAGTAAAGACCCGGATCATGTTTGCAGCCATTCTCAGCAAGCTTATCGGCACCAAAAACGAGCGCGAGTTGCGCCCTGTCTGGGACAGGGTTGCCCGCATCAATACCCTGGAACCCGACATGCGCGCGTTGTCGGATGCCGAAATGGCCAACCTCACTGCCCGCTTCCGTGCCCGTCTGGCCGCCGGGGAAACTCTGGACGAGTTGCTACCCGAGGCTTTCGCCGCCGTTCGGGAGGCAGCGCGCCGCACCTTGGGGCTGCGCCACTACGATGTACAGTTGGTGGGCGGCATGGTGTTGCACCAGGGCCGCATCGCCGAGATGAAGACCGGTGAAGGCAAGACCCTGGTGGCCACCCTCGCCACCTATCTGAACGCCCTGCCCGGGCGCGGCACACACGTCATTACCGTTAACGACTACCTGGCGCGTCGCGACTCCGACTGGATGGGTGCCGTCTACCGTTTTCTGGGCATGTCTGTGGGGGTCATCGTGGCCGGGCTGTCCGACGCCCAGCGCAAAGAGGCCTACAACTCCGACATCACCTACGGCACCAACAACGAATTTGGCTTCGACTACCTGCGCGACAACATGAAGCTGTCGCTGGAGTCCTACTGCCAACGCGATCTTTACTTCGCCATCGTAGACGAGGTGGATTCCATCCTGATTGACGAGGCGCGCACGCCGCTGATCATTTCCGGCCCCGCCGAACATTCCACCAGCCGCTACTACGACGCCAACCGGGTCATCCCGTTCCTTGAGGCGGAGACCGACTACACCCTGGACGAAAAGGCCAAGAGCGCCTACCTCAGTGAAGAGGGAATCCGCAAGGTCGAGAAGCAGCTCGAGGTGGATAACCTCTACGACCTGGTTAACATTGGTCTGTTGCATGCTGTACAGCAGGCCCTGAAGGCCCACAAAATCCTTCACCGCGACGTGGACTATGTGGTACGCAACGGCCAGGTGGCCATCGTGGACGAATTTACCGGCCGCGTGATGGAAGGGCGCCGCTGGAGCGACGGCTTGCACCAGGCGGTGGAAGCCAAGGAAGGCGTGACCATCGAGAACGAAAACCAGACGCTGGCCTCAATCACCTTCCAGAACTACTTCCGCATGTACGAAAAATTGGCGGGCATGACCGGCACCGCCGAGACCGAGGCCCCCGAGTTCGCCAAAATTTACAACCTGGATGTGGTGGTCATCCCCCCCAATCAGCCGGTTCAGCGCCGCGATTATGCCGATCTGGTTTACAAGACCGAAGCCGAAAAATATGAGGCCATCGCTGACGAAATCCGCGACTGCCACCAGCGCGGCCAACCGGTTCTGGTAGGTACGGTAACCATCGAAAAATCCGAAAAATTGTCGCGCCTGCTGAAACAACGCGGCATCAAGCACAACGTACTGAACGCCAAATTCCACGAAAAAGAGGCCGAAATTGTTGCCCAGGCCGGGCGCGCCGGGGCGGTGACCATCGCCACCAACATGGCCGGACGCGGCACCGATATTGTGCTTGGCGGCAATCCTGATTTTCTGCTCAAACGCCGCCGCGAAACCAACCCGGATATGGACGAAGCAGAGGTCGCAGCCCTGCGCCAGGAATTCACCGCACACTGCGTCGATGAACGACAACTGGTGTTGCGCGAGGGCGGGCTGCACATCATCGGCACCGAACGCCATGAATCACGCCGCATCGATAACCAGTTGCGGGGCCGCAGTGGCCGCCAGGGTGACCCCGGCTCCTCCCGCTTCTATCTTGGGCTGGACGACCCGCTGATGCGAATCTTCGGCTCCGACCGCGTTGCCTCGATCATGGAGCGATTGGGGATGGAAGACGGTGTGCCCATTGAACACCGTATGGTCAGCCGCGCCATCGAGGGGGCCCAGAAAAAGGTCGAAATGCACCATTTCGACATGCGCAAGCACCTGCTGGAATACGACGACGTGATGAACCAGCAACGCAGCGTCATCTACCGGCAGCGGCGCATGATTCTCGCCGGGGAAGACCTCAAGGAGACCATTGAGGATTACATCCGCAATGCCGTGGCGGAAGTGCTCAACGCCCACTGTCCGGAGGAACGATACCAGGAAGAGTGGGACATCACCGGACTCAAGGAGGCGGTGGGCGCCCAGTTCAATCTGAGCGTCGGGGCCACAGGCATCCGTTTCCAGGATGCCGGTCGTGACGCAATCGCTGAACGCCTTCAAGAGGCGGTATTGGGTGAATACCACCGCCGCAGCGGGCAGTGGGGCGAGACCATCGCGCGCCAGGTGGAAAAGCTGATCATGCTGCGCAATGTGGACGTCATGTGGAAGGACCACCTGCTGGCCATGGATCACCTCAAGGAGGGGATCGGGTTGCGTGGCTACGGGCAGAAAAATCCGCTCACCGAGTACAAGCGCGAGGGTTTCGACTTCTTCGAGCAGATGATGCTGCGGATTGAGCACGACGTGGTGGACCAACTCTTCCGCGTACAGGTTTCGGTGGAGCCTCACGAGGAGCCACCGTCTCTGTCCGACGCCATCGCCGCCGCCACCGGTGGCTCCGGCAGGGTCACTTACTCCCACCAGGAGGTGGCTCCGGTAGGTGTGGCCGCCGCTGCGGCTGCACAGCCCCGGCCGCAGCAACCACAGGCGGCGCGGAGTGCGGAGGCGCAGCGCATGGAGCCGGTGCGGGCCGACGTCAAGGTGGGACGTAACGATCCGTGTCCTTGCGGTTCGGGAAAGAAATACAAGAAATGCCACGGAACCGAAGCCTGAGCGGCGGCTCCGACGCCGGAAAGACGCGCACCGGCAGCCGCGCCGAGAGCCTCGGAGCCCGGCTGGAGCGGGCCCAGGAAGAGCTGGCTTTCTTCATGGATCTGGGGCGGCAGCTCACCGCCACCCTGGATGACCAGAAGGTCATGGAAATCATCGCCCGCAGTACCCACACCTACCTGGCACCCTCCCACACCACCCTGTTCGTGACCACCAGCGACCGGCGCAACTACCAACTGGCGTTTGCACGGGGTTATCAACCGCCGCGCAACATGGCCCACATCTCCATCAACGAGGGGCTGACTGGCGAGGTGCTGCGCACCGGGCGCGAGGTGCGCCTGAGCGAGGAACGGCTTGCCGCCATGCACGGTGGCGAAATCCCGCCGGACCTGGTGCCACCGGGACCACTGGGTGATCTGCTGTGCCTGCCGATCCTGCACCGGAGGCGCCCCTTGGCGGCGCTGATGATTAGCCAGACCCGCAAGGTCGGTCGTCTGAGCACCGATCAAATGGAGCGCATGGAACGATTGATGGAGCAAAGCCGCATGGCCGTAGACCGCGCCATGTTGCACAAAAAAACCGCCGAACTGGTCATCACCGACGACCTGACCCAGCTATTTAACCACCGCTACATCCAGCAAGCGCTTGAGGACCTGATCCGCCGCGCCGGAGATGCAAGTGGGCATTTTGCGGTCCTGTTCCTCGATCTGGATCGTTTCAAGGCTATCAACGACACCCACGGCCACCTGGCAGGCAGTCGAGCCCTTACCGAGGTGGCGCACATCCTCAGCGACAATCTGCGTGTGGAGGACATTGTTGCCCGCTACGGCGGCGATGAGTTTGTGGTGATCCTTCCCGATACCACTCTGGACGTCGCCTACAAAGTGGCGGAGCGCCTCAGCCAGGCTTTGGTAGAGGCCACCTATGTGCCCCAACTGGGCGGCATGGCTTTGGGGGCCAGCTTCGGCGTGGCTGCCTACCCCGACCACGGCACCGACCCACGGGAACTGGTACAGCGCGCCGACAAGGCCATGTACGCCGCCAAGGCCACCGGGGGCAACCGGGTGGTCATCTATTCCGATCGTCTTTAAAAAGCAGGTTTCATGCGTCCCGATCAGCGTCAGCCCGACCAGTTGCGTCCCGTCATTATCCAGCGTGGCTACCTGCCCCACGCGGAAGGTTCCGTACTCATCATGGTGGGGGACACCCATGTGATCTGTTCCGCCAGCGTGGAGGAGCGCGTGCCACCGTGGTTGCGTGGCCAGGGCAAGGGGTGGGTGACCGCCGAGTACGGCATGCTGCCCCGCGCCACCCACGACCGTACCCAGCGCGAGGTCACCAAGGGCAAGCCGACCGGCCGCACCCAGGAAATCCAGCGTCTGATCGGGCGTTCCCTACGTGCCGTGACAGACTTGAAGCGCCTCGGGGAGCGCACCATCTGGATTGATTGCGACGTGATCCGTGCCGACGGCGGCACCCGCACCGCAAGCATCACCGGGGCCTTTGTCGCCCTGTGCGATGCAGTTCAGGGGCTGCAAAAAAGCGGCCGTATCGCCACCAACCCGGTACGCACTTACCTGGCGGCGGTGAGCGCTGGCATCGTGAACGGCACCGAGATGCTGGATCTTTGCTACGCCGAGGACTCCACAGCCCAGGTGGACATGAATTTCGTAATGACCGGCATCGGTGAATTGGTAGAGATTCAAGGCACCGCCGAGGACACGCCGTTCCCCCGCACTGCCCTCACCTCCATGCTGGACCTGGCCTCCAGCGGTGTGGCACAACTGGTGGACCACCAGCGCAAGGCGCTGGACGGCTTTTTGCCCTGACGCGCGGCATCCCGTCGTGGCCGTCTCGCCGCACATGCCCGACAGTCCCGATACGGAACGCCTCGCCTCTTCCCCCCCGGTACTGGTGCTGGCAACCGCCAACCCGGACAAGGCGCGGGAAATGGCGGCCTTGCTGCAGGACCTGCCATTCGAGATCAAAAACCGCGCTGATTTTGCCCCCCTGCCCGAGGTGGAAGAGACCGCCGACTCCTTTTCCGGAAATGCCATCCTGAAGGCCGTAGCCCTGGCGGAAGCCACCGGCCACCTGGCGCTGGCGGACGACTCCGGCCTGTGCGTGGACGCCCTGAATGGCGCGCCAGGGGTCTGGTCGGCGCGCTATGCGGGCCCCGGCTGCACTTACGCGGACAATAACCGCAAGCTGCTACGGGAGTTGGCTGGAGTGCCGCTGGAGCGGCGCACGGCGCATTTTGTGTGCGTAGTCGCCATTGTGTGCCCGGGGGGAGGGTCCCCGGTGACCTTCGAGGGTCGATGTGACGGTCTGATTGCGACTCAGGCGTCGGGGGCGGAGGGGTTCGGCTACGATCCGCTGTTCGTGATCCCGGCAGAAGGGCTCAGCTTTGCGCAGATGACTCCGGTAGGAAAGAGCCGTCATAGCCACCGGGCACGGGCCTTCGAGGGTGCCCGTTCCTGGCTGTCCCGCCTGGCCACAGGGTAGTCGACAGGGACGCCAGGGGCACTCAGCCGGTCGCATTCCACCGCCTTCGGGAACTCATTTTCGGGAATACCTAAAAAAGCCGGGCGGCGGGTGGGCACCACCGCCCGGCCGGGCACGCCACGAAAGGAGGACAGGGATGAGAAGCCCCCTCACGGTGCGCCACACTTGCCAGCCCCTCCGGGAAAAATCCGCAAAGACATGCCCGGGTGACAATTGAGCCGGGAAACCGGGTGTTCTTCCATGAACGGGAATTGTATCGCGGCCGTACAGCGCCGCCGGGGGGAACCCCCTTTTGTTATCGCCGGGGGGCGGCTTCTCCCCCGTGGGAGTGCAGGTCCCCTTCGGCGGTCAGGCGTCGGCCGGTGGTGGTCATGGTCAACTTACCGTGCTTGACCCCGCGAATCCCCACCAGCCGGTCGGCAAAATTCTTCAATAGTGCGCTCTTGCCCCGCACCACCAGAACCTCCAGGCAGTTGTGGTGGTCCAGATGCACGTGCAACACGCTCATGATCTGACCATTGAACGAGTGCTGCAGATGGGTGAGGGTTTCCGACAGTTCCCGGGTGTGGTGGTCGTACACGATGGTAACCGTTCCCACCGTCTCCTCGTTGCTTACCCACTCCTCTTCCACCAGGTGGTCGCGGATCAGGTCGCGAATCGCCTCGGAGCGGTTGGTGTAACCCTTCTGCTCAATCTTGACGTCGAACTGCTCCAGCAGTTCCCCGTCGATGGAAACGCCAAAACGAACCAGTTCACTCATGACCCTGCACCCGTCTCCCTCCGCGTTCCCCGCACCGGACGCCGCCACCCGCTCCTGAGACAACCGCGTGGCATTCGTAATACTATTGGCACAATTTGTAGCACGAACAGTCAAAATTGTCAAACTGGCGGGCACACTGAGCCGGATTCGGGAAAGCTTGCGGAGATGCATACACAGCGTGGCGGCTGGCATCGGGATGGGTTATAAATAACAAGCTCTATTATCCCTCAAGGAGGCATTTATGCCCAGTTCCTACCCCCAACCCGTGGAAATCCGCCGGGAGGGGCTTACCCGCATCGTGGTGTCCTGGTCCGATGGCCACATTTCCGATTTCACCAACCATTACCTGCGTTGCCAATGCCAATGCGCCTCCTGCGTGGACGAATGGAGCCGCAAACCGATTCTGGACCCGGCCTCGGTGCCTGACGATATCTACGCCAACCAGATCAGCGTGGTGGGCAACTATGCCATCCAGCCCAGTTGGTCGGACGGCCACACCAGTGGCATTTTTTCCTTCACATTGTTGCGACGTGTATGCCCCTGTGCCGAATGCCGCATGGCACACGCCGAGAGTGCGGCGGTTTCGTGACCTCATCCGGCCTGGAGCCCGCCTCCCCCGCCACAACGACCGATCCACGAACTCTGATGGAAGTGGCCCGCCTGCTTGCTGAGGATGGCGTTCACGACCAGGACCCGGCGGGGGAGCGCCATTTTCGCATTGGTGTGCCGCACCCGCTGAGCGGCCCAGAGATTGTGTTCCTGGAGAAGTTAGGCGATCTCTTGCTGGCGTTCTACACCGCGCTCAACAACCTGTACCGCCAATCGGCCCAAGGCCGGGCACCGGAATTTATTTGCCGCTGGCTGGATCAGGGCAAGCCGCAGGAGGTGGTGCGAATGGGGCGCATGAACCGTATGCGCACCGAATTGCCGCGCATCCTGCGCCCTGATCTATTCGCCACCGAAGATGGCTGGAAAATCACCGAGCTGGACAGCGTGCCCGGCGGCATCGGCCTCACCGATGCCCTGCAACAACGCTACGCCGCCGCTGGTTTTGACGTGGTGGGAGGTGCCGACGGCATGCGGAACGGTATGGCGCACATGCTTGTCGAAGCCGCTACCAAGGCCGACCCGACGGTAGCAGTGACCGTGTCGGAGGAGTCCGCCGCCTACCGACCGGAGATGCACCACCTGACCCGACGTCTGCGCCAGTTGGGGGTAAACGCCCGACTGGTGGAGCCCCGCGACATTCAGTTCCGCGAAGACGGTCTGTGGCTTGCTGCCGAGGCAGGAGCCGGTGTCGAAGCAAATTCCCGGGAAGAAAATTTCCGCATCGACGTGCTGTACCGGTTTTTCGAGCTGTTCGACCTACCCAACATTCCCAAGGCGGAATTGCTGCTATATGCGGCCCGCAAGGGCACGGTGACGATGACCCCTCCCCCCAGGGCACATCTGGAAGAAAAACTCGCCATGGCCCTGTTCCACCACCCGGTGCTGGCGCCGCTATGGCGGACGGAACTGGGGGAGGAGCGGCAGCGTGCGCTGGTTGCCCTGCTTCCCCGCACCTGGGTACTGGATCCCACCCCTCTGCCCGCTCACGCGGTCATTCCCGACCTGACGCTGGATGGCACGCCGCTACAGTCGTGGTCCACCCTGAACCGTCTGGGGCAGAAGGCCCGGCAGTTCGTAATCAAGCCATCGGGTTTTTCCGAACGGGCTTGGGGAGCGCGCGGCGTGGTCATTGGCCACGATGTCCCGGAATCGGAATGGGCCTCGGCATTGGAACAGGCACTGGCTGCCTTCCCCGCCTCTCCCCACGTACTGCAACCGTTCCACAAGGCTCTTTCCGTCCCCACCGGCTTTCTGGCCGGGCATACTCCGGAAACGGCCTTACTGCGCACCGCCCGCATGCGGGCGCGCCTGTGCCCTTACTACTTTGTCACAGACGGCCGGGCGCGGCTGGGCGGGGTGCTGGCCACCCTGTGCCCGGCGGACAAGAAGCGCATCCACGGCATGACCGATTCGGTGATGGTGCCCTGCGCCCCGGCCTGAGCAGGCCGTTCCGGATTAATCAGCCAGACTCACACGGCTACAGAAAGAACTCGGCCACGTCCAGCGATACCTCTTTCGGGTCGAGGATACGGGTGATGTTGCGCGCAAAACGGCCGCCGGCGGTGGTTTCAGTCAGGGAGATGTCCACCGGTTGGGACAGTTCCCGTCCCTTGACATCGGTGATCATGCGCACGTAAGGCCGATCGCCCTGGGTGGGGTCTTCCGAGGCCTGAAACACCACGCCGATCTCACCGCTGTCGAGCAACAGCAGAGTGCCCACGGGAAAGATGCCCACGGTGTTCACAAACACCTTCATCAGCACCGAATCGAAGGCCTTGCCGCTCTTTCCCAGCATCAGCTTGAGGGCCCGCTCCGGGGTCGCCGGAGTGCGGTTGTAGACCCGCGCCGACGTCATCGCGTCATAGCAGTCGCACATCGAAATGACCCGTCCGTACAACGACAGGGTGCGCGGGCGCGGCAATTTGGGGTAACCCGAGTGGTCAAAATTCATGTGGTGTTCGAAACTGCCCGTCACCACCCGGCTTGCCAGTTCATCGGCCCCCTTCAATTGCACAATAGTCTTGACGCCGTATACGGGATGGCGGCGGATCATGTCCCACTCCGCCTCATCGAACTCTCCGGCCTTGTTGAGCACCTCCACAGGTACCCGGCTTTTGCCCAGGTCGTGGAACAGGCTGGCGATTCCCAGGTTTGCCAGCATCGGTCTGGGAAGCCCCAGGCGGCGCCCCACCGACAGGGACAGCACGCAGACGTTGACCGAATGGTGATAGGTGTACTCATCGTAACAACGCAGGTTGGTAAGCCCCAGCAGGTTGACCGGGTCTCCCAGCAGGTTGTCCACCAGACGCTGCATGACACGTTTGGCACGTTTGAGGGGGAACGCCTGGTTGATCTTGACGCTCTCCATCACATCTTCCACAGCATTCAGGGTGCGGATATAGATGGCTTTGGACACGTTGCGGGCGTCCTTTTCCACCGCCGCCGTGCGCTGCATCGCCTTGGACAGGCGAATGAGCTGATACTCCCCGAGCGAACCGGACAACAGTTCCAGCCCCTGCTCCGGGGTGGGCGGCTTGGAAGAACCCCACGCGGTGAGCAATGCCTTCAGGTGTGCCGGATCGAACGCGACATCGATTTCCACCGCACCGACGCCGTGGCTTTGGTACGCTTTCAGCAGCCCTTCCTGTGCGGCGTAATTTTCACGATCTACCTTGAGGCGCACGTCGCTGACATAGAAGGCCCCGTCCAGAGCGCGGAGGTTAATGCCCTCCGACTCATTCACCGCCCACTGGACTTTGGTCAGGGCAGGCCCCCACGCCTCGTTGTTGGCGCCATGCAGACGGGCAATCCGCAGCAGGACAAACAGTTGCCGCACCACCTCCCAGCCAAACTGTTGCGCCTCGCGGTCCGAAAGATCACGTCCGGTCATGTTCGGCCTCCCCTGGTGGCCAGTTCCTTGAGCGCCGTCTGGCAGGCCGCACTCACCTTGTCACTGCGACTCTTGCTGCCCTCTTCAAGCAACTTCAGGGCGGCATCCGTGGCTGCGGCCCGCAAACCAACCACCGCCAGCAAGGCGTCGTCCTCGCCCTTGGCTCCGCCAAACAACCCACGCTTCACGCGGTGCATGTATTCACCCAGCATGGGCACCACCTGGTCACCCCCAATAATTCCGATTGCGGCAAAAACGGCGCGCCGTTCCACCAGTTCCCAGGCAGTGAAACCAGGATCCACAGCGATCTGGCGCAGCAGTTCCAGCGCCTCCGGCAGACGGCCGGCTTCGGCCACCGCCAGAGCCCGACGGCGCAGGCGCGGGTCCGGATCCACCAGATAGGCAACAATTTGTGGATGCGCCCCGCCCGCGATGCTAATGATTGCCTCCAGGGCGGTGCGCCGTACGTTGACGTCGCCGTGCTTGCTGAGAATATTGTAGTGGGGCAGGTCGGTACCGTTGCCCACCCGCCCCAGCACCTCGGCCACGCACTGTACCAGGGCAGCGTCCAGATCCAGCAACATGCCGGTGAGCACTTCATGAGATTCCGGCGCCAGACGTGCCGCATGGTCACACATCAGATCGCGCACATGGCCATCGGGCACCCGGCTGATCATTTCCAGAAACTGGCGGATATCGGTACGCCGCAGCAACGTCAGGTAGCTGCCAAGGGCAGTCATTGCGGTTTCACGCTGTGCATGGGTGGTGGCGCTGGCATCCACCCCGCCACCACCGAACAACAGGCGGATACCTGCCTCCAGTGCGGCCATGGGGCGGCCAGTACCAAACCCCAACAATTCCTGCATCAACCGTTCTTTCATGGGTGGCGCCAAATCCTTGCGCGCCGCCGCACACGCCACCAGACCACGACCCAGCGCCGCTGCCAGCGCCAGGTTTCCCTGAGTCAGAAAATCAATCACCAGCCGACCGAACAGCGCCACAGTATCGGAAAATTCATCGGCGTCGGCCTCAATCACCAGCACGTCGGAGAGAATCGACACCAGATCCTGGGCCGGATCCAGCTCCTGTTCCCGCCGCACCAGGTCGTCCAGATACGCCTGATCCCGGTCGGTGAGATTGAACACCTTGAGCACGTCGGCCCCATAGGCCACCGTCTTCGGCGGCTCCGGTGCCGCTTGCTGGGCCTGTACCACCTGCTGCAGGCGTTCGTGCCGTTCTTCAGGCTTTTTGACCTCCATGGTGGGGGCCAGTTCTTCGCTGGCGGCGTCATCCTCCACCACGTCCATCAACAGGTGGGTAAACTCGCCGTTCCACAACAGGGTGACCACATCGTCGTCCTCACCGGAGCCCAGACTGGCTCCCTTGGCGAGAATTCGCAGGGCGGCGCGGGCCTCTTCCTCGTCCATGCCGGAATGAACAGTCAGGCCGCGCAACCCGTCAGAATAGAGGTGAAACACCAGTCCGTCCTTGGGATCGTCATCCTGAAATGCCACCTCACCGCCAAGCAGCATGCGCTCACGTTCAATACGCAGCACCAGGGAACCATGTTCACCCACATGATTGGAAAGTCGCCGGGCAGCGTCTTCCAAGGCGCGCTGGTACATGGTGTTGGTGCTGGAATAGAGGCGCATGGTCTTGAGGGATCGCGACACATGGGTCAGCAGATCCCGCGCCGCACGCAGGACAGCGGCATCCTGCTGTTCCCCGGGCTGTTCTCCAGGAGCCTGAACGGTCCCTTCCGGCTGTTCAGTCGGGGGTTGGGTGGGCATGAACACCTATTCGCCAGCATCGCACACGCCGTCCCTGGGTGTGCGGATTCCGTCCGGATTGGGCCGGCCCTTGGTACAGGATGGGCCCGGCAGCGGTCAATGCGCCCCAGGCTCCCCCTGGGGTATAGTGTCATTTCGGTCAATCGCAGGCAAAAATTCAGCCCCTCGTCTCGGCTTTTTCGTGTTGTTCTTCGATCACATCAACGCCTCCATTCCCCTTGCCGGTCCCCTCCGGGAGATGCAGGTGTGGCTCGGTCGCGCCGCCAACCCGCAGACGGATCATGCTTGGGGGCGGCGGGCACACACCGCCTTGGAAGAGGCGCGTGCCGAGGTCACTGACCTGATCAGCGCCCCCCCAGCCAGCGTGTTGTTTGGGGCCACCGGAACGGAACTTCTCAATCTGGCCGTGAAAGGGGTGCTGAAGGCCAACCGCAGGAAGGGGCGGCATGTGCTGCTGACACGAGTGGAGCACCCCGCCGTGGACCGGGCCTGCCGCCGCATGCAGGACGAGGGCTGGACCCTGACCTGGCTGGACGTGGCTGAGGATGGCCGGGTGGACCCCATGACGGTAGCCGCTGCCCTCACCCCCGACACCGCCCTGGTCTGTGTGCAACTGGCCAACCCGGAGGTAGGGTGCGTGCAGCCGGTGGCGGAAATCTCCCGCCACACATCGTCCCGGCGCATTCCTCTGCTGGTGGACGCAGTGGCTGCCGCCGGGCGACTGCCGCTGGCAGTGGAGTCCCTTGGGTGTGACCTGCTGGTGCTGTCGGCGGACAGCCTTTGGTCACCTCCGGGGGCAGCCGCGCTGTACGTGCGTCCCGGCCTGCGCATCCAGCCTGAAATAGACGGCGGAGTCCAGGAAAACGGTCGCCGCAGCGGGCGTGAAAACCTGCCCGCCATCGTCGCATTGGGGAACGCCGCCCACCTTACCCATGCCGAACTGGCTCCGCGTATGGCACATCTGGAGACCTTGGCGGAACGCCTGCGCTTGCATCTTGCGGCCCTCCCCGGCATACACCTGACCGGCCCGGCAGCGGGTCCCTGGCGGCTGCCTGGACATGTAAGTTTTTTGGTGCCCGGGGCCGACGGTCAAAGCCTGTTGGCCCTGCTGGATGCCCGTGGCGTGGCGGCCTCCTCCGGCTCGTTTTGCGGCGCCATGGCACTCAAGGCTTCACCGGTGCTGACCGCCATGGGATACCCCGCAGACCGGGCCGGTTCCGGCGTGGTGTTCTCCATGGGACCGGAAAATACCCTCGCAGAGGTAGACGAGGGGGCAAAACGGCTGCGAGAATGTATCCTCGAATGCCAGTCGGCACTGAAACCCCGGCGCGGATAGCTTGTTCCGCCGCCGGAAGTCCGTACGCCACGGGCAGTTCGCGTCAACGGTTCGCACAGTTCACACCGAAGACCGGGAGGAGATACCGATGGGAGGGACCAACACCATGCAAGCCGATGTCACTGTGGACGCCATCGGGCTGTATTGCCCCATGCCGATCATCATGACCGCTCGCGAAATCAAAAAGATCCAGACTGGCCAGATGTTGGCGGTCAAGTCCGACGACGCCGGTATCCAGGCCGACCTTCCGGCCTGGTGCAAAACTACCGGCAACGAACTGGTGGCACTCACCCAGGACGGCACGGTGTTCACCGGGCTGGTTCGCAAGACCAAATAAGGCGCATCGGCCCGATTCGGCGCCATGCACACGGCATCAACAACGGCGCAGAGCGGAGGCAGTACGCCGCCCCGACCTGCCCGGGAATACCACGGACCGGAATGTCCCGGTCCCATCACCCGCTCATGACAGGAGACAGTTCGCCATGCCGCAAGTAACCAGCCAGGCTCCCGCGTTCAAGGCCACCGCCCTGATGCCGGACAAAACTTTCAAGGAAATCTCCCTTGCCGACTACAAGGGCAAGTGGGTGGTACTGTTCTTCTACCCCCTGGACTTCACCTTTGTCTGTCCCACCGAAATCATCGCCTACTCCGAGAAGCAGGCAGAACTTTCCAAGGTGGGGGCCCAGGCCATCGCCTGCTCCGTGGACAGCCAGTTCACCCACCTGGCGTGGGTCAACACCTCCCGCGCCGACGGCGGTCTGGGGGAAATGCACATCCCCATCCTGGCCGACCTGACCAAGCAGGTTTCCCGCGATTACGGGGTATTGCTGGACGGTGGAATCGCTCTGCGCGGCACCTTTATCATCGACCCCAAGGGCATCGTGCGCCACTCCACGGTCAACGATCTGCCGGTAGGCCGTAACGTGGATGAGGCGCTGCGCATCATCCAGGCCTTCCAGTTCGTGGAAAAGCACGGCGAAGTGTGTCCCGCCGACTGGAAGCCCGGCGACGACACCATGTCACCGGATACGGAAAAATCCAAGAAATACTTCAAGAAACACGGCTAGTGCCCGGCTGCCAGTGGCCGGTCCACGCGGTTGTTGCCGTGGACCGGCCACCTCATCGGGTAGTGGCTCCGGCAGCCCTCCGGTGTATGCCACCCGCATTTCCGGTAACCGGTCCTGGCACCCTATGTCGGCACTTTGCCCGGTATCCGCTCCGACTGCCATTTCAGACAGATTCCGTGTCAGTGTGGCGCAGGGAAGCAAAATCCATACAATACCCGGAATGAAAGTGCCCTCGCCCCCCTCCCCCGCCCGGCGTGCGGACGGCCGTAGCTGACGCCATGCTGGATTTCCTCATCGGAAAACTTAAAGGCGCACTGTTTGAAGTGCAGCACGCCGTGCTGCTGCTGATCGGCACCATCCGCCACCTGCGCGACGTGCCCCGGCGGGGGCGGGACATATTGGAACAGATGGAAATGCTGGGCGCCGACTCCTTCGGCATCACCGCCCTCACCGGCCTGTTTGCGGGCATGGCCATGAGCATGCAATTTGGCGTGGAAATGGCGGTTTTTGGCGCCCAGGGCTATCTGGGCAAGATGGTCACTGTCTCCATCGTGCGTGAAATGGGGCCGGTACTCACCGCCTTGATGGTAGCCGGTCGGGTCTGCGCCGGAATCGCCTCGGAACTGGGTTCAATGCAGATCGGACGGCAGGTGGACGCCCTGCGGGTGATGGGTGTCGATCCCATCTCCAAGCTGGTGATGCCCCGGGTGGTGGCCGTGTTCATCATGCTGCCGGTGTTGACCCTGATGGCCGACGCCATTGCCGTGCTGGGCGGGGCCGGAGTGGCCATGGTGGTGGCCAAGCTGAGCGCCGCCACCTACTGGGCGGGGGTAGACCAGGGCCTGACCGTACAAAACCTACTGGGCGGCCTCATCAAGCCGTTCGTGTTCGCCATCATCATCGGTGTGACGGGGTGCAGCGTCGGGTTGCTTACCGAAGGCGGAACCCGTGGCCTGGGGCGCGCCACCACGCAGGCGGTAGTGAAGGCCAGCATTCTGGTTCTGGTGTTCAACTTTCTGGTCGGGTACCTGGTACTCAAAGCACTGGGCTGGGCATGATACGGTTCGAAGACGTTCGATTTTCCTATCCCGACGGCACCGAGGTGCTACACGGAGTTACCCTGGAAATCCCCCAGGGGCAGTCGGTGGCCCTGCTGGGCGCCTCCGGCTCCGGCAAGACCACCCTGCTGCATGTGTTGTTGGGTCTCAACCGGCCACAACACGGACGAGTACTGGTGGATGGCGTAGACATCGTGCCCTTGGCGGAGCGTGATTTAATCCCCATCCGCCGCCGCATGGGCGTGGTGTTCCAGGACGGTGCCCTGTTCGACTCCCTGACCGTGGGCGAGAACGTCAGTTTCATGATGCGCGAACTGATGCAGTTGCCGGAGGAGGAGATTGAGGCCCGCACCCGCCGCCAACTGGAATTCGTGGAGCTGGAACACACCCTCGACCTGTTGCCCGACGAACTCTCCGGCGGCATGCGCCGCCGCGTGGCTGTCGCCCGAGCACTGGCCGGGTTCGACCTGGAAATCATGCTCTATGACGAACCCACCAGCGGTCTGGATCCGATTACCGCCGATACCGTCTGCGAGTTGATCCGCAAGGTGGCGCAGCGCAAGCATCTGACCTCGATCATGGTCACCCACCGACTGCGCGACGCCTTCAAGGTGGCCGACCACATCGTGGTGTTCCAGGATGGCAACATCCTCTACCAGGGGGACCGCGATGGACTGTTCGCCAATGAAGACCCCTACATCAAGCGCTTTCTGGCGTAAAATCCCCGCAGGCGATAAGGAAGCTCGCAGCGCATGAAACGCAGTACCAATCTGGCATGGTCCGAATTGAAGGTGGGCATCCTGCTGGTGTCCGCACTCCTGATCGGCACTGTCGGCGTCGTCTCTTTCACCGGCATCCGTGAATTTTTCCGCCCCACCTTCCCCATGTACACCGACATGCAGAAAGTCTCCGGGCTCAAACCTGGGGCGCTGGTGATGCTCTCCGGAGTGCGTGTCGGCAGTGTCACCCGCCTTTCCCTGGAGCGGGTGGGCACCCAGGGGGTGCGGGTGGAAATGCGGGTGTACGAAAACCACCGGCAAGACATCCACGCCGATGCCATCGCCTCCCTCGGCTCTCAAGGATTGCTGGGCGACAAATATGTGGAACTCGCCCCGGGAAGCCCAGATACCCCGCAGGTGGAAACCGCAGCCGTCATCGTCGCCGACAACGGCAGCGCCGATTTCGAGAACATCATGGGCCAGGCCAAGGACATGACCACACGCCTCAACGATCTGGTGGTGGAATTGACTGCCCTGACCCGGCAGATGCGTAGCGGTGAGGGCACCATCGGTCGCATGATGACCGACCCGGCCCTCTACAATTCGGCGCGCGACGCCACCCGCAGCATGAACCGGACTGCGGAAGAACTGTCAGCCACAGCCCGTGAATTGCGTAACGCCGCCAGCAGCTTCACCACCCTGGGCAAGGACCTCAACACCACCCTGCTGGCTCCCGACGGCACCCTCAAACGGCTGGCCGAAAACCCGGAGCCGTTCGAGCATCTGAATTCCGCCATGGCCCGCCTGGACTCGGTTTTGGGCAAAATAGACAAGGGCGATGGCACGGTCGGCACGGTCGTCAACAACGATGCCATTGCGGTAGAACTGGCCGCCCTGCTGCGCGACATGCGCAAGCTGGTCAAGGATTTCGAGGAAAATCCAAAAAAATACATCAACGTATCCGTGTTCTAGGCGGGCACGGCCCGCTGCGACACTTGGCGATCAGCGCCCCCCGATCATCCAACGGGTGGCACGCCATCAAGCAACCGCCCCGCGACAAGCCGCTCAGGTCGAGCGGCGCAAGTCGGCAGGCGAGGATTTGTCCCCCCATGCCAGCCAAACACCGACCAAGGCCAAATACCCCGTATAGACCAGCACTTCCAGCAATGTAGGGCTGGAGTTATAGCCGATCAGCACGGTCAGCACGGCACCCAGTCCGGAGCGCTCCGGAAGCACCTCCCCCGTATCCCACACGGCGTAGGACAGGGCCGGCAGCCAGTCTACCGTCACCCAATACCCCACCCCCTTGGCCAGCATACCCGCAGCCAGCAGTACTAACAGTCCAGTGGTGACGTTGAAAAAGGTCGCCAGAGGCACGCGCCTCCCCCCCTGAAACACCACCCACGCCAGCAGCACGGCGGAGGCTAGCCCAAGTCCGGCGCCGGTGAGCACCCCCGCCATGTCGTCACCGCTCCCGAGCAGAATGCCCCACAAGAATAGAACCGATTCGACCCCCTCACGGAACACCGAAAGGAACGCCAGCATAAACACCCCCAGACCGCGGGCCCCCACCTGCCGGTGGACCTTTTCAGTGATTTTCTCGCGTAGTGCGTGGCGGCTGGAGCGCAACCACACCACCACATAAGAGAGCATGGCGGCGGCCAGCATCAGCACAATACCGTTCAGCACCTCCTGTCCGGCGCCGCCAAACAGTCCGCCTACGCCATCGGCGGCAAGTGCGAACAGCACGCTGGCCATCACAGCCGCAGCCACGCCGCCAAACACATGGCGTTCGTACCGTGGCTGCCCCAGGCGCACCACCACGGCAAGGATGATGCCCACCACCAGGGCGGCTTCCAGCCCCTCCCGCAACAAAATCAGAAACGCACCGGCCATGCCGCCAATCATCTTTCGGGAAATCTGCTGTCGGAAAATCTGCCATCGGGCAGCCCGACACGCTGCACCGCATGATACCGGTTTGCCAGGCCCCTGCCCAGTATTCCGGTAGTGACAGTTACCCGGAGCCCCCTGCGGCCAGCCCGGCGGCAAGGGCGTCAAAATCCGTCACCGGGGCGGAGCAGGTGCCTGCGTGGCAGACGTAGGCCGCCGCCCGACCATTCACCGTCCCCTTGCCCTCCAGGACCGGCGGCACCGGATTGATTCCAACCGTCAGACGTTGCAAAAGCACATCCGGCAAATAACGGCGCCCCAGCCTGGCCTGCCAGTCACCCGGGGTATCGTCCCCCGGTTCCGCCACCAACGCCACGGTACGCGGCGGATGCACCAGTTCGTCCAGCGCTTCCAACAAGGCGGAGTAACCCAGAGGCTGCGAGACCGCGTGAGTGAGGAAGGCACGAACGGTCCGCTCGGCAGCCTCCAGATCGACGCTCTCTCCGGTCAGGTGATGCAGCCGCACCATACAGCGGGCGGCCACCGCATTGCCGGACGGAATAGACTGATCCATACCGGCAAAGGTACGTGCCACCAGTTCCTCATGGTCGTCGGCGGTAAAATAGAACCCTCCGGTGGGGGCGGCAAAGTGTTCTCGTACTTCCGCCATCAGCCGACACGATTCCTTCAGCCACCGAGGGTGTCCACTGGCGACGTACAGTTCCAGCAGGCCATCTGCCAGAAATGCATAGTCATCCAGATAGGCGGCAAAGCGCGCGCGGCCGTCCCGGTAGCAGCGCAGCAGACGTCCATCAACAGTAAGACGCGTCAGGAGGAAATCGGCGGCGGCCTCGGCGGCAGACAGCCAGCGTTCCTCACCGAAGGCGCCGTATCCCCGCGCGAGGGCGCCGATCATGAGACCGTTCCACGAGGTGATGACTTTGTCATCACGTCCCGGTGGCACCCGGTTTCCGCGCCTTGCCAGCAGCCGCGTGCGAGCACCGGCCAGGCGCGCCTCCGCCGCCTCGGCGGACAGACCGAACTGGGCGGCCACCTCCTCCAGCGGCTCGGTGACCCACAGAATGTTCTGACCTTCGAAGTTGCCGGCGTCGCTAACACTGTAATACGACATGAACAGGGGCGCGTCGGCGGCCCCTACCACCTCCTCGATCTCTCCGGGCCGCCACACGTAGTACTTGCCCTCCTCCCCTTCACTATCCGCATCCTGGGCTGCGCAAAAGCCGCCGTCAGGGGCGCCCATGTCGCGGATCACATAGTCAAGGCTCTCCCTCACCACGCGGGCGAACAGGGGGTTCCCGGTGGCACGCCAGGCATCGGTATAGAGGCCAATCAGCAAGGCGTTGTCGTAAAGCATTTTTTCGAAATGGGGCACCAGCCATTTTTCGTCCACCGAATAGCGGGCAAAGCCCCCTGCCAGGTGGTCGTAAATACCCCCTTGAGCCATTTTGGCGAGGCTGTGGGTGACCACATGCAACGTGGTTTCATTGCCGGTACGGTACCAGCGCCGCAGCAGGAACTGGAGAGCCATGGTGGAGGGAAATTTGGGGGCCTGACCAAAACCTCCCCAGGTCGGGTCGAAGTTGCCAGTCAAACGCACTGCCGCCTGTTCCAGCAGACCGTCCGTGAGGGCTGCCTCGGAGCCGTGGGCCACATTCATACTGGCCAAGCCAGCGCGCAGGGAGACAGCATTGTGACGCACGTCTTCCGGTTTGTCCTCCCAGGTGCGGGCCACCGCCAGCAGCATGTCGCGGAAGGCGGGCATGCCGTAGCGCGGCACGTTGGGAAAGTAGGTGCCACCCCAGAAGGGCTCCAGCCCCGGGGTCAGGAACATGGACAACGGCCAGCCACCGCCGCGCCCCGCCAGCAGTTGATAGGCGGTTTGATAGATGTGGTCAAGATCGGGCCGCTCCTCGCGGTCCACCTTGATGTTTACGAAGTGACGGTTCATCACCTCGGCGGTGGCGGCGTCCTCGAACGACTCATGTGCCATGACATGGCACCAGTGACAGGCGCTGTAGCCGATGGACAGGAAGATCGGCATATTTTCGGTGCGCGCCCGCTCCAGCGCCTCTTCCCCCCAGGGTTGCCAATGCACCGGGTTGTCGGCATGTTGCAGCAGATAGGGGCTGGTTTCCTCCCCCAGCCGGTTTTTCGAATCGGACACTTAACACGCCTCCACACCGGGCCCATTGCGCCAAAAAAAAGGACCGCCCCCCGCGATCCACCCACGGCCAAACACCACCCCACCGTGTTTCCCATTATGGGGCCGAGCCTTGAGACGCTCAAGGATCAAGCCGGGACACCAGTCCGAGTACGTGTCGGAACAAATCCGCAGTAAAGGCGGTCAATTGACTTTTCCAGCCACAATCTCTTATGTTTCGCAGTTTCTTCGGCAGAATAGATGGCAGCGCAACTCACAGACATTATCCGGGACGCTTTCGAAGCCGCCAAAAAGGCCGGTGAACTGAGCTACGACGAGTTGCCCCCGGTCATTCTGGAGGCCCCCAAGCAGGCGGCCCACGGTGATGTGGCGTGCCCGTTGGCCCTGGCCCTGGCGCGTCAGGCCAAACGCCCCCCGCGCGAAGTGTCCATCGCCGCTGCGGCCCACATCAGTTGGCCAACCGACCTGATTTCAAAAGTTGAGGTGGCCGGACCAGGCTACATCAACATTCATCTGGCACCGGGGTACTGGACCCGGCAACTTCTCGATATCCTGGCCGCCGGGGACCGCTACGGTCATCACTCCACAGATGGCGGCCAACGGGTGCTGGTGGAATTCGTCTCCGCCAACCCCACCGGTCCCCTGCATGTGGGCCACGGACGCGGCGCGGTAGTGGGTGACGCGGTGGCGCGGCTGCTGACTGCCAACGGCCACCGGGTGGATCGCGAATACTACGTCAACAACGTGGGCAACCAGATGAACATCCTTGGACGTTCCACCCATGTGCGCTACTGTCAGTTACTGGGCCGTAAGGTAGACCTGCCGGAAAATCATTACCAGGGCGATTACATCCGCGACATCGCCCGCCGCATTCTGGATACGGACGGCGAGGCTCACGCGGACACCCCGGAGGCCGAATGGCTGCCCCGGTTCTCCACCCGTGCGTACGAAACCATCCTGGATGACATCCGCACCGAACTGAACCGCTTCGGCATCCACTTCGATCAGTGGTTCTCGGAGCGTGACCTCTATCAAGGTGCCCCTACCCCGGTGCAGTCCGCCATCGCCGACCTGCTGGCCGCGGAAAAAGCCTACGAAAAGGACGGCGCCGTGTGGCTGGCCACCACCCGCCACGGTGACGACAAGGACCGGGTGATGGTGCGCGCCAACGGCGTGACGACCTATTTTGCCTCCGACGTGGCCTACCACAAGGAGAAATTCTCCCGCGGCTACCAGCGACTGATCGATGTGTGGGGTGCCGACCACCACGGTTACATCCAGCGCATGAAGGCGTGCTGCACCATGCTCGGCCACGATCCGGAAGCCCTCACCGTGGTACTGGTTCAATTGGTGTCCCTGCTGCGCGATGGCCAGCCGGTGGCCATGTCTACCCGCTCCGGAGAGTTCATCACCCTGGCCGAGGTCGCTGACGAGATCGGCGTGGACGCCACCCGCTTTTTCTTTCTCACCCGCAAGTGCGACGCGCCGCTGGAGTTCGACCTGGCCCTCGCCAAGGCGCAGACCGCGGATAACCCGGTGTACTACGTGCAGTACGCCCACGCCCGCGTGCATCAACTTTACGGAAAGGTCCTTGAGACTCACGGTTTCGGCCGCCGCGAGGTTTACGCCGACGCCGCCAATTGGGATCTTTCAGCCCTGACCGATGCCGAAACACTGGCCCTGATCAAGCAGATCACCCAATTTCCCGAAGTGGTAGCGCAGGCCGGTGCGGAACTGGCAGTGCACCGCATCCCTTACTATCTTCAGGAACTGGCGGCGGGCTTTCACTCCTACTACTACAAGCACCGTTTCGTCAGCGACGATATTGCCCTCACCCGTGCCAGGCTGGTGCTGGCGGCGGCGGTGGGACAAGTCATCCATAACGGTCTGGCCCTGATGGGTGTCGGCGCCCCGGAGCGCATGTGACCGCCTTGGCCGCCACTACCCTGTTGTTCACTCCGGAAGCCTGTTGTGCCGACACCCGCGCCCGCACCGGCTCACTGCGTCTGGGCCGGGGCACAATCCAGACCCCGGTGTTCATGCCGGTGGGGACCCAGGGCACGGTGAAGGCCGTCACCCCCCGCGATCTGGAGGAATTGGGCGCCGAGATCATTCTTGGCAACACCTACCATCTTTACCTGCGCCCCGGCCACGATCTGGTGGCCAGCCTTGGCGGCCTGCACCGCTTTATGGCCTGGGAAAAACCCATCCTCACCGACAGTGGCGGCTTTCAGGTATTCAGCCTGGGAGACCTGCGCAAGGTAGAGGAAGAGGGGGTACACTTTGCCAGCCATATCGACGGCAGCCGCCACCTGCTGACGCCAGAACTGTCCATGCAGATCCAGGCAGCCCTCGGCTCGGACATCGCAATGATCTTCGACGAGTGCCTCAAATACCCGGCGGACCGTGCCGCGACGGAGCGCTCCATGGAGCTTTCGCTGCGCTGGGCGGCACGCTCCAGAGCGTCCCACGGCATACACGGCGCGGCCTCTGGCCAGGCCCTGTTCGGCATTGTTCAGGGTGGTTTCGAGGCAGACATCCGGGTTCGCTCGGCCCAGGCCATCGTGGACATGGGCTTTGACGGCTACGCCGTCGGTGGCCTGTCGGTGGGGGAAGGCAAGGAACTCATGCACCAGGTGCTGGAGGCCGTGGAGCCACACCTGCCTGAATCCGCACCCCGCTACCTGATGGGGGTGGGGCTACCCATTGATCTGGTGGAGGCGGTGGCGCGAGGGTTCGACATGTTCGACTGCGTGATGCCCACCCGCCACGCTCGCACCGGCTCCCTGTTCCGTGGCTGGGGGCGCATCAATATCAAAAACGCCCGCTTCCGCGACGACGCCCGACCGGTGGAAGCGGGATGTTCCTGCTACACCTGCCGTAACTTTTCCCGCGCCTACCTGCGCCACCTGTTCCTGGCCGGGGAGATTCTCGGCCACCACTTGAACACGGTGCACAACCTGCACCACTATCTTGCGCTCATGCGCGCCATTCGCACAGCCATCCGCGAGGGCCGCTTTGGCGCCTTTTACCGGCAGGCGGTTGACACCGCCAGCCAACAGGAGACCACCGATGCCTGACTGGAGCCAGATTCTGCTCCCCGCCACCGCCTTTGCCCAAGGGGCCGAGGGGGCACAACCCGGCGGACCCGCCGCTTTTCTGGGCGGCATGGTTCCGTTCATCGTCATCTTCGGCCTGTTCTGGTTGCTGCTGATGCGCCCGCAACAGAAGCGCCAGAAGGAGCACCGTCAGTTGATCGAAGGTCTGCAGAAGGGCGACAAAGTCGTCACTACCGGTGGCCTCCTGGGTACGGTGATGAACGTCCACAGTGACATTGTCAGCCTGCAGATCGCCGAGGGGGTGCGGGTGAAGATTCTGCGCGCCGAGGTCATGGTGATGCAGGGCGACCTTGGCGGCGAAGGCGACAGCAAGGATTAACCGCCGGAAGTCGGCGAATAATGCCAGTGGCGGGCCATCCCGACCGATTGGGAATTGAATATGCAAAAATCTATTGGCGGCAGACTGATTGCGATTTCTCTGGTATCGCTATTGTCCCTGCTCTACTTTCTGCCCAGCATCCACAACGACAAACTGCCGGGGTGGACAAAGGCCGTCGGCCTGGGCGAGGGCCTCACCCTGGGACTGGACCTGCAGGGCGGCATTCACCTCGTGTTGCGCGTCGAACGCGAAGTCGCGGTGACCAATTACCTTGATCGCACCATCGAAAACCTCAACCGCGTGGCATCGGAGGAAAAACTCGTTGGCAGCGCCAAGCGCGGTGAAGGGTTGAACGTCATTTTCACCAACGACGGCACCGAAGCCGCCCGCGCCGAACTGCGCGAGTTGATCGGCAAACGCTTCGGCATGCTCAGGGAGGCCCTGCCCCCGGAAGGCACATCGGTGCATCTGGCCCTGAGCGACGACGAAGCTGAGCGTATCCGCAAGGGCGCCGTAACCCAGGCGGTGGAAACCATCCGCAACCGAATCGACCAGTTCGGCGTAGCTGAACCCCTTATCCAGCAGCAGGGGACGGACGAAATTCTCGTGCAGTTGCCCGGCGTGGCCGACCCCAATCGCGCCATCGAACTGATCGGCAAGACCGCGCTGCTCGAGTTCCGCATGGTGGATGAGGAGTACGCCATCGGTAGTGGCACGCCACTGCCGGAAGGGGATGAAATCCTCTACCACAAGGTGGTGGACAGGGAGACCGGGCTGGAAATCGACCGCGAGCCCTATGCGTTGCAGCGGCGGGCCATGCTGACCGGCGACACCCTCACCGACGCCCGTGTTTCCATCGACCAGTTCAACGAGCCCCAGGTCTCCATCGAATTTGACGCCATCGGTTCCAAGATTTTCGCCCAGGTGACCCAGGACAACGTGGGCAAGCGTTTCGCCATTGTGCTGGACGGCAACGTCTACTCCGCACCGGTGATCCGCGAGGCGATCCCCGGCGGCCGCGCCCAGATTTCCGGCAGCTTCACCTCCGCCGAGGCCAACGACCTGGCCATCGTGCTGCGCGCCGGTGCCCTGCCGGCGCCTGTCACCATGTTGCAAAACGTCACCGTCGGCCCCAGCCTGGGTGCCGACTCGATCCGCGCCGGGCTCACCGCCACCCTGGCTGGTCTGATGCTGGTGATCCTGTTCATGGTGGTGTACTACCGCCTGTCCGGGGTGCTGTCGATCTTCGCCGTGTTCCTCAACCTGGTGGTACTGCTAGGAATGTTGGGGGCTATGCACGCCACCCTCACCCTGCCGGGCATTGCCGGAATCCTGCTCACCATCGGCATGGGGGTGGATTCCAACGTATTGATTTTCGAGCGTATCCGCGAGGAACTGCGTCTGGGAAAAACTGTGCGGCTGGCAGTGGAGCAGGGGTACGACCGGGTGTTGCTGACGGTTGTCGACGCCCACGTCACCACCCTGATCACGGCGGCGGCGCTGTTCCTGTTCGGCTCCGGGCCGGTCAAGGGCTTCGCGGTCACCCTGTCCATGGGCATTCTGATCAACCTGTTTACCGCCTTCGTCGGCACCAAGGTATTCTTCGATTGGCTGAATTCCCGGCGCCGAGTTGAAACCTTGAGTATCTGATGCGCATCTACCCGAACACCTCGCCGAGCCTCTGAAGGGGGACATATCCGAGATGATGGAAATTGTCGGTAAAACCAACATCAACTTCATGGGGCAGCGCCGCATCGCCTTTGTACTTTCCGGCGTGCTGGTCGTGCTGGGACTGGTGGCCATCGTGCGCATTGCCACCGCCAGTGCCAACCTGGGCATCGACTTTTCCGGTGGCACCAGCGTGCAACTCAACTTCGAGCGACCGGTGCATATGGACGAAGCCCGCCGCATCCTCTCGGAACAGCACCTGGAAGCCGATCTACAGAACTTCACCGGTACCGCCAAGCTGTTGATCCGCGTCAAAGGTGGCGACACCATCGGCGAACACGTCGGTGAGCGGGTGCAGTCGGCCTTTGCTGCCGCGCTGCCCGACAATCCATTCGTGATCGATTCGGTAACCGAGGTCGGCCCCACCATCGGCAGCCGCCTGCAAAAGGATGCAGGACTGGCCATTATCCTGTCCCTTGTGGGCATCATCATCTACATCGCGATGCGGTTTGAATTCCGCTTTGGTGTCGCTGCCGCCATCGCCACCTTCCACGACGTGTTGGCGTTGCTGGGACTGTTCGTGCTGTTCGGCAAGGAGGTGAACCTGCTGCTGGTCACTTCGTTGCTGACGATTGGGGGTTACTCCCTAAACGACACGGTGGTGGTGTTCGACCGCATCCGCGAAAACCTGCGCAAGCGCCACGGCGAAAGCCTGGAGCAAATCATGAATGCAGGTATCAACCAGGTGCTGGGGCGTACCCTGGTCACATCCCTCACCACCATGCTGGTGCTGGTCACTCTCACCCTGTGGGGGGGCGAGGTGCTGCACGACTTCGCCTTGGCCCTGCTGATCGGCGTGGCTATCGGTACCTACTCCTCCTACTACGTTGCCAGTTCCCTTGTGCTGGAGTGGTACAACCGCACAGACCGAACCCGACCGACTCCGGAGGATGACACCGCACCCCAGCGGGCCTGAAATTACAAAACCGGCAGAAAGCAGGCGGTGGGCTGTCAATCGGCGATACAACTCCACTAGAATGACCAAGGATTTAAGCGCCACTATAACCCTTGAACCATCGGGGACAGCATCATGAACCGCCACATCATCCGGCTTGCCGCTGCAGGGCTGTTATCCGGCATTTTGCTGTTGACCGTCAGTTTTGCGGCAGACCGCACCGCTGTCACCCCCGAATCGCAAGACGCAGAAGACGTGGAACTGGTGGACGTCTCCGGTGCCATCCTCCAGGAGTTGCGCGCCCTGCGCGCCGAGGTGCAGGATCTGTCCCATCAGATTGAGGAATTGCGAGCCCAGGTAGCGCTGCGCCCCGCCGCGCCGACCGTCGCCACCCCGCCTGCACCACCCACTACCGCCCGCGTACCTGTCCCTACCGCCGGGTACCCGGCGCAGGGCAAAAAATCGGCCCCGGTCACGGTTGTGGAGTTCTCGGACTACCACTGCCCGTTCTGCGGACGCCACGCCAACCAAACCCTGCCGGAACTGGTCAAGAACTACGTGGATACCGGAAAAATCCGCTACGTCTACGTCGACTTCGCGGTAAAACACAACTCTCCGGAGGCGGCTGAAGCCGCCCACTGCGCCGGGGAACAGAACCAGTTCTGGCCGATGCACGCCTACCTGTTCGCCCACCAGAGCGAATCCACACCCGACAAGCTGCCGGAGATGGGCCGCGCCCTGGGGCTGGACGTGAACCGCTTCACCCAATGTCTTGCCGACACCCGCTACGACGCCCGCATCGAAACCGGACGCCGCTACGGCAGTAACGCCGGCATCACCGGCACCCCCAGCTTCGTGATCGGCAAAACCACCAAGGATGGCGTCATCAGCGGCGACTTGGTGATCGGCGCCAAGAGCTACTCTTACATCGCCGGCAAAATCGACGCCCTGCTCAAAAACCCCTGAAGTCCAGGGGTCCGGCAACAGTTGTCTCGATTGCATCATTTGTTGACACAATCGCCGTACTCATTTATATTCAACAGTACGAATATACGCGACAATATGAAACGTTCGTTTGTAGAAGAAATTCACCAGTTGCATGCGGAGTTGTGTCAGGCATTGGCCGACCCCAAGCGCATCCTGATGTTGTACGCCTTGGCCAAGGGCCCCACTCCGGTGGGCGACCTGGCCGAACAGCTGGGCATTCGCCAGTCCAACGCTTCGCAACACCTGGCGGTGTTGCGCGACCGCGGACTGGTAACGGCGGAACGGTCGGGCACCACGGTGTTCTACCAATTGCGCTACCCGGCGGTGTTGCAGGCACTGGACCTGCTGCGCGGCGTACTCAGGGAGCGGCTGGAGGAAAACCAGGGCCATGTGAACCGTCTGATGGAGATTGCCCGATGAGCGAAGCCGCCACCCAGATTCAAGCCGACCAGGAATTGGACATCCGCGGAGTTGTCTGCCCGATCACCTTTGTAAAATCAAAGCTGACCCTCGAAAGAATGCAGTCCGGTCAGGTGCTGCGGGTGTTGATCGACTATCCGCCCTCGGCGCTGAACGTGCCGCGCAGCCTTGAGCACGAAGGCCACCAAATCCTCGGCATCACCGAGAGCGAAGGGCCTCTGTGGACCCTGCTGGTGCGCAAGGCCTGACGGGGAGACACCGGGCATGGCCAAGAAACTCGGCGTCCTGCTCAACACCAGCCCCGAGCATCAGAACACCTACACCGCCTGCCGTCTGCTGCGCTCCTTTCTTGAGGGTGGCCACGAGGCAGAGTTGTTCCTGATGAACGACGGTATCTACAACGTACTCCGCAACAACTCCCCCTACCGCCTGT
Source organism: Nitrospirota bacterium (assembly GCA_029858285.1). GTDB lineage: Bacteria > Nitrospirota > JACRHL01 > JACRHL01 > JACRHL01 > JAOUFN01. Next base: position 71,838 of record JAOUFN010000005.1, on the reverse strand, counting down.
TCGGTGGCCTGGAGGAGTTGATGAACAAGGGGCTAAAGGTGTCGCTGTGCCTCACGACCGGAGACATCCGGGGGTTTGGCGAGGCAGATTTTATCCACGGCGTCGAATGCCGCAGCCAGGATCACCTGGCTGACATCGTCGCCGCCTCTGACTATTTCCTGCATTTCGGATAACCCGGTGAAGAGCGTCGTCATCCTGCTTCGGCATACCCCCCTCAATCACATCAAGAACCTTGAGGCATTCCGACTCGGCCTGGGCCTGACCCTGGGACATAACGAGGTCGTTGTGGCCATGCTGGACGAGGGGGTATTCAACGCCGCACCATTTCGTCCCGGGGTAGTCGACCGCCCCGAGGTGGATGAGTTTCTCGGCTATTACGGGGACGTTGGGGTCCGAATGGTCGCCGAACGCGAAAGCGTTGAGCGCTTCGGGCTAGGCACTCTGCGTGGCGGGGTGGAAGTGCTGGACCGAAAATCCATCGTCGATGCCCTCCGTCAGGCCGACGTGGTCATCCCCTTTTAGGAGTGTATTTTCGTGTCCACCCTGCACATCCTGCGCAACCTCGACGCCCGTTACTGCCTGGAAACCCTGGATGTGGCCGCTGGTGACGCCGTTCTGCTGGTACAGGACGGAGTATTGCACCGGGGCCAGTTCCCCTGCCCGGTTTCCGCCTGCCGGGACGACGTCAACGCACGCCAGGTGGAAGTGGACCACCCACAAGTGGACTACGACGGCATGCGTGACCTGATTCTTGCCCACGATCGGGCCTTGTTGTGGTAGCTCTCCTTCACTGTGTCCCTGTGTGTATCACACCTTCTGAGGAATGTGTCCGATGACCAATGAAATCACCGTGGCCCGCGAACTCGATTGCCGCGGTCTGTCATGCCCCCTGCCCATTATCAAAACTAAGCGCGAGATCGACGCCCTCCAGCCCGGCCAGGTATTGAAGATGATCGCCACCGACCCTGGTTCGGTAAACGACATGGCCGCCTGGGTCAGCAAGACCGGTCACGCGATGGTGGGGAGCGAGGCGGACGGCGGTACTTATACTTACTACATCCGGAAAGTCGGGTAGACTTGAAACCAGTAACCCCCTGTTTGCGGCGGCAATCCGTTTGTGTCCCGGCACGATGTGTGACCGGAGGAACCCGCCCACCCTTGGAGATGCAGCCATGAGCGGAATCACCGATAACGACATCGTCGCCAAAGAAAAAGAGATTGATGCCCTGATTGAGGAGCGGGTGCAGACCTTGCTGGATCGCAAGCTCGGGAGCCTGGTGGACGAGCGCGTCGCCAAGGTCCTGGCCGAACACCAGGCTCGGCAGCCGGAGGCGCAACTGGACCGCCTGGCCATCGTCGCCTCCAAGGGCAGCCTGGACATGGCCTATCCGCCCCTGATTCTGGCCACCACCGCCGCCGCCATGGGCATGGAAGCGGGGATTTTCTTCACCTTCTACGGCCTGGACATCATCCACCGGAAAAAGAATGCCAAGCTCGGCGTGCCCCCTCTGGGCAACCCCGCCATGCCGGTGCCGGTACCCAACATCATCGGCGCCCTGCCGGGCATGACCATGGCCGCCACCATGATGATGAAAAGCTGGATGGGGCGGGTCAAACTCCAGTCCGTGCCTGAGTTCATCGAACTCGCCAAGGAATTGGACGTCACCCTGATCGGCTGCCAGATGACCATGGACGTGATGGGCGTCAAGGCCACCGATATGGTGGACGGCGTCAAGGTTGCCGGCGCAGCCACTTTCCTGGAATACGCAGGCAAATCCAAGATCAGCCTCTTCGTCTAAGCGCCTGATTTTTTATCAGGGGCGTGATGCCCTCCGGTCATCCCGCCGAGAAAAGCGTCAACGGCCTGCAACCCCCGCCCTAACCGGGTGTTGCGGGCCGTACTGTTTGCGGCGACGACTGGAAGGGATGAGTGATGTCTGCGGGCGGCCACGCCTCGGTCATGCGCCAGATTTCGATCTTCGGGCCAGACCCGGAGGCAAATTCGGCAACTTTTTCCTGGCTACGAATACGTCGGTAATAAGCTTGGGCACGCAACGCAATTTCCGGAAAAGTCCGCGCCACTTCATCGGTATCGAACCGACGGGCGTAATAACTGGTCAGCACCACATATGTCCCTTGGGGAACATGCAGCCGGTCCAGATTAAAACCGTAATCTTCCGCGATCATTGGTAATACCGACCAGCGCAATCCAGTTACTACCCATTTCTGGTAATAGTCGGCATACCCCAGCCATGGCAACGTGGTGCTTCCCACCTCCCTGTCCATCGGGGATCCGTACCCCAAAATGGCCAGGTACACAAACGGATTCTGCGCTGGAATGCGCGGATGGTACTGGGGAACAGCACCATCCAGTAATATCGGGAGGGAAGGCGGAATATTGGCGCGCACCCAGTTTCCCGCCAAAACTCGATTGTCCGGCGGTAACGGGCGAAGAGCCGCCGGCACCTGTCTCAAGTTGCCGGAAAACGGTGGAATCAGCAGCGCTACCGCAAGCAGGGTCGCCCCTGCCGGGATGAGTCGCGAACGCAGGGGCTCCGGCGCACGGACAGCCCACGCCTCCAACCGCAGCCGAACGCCTGGCAAGGCAAATATCTCCAACAGAAATACGGCGGAAAAAAACAGCACCAGTGGAAACACCGGTCGCAGCCAGTAGCCATCCAAAGTCCGGCTGGTGACGAACGCGGCAGCGTAGGCGGCAGGCAACGCCAACGGCAACAATAACTTCCGGCGACGGACTGCCGCCAGGCCGACCAGAGCCACACAGGCCACCAGCGGCAGGGTGCCTGCGCCGCTGTCCAACTCGTGGACCACGGCCCCGGTTTTTTCCGAAATCCCGTTTCTGTGCGCCTTGCCAAGGTGCTGCGACTCACCCGCGACACGTTCGGTCATCCGTGTAAGGGTATTCCTGTAGGCCGCAGAGTCGAGAAACGCATACGGCATGAACACGAACAGCGCCACCAGAAACACTCCCACGGCCCCGGCCACCCAGCGCCATGAATAACGTCGTGCCCACAGGTCCACCCCGGCCTGAGCGGCCAGAACCGGTGCGAGAGTCAGCGCTGGAATTTTTGAGTCCACCGCAGCAGCCAGGAACACGGCAGCAATCAGCAGAGTTCTCCCGGTACGTGCTGCCAGAAAACCGAACCACAGCATTCCGGTCATGAACAGAAATACCGCCGCCTCCGCCTTGATCTGGTTCGAGGCCACCAGTGCATCCGGCAGCAGAAAGGTGGCCGCAAAAAATATCCCGGCCACCCCCGGCGCCCTCCACCGGCGCCACAGAATCCACGCCAGCACCGCACACCCGGCGGTGTACATGAACGACATCCATACCCTGCCGGTCACATAAAACAGCGCCTCGTTGGAGAACAGGAGAGAGGCAAATTCTTCGAGGGAATGAACCGCACCGGTTACGGTCAATAGCGCATAGACTGTGGCATACACCGCCGCCAGGAGATACATGGGCAGGGTGTGGTAATCGAACCAGTGTGGATTTAGATCGCCGCCCAAAAACTGCAGGGCATACCACACCGGGACTTCCTCGTCGACCTGGTGCGCCGGGAGGCTGCCTACCGCCCCGCAACGGAGAATCGCCAACAACAGGATGGCCAGCATCACAATGGTCACGCGTACCGACGGGCGCGAAAAAACAGACACAATCCCCATGTTGGTTATTACATCTCCCCGCTTCAATTCGGATCGGCCGCGCTGAGGGGACGAATTGTAGCAGTCGGCATCCACCCCCACCACCAATCACTGAGGCCCGATCCTCGGATGCCAGGAAGCACGCCTCTCGACTTCACCCGCTTTCGTAGACACTACGTAGCCTCCACTTGAAGCCGTTCAAAATCAACCGGGCTGACGTGGCCGAGATGGCTGTGCCGGCGGGTCCGGTTGTAGAAGGCTTCGATGTAGTCGAAGATCTCGGCGCGGGCATCGCCCCGCGTCGAATAGACCCTCCTCCTCACCTTTTCCTTTTTCAATGAGCTGAAGAACGACTCGGCCACGGCGTTGTCGTAGCAGTTGCCCCGACGACTCATGCTGGCGACCAGACCATGGGCCTTGAGCAGTCGACCCCAATCGTCGCTGCCATACTGGGAGCCCTGGTCGGAGTGGACGACCACTCGCTCCTTGGGCTTGCGGCGCCAGATGGCCATGAGCAGGGCATCCAGTACACCCTCCCGCTCCAGAGTCGGTTTCATCGACCAACCCACGACTAGGCGAGAAAACAGGTCGATCACCACGGTCAGGAACAACCAGCCTTCTCTGGTGCCGATGTAGGTGATGTCCGTGACCCATGCTTGATTCGGCTGAGCGACCTTGAACTGCTGCTCCAGGCGGTTCGGTGCAACGACGGCGAGCTTTCCGCTCTTGTATCGCGGCCGCTTGTAGCCGCGCAGGGCGCGCAGCTTCTCCTGCCTCATCAAGCGGGCCACACGCTTCTGGCCACACCGGACGCCCAGTTCACCCAGGTCTCGGTGAATGCGTGGGCTGCCGTAGATGCCTCCGCTGTTGGAGTAAGCTGAGCGGATCATCCTGACCAGTCGTTGATCCTTTTGGCTTCTGGCCGATACGGGCTGCCGGATCCAGGCGTAGAAGCCACTCCGATGCACCCGGAGCACACGGCACATCGACGTCACCGGAAACAGCTCCTGGTGCTCCTGAATGAACGCGTACTTCACCCGGACGCCTTGGCAAAGTACGCGGCGGCCTTTTTTAGGATGTCGCGCTCCTCCTCGGCCCGCCGCAGCTCCGTTTTCAGCCGGGTGTTCTCCTGGCGCATGGCCTGAACGGCATCCCCTTCATCCCCATTCCGCGTTCGCCGCTCCGCTGCCACCCACACGTACAGGCTGTGGGTCGAAACACCCAGTCGCTTGGATACCTCGCTGACCGAGTAGCCGCGATCCAGCACCTGGCGGACCGCCTCGCGCTTGAACTCCTCTGTATACCTCCGGTTCATACACACCTCCTTTGCTTCCAATTCTAAGCATCAAGGTGTCTACAAAACCGGGTGAAGTCCATTCATCGCATATCGGTTGTGACCGACACAGGAAACTCCCCAGGGAAACAAGCCTCCACGAACATCAGGCACGTTCCCGGAACGTGGTTTCCTGGCGGAGGAGTCGCCCCCGTGCACCCCGACTAAAGAATGACTTCAGTGCCGTTGGCAGTGATAACTTGCAGGTGGATGCGGTAGGCCCCCGGCTGCCGATACAGGGCGGGGGACAAATCATCGGTATCGGCAGGCATTCCAGCCTCCGGGATATAGGCCGAGCGACGCACCCCTTCCAGCGGGGTGATACCGTACAAACGCATGTCACCATAAATGCCGTGACGCCACAGGGACGCGCGCCCGTTCAGCAGGGGCCGCGTGACCAGTTGCCGGTCCTCGGGAGCAATCCACGGTGCCGGGCCGCCACCCACAGAATCGCTGCCGTGCGGCAGATCCCCGAATACGATCAACCGCTGCCCCCGCTTCACCTCACCCGCAGCGAGGGCCACGGATACATTGACACTGCGTTCCCCGGCCAGTTTTTCCGGGTCCAGCCGATAGGTCAGCCATTGGGGGATATCGGGATACAAATCCCGCCCCCCCGATTCCATCCCGCGCAATACCTGACGGTAGGCCGGAGAGGTGACGGACACTGGCAACAACTGGTGTTGCAACCGGTGATTGACCCGTACCTCCACATTTGCGGCACTACCATCCCGGTCCAGTACGTCGAGTTGCAACGTTATGGCGCGTGCGGTGCCCAGATCCAATCCGGCGGGCAGGGTAAACGTCTGCTCCAGGCTTTGGCCCGGATCTTTTAGAGTCACGGCAAAGGTTCGCCAGTCGGAAAACCACAGGGCGTGCACGGTGAGTGGCAACAGCACACAGACCAGCAGTAGCAACACGGCCGCCGCACGTGGTCCGGCGCTGTCGGCGTGCAGTACCCGGGCCAGCCGCCAGGCCGCCATCCCGGCCACCAGCAGCAATCCGGCCACACCACTGGCGTGGGTGAGCCACGGATCCAAAGAGGAAACCGCAACAAAACCATCTTCCGTCAGCCCGGCCCAGTATGCCACGACCCCGGCAGCCACCAGCCACGCCATCTCCAGCGGTTTGGGCCGCAGCCGGTTAAGTGGCCACACCCGTTTCATCAAAGGCACCCACATGTGGCGCAAGGCCAGGGCCGCAAACAGGGTCAGCAGCGGCATCACGCCAAAGACAAAACGGCGTTCCTCACCGTATCCCAACGGATAGGCCAGCACCACCCATAGCACTGGTAAAAGCAGGAACGGCAGGGCCGGGATCGTCCTCAGGCGGGTGAGCCCCAATACCGCCAGCACCAGTATCACCCCATGCGCGGCCACCCCCCACATTGCCAACGGCGTGGGCAACGCCCGCCCACCGGCCGGGGAAAACCATTGGCGAAAAACCTTTTCCGGATACAGGGCCAGAGCGTGCAGTGGATTACCAGCGATCGATTCCATCACCGGCGGCGCAACGTACAAGCTGTGCGGCCCCATATCCGCCGCCGGATACGGCCAACCGTTGCGGGCCGGATCGTGGGCCGAATCCGCCAGAGTGGCCCCGGAGGACAGACCGTAGGGGGAAAGAATCAGGGAGTCGGCCTCGAAGATTCCGCTGATACGCCCTTGCCAGCCCAGCCAGGGCAACAGCAGACACAGGGCAAACAGCACCACGGCAACTGCGCCCAGCGATGACCGCGACTCGCGCCACTCACGCAGCAAGTGGATACCCGTGATTGCAACCAGGATCAAGGCCAGCGGCCCCAGACCGGGCCGGGTGAGGGCAAGGAAGAACAGGGTAAACCCCATTACCGGTACCGCCGCCACCCGGTACCATGGACGTGCGGGACTGGCCATCACCACCCCCAGCCACGCGCTCAATACCAGCAGGAACGCCACCAGGTTCTCGGCCAGGAGTTGGGATGCCATATAGGTGAACGACGGATTCACCGCCACCAGCACCAGCGTGGTCACTCCAGTAGCGAACGAACCGATGCGCATCGCCAACACGAACAGCAGCAAGGCGGTTGCCGCATGCAGCCCGGCATTCATCAGGCGCGCCATGCCCACGTCGGTGCCCAGGCCTCCCCGCAAAGCTGACAGCAGCAGCGGATAAGCTGCGCCATTCTGGACAGCCAACCGGGCGTTGTCACCACTGCCTGCCCACTGCATGTCGGCAATCACCGGCCCCGGAATCAGCTCATTGGAGACCATTTCCAAGGGTGGCTCCGGATAGGTGCCATGTTCGAAAAACAGCAGGTCACCGACCAGTAACCCGATCAAAATCAGGGGAATGGCCAGCAGCAACCGCCGGTCGCGCACCTTGGCCTTGACCATGGAAGACATTGCCGATTTGAGGCGTTCTTCCGGGGTAAGGGTATCCACGCTACGTTTTTGATGTACCGCCCCGCCCACCACCTTGTCGCCGTCGGAGGTAGCCGAACCGCCGCGGATTCGGCGGCCTCCCGGCCGTTTACCTTTTGGTTCGGCAACGGTTTTGGTAGCAGATTTGCCGGAGGATTTGCCGGTAGCGCCAGGCTCCCCGTGCTGACCACGCACCCCCTTGCCACCGGGGTATGGATCTCCCGGTCGAGGATAATTGAAGGCACTGGTGTCGGGAGACTCGGAAAGGCCACCCGAGATGTCGTCCAGGGGAATATTCCCCATCCTCCCGTCGTCGTCCGAAGATCCACCCCCAGAAGGCGGCCAACTGGCTGACATTGCGCACCATTCCAAGCCGACCTGCCTCGCCACCCGCTGGGGATTTCGACGACCGGCCGACCGATGACAAGGTTAATGACAACTCACCACGGGTTTCTCACCCGTAGGCAGCCGTAACCAACTCTTGTCGGCATTTCCACGAGTCAGAATAAATCTCCCGGCCCGAAACAGGCGGGCTCACCCCGTTTACACCAATCAGCCCACCTTGGGAAACTTGCCCGATCCGGTGGATTCCGGCTATCCTCTAGCCTCGACGAGATTTCACTGCGTCCGGCGTCTTTTGGGGAATTCCCGAAAAATTCACGGGTACGGGATTTCGTCGCGGAGCCTCCGTACCTGCACCATATGGGTTGCGGGGCGGGCTCCACCCGATTCGACAAGGAGGGTTACGCCACTTGGAAGGCGTCATGTTTGAGGCGATGGTCATTCTCGGCCTGATCATCGCCAACGGTTTTTTTGCCTGCGCCGAGATCGCCATCATCTCCTCTCACAAGGCCCGCATCCGGCGCATGGCCGAGGAGGGGAGTCTTGACGCCCAGCGCGTGACGGCGATGCATGCCGACCCGGACCGCTTCATGGCCACGGTGCAGGTGGGAATTACTGTCGTGGGAGCAATGGCCGCCGCAGTGGGTGGTGTTTCGTCGAGCGAACACCTTCAACCGGCCCTTGAATATGCATTTGACCTCCCTCCCGAGATCGCCCGTTGGCTGTCGCTGGGAGCTGCGGTGGCAGTGATTTCCTACCTGTCTCTGGTGCTTGGCGAACTGGTTCCCAAGGCTCTGGCCATCCGCCAGCCCGACCGCATCGCCCTGTCCATGAGCGGTGCGATGTGGCGCATCAGCCGGCTGGCCACCCCGGTTTCCCGCCTGTTGTCCGGTTCCAGTTCCTTGGTACTCAAGCTGTTGCGTACCGATTCCCTGCGCCCGGCAGAGCCGGAGACCGAAGAAGACATCAAGCTGTTGTTGCGCGAGGGGCGCGAAAAAGGCGAAATCGAGGCCGGGGAGCAGCAGCTCATCCACAGTGTGTTCGAATTCGCCGACACCTGCGTACGCGAGGTAATGGTCGCCCGGCCACGCATCTGCTCGGTGGACATCCGCATGCCCCTAGGGGAAATCCTCGACCTGATCGCCGACAACATGCACGCGCGTTACCCTGTATACGACGGCGACCGGGTATGCGGAATCCTCAACTACAAGGACCTGATTACCCTGTTGCGTGATCCGGAACACGCCAGCGGCGGCATCCGGGACCTGCTCCACCCCCCCTATTTTGTCCCCGAAACCATGAAGGCCCTGCGCCTGCTCAAGGAGTTGCAGCAGCGCCGCATGCAGATGGCTGTTGTCGTTAACGAATACGGCGACGTGTCCGGGCTGGTGACCATCGTGGACATCATCGAGGAGATCGTGGGGGACATCCAGGATGAGTACGACACCGACGAGGACGAGCCGGTACAGCGCATGCGCGACGGTTCCCTGGTGGTGGATGCAGACACCAACATTGCCGATCTGGTCGAGGATTACCCGGTGGACCTTCCGGAGTCGCCAGAATACGAAACCCTGGGCGGTTTCATGCTGTCCCAGCTACAGGGAATCCCCAAGGGCGGCGAGGTGGTGATGCACGCCTACCACAAGTTCACCATCGTCGACATGGACGGCATGCGCATCGCCAAGGTGAAGATCGACACCCTGCCGAAAAAGGCGGCCTGACGCCCGGGACGGGCCCGGACAAGAACGGGGGGAATCGCAGAAAAAGGCGAAGGTCGCGGGCGCGAGGCTACGCCCCCGCCTTGTCGGCGGTCGGTTTGACCTCTGGCCCGGTCGGCGGGGAAACGGCGGCGGCGGTCCCGGTGCCTTCTGCCTCGGTGGCAGACATGCCTTCCACATCCAGCACTGGTTGCGCAGCCCCCTTGTCGGTGTTGGCGGCCATCGGACGTTTGTTACGCTTTACCGGGGAAAAATCGCTCTTTACCTGATACAGGGCGTGAAACTCCGCGCGAGCCTGCGGAAAGTCCCCCATGCGATAGCGCGAGTAAGCCAGATAGTAACGGGCCTCTGCGTGTTTCGGGTCGGCGCGCAGCAGTTCGATCAGCTTGGGCACCGCCTGCCGGTACTCCCCCACCACAAACCACGACATCGCCTCCTTCATCAGCTTTGCTGCCTCCGCCGTCGACAGGGTGCGGGCGGGCACGGCGTCCACCTCCACCGCCGGCGGCACCGTGGGGGTGAAAGGCTCAATCACGTTACCGGCGTCGGGAATGGTCACGGGATCGGTTGCCTTGGCCGACTGCATCGGGGCCGCCACGGCGTCTTCCGCGGAATCACCGATCGCATCGGCTTCTGCGGCAACGGGTACGGTGGACTGCTTGGCGGCTGGAGCGTCCCCGCCGCTGGCGGCGGCAACCGGGACGGTGGTGGCGGAAGGTGCCATCTGCTCCGGAGGGGCATTGCCACCGCCCGCCGCCATCGCCGGGGCAGCGACCGGGGTGGGAGCCGTCCCCAGCCCCATCTCGTTCGCCATCGCCGCGTCTTCCCCGGAACCGTCTGCGGCAGGGGCGGCAGGGGCGGCAGGGGCGGCAGGGGCGGCAAGGGCGGCAGGGGCCACCTTGACCACCGACGGGGATGTCGAAGGGGTACCCGCAGCGGAAGTGGCCGCCGACGGCGCTGCCTCGGCACCCATCACGTCCGAAAGAATTCCCTCAAGGTCTTTGAGTAATGCGTCCACATTCTGCTCGCCTCCGCTGGCGGTGCCTGCGGAGGTTGCGCCCGGAGTTCCGGCGGAGGCTGTCGTGGTCGACGCCGCACCTGCCACCGTCGACCTCATGGACACCAGCAAACCGGCCAGCATCAAGGCGAACAGGAAAGAGTGCATGCCGCGGTGTGTCATCATCATCCCTAATTCCGGTGATGGCCTGCATCCCTGCGGGCCGTCTGTCGTGTAGAGCCGGTATATGCCACGCGCCTCGTGCGCACCACGCACGACACCCGCACAGCACGCATGCTGGACCTCACCCTCCTGTCGGTATTCGCGCAGCATTTCTGAAGCGCTCCCGGGCCCCCTCACCGAAAGGGTAGCGTAAACAGCGGAAAATTAAAAGAACCACCCGATCAGACTTACCCATCGGGGAAGGCTCGTCGGATTTTATTCCGCCTCGCCTCACGGTCCCGCCCGCCCCGGCAACGGCGCGGGATCGGCAGGCCACCACGAAAAGCGTGATTTTTCCCAGTATTCGGCGGGTTCCAGTGCCATCAACTGCCGCTCATAGGCCGCCACATCGGCAATTTCGCGCGGACTCAGCCGCTGTCCGAAAGGTGGCATGTTGCGATACCCGCTCTCGGCGCTGACAAACCCCTCGACAATTGCCGTGACGTGTTCCTCTGGAGACAGGTTGCGGTAACCGCGAAAGCGGCGAGGATTCTCCTTGCCAAAACCAAAATCAGTGGGGGGTTCCCCGGACTGTTGATCGCCGTGGCAGAAAATGCACCAGGAGCGGAACACCTTGCGCCCCTCCCCCGGATCCGGCCCCAAGGCCAGCACCTGCATCGTTACCGCCTGCGGGTCGTAGGGAGGCGGCCCCTGCGGTGGCGCGGAACAGGCGACCTGTAGCAGCGCAACCGGCAGCAGGGGCCACCACCACCCCCTCTCCCTAACGACCGGACATGACCCGCTCAATGGCATCCGGCTCCTTGGGAATGGCGGCGGAAAGCACTTGGCAACCGTCCGCGGTCACCAGCACATCGTCCTCAATGCGGATACCGTTGTTGCGGAACGGCATGGGGATGTCGGACTCAGCACCCACATAAAGACCCGGTTCTACGGTCAGCACCATGCCCGGCTCCAGGGGGCGGCTGGAGCCGCTTCCGGAGGTGTAGCGCCCGGCGTCATGGACGTCCAGCCCCAGCCAGTGGCTGGTACGGTGCATGTAAAAACGGCGGTAATCCCCTGATTTCACCACCCGTGCCGGTGGCCCCTCCACCAGCCCCAACGCCACCAGCCCCTCAGCCAGTTTTTTCACCGCCGCATGATGCACGGCGTCAAAGGTCGTCCCTGGCTTCACTTTGCGAATGGCTGACTTCTGCGCCCCCAGCACCACGTTGTACAGAGCCCTTTGGGCGTCGTTGAAACGGCCCGACACCGGAATTGTGCGGGTGACGTCCCCGGCGTAGCCACCATACTCCGCACCTGCGTCAATGAGCAGCAGTTCGCCCTTTCTCATGCGCCGGTCGTTGGTGATGTAGTGCAGGATGGTGGCATTGGCCCCGGCCCCGCAGATGGTGGGGTAAGCCGGTCCGGCTCCACCCGCCTTGCGGAATTCATACTCGATTTCAGCTTCGATTTCGTACTCGTGGCAACCAGGGCTGGCGACGCGCATGGCGGCAAGATGCCCCAGGGCGGTAATGTCCACGGCACGCTGGATGTGTTCGATCTCGTCCGGCGACTTGAGCAGGCGGGATTCTGCCAAGGCAGGGGTCGGGTCCACGACTTCAAGAGGACCGTGCTGCCCGGCACGGGCCCTGGCACGCAAACTGGCAACGTGCCCCAGCACCTCCCGGTCCAGGTCCGGATCCGAACCCATGCGCAGGAACACCCGGGGCCGCCCGATCAGCAGATGTTGCAGGTCGGCGCGGAATTTTTCCGCCTCGAAGGCTGCATCGGCACCAAACTGGCGACGCGCCCCTACCACCCCCACGCGGCGACCGGTCCAGCGCTCTTTGTCCGGGGCTTTGGGCTGGACGTACAGCATATAGCGATGTTTTGGATTTTCCGGGTCCAGCACCAGCACTGCGCCGGGTTCAGTAAAGCCGGTCAGGTAGAAAAAATCCGAATCCTGCCGGTAACGGTGGTGCACATCGTTGGAGCGCACCGACTCCGGCGCGCCGGGGAAGATGGCAACCCCCCCGTCCATCTGGGCCATGAAGCGTTCCCGCCGCCGTGCGTAAATGCCGTTTGAGTGACCGCTCATTTTCTTCTGCCGGGTGGGTTTTGCCGCCGCGATGGAACCTTCCGCCGCCGGTCCAGTGTAGCACGGCACCTCAGGGGAGGCCTTTGTCCCCCTCCGTGCGGTAGCGAACCAGTTCCGAACGCAACCAGTTGGCGGACGAGGTCGGTGGATGCGCACTGCAGTACACCATGTACGGCTTTCCGGACAGGGAACTACCGGTGGCGATGCGGGCAATGAACTGCTCTGCATCGGGGGCATAGCGCTTTGCGCGCCGGTATTTTTGCAGCAGGTGAGAGGCCGCTTCCGCCGCAGTGTGACGGCTGCCGTTGCGGTCCATGTCGCAGCCGGAATGCCCCACAAAGGCAATCAGGTGGGCGATTTCCGGAGGCACATCGGCGCCGTTTTCAACTGCCGGAGCATCGGTCACCCAAGCCGCAATCATCGCCACGGCCAAACACATCGCCCCGAGTCGCCCGCTGATGGTGTGGATTCCCTGTGACATTGCAGCCATCCCGAAGGCCAGTCTATCATCATCCGCCGAACATGACCGGACAAGCCCTGCCAGACAAGCCCCGCCGATCTGTCCCCACCCCCCATCTGCAGCCCGCATTGCACCCCCCCCGGCCCTGCCCGTATCATGCACGGCATGGATACGCCACCCGCCACCCCCACCACCCGCAAGCGCATACCCATCAGCCTGTGGATTCTGCTGGCGACGCTCCTCGCCCTGTGCGTTTATATCGCCATCAACATGCTGGAAGGCATCCGGGTATTCAATGCCTACAAGCCGGACACCGAGCACCTGGCGCCGCCCCCCCCCGGCTTCCCGTAGCGCCCCGCCAGACACACCCTTTCCTGGAGACCTTCTCATGTCCCGCTGGACCGACGTCGCCCCCCTCAAGCACATCCGTTCCCACCCCGCCACGGCAGTGCTGAACGGGCGCGTTTACGTGTTTGGCGGCGGCGGACCGCGCTTCGCCAGCCTTAACACCAGCGAAGTGTACGACCCCAGGGCAGACCGCTGGGACGAGGTCACCCCCATGCCCACACTGCGCTCCGGCGCGGTGACGGCGGTGATCGGCGGCCGCATCTGGGTAGTGGGCGGCGGTTTCCGCAAGGACGACGGCAAGTTCCGCTTTCTGCCCACGGTAGAGATTTACGACCCGGCCACCGACCGCTGGGAGAGCGGCCCGGACATGGGCCAGCCCCACGATTACCCGGCCTGCGCAGACCTGGACGGCGTCATCTATATCATCGGCGGTCACCACCCGGAGGCCACCGAGGGCGGCCCCTCCTCCGACCCGGCGTTCGGCTACACCGAGCGTCTCACCCCCGGTGCCCGCCACTGGGAGCAGGTGGCCGACCTGCCGATTCCACGCTTTGCCGCCATGGGCTTTGCATGGCAGAACAGAATTTACGCCATCGGTGGCTGCCGCTACGTAGCCGAGAAGGGGGGCATCCGCGATTTTGACCGCATCGACGTGTTCGACCCGGCCACGGGCAAATGGTCCACCCCCGATTTCACCATGCCCTGGCCCGCCGCCGCCCACGGCATCTGGCGCGATGGCGACACGGTGTATGTGCTGGGTGGCTACTCCGGCCCCGGCATCCACGCCAGGGCGGTGAAATTCTCCCTGCGCGACGGCAGCTACACCGATTTACCCTCCTTGAGCGAGCCCCGCGCCGCCATGGGCGTGGCCATGCTCGACGGGAGACTGTTCGCTGTGGGGGGCTGGAAGGGCGACGGACGCGAGGTGACCAACCGGGTGGAAACCCTGGACTTCGGATAACGGAGCCGACGTTGCGCGTCCACACCGCCGCCCCCATGCGCCACCCGCGTTCCCACTTCGGCAGCGCCGTTCACGGCGGCAAGCTGTATGTGTTCGGTGGCGGTGGAGAGAACTTTCAAAGTCTGGACAGCGTGGAAGTGTACGACCCGGGGGCCGACCGCTGGAAGGAGCGCACGCCCATGACCGCCTCCCGCTCTGGCATCGCCTGCGCCACGGTGGGCGACCGCATCTACGTGATGGGCGGCGGCTTCAAGCGCCCGGACGGCTCCTTCGACTTCAAGAGTATCGTGGAGGCCTATCTCCCGGCCGAGGACCGCTGGGAACCGGCCCCGTCCCTGCTCATGCGCCACGATGCCCCCGCCGCCGCCGTGGTCGACGACGAGATTTTTCTGTTCGGTGGCCACCACCCCGACGCTGAGGGAGGACCGCTCACCGACCCGGCCTTCGATTTTTGCGAACGGCTGGAAAAGGGTGGCCGACAGTGGCGGGAAATCGCCCCCATGCCCACCGCCCGCTTCTCCCTGTGCGCCGTGCCGATGCCGGACGGCATCTGGGCCATGGGGGGCGGCGCGTTCCGGGACGGGACATTCAACAACCTGGACCTGATTGAAGTCTATGACCCCCTCGGCGGTGTGTGGGGGCTTTCCCGCACGCGCCTGCCGTGGGCGGCAGCGGGCCTCTACGCGGCGCTGCACAACGGACACCTGTATGTGGCGGGGGGCAACGACGGCAACGGCATCAGTTCCCGCCTTGCCCGCTGGACCGGTGCCACCTGGGAAAAGCTCCCCGACCTTCCCGAGGGCCGCGTGATGGGGGCCATGGTCTCGGTGGGCGACGCCCTGCTGATCGCCGGAGGCCGCACCCCGGACGGCAAGAGCGTGACCGGAACGATGTGGCGGGTGGGATAGCCGCACACACCGTTCCGAACTACCGCTGCGGACCGCTCCCGCTCCTGATCAGCCCCACCATCACCCCCAGCAGCCGACACGGACGTGACCCATCCAGCACTACCGGCGCGTAAGCGTCGTTGGCGGGCAGCAGCAACACCCGATCTTCCGCTCGACGAAAAATTTTCAGCGTCACCTCCCCGTCCACCTCGGCGGCCACAATGTCGCCGTCCCGCGCCGTGAACTGGGGGCGGATGACGGCCAGGTCGCCGTCCACAATGTGCCGCCCCAGCATGGAATCGCCCCGCACCGTCAGGGCAAAGCAGTTCGCCGCGCCAAACAGGGTGGTACCGTCGGCGGCCAGTTCCCCGTCGTACACTGCGTCCGCCGCAAGCGGCACACCGGCGGCAATGCGGCCCAACAGGGGGATGCCTCCGCCACCGGAGTCCCCGACACCCGCTACCGTTCGCCTCGTGGTCACCTCAATCCCCCGGCTGCGGCCACGCCGCAGCCGGATACGCCCGGCCTTGGCCAGCCGCTTGAGGTCATCGCTCACCGTGCGCGTGGAGGGAATACCACACCCTGCGCCAATTTCACGCATGGTGGGGGGCGCCCCGTGGCAGGCAAAAAAATCCTCGATGAAGCCCAGCACGGTGCGTTCCCTGGCGCTCAGGGAAAAATTATCGGACGGTTTGGATTCCCTGGACATCAGCATCTCCCGCGCTTGACCTCAGGCCACCATACAAACATCCGTTTGCACGATCAAGGGAAAAGGCGGGCAGCGGCACCATCGTGTATCCAGCCGCTTGACCAGCCCGCGGAACCAGCAGGATAATCTGCCCACGCGATTACACAACCGCTGCCACATCACCGTTCCCCGCCTTTCCCCCCCCGGCGGCGGCGCGAAGGAGAATACATGCTCACCGAACAGATCGTGCTGGACGCCCTTTCCAAGGTTCAGGAGCCCGAACTGGGCAAGGACATCGTCACCCTGAACATGGTCAAGGACATCCAGATCAACGGCGATAAACTGGCCTTCACCATCCAGTTGACCACCCCCGCCTGCCCCCTCAAGAGCGAGATCGAAAAGCGCTGCCGAGTCGCGCTGGAGAGTGTGCCGGGGCTGAGCCACATTGAGGTGCGCTGGGGTTCCCAGGTGGCCCGCGCCGCCATGAATCAGCAAATGGACCAGATGGCCCCCGGCATCAAGAACGTGATCGCCGTTTCCTCTGGAAAGGGCGGGGTGGGCAAGACCACGGTGGCGGTAAACCTCGCTGTGGCACTGGCCCGCGAAGGCGCCAGCGTGGGCATTCTGGATGCCGACATCTACGGTCCCAACGTACCCAAGATGATGGGCCTGAAAGACAAACCCTTGTCCCGCGACGGCAAGATGGTGCCGCCGGAAGCTCACGGTGTGCATGTGATGTCCATGGGTTTTCTGGTGCCGGACGACACCCCCCTGGTATGGCGCGGCCCGATGATCCACGGCGCCATCCAGCAGTTTCTGCGCGACGTGGACTGGGGCGAAGTCGACTACCTGATTGTGGACTTGCCCCCCGGCACCGGTGATGCCCAACTCTCCATCTGCCAGTTGATGCCGGTAACCGGCGCGGTGATCGTCACCACCCCGCAGGAGGTAAGTCTGCTGGATTCCCGGCGCGGGCTGGCCATGTTCCAGAAGGTCAACGTTCCGCTTTTGGGCATCATCGAGAACATGAGTTTCTTCCAGTGTCCCAACTGCGACTGCCGCACCGACATTTTCTCCACCGGCGGCGGGGAAAAGGCCGCCAAAACCCTGGGCGTGGATTTTTTGGGGGCAATCCCCATTGAAGTGGCAATCCGCGAGGGCGGCGACGCCGGCACCCCCATCACCGCCGGGGATCCGGACGCTGTCCAAAGCTTGGCGATCACCGAAATCGCCCGCAACATTGCCGCCAAGATCGCGGTACGCAACCAGGGGAACGTTCTGCGCATCGTCTGACCCGGCCCCTTCGGCAGATACACAAAGCACCCCGGCCGGGGTGGGCCTGCCCACCCCGGCCGTGATTTCCAGCCACACCCTCCGGGCCACGTCTGGTCGGTCGCCCCCCCTTAACTTCCCCAAAGATAGTGCCGAGAGGACATCCCAAGCCCCGTTTGCGGGGAGTTGGCAGATGGAGGGCAGAGAGGGGGACACCTCATGAAAAAATTTCTCGCAGGATTCTCGCTGCTGATTTTTTGCGGCGTGTCACTTTCGGCGCTGAACATCGCAGTCCGCGCCGACAATACCGAATCCCGGACTCCCGCCGAAAAGGCTCGCGTCGAAGCACTGCTTGCACCGCCGGGACCGGAATACGACTATGTCGCCATACAGCCCCACTCCGAAGAGTTGGCTCGCCTGTGCCAGTCCGAGGCGGAGCGGGCCAACCGGCCAGAGCTGTACCAGGTCATCCACGATGGGAACCGCACGCTGCGTTCCCAGCAGGCCGGCCCGGTGGTGGAAAAAATTCAGGCCATTCTGAATCCCAAGGCGGACACCCAGGTCGCCCGAGGCGGTTGCACACCGTTTTACGCCGGCCTGCTGCTGGGCGGCACCAGTTGGCGACAAGCGGCCAGCCTGTATCTTGCATCCATGGGGGCATTCATCAATTCCGGGGAGTACGGCGCGGCGGTTCAGGTGGCGGAACGCCTGCGTGACACCAAAGAAACCCGAGGGGCGGGCAACGACGAAATCCCCCAACTGGACCGGTTGATCCCCCATCTACACCAGATCACGTCGGAACAGGCGTTACTGTCCGGCGACCTCCCGCGAGCCAATCTGTTCGCCTACCGATCGGTGAATTACATTACTCTGCGGGGCGAGGCGTTTCCCGGCCAGATGGCCCGCGCCGTCATGCACCTGTCTGCCGTGAAGGAAAGAATGGGGCATGCCGAGGACGCAGAAGTGCTGGCCGCCAACGCCCTGTTCCGCTCCCGTTATTCCAGCGATGACTACACCACCGCAGTGGCCGCCCGGCGGCTGGCGGAGGCGGCCTCGGCACGCGGAGATGCTTCCCTCGCCACAAAATTTTCCAAGCAGTCGGTGGCGGCATACAGGGAGGCCGACCTCACCGATCGTCCGGACTATACAGAGGCCCAGCGGGCACTGGACGCAAACACCATATGGCCGACGTGGCTGCCGTACCGCGAGCGCCTTCCGGGTTGACGAACACCAGAACCCGCCGATTGCCAGGCAAGTTATCAACCTCGTACCTGCACTTGCCGCCATCCGCGTTCGTCCACAGGCTCGCCGCCACGGGCTCGCCGCCACGGGCTCGCCAACTTTGATCGCTCTGCTCCGACCGCTCTGCTGCACACATGCGGTCCCAACTATGGGGAATACCTTAGCGCTGCCGTGATTCCGGTGGGCCACACAGCATTGGACATTCTTCCGCCGGGTGCAGATCCGGGCGCAAATCGTGGCGGCACACCCGCCTTGCGGTGGCCCGCTCAATCCGCAGTGTGAGCGCCGGGCCCGCCTTGCGGTGGCCGTGAGCCAACTGTGACAGGTACACTACCGACGTGCCGAGCGCCTGCGCCAGGTGCCGCCGCTCCGCCGCCGTAATGCATTTCAGGTAATCGGTTAGCCGCATCTTCCGCCTCTCACCGAAGCGCGGAAGGCCACCGCGCACTCCGCAGCCACGATTAGCCGCAATGTAAACATAATATTAGCGTATTGCGAAGATATGTCAAGCCATCTTTGCAGATGGTGTATC
Source organism: Nitrospirota bacterium (assembly GCA_029858285.1). Taxonomy (GTDB): domain Bacteria; phylum Nitrospirota; class JACRHL01; order JACRHL01; family JACRHL01; genus JAOUFN01. Next base: position 52,730 of record JAOUFN010000005.1, on the reverse strand, counting down.
CTGCGTGGGCCGTGTACGCCAAGACAGGTATTTCCATGGGCCAACCCGACACCCGGGCCGACCGCCGTCGGCGTAACCTGGAGGCACTTTTGGGGGAAATCACCCACGATCGCTTTGCGGGCAAACGAGGGGCGGTAAAATTTCTGGCGGAGCGTATCGCATCCAATGCCAACCACCTGTCAGTGCTGTTGGGGGGCGGACGCCCGGTGAGTGACGACATGGCCGAACGTATCGAGCACGCCACAGGAAAACCCCTGGGATGGATGGACCAGGATCATTCCTCCCCTCAGCACCCCGCCCCGGCCCAGGCAAACCCCGCCAGCACCCAGGGAACCCCGGCAGCTGCGGACGTCGAACCGGACGAATCCCACGCGCCAGAGATTCCGGGGCTGATTTCCCCGTCGCAACAGGCGGCGCTCGGAGGCCGCATTGCCCAGATTATGGCAGGGCGTCCCCCCCGGCAGTGGGCAGTTTCCATGGGATTGTCAGAGAGGCAAATCGGTGCCTTGCTGCACGGTAGGGCACCCTCGGCAGATGCCCTGTCCGCCCTGGCACGGGTAGAGAACATCTCTCTCTCCTGGCTGTTGTATGGTCAGGGAGCACCTTTTGTGGTGGAAGCGCCGGACACCGATCTGGCCTGCGCCGCCCTTCTGCGTCGCCACCTGACTGACGACAGCCGCTGGTGGTCGGTGAATCTGATCAATTCGGGGGAATCCTGGTGCGTGGCGCTCACCCAGCCAGGCCACCTGCTGCAATCCGCGGGCGGATGGGTGGATTTCACCGTGGTGGCGGTGCTGGCGGGCAGCCTGGGCCCCCTCACCCTGGCGGAGGTCCGGCGTGCCATCCCCGGCGGGGCCGTGTTCAGCCTGGAGACCACCCCCGACATCCTGACACGCCTGCGTACCGGGCACTTGGGCAATTCCGAACTGCTGCCGCTGCTGGACGCCGCCCGTCCGCTTGCTGGCGCCGATTCCCTGCCCTACCCGCGAACCGGTTCCGGAATGGCCCGGGCGGCCCAGCCGCAGCCCCCCGGCAACTACGGGGGCGACCTGCTGACGGCGGAAGAGGTACACCTGCTGCGCCGCTTGCGTGAACTGCCGCCGGAGCGACGCCGTGCCCTGGCGGCATTGGTGGACAGCTTTACCGGCACATCTCTCCCGTCCGACTGATCACCGCAACACCCGGACTCCCCGGTACATTTCCTTGCCCACCCCCTTGCCGCCGACGGATGATGGAAACATGCAACCAGACACCACCCGTGACATTTTGTGCGCTGCCATCACCCAGCGCCGTCTGGTCGAATTGAGCTATGCGGGACGCCCGGTGCGGATGGCCCCCCACGCGGTATTCCGCAGCGCCGGTGGCCACCCGCTGGTGACCGGCGTGGTGGAGGGCGGAAAAGAGGAGGCGGGGGGCGGTTTCAAGAACTTCGACCTGCGCAACGTGGGCAGCGTCACCGTGCTGGAAACCCGGTTCACCCCCGACCCCACCTTCGACCCCACCGCCCGCCGCTTCCGCTTCGGGCTGGAATGCGGGGTGGTGGCGGGCTGAAGCGCTACGCGCCGCGTCCTGCTTCGACGCGCACGAACAGGTACACTGACCTGCACTAACGACAATGGCGCGGAAGAGGAGCATCAAGAAAAGCACCCGAGATTTCGGGACACACGCCGACAAAGTGGCGGCGTTTATCAAGGCGCGGACGGAGGGGGCGACCGATGAGCACGTGTCACTGCTGTACGATTACGCGGTGATTCACCTGTACCGTGGGTTCGAGTCGTTGATGTTCGACGCCCTTGTCGGGTCCATCAACAACGACACAGCTACCGTGTCGGATCGGAAGGGGATCAAATTCCCCAAGCATCTCTCGAAGGCGGTCTGCGAGTACCTCGTGACCAGCGGGAGGTTCTTCGACTTCAAGGGCAGAGACGGGCTCATCAAGGTGCTCAAGGAGTTTGTGCCCGACAAGCATTTCCTCCTAGAGGAGGTGAAGAAAAAGAAATACAGGTCCGCACTGGAGCAGCTATCGGCTCTCCGGAACTTCGCGGCCCACAATAGCGCTCAGTCCCGAAAGGCCGCCTTGGTCGCGACGGGCCAAAAGCGCCTGCACTCCGCCGGGGCGTGGCTAAAGAGGGGCAAGCGTTTCAATACCCTCGTCGATACGCTCAAGGACCTCGCCTCGCAAATTGAGAAACAGGCACGCTGGTAGCGCCCCTCGCCCCAGGCCCGGCACGCCGCTTTCTAACACCCCCCCCTGGCCACGCTTACCGTGGCGTTCAGGCCGTCGGCGCCCTTGTACTTGAACTTTTCCACCACCAGCCCGGCCACGCCGACCCCGGCGGAGAGCATGGCGGCGGGTTCCCCCACCGCCGGGGTGCCCATGTACTTGAGCACCACATCGGACGGGTTGGGCACGTCCGGCACCGCCGCCAGTTGGGCCGCCGGGTAGGTCACCACCTCCACCCCCAGCTCCCGCGCCAGCGCCACCAGGCCCGGCTCGTCGCGTTTTTTGTCAATGGTGGCCAGGTTGCGGATGCACAGGGGCGACAGGCCGTTTTGTCGCAGCGCCAGTTCCACCGCCTCCGCCAGGGTTTCCCGGCTGGTCCCCTTGTCGCACCCCACCCCCAGCACCAGGGAGCGCGGGCGGTACACCACGCAGCGCCCGCGCACCGCTTCCCAGAACGGCCCGGTCAGTTCCCGGTCGGTCACCCACAGCACGGCGGAAAACTCCTCCGGCGACGCCTGGGCCAGGACGGCAAAGCGCTGGATGCTGCGCGGCAGGGGGGTGTCCCGCGTCCACCAGCCCGGCTCCCCCGCCTGCTGGATGAAGGCCACCGGCTCCTCGTTGACGACGGCGGCGGACACCCGGGTGATGTTGCCTTTGGTAAGGGGGTCCACCTGCCAGCCGAGTTCCCGCCCCAGAATGTCCACCGGAATGGTCTTGCCCACGTCCGATGCGGTGGTGATGACCGGAGTGGCCCCCAGGGCGTGGGCCACTTCCTCGCAAAAGGCATTGGCCCCACCCACGTGGCCGGATAGTACGGAGATAACAAACCGCCCGGCGTCATCCACCACCAGCACCGCCGGGTCGTCGTCCTTGGACTTGAGGTGCGGCGCGATAAGCCGTACCACCGCCCCCAGTGAAACGTGGAACACCAGGCGCCGGTACCGCCCGAACCACCCCCCCACCTGTGCACTCAGGGGGCCGGAATAGGGGCTTCGGGCCAGAGGCCCCGCCGCAGCGGCGAACTTTTCAGGTACGATCAGCGCCGCACCGGGGAGTTGTTCCACCAGCCGCGCCGCCTGCGCCACCCCATGCTTGGTGATGGCAATGACGGCAGTATCCTCATAACGGGTCATGTCGGTTGCTCCCTGTCGGTACGCCGGTTACACGGCAGTTTGCCATCATAGGACGGTCCCACCTCCGTGCGATAGCCAGAGCAGACCGAAGCACCGACGAATGCGACCCGCCATGGCGCAGGCGGGTAGGGTAATGGCCACCCCTTGTACTAGAGGCGATACATGGGGCACCCTGTGCATTGGTTTTTGCAGGGAAGCGCCATGACCAACCCGCCGGTAATCACCCTCACCACCGATTTTGGTCACCACGACCCTTATGTGGGGATCATGAAGGGGGTAATCCTCTCCATCTGCCCGACCGCGCGCATCGTGGACCTGTGCCACGAGGTGCCGCCATTCAATGTGGATCAGGGGGCCTTTCTGGTGTCCCAGTCGCTGGGTTTTTTCCCCCCCGGCACCATCCATGTGGTGGTGGTGGATCCGGGAGTGGGGGGACCGCGCCGGGCGTTGGTGGCCCAAGGGCGAAGCGCCTTTTTTGTCGGCCCCGACAACGGGGTGCTCGCCCCCCTGCTGGAGGCGGACGGCCAACTGGTCGCGCATCAGATCGGCGTGCCGGATTTTTTGCCCGCCCGCCGTTCCGCCACCTTTCACGGCCGCGACGTGTTCGCCCCGGCGGCCGCGCATCTGGCCATGGGAAAGGCTCCAGCGGCTTTCGGACCACGCATAACCGACAATCTCGCACGCCCACTGCCCGGCGCGGCGCAGGTTACGGAGGGGTGGCGCGGCATGGTGCTGCACATAGACCGCTTCGGCAACCTGGTCACCAGCCTGCCCGAGGAACTGGTGGACCGCATTCGCTCGGTGACCCTGGGCCACCACACCGTCTACCGGGCGCGGCATTACGGCGACGTGCTGCCCGGTGTGGCGGCGTTCATCCCCGGCAGCAGCGGGCGCATTGAAGTGTTTGTCCGCGACGGCTCTGCCGCTGAACTACTAGGGGCACACGTGGGTGGCCCGGTCACGGCGCAGCAGGTGACCGCCGCATGAATGAGCCGACCCTGCCGGGCCCGTCGGCCCCGCCCGGTCCTTCCGGTTCGCCAGAACCCGCCATTCCACCACCGGGTTCACCGCCAACCGACGCACCGCCCGGCGGCACTCTATCGGACGCCACACCACCTGGCACCGCACCGCCTTCGGTTGCGCCTTCCGTCATGCGGAAAAAACTGGTGCCGTGGTTGTGGCGCTCACTTTATCTGTCGGCACTGTACGTCGGCCTGCTTTTTTTTCTGGATCACTCCTCGGGCCCCGATCCCCTCGGCAAGATGGCGCTTACAGCCATCATCCTGCTGGGAGCGGGAACCATGGCGCTGGCATTGAACCCCCCGCTTTGGGCCACACCGAAGCGGCTGACGGATGGCCGCACACTGGCGGCACACATGTTCGTCATGTTCCTTGTAGCCAGCGCGATCCTGAGGGTGACCGAGGCATTTACCATCGACCGCGCCTGGATATTGCAGAGCGCGTTGAGAAAATGCTTTCAACAATACGGGATGTACCCCGTTTCGCTGGCGGAACTGGGTGAACTGGCCGCCATGGGCATCCCCCCTACGGCATCACTGCGCCACCCAGGACAGTTCCGCTACCAGCGCTTTGGAGAAGACGGGGGGCACTACATCTTGCGTTTCGATTCCGCCATGTTCGTCATCTGTTCGCAGACCGACCGCGTCCAGGACCTCGCCTCCGGGTGGCGATGCACCACGAACGGCAACCTCCCTTCGGCCCCCCCCGACACGGACGCATGAGCGCCCCGCCACAAAATATTTCGGCCTCCCCCCCGGCGACACCGGCTCCGCCCGCTGCCCCGGCATCCGTTCCGCCTTTTTCCGCGATGCCACCAGTCACCCCGCCCCCCTCCACCTGGAAACGGGTGTCCCCATGGGTATGGGAGCCGTCGCGGGCGCTATTTCTGTACGCCTGTTTCCTGTTTTTTCTGGATCATTCCCTGGGCAGGGACGCACTCGGTACGACTGTGGTCATCATTGCGCTCCTGCTGGCCGTGGGCTTGAGCCGTCTGCTGTGGCCCACACCGGAGAGATGGCTGGGTGTCCGTCGCATGGCCACGCGGGTGGTCGTCCTGTTTCTGGTGGCCAATGCCGCGCTGGGGGCGCTGGAGGCGTCCACCATCAACCGCTCCATGGATGTGCTGGCCGCACTGCAACAGTGCCTCTACGACTACGGCCTGTACCCCGCATCGCTGGAGGAGTTGGGGGGCATTTCCTCCACGAGCATCCCCCCCACGGCAATGGGGCTGCGTCACTCCGTGCCATTCCACTATGAGCGTTTCGGGGGGAACGGAGAGCACTACACGCTAAGCTTTGACGCCCCCATGTTCCGGGTATGCTCCCTGTCCGATGACTCCGGCAGAGGTGGCTCCTCCCTGTGGCAGTGCAGCAGGAAGGCCGGCTCGACAACAACACCATGAGGATCACCCCGGCATGAATACGCCCACCCCCCCGGGCCCACCCACCCCACCCACCCCGCCCGTTTCGCCACCGCCCGGCGCCCCGCCGCCGGAACGACCGGCGTCCGGCCCGTCCAGCGATCCATCTGGCGCCCATCTCCCCTCCGGGGCATCACCCGCTGAAGCACCGACGGCAGAAACTCCGCCCACCGCCTGGCAAAAGCTGGCGCCGTGGCTGTGGCGACCGGTCTACTTGTTGCTGCTGTACGCGAGCTTCCTGTTTTTTCTGGAACATTCCCTCGGCCACGACCCCCTCGGCAAAGGGGTGCTGGTAGCCGTTCTCCTGCTGGGGGTGGCCGCCGTGGCGTTGGGGTTGCGCCCCCCGGCGTGGGCTCCCCCGGCCGGGCTGAAGCGCACTCGCAATCTGATGGTCGGGGTATTGCTGGCGTTTCTGGTGGTCAACGCCATCCTGTCGGGCGCCACGCAGGCCGCCTTCGAACGCGAAAACCAACTGCGGACGGTACTGAAGGAAGTTCTCTACGAATACGGGATGTACCCCATCTCGCTGGAGGAACTTGGAGAGCTTGCCGGGATGGAAATTCCTCCCGCGATCACGGGAACTCACCCCCGACCGTTCCGCTACCAGCGGCTGGGAGAAAAGGGGGATCGCTACGTTCTGCGCTTCGACGCGGCCCGCTTCAACATCTGCTCGCGGGCCGACAACGACTGGGTGTGGCAGTGTGACATGCGGGGCTCCCTGCCGCCGCCCTCCGACATTCCGCCGGAGAGATAACCCGATCCTGCTGGCGGCCGGTACCGACGGTCAGTGTCCCTGGCGCCCCGGCACGATCTGGTGCAGCACCACCGAATTGTCGTCCGGATCCTTGAGCACCGCCATGTGGCAGATTTCACCCCCCGCCGTGTCGCGATTGGTCCAGGTATCGCGGGCCACGGTGGCGCCCGCCGCCTTCAGGCGCGCCACGTCGGCGACGATGTCGTCCGATTCCAGGGACAGGTAGGCCCGGGCCTTGTCGGAGATCTCCGGACTGAAGGCGTCCAGGGCCACCGTGGCGCCATCCGGGGTGACAAATTCCGCCCACTTGCCGTGGGGGGCGGCAAAATCCGCCTTCAGGCCCAGCACCTCGCCGTAGAATCTTTTGGCCGCTGCCATGTTGCGGGTCGGTTGGGCCACAAAGGCCATGCGAGTAATCATGGAGTTCTCTCCTGAAAAAATCCGCTTCGGCGCCGTCCGGTGTGATGGCTAACGTCGCTTGCGCTTGGGACGCACCTTTTTCACGCCCGCCTTGTGGGTGCGGGTGGCCTTGGCGGCCCCCGCCCCGGCTCCACCACCCGAAGGGCTGCCCGGCGCACCGCCTTTTCCCCTGCCGCCGTGGGGCGGACGGCGTCCGGGGGGTGGCCCCTGTTCCTCCCCTTCGGCCTCTTCCAGTTCCAGGGTCACACGCCCCGCCAGGGGGTCGGCGAACACCACCTGCGCCCGCACCATGTCGCCGATCTGCCAGCGATGGGTTTTGCCCACCAACGCCATGTGGCGGTCGTCGAAGGTCACCCGCTCCGGCAGATTTTCCACCGGCACCAGACCGTCAAAACCCACCTCGGAAATTTCCACGAACATGCCAAAGCGCGCCACCGACGAGATGATGCCCTCAAACGCCTCCCCCACCTTGCGCGCCAGAAAACGGCATTTCTTGATGGCGGTCACGCGCCGTTCGGCACCCATGGCGCGGCGCTCCCGCGACGAGGCGTGGATGGCCGTCTCCTCCAGGGTGCGTACCCACTTCAAGTCGCGCCAGTCGCCCCCTGCAAGGCGATGGCGCACCAGCCGGTGCACCATCAAATCCGGATAACGGCGGATGGGGGAGGTGAAATGGCAGTAGGTTTCCGCCGCCAGCCCATAGTGCATCAGGTGCTCGCCGGTGTAGCGTGCCTGTTTGAGAGAGCGGATGAGCAAGGAGTTCAGCACATGTTCCGCCGGGTGGCCGCTGGCCTTGCCGAGCAACCACTGTAGCGTTTTGGGGGGCGGCACCTCGCGGTAGAACGGGATCGGAATATCCGGCCCCAGCACGTTGCGCGCCACCGGCACGAAGGCGTTGATCTTGTCCAGATCGGGGTCCTCATGGACCCGATACACGCACGGCCAGCGCCCCGAGGTCAGCCACTCCGCCACCGTTTCGTTGGCGATCAGCATGAACTCTTCGATCAGGCGGTGGGCGATTTCCCGCTCCTCGCTCAGCACGTCGCGGATCTCGCCCCCGGCGCCCAGCACGATCAAGGTTTCCGGCAGGTCAAAATCCAGACTGCCGCGTTCCCCACGCACCACCATGCGCTGTCGGGCCAGCTTTTCCATGCCCCGCAGCATGGGCATCAGGGCGGCATAGCGGGTCTGCAACTCGGCATCCCCCCCCACCAGCATGCGGTTGACGCCGGTGTAGGTCAGGCGCGCGTCACTGCGGATCACCGAGGTGTAAATGCGATAACCGGTACGGTGTCCGGCGGCGTCGAACTGCATCTCGGCGGTGAGGGTGCAGCGGTCGGTTTCCGGGTTCAGGGAGCAGATGCCGTTGGACAGCGCCTCCGGGAACATGGGAACCACCATGTCCGCCAGATACACGCTGGTGGCGCGCTCCCGGGCTTCCACATCAAGGGCCGAGCCCACCGGGGCGAAGGCGTCCACGTCGGCGATATGCACCCACAGGGTGCTGGCGCCGTCCGCCTCCGGGCGCCAACTGACGGCGTCGTCAAAATCCTTGGCGGTCTCGCCGTCGATGGTCACCGTGGGCAAACCGCGCAAATCCTCGCGCCCCTCGCGGTAAGGGGCGGTGACGGTCTGGGGCAGACGTGCAGCCTCCGCCGCCACCTCGGGGGGAAACGGCGGATCGATTCCGCATTCGGCCAGCACCAGGGGCGAATCCAGGGTGGCGTTGGTGCCGTCCCCCAAGGCGTTCTCCACCGTGCCGGACAGGGGTTCACCGTGCTCCGGGTAGCCGGTCAGGCGCACCTGCACCAAATCACCCTCCCGGGCGGTGCCGACTTCGGAGGCCGAGATCAGCACCGGGCGCGTCTGGCGTCCGTCCAGGGGCACCACCGCCCAGCGCTGGTGCAGGCGTTCCAGCCGCCCCACCAGGGTTTGACTGCCCCGTTCCAGCACCGTCAGGCCGTATCCGGCAGTGCGCCCGTCGCGCCCCTCCCCCACCTTCAGAGACACCCGGTCGCCGTGCATGGCGTCGCCCATCTCGTGGCGCGGCACGAACACGTCCTCGCCGCCGCCGTCCAGGACCACAAAACCAAAGCCGTCCGGGTGGGCGATCAGCCGTCCACTCACCCCCGGCGCCGCCGTGGCCTCCACAAAGCCGTCCTTCCCCGCCCGTGCCAGACGACCATCAGCCACCAGGTCGCGCAGGGCGTGCTTGACCTCCTTTCGGCGCGCCATGGGCAGATTCAGCCGCCGCATCAGTTCGGCCTCCGAAAGAGGCTCGCTGCCGCAGCGTTTGACCACCGCGTACACCCGTTCCAGCAGATTTTTGGCCATTACTTTTCCTCTCCGGACGACCCGGACGTCGTGGTGGCGGACCGCAACTGAATGACGCCCCGCACCCGGCCACTGGAACGCTCAATCTGTACCACATCGCGGGTGCCGTCCGGATTTTCCACCAGAACATCCACCACCGACGGCGCACTGCTCACGTCCACTGCCCGCGCGCCGGGGCGCAGGGTCACCACCGCTCCGGCAACGCTGTCGACGCCCGCCCGTACGGACGGCGCGGAAGAGGGGGATGATGGAGCTACCTTGGCCATCTGGCGGCGGCTGGCGGTGACGATCAGGGTTGCCACCCCCGCCACCAGCAGCACGGTCATCAGCACCACGGCGATCTTGGCCACCCGCACCACCGGATCCGGCGGCGCCGGGTCGTCCGGAATCGGATGGTGCCGCGACTGACCGGGCTGCACCGGATCGGGTTGATTTCCTACTTCTTGCGGCATCCGCGGATCACCGTCTCCTTCACCCGGTCGGGATTATGCACCAGCACCAGCGACAGGTATTCTGCCGTGGTCCCGGCCAAACTCGAAATATCGCCCACGACGCGCTCCTCGGAGGTACCTACTTTTTCCACGAACACCGCGTGTTTGGCCAGCCCGCGTTTCTCCAGCAGGTCGATGAGGCCGTCCAGCACCGGCTTGACCTTGAGCAGCACCACGGTATCAAAGCGTTTCAACATCTCCCCCACCACCTTGATGCCGTAGGTGGCGGGCAGCACCGCCACCCGATCGTCCCCGGCGGCCAGGGGCAGCAGGGTGCGGGCAGCGGCGGCGTGGTAGGCGGTAACCCCCGGAATCACCTCTACCGGCGCCCCCGGCAGCAGTCGGCAGACCTCGCGGAACACGTAGATGAACGTGCCGTAGGTGAAGGGATCGCCTTCGCACAAAAAGGCCACGTCCTCCCCCGCCTGAAGGCGTTCGGCCACAATCCGGCCAGCCCGCTCCCAGTGGGGACGCAACACCTCCGGATCGGAACGCATGGGAAATGTCAGTTCCAGAACTTCCTGCTCCGGTGTCAGCACCTCCCGTACGATGGCGCGGGCGAAGGAGGGGTTACCGGGAGCCTTCACCGGTACCGCCAGCAGGCGCGCCTGCTCCACCACGCGCCTGGCGCGCACGGTCATCAGGTCCGGGTCGCCGGGGCCAAGGCCGACTCCGTACAAGGTTCCGATGGATGGGGAAACGGGCAAATGAGGTGGGTGGGTAGACATGGGCATACCGGCGCTGGGGCCAGTATACCGGAGTTGCCCCACCCGAGGGGCCGAAACGCCCCCGGGTGGGGATCAGCGGCGGGGGTGCAGCTCGGTCAGGGTTGGCACATGGCCTTCGTGGAAGGTGCCCGCCACGTCGTCGTGGGGCAGGTGGATGTGGCCCTCGCCCGGGGGACAACAGCCGTGCTCCACATGGTAGAGAAACTCGGGCATGAAGTGGCGCAGGCCGGAACTCACCGGCAGGCACGCCCCGTCCGCCAGGGCGCAACAGGTGGTGCCGGGCACCAGCCCCGACAGGCGCCCCAGGGCGTCGATGTCGGCCATGCTCCCGCGCCCCCCCTCCAGATTGGCCAGCCACAAGTGCATGAGCTGGGTACCTTCCCGACACGGCGTGCATTTGCCGCACGACTCATCGCGGAAAAAACGCAGCAGGCTCTGAGTGGCGCCCACCATGCAGGTATGGTCGTCAAACACCATTACCGTGCCGGTGCCGAACTCCCCGCCGATGGCGTCCAGGGAATCAAAATCCAGGGCGATATCCAGATGGTCGGCGGTGATAAAGGCTGAAGCGGCACCGCCGGTGAGAGCGGCCTTGAATTTGTGGCCATTGGGTATCCCACCCGCCGCTTCCAGAAGCTGCCGCATGGTGATGCCCATGGGAAATTCATAGTTGCCGGGGTGCGCCACATGGCCGCTGATGGAATAGACCTTGGGGCCGGGGGCTGTGGCCGGTCCGATAGCCTTGAACCCTTCCGGCCCCAGTTCCACCACCAGCGGAATGGCGCACAGGGTTTCGATGTTCTGTACCACCGTGGGCCGCCCCCACAAGCCGTTGATGGTGGGGTAGGGCGGCTTGGGGCGCGGATAGGGCAGCTTGCCCTCAATGGTCTCGATCAGCGCCGTCTGCTCGCCGCAGATGTAGGCGCCGCCAGAGACGAACATCTCCAGTTCCACCTCGACTCCGGTTCCCATCATGTCCGGCCCGGCAATGCCCGCGTCGGTGATTTCCTTGATGGCCCGCGCCACCCGCTCCTGGGCCAGTTCGTACTCCAGCCGCACATAGATGATGGCGCGGGTGGCCCCCACCGCCCACGCGGACAGCAACACACCTTCCAGCAACTGGTGGGGGTTGCACTCCATCAATTCGCGGTCCTTGAAGGCCCCCGGTTCCGATTCGTCGCCGTTGGCAATCACATAGCGTTGACCGGGGATGTCCAGCATCCGCCCCCATTTTTTGGCCACCGGCTGCCCCGCGCCGCCCCGCCCGCGCAGGTGCGCGGTGGCCATCCAGCGGGTGAATTCCTCGCGGCTGATGCGCCCCACCACCTGTTCGATGGACTTGTAGCCGCCGATGCGGCGGTAATCTGCCAGACGATGAATGGTGGGGTGTTGCCGATGCCGCAACAGGTAACAGGTTGGCTCAACAGATCCGCTCACAGGACTCCCTCTGTCTCCCCATGTCACCCCTTCGCGGCCCGCTGGCACCGGCCGTGGTCACGGACCACGGAACCCATGGTGCCCCCCGGGGACCTCCCGAAGTTGCCGTAAACTTCCACATTTATCGGCAGATTGCCCCCAAATGCTTGAGCCGCAGAACCACCCCGATGACCCGAGGAGGCCTTTGCGCTATTTTCGGCGACATGTTTTATTTTTAGTGTACAGCCCGGTTGCCCCAGCCCCGGCCCCGTGCTACCTTCGCCCCCATGAGTACATCCCCCCACGACAGCGCTGCCCAGCCCCTGTCCATGACCGACCGTATGGTGCTGCTGCTGGCCACCGGCCTCGGCAGCGGTCGCCTGCCCAAGGCCCCCGGCACGGCGGGAAGCGCCGTGGCCCTGCTGCTGGCGTGGCCATTGCTGTCCCTTTCGTTACCCCTGTACCTGGCCGCAACCGCACTGGTGGCGGTGGCCGGAGTGTTCATCGCCGGGCGGGCCGAACGCCTGCTCGGGGGCAAGGACCATCAATCCATCGTCATCGACGAAGTGGTCGGCATTCTGGTCACCCTGATCGCGGTTCCCCGCACCTGGGAACATCTGGTGCTGGCCTTTTTTCTGTTCCGCCTGTTCGACATCTGGAAACCGTTCCCCTGTCGCTGGGCCGAACGGCGCTTTGCGGGCGGCGCCGGAGTGATGGGCGATGACCTTCTGGCCGGGCTGTACGCCTGCGCAGTGCTGCACCTCCTCCTGCGGCTGATCCCCGGGCTGTGACATGAACGCCCCCCGCGCCGAACTGCTGCTGACCGGCGAGGAGCTCGTCACCGGCAAAACCGCCGACAGCAACGGTCTCTTTCTGGCCCGGAAACTGGCCGCCATGGGGCTGCCGTGCCTGCGCATCACCCTGGTGGGGGACGGCGGCGCCGAAATCACCACCGCCGCCCGTGAGGCCTTGCTGCGGGCAGACGTGGTGATTGTCTCCGGCGGCCTTGGCCCCACCGGGGACGACCTCACCCGCCCGGCTCTGGCCCTCGCCCTGAACCGCCCACTGACCACGCCCGCCCCCCTGCCCGAGCACCGCCCCGGCGCCCTGCCGGAAGGCGGCGAACAACTCCACAACCCGCAAGGCAGCGCCGCCGGCTTTTGGGTGGTGACGGAAACACAGCGGGTGCTGGCCGCCCTGCCGGGGGTGCCGTGGGAACTGGAGACCATGTGGCCGGAACTGGAACGACGCCTCCGGGCGCATTTTCCCCACGCGGTTCGCCATGCCCTGACGCTGCGTACCGTGGGGCGCATGGAACGGCAACTGGATCAGGAGGTAGGCCGGGTGTTAACAGGTCTTTCCGGCGTCGAGTGGGGGGTGACCGCGAACCCGCTGGCGGTGGACCTGCACCTGACAGCGGTGGACGCCGGAACACTGCAAGACACGGCCAGGCGGTTGCGCACCGCCCTCGGCGACGTGGTGTACGGCGAGGACGACACCCCTCTGGCGGGGGTGGTGGGGAGGTTATTGCGGGAAAGGGGATGGATGGTGGCCACCGCGGAGAGTTGTACCGGCGGCGCCATCTGTGCCGCCCTGACCGCCGTGGCCGGGGCCTCGGATTACGTAGAACGGACCGTGGTGAGTTATTCCAACGCCGCCAAGGTCGAGGCGCTTGGGGTGCCGCAGCACCTTGTCGACACCCATGGCGCGGTCAGTGAAGCGGTGGCCCGCGCCATGGCCGAAGGGTTGCTGGGCCGTTCCCACGCGGACATCACCCTGGCCGTCACCGGCATCGCCGGACCCGGAGGCGGCACCCCGGACAAGCCGGTGGGACTGGTGTTCATGGCGGTAGCGACGGCGGACGGCACCTTCTGCCGGGGATTTTTGCACCGCGGAGACCGCTCCCGGGTGATCGCCCGCAGCGTGACCCGCGGGCTGGACCTGCTGCGCCGCGCCCTGCTGCACGGCAATACCGGGCTGGAAACCCACTTTCCTCCCACTCCCCCCGGCCAGCACATCAGCAGTTGACCCCGCGCCGGGCAGTCAAGCAGGGAAGGATCGGGGGAAGTATCAATTGACGCCGCATCCCGACCGGTGGTACAAACTCCCCCTGCCCAGCGGCGCCGGACGGTGGTCCGGCCATCAAGAGGGAAACCGGTGCAAATCCGGTGCGGTCCCGCCACTGTAAGCGCGGAGCTCCCGTCCACCCACGCCACTGAGCCGGAATACCCGGCTTGGGAAGGCCGGACCGGAGCCATGAGGCGCGAGTCAGGAGACCTGCCGCAAGGGAAAAAACGACGATCTCCCGAGGAGGAGTCCCATGCACGCGTTCACTCAACCATTCCGTGGCCGCGCGGCCCTTTCGACAATTGCCGCCCGGGTGGCGCCTTTCGCCCTGCCCCTGCTCACCGGGCTGGCCCTGCTGTGGCTGGCAGGCGCCGCCCCTTACCCGGCAGTGCATGACGCCCTGCACGATGTGCGCCACGTGGCCGGCTTCCCCTGTCATTGACGGGGCCACGTCCCGTGCCGTTGACACCCTCCGGGACGGTCACCCCGACCGGCCCGCAATTTCCCGTCCGCAGCCTGTTTGCCGCCGCCGTGGCCGCCGCACTGCCGGTGGGACTGCTGTACGCCGTGGCCATCATCACCCTGGCCTCACCGCATCTGAACAGCATTGAGGCGCTGGAACTATCCTACGCCCTCGGCCACGCCACCCCCCACGCCACGCCGCCCACCACCCCCTTGTGGGGCATTCTGGTGGGCTCGCTGGCGATCACCACTGGTCTGTCGCTGGTGATCACCTCCCTGTGCCGCGCCCTTGGCCCCCCCGGCCGCCGCACCACCCTGACCGCTGCCGCCGCCTGCGGGGTGGTGTTTGCCGTGCTTTCCTTTCGCGCCGGAGCCGTACCGCCACTGCCCGGAGCTGCCGCCATGGACCTGATGACCCGCCTGCGCAGCGCCGCCCTCGGCGCCAACCTGGTGTTGTGCTTCGGGTTGGCCGTGGCCATTCCCGTCGCCCTGCGCCGCCTGTCCCCCTGAGACTCCCACCGGCCCACCGGATTACCCGGGCTCCCGGAGCGTTGGACGCAATGCCGTGGCCAGTGCTAGGATTGGCGGGTTCCCTCTTTTTTGAGCCTGGAGGATCCTGCCATGATGCCGCTGGCTGTGTTGATGAAGCGCGACATTCTGTCGGTTCCCGCCGACGCCACCCTGTTTCAGGTTGCGGAGCGGATGACCGAGGGACGCGTGGGCGCTCTGCTGGTCGAGCGGAACAAGGCATTTTGCGGCATCGTCAGCGAGACCGACATGGTGCGCCGCGCGATTGCCCAGCAGATTGACCCCGCCACCTGCAAGGTGGAAAAAATCATGAGCGCCCCGCTCATTACCATCGATATCGAAAAATCGATCCCCGAAGCCAACGAACTGATGAGTACCCGCCACATCCGCCATCTGGTGGTGACGGAAAAGGGCGAACCGGTCGGCATCATCTCCATCCGCGACCTGGTGCTCTACTACAAAAACCGCCTTTAGCCCCCCTCACGGCGCACCTGGCCGCGCCCGACCTCTCCCGCAAGGGGCGATGGAGATAAAGGGGATAAAGGCAGGGGTGGGTTCGCGATGGGCACGGCTGCGCCACGGGTTTTCCGCGAATACGCCGCTGCGGGCCGTGCCCGCCGCAAAAACCGCCGGGGAGTACCCCCCTACTGGAATGCCACGTCCTGAATTTCGAATTCGCGGGTACCCCCGGGGGCGACCAGGGTGACCTCTTCACCAACGCTCTTGCCGATGAGGGCACGGGCCATGGGGGAACGCACGGAGATGCGGCCGCGATTCAGATCCGCTTCGTCCACCCCCACAATCTGGTAGGTGACCTCCTTGTCGGCGTCGGTATCCAGCAGGGTCACGGTGGCGCCAAACGTCACCTTGTCACCGGAAAGCGTGGACACGTCGATGATCTCGGCAATGGCGAGCTTGTGCTCGATCTCGGCAATCCGCCCCTCGATCATGCCCTGCTTTTCCTTGGCGGCGTCGTACTCGGCATTCTCGGACAGGTCGCCGTGGCCACGCGCCTCGGCAATGGCTTCGATCACGGCCGGGCGCTCTACGGTCTTGAGGCGCGCCAGTTCCTCTTTGAGTTTCTGGAAGCCTTCGGCAGTGATGGGTTCGCGCATGGTTTTATCTCTCGCTGTCGTGGCGTCGGCTGTCATCACCAGCCGCCACCGTTACAATTGCTGTCGTCGGGACAAGACGTCGGCCACGACCGCCTCTCTGGCGAACCGTGGCCGAAACTCCATTTGCCCGGATACTGGCGGACGCCAGAACGCTCCCCGCAAACGAGGAACACCCGCCGTGGCACCCTACTTCTTAAAATAATCCTGCAACGGCCGGATGGAAAGGCCTTTTTTGGCCATTGCGGCAATCGCCTTCACCGCTGCGCGCCCGGCTGCGGCCGTGGTGAAGTAGCTCATTTTACGGCTAACTGCCTCGCGGCGCAGCCAAAATGAATCGGCCTGGGCCTGGGCATCCCCCACGGTGTTGATGGAAAACACGATTTCACCGTTCTTGAACAGGTCCTGGGCGTGGGGCCGCGGCTCGCTCACCTTGTTCACCCGGCGAGCCTCGATACCGGCCTTTTGCAGGGCTTCGCAGGTGCCGTGGGTAGCCGTGATGGCAAACCCCAAAGCGGCCAGTTCCCGCCCCACCTGCACGATCAGCGGCTTGTCGGCGTCTTTTACGCTCAGAAACGCGGTGCCACCCTCGGGCAGGCTGCTCCAGGCCCCTTCCTGGGCCTTGGCGAAGGCCTCGGGGAAGTCGGCGGCAATGCCCATCACTTCGCCGGTGGAGAGCATCTCGGGGCCCAGAATCGGGTCCACCCCGGGGAATTTGTTGAACGGAAACACCGCCTCCTTGACGGCCACATGACCGAGGGCACCCCGCTCCATGGGCGGCTCCTTCACTCCTTGTTCGGCCAGGGACCGGCCCAGCATGCAGCGCATGGCGACCTTTGCCCACGGGGTGCCGGTGGCCTTGCTGACAAACGGCGAAGTGCGGCTGGCACGGGGATTCACCTCGATGATGAACACCTGGCCGTTCTGCACGGCAAACTGCACGTTCATCAGCCCGATGACCCCCAGTTCCTTGCCGATCATGCGCGTCTGGCGGGCGATTTCACGCACCGTGTCCGGCGGCAGGGAATAGGGCGGCAGGGAACAGGCGGAATCGCCGGAGTGAACTCCGGCCTCCTCGATGTGCTCCATGATGCCCGCCACCACCACCTCGGCACCGTCGCCGACGGCGTCCACGTCCACCTCGATGGCGCCACCCAGGTAGTGGTCCACCAGCACCGGGTGCTCGGGGCTGGCCTGTACCGCACGCTGCATGTAGTCCGACAGCCGGTCCGGGGCGTAGACGATTTCCATGGCACGGCCACCCAAAACGTAGGAAGGGCGCACCATCACCGGATAGCCGATACGCTCCGCCACCACCAGGGCCTCGGCCTCGCTGGTGGCCGTGCCGCCGGGGGGTTGCAACAGGCCCAGGCGCTCCACCAACTGGTTGAAGCGCTCCCGATCTTCGGCACGATCAATGGCGTCCGGGGAGGTGCCGAGGATCGGCACCCCCTCCCGTTCCAGCCCCAGGGCCAGCTTGAGGGGTGTCTGGCCGCCGTACTGCACCACCACCCCCCGGGGACGCTCTACGTCCACAATGGCCATGACATCCTCCAGGGTGAGGGGCTCAAAGTAGAGGCGGTCGGAAGTGTCGTAATCGGTGGACACGGTTTCCGGGTTGCAGTTGACCATGATCGCCTCCAGCCCTTCCTCCCGCGCCGCCATGATGCCGTGGACACAGCAGTAGTCGAACTCGATGCCCTGGCCGATACGGTTGGGACCGCCACCGAGGATGATCACCTTGTCCCGATCGGTGGGGTTGGACTCGCACTCTTCTTCGTAGCTGGAATAGAGGTAGGGGGTATGGGCCTCGAATTCGGCGGCACAGGTGTCCACGCGCTTGAACACCGGCAGCACCTTGAGCTTGCGGCGAGCGGCACGCACGGCAGCCTCTCCGGAGCGGGAGAGGTGTCCAAGGTGGCTGTCGGCCAGGCCCATGCGCTTGGCGCGGCGCAGCAGATCGGCATTGGTCAGCAACCCATCCCCGGCGGCGCGCACCGCGTCTTCCACCGCCACGATGCGGACCATCTGACGGATGAACCACGGATCGATGCGGCTGGCGCGGTATATCTCGGCCTCGGTCAGCCCCAGCCGGATGGCGTCCGCCAGGTGCCACAAGCGTTCCCAGTTGGGGGTGGTGATGCGCTCCAGCGTATAGCTGCGGGCCGACTCCGCATCGCGGGTGCCGATGCGCGAGTCAAGACCGGGACGGTCCACCTCCAGGGAACGCAAGGCCTTGCCCAGTGCTTCGGCGAAGGTGCGGCCGATGGACATGGTTTCACCCACGCTCTTCATCTGGCTGGTGAGGGTGGGATCGGCCTTGGGGAATTTTTCGAAGGCGAAACGCGGGTGTTTTACCACCACATAATCGATGCTCGGCTCAAAACTGGCGGGGGTGACGCGGGTAATGTCGTTGGGAATCTCGTCCAGGGTATAGCCTATCGCCAGCTTGGCGGCGATTTTGGCAATGGGAAACCCGGTAGCCTTGGAGGCCAACGCGCTGGAACGCGACACACGGGGGTTCATTTCGATCACCACCATGGACCCGTCTTCCGGGTTGATGCCGAACTGGATGTTGGAGCCACCCGTATCCACCCCCACGGCGCGGATGATGGCCAGTGAGGCATCGCGCATCTTCTGGTATTCGGCGTCGGTGAGGGTCTGGGCAGGGGCCACGGTGACCGAGTCACCGGTATGCACCCCCATGGGGTCGATATTCTCGATGGAACAGATGATGGTGACGTTGTCCTTGCGGTCACGCATCACCTCAAGTTCATACTCCTTCCAGCCCAGCACCGACTCCTCCACCAGCGCCTCGTGTACCGGGCTGGCTTCCAGGGCGCGCCGCATGGCGGGTTCGAACTCCTCGCGGTTGTAAGCGATGCCACCCCCGGTGCCACCCATGGTGAAAGAGGGACGGAGAATGGCCGGAAAGCCGGTCACCGCCACCACATCCCACGCCTCCTCCATGGTCCGCGCCACCCCGCTGTGGGGCACGCGCAGGCCAAGCTGCTCGATCACTTCCTTGAACTTGAGGCGATCCTCGGCCACGGTGATGGCCCGGTAACTGGCGCCGATCAGCTCCACACCGAATTTTTCCAGGGTGCCGTCCTCATACAGGGCAATGGCGGTGTTGAGCGCAGTCTGGCCACCCATGGTGGGCAGCAAGGCATCGGGCCGTTCCGCCTCAATAATGCGCGCCACCACCTTCGGGGTAATGGGTTCGATATAGGTGCGGTCGGCCAGTTCCGGGTCGGTCATGATGGTAGCTGGATTGGAGTTGACCAGGATCACCCGGTACCCCTCCTCCCGCAGGGCCTTCAGGGCCTGGGTGCCGGAATAGTCGAATTCGCAGGCCTGGCCGATAACGATGGGGCCGGAGCCGATGAGCAGGATGGTCTGGATGTCGGTGCGCTTGGGCATACGGGTCGGTTATTTCTCGGAATCCATCAGTTGGGTGAAACGCTGGAACAGGTAGGCGGAGTCGTGGGGTCCGGGGGCCGCCTCCGGGTGGTATTGCACCGAAAAAGCCGGCAGGCTGCGGTGCTTGACCCCCTCCACCGTGCGGTCGTTGAGATTGACGTGGGTCACTTCCAGTTCCCTGGGAAGCTGCTCCGGATCCACCGCGAAGCCGTGGTTCTGCGATGTGATCTCCACCCTGCCGGTGGCCAGGTCCTGCACCGGCTGGTTGGCGCCGTGGTGGCCGAAGCGCAGCTTGAAGGTGCGCGCCCCCAGTGCCAGACACAGGAGCTGGTGCCCCAGGCAGATACCGAACACCGGCACGTTGCCCAACAGTCTTCCCACGCGGTCGGCGGCGTAGGTCACCGCCGCCGGATCACCCGGACCGTTGGACAGAAACACCCCGTGGGGGCGCATGGCCAGCACCTCCCCGGCGGGAGTATCGGCGGGCACCACGGTCACCTCGCAACCGTGGTCCACCAGCAGCCGCAGGATGTTGCGCTTGATGCCGAAATCGTAGGCCACCACCTTGTAACGGGCCTTGGGAGCGGTGTTTCCGGGGGTCGGCTCGCTCCATGCGTAGGGGGCGGCACAGGTGACTTCCCGCACCAGGTCGCGCCCCTCGATGGAGGGGGCGGAACGGGCCGCCTGTACCGCCTTCCCGGTGTCGTCCGCGGCGCGCCCGGAGACGATCACCGCCTGCTGGGCCCCGGCATCGCGGATGTGGCGAGTGAGGGCGCGGGTATCAATGCCCTCAATGCCGACGATGCCGTGCTGCGTCAGATAGTCCGGCAATGACTGCTCGCTGCGCCAGTTGGAGGGCAAGGTCTCGCACTCGCGCATGATGAAGCCGGTCAGATAGGGGCGCGCCGATTCCACATCCACGCCATTGACGCCGTAGTTGCCCTGATGGGGATAGGTCATGGTGACCATCTGCCCGCTGTAGGAAGGATCGGTGAGAATTTCCTGATACCCGCTGAGGGCGGTGTTGAACACCACCTCCCCCGCCACCGGGGTGGCAGACACGGCGCCAACGGCACTGCCCCGGAAGGTGCGGCCATCGGCCAGAGCCAGCAGGGCGGGCACCGGATTGGTGGTGGAATGGGCGGCGGAAATGGGGGTACTCATGCGTGGTGAACTGCGTCTTCGGGGTGATGGGGGGGAACTGCGGTGGAGCGCTGACTGTCGTGCACGATCTTTCCCCCCAGAAGGGTCTGGCATACACGACCGGGCAAGGTCTGCCCCAGCCAGGGGGTGCTGAGGCCGTGCCCGGCCACCGCCCGGGGGGTAATTTCCCAGGTGGAGGACAGGTCCACGATGGTCAGATCGGCGGGGCTGCCTTCTGCCAGGGTGCCCGCATCGGCGAGAGCGAACACCTCGCGCGGCCCATGGGTCCAGCGGGCCACGGCGGAACTCAGGGGCAACACCCCCTCCTTGACCAGCAGCAGGGTGAGAGACAGGGCCGTGGACAGCCCGGCCATGCCAAATGGCGCCAGGGAGAACTCCACCGCCTTTTCATAGTCGGCGTGGGGGGCATGGCAACTGGAAAGCACGCTCACCGTGCCGTCGGCGACGGCGGCGCGCAGAGCCTCAAGATCGGTGCGTGGGCGAAGCGGCGGATAGACCTTGGCGGCGGTGGCGTAGCCGATGAGCGCCGCATCCGTCAGGTGCAGGTAGTGGGGGGCGGTGCCGGCGGAGACGTCCAGACCGCGCCGCCGGGCGTCCGCCACCAGCCGCACCGATCCGGCGGTGGTAATCGGTGCGATGTGCAGGCGACAACCGGCCAGTTCCGCCAGGGCGATGGCGCGGGCCACCGAAATCTCCTCGCTGGCCGCCGGAATCCCGGCCAATCCCAGGCGGGTGGCCACGTCTCCCTCGTGCATGACGCCGTCGGCGGACAGCCCCAGGTCCTGGGGCACGGTGATCACCGGCAGTCCCACACCACGGGCATATTCCAGGGCGCGGCGGAACATCTGGCTGCTCTCGATGGGCGCCCAGGCGTCGGCCAGTGCCGGGCAGCCGCAGGCGGCCAGTTCCCCCATTTCCGACAGCACCCGGTTTTCCATGCCCCGGGTCATTGCCCCCACCGGCAGCACGCGCACAGCGCCGGTCTGGCGGGCGCGGTTGATGACCATCTCGCACACCGCGCGGGAGTCGCACACCGGATCGGTATTGGGCATTGCGAACAGACAGGTGATGCCGCCCATGGCCGCCTGGAAGGCGGCGTCGGCGACGGTCCCCTTGTGCTCGTGACCCGGCTCGCGCAGGTGGGCGTGGGTGTCGATCAGGCCGGGCAGGACGTGACGTCCGGCGGCGTCAATCACCTGCCCCTCGCGGGGCAGGGCGCCGGGAGCCGTCACCCGGGCAATTCGGCCATTCTCGATGCGCAGGTCAGCGGGGGCATCGACCCCGGCAGCGGGGTCCACCAGATGGCCGCCGAGGATGGTCACCACCGGGTTGTCCATGCCGTCGCTCATGCCAACTCCCCCTGCCCACCGGAATAGTGGTACAGCACCGCCATGCGCACCGCCACCCCGTGGGTGACCTGGCCAAGAATCACGGAGCGCTCCCCGTCGGCCACGTCGTGGGCGATCTCCACCCCCCGGTTGATGGGGCCGGGGTGCATGACAATGGCTCCGGGGGCCAGGCTCAGGCGGCGCTGGTCGATGCCGTAGCGCAGGGCGTACTCGCGTTTGCCGGGAAACAGGGGCGCACCCTGCCGCTCCAGTTGCAGGCGCAAGGGCATGAGCACATCGGCCCCGGCCAGGGCGGCGTCCAGATCGTGGCCGACGCGGACGCTGCCGGGGGTCTCGGCCAGGCGTTCGATGCCCATGGGGATCATGGTGGGCGGCCCCACCAGCCGCACATGGGCGCCCAGCTTGGTCAGGCCGATCAGCCCCGAGCGTGCCACGCGGCTGTGGGCGATGTCGCCAACAATGACCACCGTCAGCCCCTTCACCCGCCCCAGAGCGCGGCGCATGGTGAACAGGTCCAGCAGCCCCTGGGTGGGGTGCTCGTGGGCGCCGTCCCCGGCGTTGATGACGTGGCTTTGAAGGTTTTCCGCCAGCAATTGCGGGGCGCCTGCGGCGGCGTGGCGGATGACCACCGTGTCCACGTTCATGGCCTCGATGTTGCGGGCGGTGTCGATCAACCCCTCGCCCTTGACCACGGAACTGGCGTTCACGGTGATGTTGAGCACATCCGCCGACAGACGCTTGGCGGCCAGTTCAAAGCTGGTGCGGGTGCGGGTGGACGGCTCGTAAAACAGGTTGACCACGGTGCGGCCGCGCAGGGCGGGCACCTTCTTGACGCTGCGGGTACCCACTTCCAGAAAACCCTCGGCGGTGTCCAGCAGGGCGGTGACCGCAACGGCGGACAGGTCCTTGAGGCCCAGCAGGTCCTTGCCGAAGGTGGCCGTGGCGGCTCCGGTATCGGTGGCGACGGCGCTCATGCCTGCTCCCCGCCTGCCGGGGACGGTTCCGGCGCACGGAACAGAAAGGCCCCGATCACCTGCCGGTCGTCGCCGAAGCGAACCTCCACCCTGTCGCCGGGTCCGGTGGGGATGTTCTTGCCCACAAAGTCGGGGCGGATGGGCAGTTCCCGATGCCCCCGATCCACCAAAACCGCCAGTTGCACCCGCGCCGGGCGCCCGAAATCCATCAGGGCGTTGAGGGCGGCGCGGATGGTGCGGCCGGTGAACAACACATCGTCCACCAGCAGCACGTCGCGCCCGGTAATATCGAAAGGGATGCGGGTTTCGCGCACCACCGGCTGCCCACCACGCGCCCCCAGGTCGTCGCGGTAGAGGGTGATATCCAAAAGGCCGAGGGGAGGTTCCACGTCCTCGATCTGGCGGATGGCGTCTGCCAGTTGGTGAGCCAAAGGCTCGCCCCCGGTGCGGATACCCACCAGCACCAGGTTGCCGGCCCCCTTGCGCGCTTCCAGCACCTCATGGGCAAGGCGGCGAATGGCGCGGCGGGCGTCACTGGCGGAAAGGATCTCGTGGCTGGAGGCATCGCCGCAGGCCCGCCCCGCCGCAACCGGGGCACTCCGGAGCGGCGCGGAATCCGGCACTGGGCGCGGCGGCTGGCCATGCTGCTGCGGCATGAAGGCGATCCTTCTCGGCCTCGCGGGACCGGGTTAAAGGACAGAAAACTGGAGGGCGGCAAACCACCGGTATGGTAGGCGCCCCCCCTCCCCCCGTCAAGTGGAACCCGCCCCCTCTCCCGTGGGGGTTGGGACCGGGGGGCGACAACCGGGAACGCTTGATGTATAATGGGCCGTTTCGGGATTACCTGCCGGATTCAGGGGGCCGGATGACGGGTGGACCGCCCCGTGGCCCTCCCCCGCCGCCCGCCGCCCGTGTCCGGTCGCAGGCCAGGGGCAATCGGCCTGCGGGCCGGATTTCCGGCTAGCTCCCCCGGTTAGAACAGCGTTTGTTTCAAGCGTGTTTTTTTTGGTGGACGGATCATAAGCACCATGCCTTCCGACAGTCACGACCAGCATTCCACAGGGCCGCGCCCGACCGACCAGCGTCCGGCCGGGCTGAACCGTTCTTCGCAGAAGCCCGCCGGGCTGTACCGCCCCGAACACGAACGCGACGCGTGCGGTGTTGGCTTCGTGTGCCACATGAAGGGGGTGCCGTCCCACGACATCATCCGCGACGGCCTGACCATCCTCAAAAACCTGCACCATCGCGGGGCGGTGGGCGCCGATCCCGAGACCGGCGACGGTTCCGGCATCCTGATGCAGATTCCCGATGCCTTCCTGCGTCAGGAAGTGGTTTTCGACCTGCCAAATCGCGGCAAATACGGCGTTGGCGTGGCCTTTTTGCCGCGAGATGTAGACCAGCGCAACCGCTGCGGCCTGGCCATCGAACAGTACGTGGCCAACGAGGGGCAGCAGTTCCTCGGCTGGCGTGATGTGCCCACCGACAACCGCTGCGTAGGCCACGGTGCCCGTGCCGAGGAGCCGGCCATCCGCCAGTTCTTCGTGGGCAACAACGGCCTGGATGCCGACGCCTTCGAGCGCAAGCTGTACGTCATCCGCAAGCAGGTGGAGCGCGCCGTGCGCGGCTCCGGCATGCCCCAGGCGCACTATTTCTACATCCCCAGCCTGTCCTGCCGCACCCTGGTCTACAAAGGCCAGTTGATGGCGCATCAGGTAGACCGCTATTTTCCGGACCTGAACGACCCGGCCATGGTCTCGGCCATCGCGCTGGTGCACCAGCGCTATGCCACCAACACCTTCCCCAGTTGGGGGCTGGCCCAGCCGTTCCGCTTTATCGCCCACAACGGCGAGATCAACACCGTGATCGGCAACCGCAAGTGGATGCAGGCCCGCGAAGCGGCTCTGGAAAGCGGTCGTCTGGGGCGCGACATTCCCAAGCTGTTCCCCATCGTCGAGCCGGGCATGAGCGATTCGGCCAGCTTCGACAACGTGTTTGAACTGTTGGTGCAGGGCGGTCGCAGCCTGCCCCACGCAGCCATGATGATGATCCCCGAAGCCTGGGGCATGCACGACGAGATGGACCAGGCGCGGCGCGATTTCTATGAATTCCACGCCAAGCTCATGGAACCGTGGGACGGCCCCGCCGCCATGGCCTTCACCGATGGCCGCGTCGTGGGCGCCACCCTCGACCGCAACGGCCTCCGGCCCGCCCGTTACATGATCACCAAGGACGACCGCATCATCATGGCCTCCGAGGCCGGGGTGCTGGACGTACCCGCCGATCAGGTAGTCAAAAAATGGCGCCTGCAGCCGGGGCGCATGCTGCTGGTGGACACGGTGCAGGGCCGCATCGTCGATGACGAGGAACTCAAGGACGATCTGGCGCAGGCCAAGCCCTATGGCCGCTGGCTGGTGAGCAACCAGTTGCACCTGGCGCGGCTGGACATGGCGCCGGTGGTGCCCCACATCAGCGGCGAGGAACTGCTGGCCTGGCAAAAGGCCTTCGGCTATTCCCACGAAGACCTGCATGTAATCCTCGCTCCCATGGCCGACAGGGGCGAGGAGCCCATCGGTTCCATGGGCAACGATACCGCCCTGGCGGTGCTCTCCGACCGGCCGCAGCAGCTTTTCAACTATTTCCGCCAGTTGTTCGCCCAGGTCACCAACCCGCCCATCGACCCGATCCGGGAAGAGATCGTGATGTCCACCGGGTGCGCCATCGGTTCCGAACATAACCTGCTGCGCGCCACCCCCACGGCGGCGCGGCGCATTCGCCTGGAAACCCCACTGCTGACCAACCGCGAAATGGCCATGCTGCGCGAAGTGGAACTGGGCGGGCTGAACTCGATTACCCTGCCCATGCTGTTCCCCATCGCCGAAGGCGCCGAGGGGCTGGAGCGGGCGGTGGAAGCCTTGTGCGCCCAGGCCGCAGAAGCCATTCGGCAGGGCTGCACGGTGCTGATCCTGTCGGACCGGGGCATGGACCGCGACCACGCGCCGATCCCCAGCCTGCTGGCCACGGCGGCGGTCCACAACCACCTTATTCGCGAGGGGTTGCGCACCCGCTGCGGCTTTGTGATCGAAACCGCCGAGGCCCGTGAAGTGATGCACTTCGCCCTGCTGATCGGCTACGGCGCGGGAGCCATCAACCCGTATCTGGCGCTGGATACCATCGAGGAGATGGCCCACACCGGCTTTTTGCCCGGCGCCAGTGACGTCGACGACGCCCACGCCCACTTCATCAAGGCGGTCAAGAAGGGCATGCTCAAGGTAATGTCCAAAATGGGCATCTCCACCGTACAGAGCTATCGCGGCGCCCAGGTGTTCGAGGCCCTCGGGTTGCAGGGGACGTTTGTCGAAAAATACTTTACCGGCACCTCCAGCCGCCTGGAGGGAATCGGCATCGTCGACGTGGCCGCCGACACCATCCGTCGCCATCTGGAGGCCTTTTCCGACCGTCCGGCGATTGGTGCGCTGGAGCACAGCGGCCAGTATCAATGGCGCCGCGGCGGCGAGTTTCACCAGTACAACCCGGAGGTGATCGCCAAGCTGCAGGATGCGGTGCGCCGGGGCAGCTACGAGGTATACAAGGAGTACGCCCAGCAGGTGGACGACTCCAGCCGCCGCCTGGCCACCCTGCGGGGACTGATGGAACTCAAGTGGGCCAAGAAGCCGATTCCGCTGGAAGAGGTGGAGCCGGCCAGCGAAATCGTCAAGCGTTTCTGCACCGGCGCCATGAGCTTTGGCTCCATCAGCAAGGAGGCGCACGAGAACCTGGCCATTGCCATGAACCGGCTGGGGGGACGCTCCAATACCGGCGAGGGCGGCGAGGATCCGGAGCGCTTCGTGCCCGACGCCGACGGCAACCTGCGGCGCAGCGCCATCAAGCAGGTGGCCTCGGGCCGTTTTGGCGTCACCAGCCACTACCTGACCAACGCCGACGAATTGCAGATCAAGATCGCCCAGGGCGCCAAGCCCGGCGAGGGCGGCCAGTTGCCCGGTCACAAGGTGAACGAGGTGATCGCCAGGGTGCGTCACTCCACCCCCGGTGTGGGACTCATCAGTCCGCCGCCGCACCATGACATCTACTCCATCGAGGACCTGGCGCAGCTGATCTTCGATCTCAAGAACAGCAACCCCGCCGCGGCGGTCTCGGTCAAGCTGGTGGCCGAGGTCGGCGTCGGCACCATTGCCGCAGGGGTGGCCAAGGGCCACGCCGACCTGATTCTCATTTCCGGCCACGACGGCGGCACCGGCGCCAGCCCCATCAGCAGCGTGCGCCACGCCGGCGGACCATGGGAGCTGGGCCTGGCCGAAACCCAGCAGGTGCTGGTGATGAACGAACTGCGCGGCCGCGTGCGGCTGCAAACCGACGGCCAGCTCAAGACCGGCCGCGACGTGGTCATCGGCGCCCTGCTCGGAGCCGACGAGTTCGGCTTCGCCACCGCACCGCTGGTGGCCTCCGGCTGCATCATGATGCGCAAATGCCACCTCAACACCTGTCCGGTGGGCATCGCCACCCAGGACGAGGACCTGCGCAAACGCTTCCCCGGCAAGCCGGAACACGTCATCAATTTCTTCCGCTTCGTAGCCAAGGACGTGCGCGAGATCATGGCCCGACTGGGCTTCCGCACCTTCGACGAAATGGTGGGACGCGTGGACCGCCTGATTGCGCGCCCGGCCATTGACCACTGGAAGGCCAAGGGGCTCGACCTCACCGCCATTCTGCATCGCGTGGATGTGCCCGAGGGCACTCCGGTACGTCACTGCGAGGAACAGGACCACGGCATCGATCAGGTACTGGACAACAAGCTCATCGCCTTGGCCGAGGCCGCGCTGGAGCGCGGTGAACGGGTGGAGTTCAAGCACGCCATCCGCAACACCGACCGCACGGTCGGCGCCATGCTCGGCCACGAAGTCAGCAAGCGCTACGGCGAAAAGGGCCTGCCCGACGACACGTTGCACCTCAAGCTGCACGGCACCGCCGGACAGAGCTTCGGCGCCTTTGTGCCCCGGGGCATTACCCTGGAACTGGTAGGTGATGCCAACGACTACACCGGCAAAGGGCTGTCCGGTGGACGCATTATCGTGCGCCCGCCCCGCGCCGCCACCTTCCGGCCGGAGCGCAACATCATCGTCGGCAACACGGTTCTGTACGGCGCCACCAGCGGCGAGGCTTATTTCTGCGGTGTCGGCGGTGAGCGTTTCGCGGTGCGAAACAGCGGCGCCCGCACGGTGGTGGAGGGGGTGGGCGACCACGGTTGCGAATACATGACCGGGGGCCGCGTGGTGGTGCTGGGAAAAACCGGCCGCAACTTTGCAGCCGGCATGAGCGGCGGCGTTGCCTATGTGTTCGATCCCAACGGGCGTTTTGCCCAGCGCTGCAACACCTCCATGGTGGAACTGTCGCGCCTGTCCGAGGCCGAGGATCTGGTGGAGGTGCGCGAGTTGCTGGAACGCCACCTGCAGTTCACCGGCAGCAACGTCGCCAGCGAAATTCTGGAAGACTGGGAAGAATCCTTCGGCCAGTTCATCAAGGTGTTCCCGCTGGACTACAAGCGCGTGCTCGCCGAACGTGCCGGGAGCAAGGCCAGGGCGAAGGGCGCGGACAAGGCCGTGGCCGCCCCCGCGGGCAAGGGTAAAACCGGCGGTAAGGGCAAGGGTGGCAAGGGCAAGCGGGAGGGTTCACACATTGGGTAAGATCACCGGCTTCAAGGAGTACGAGCGCAAGAGCCACGGCTACCACCCGGTCAAGGAGCGCGTCGGCCACCACCACGAGTTCATGGTGCCCCTGGCCGAGGACGACCTGAAGCTTCAGGGCGCGCGCTGCATGGACTGCGGGGTGCCGTTCTGTCACAACGGCTGCCCGCTGGGCAATTTCATTCCCGACTGGAACGATCTGGTCTACCACGGCCGCTGGCAGGAGGCCATCCGTCGCCTGCACGCCACCAACAATTTCCCCGAGGTCACCGGCCGCATCTGCCCCGCGCCGTGCGAGTCGTCCTGCGTGCTGAACATCCACAACACGCCGGTGACCATCAAGCAGATCGAGTGCGCCATCGTCGACCGCGCCTTCGACTCCGGCTGGATTGCCCCCGAGGCCCCCACCCGCCGCACCGGCAAGAAGGTGGCGGTGATCGGCTCCGGTCCCGCCGGCATGGCCGCCGCCCAGCAACTGAACCGCGCCGGGCACACCGTGACGCTGTTCGAGCGCGACGACCGCATCGGCGGGCTGATGATGTACGGCATCCCCGATTTCAAGCTCGAAAAGCGCGTGGTGCAGCGGCGCGTGGAACAACTCGCCGCCGAAGGCGTGCAACTGTCCCCCAACACCCACGTGGGAGTGGACATTTCCGCCGCCCAACTTCGCGACGAGTTCGACGCCGTGTGCATCTGTGTCGGCTCCACCGTGCCCCGCGACCTGCGGGTGCCGGGGCGCGAGTTATCCGGAGTTCACTTCGCCATGGAGTTCCTGGTGCCGCAAAATCGCCGCAACTGGGGCGACAGGCTGGACCCGGCCCACGACCTGCTCGCCACCGGCAAGCGGGTGGTGATCCTGGGGGGCGGCGACACCGGTTCCGACTGCCTGGGCACGTCCATCCGCCACGGCGCCAAACACATCACCCAGATCGAACTGCTGCCCGAGCCCCCCGACCAACGGCCATCGGACAACCCCTGGCCCCAGTGGCCGCGGGTAATGCGGGAGTCCACCAGCCACGAAGAAGGCGGCGAGCGCATGTTCGCCACCCTCACCAAGTCGTTCGAGGGCAAGGGCGGCAAGCTCACGGCCCTGAACGCGGTGCGGGTGCAGTGGCAGCCCGACGCCTCCGGTCGTCCGCAGATGAGCGAGATCCCCGGTTCCGCCTTCTCCATCCCCTGCGACATGGTGCTGCTGGCCATGGGCTATCTGCACCCGGAAACCGCGGGCTTCGTGAAGGATCTGGGGTGTGATCTGGACGAACGCGGCAACCTGAAGGCCGGAGCCGATTACCAGACCTCGGTGCCGGGGGTGTTTGCCGCCGGAGACGCCCGGCGTGGCCAGAGCCTGGTGGTGTGGGCGATTGCCGAAGGCCGCCAGGCGGCGCGTCAGATCGACCGCTACCTGATGGGCGAAACCCACCTCCCCTAGCGGGCACGCCCCGACCGGGGGGGAGAGGCGGGCCCCCAACCGGGGGGAGAGAGAGGGGGGGCCCAAGCGGTTGTTGAAACGGCGCCGTCCGCACCGGGCTTGTCGAACCGGCGCGGTTCGACGGCCCGGAGTTCATCGCGGACGCCGTCGCCCGGTGGGGGATGACCTGCCCGGCGTGGCCAGACCGGCCTGCTCCCGCTGCCACGCCCCACGCAGAAAATGCTCCGCCACCGCCCCCAGCTTGAGCACCTGCGCCAGCGCGATGATTTCTCCCAGTGACATGGGCGGACGCAGGCAAAAACGGCCACGGGCATCGTGCCAGCGGTGACAATAATGCGGGCGGCGTTTGCGGGCGATTTTGCGAAACCGCACCCGTCGCACCGGCTTCACCCTGGGGTGCGGCAAAAACCGCCCGCGCCGGTCGCGATACATCACCCGGTTGAGCGGGGATCCCGGCGGCACATGGAACACGATGCGCCCGTCTGGCGCGGTCTTGACGCCCCTGGGCAGGCGCATGGCAATCTCCTTGTAAAACCCCGCGCACGGGCTGGCCGCGCCCTCCTCCCCCTCCAACATGCCCAAACCCGGCCGGTCGGGCAATGGCCCACCGGCCAGACGCCGGGGAGCCACCCATTCAACCACACCATAACCTGTTGTTATCAAACGGATATTTGTCGGTGGTAACCGACATGGATTGGTTTTTTTTTGCCCCTCGCCCCCACTCCGGCATTTCTTCGCGCTGCGGGAAGCGGATTTGCATCCCTTTATCCGTCAATGGGTTGCGCGCCCCATGGGGCTATTTTGGTCCGCAATGACAAGGGGTTGCGGCGGTTTGCGGCGGTTTCTCCATATGCGCCGGGGTGACGGCGCGCCCCCCGCGTCCGGGGCGGGGGAGGGCGCTTTTGCGGCTTTGCGGGGCGGGAAGCGCGGGGTGTGGTGAAACCCGCCCCGGAATGCACGCAACCCGTTGATATACCGGATAAGACTGCGGCACATGGATGTTTTCAGCAGCGGTTTTTTCGCAGGACTTCGGGGAAAAGGCCACGCATTTTCAATGGCTTGAGTGCGCGATTTTTGGCGCTGTGGTGGCCAAAGTGGCGTAGAGAAACAAAGATTCGCGGCCAGATTCGCCAGGAACGCAGATCCGACGCGGGTTTTAAGGGGTGGGCGGGGTTCGGGGCGCCCCCGGATCGCCGGGCAGCCCCCTTCGACAGGCCCGGTGCGGGCCGATTCAATCACCGGCCGGGACGGCAGGCCGCTGGCCCCCGGATCGCCGGACGCCGGGCAGCCCCCTTCGACAGGCCCGGTGCGGGCCGATTCAATCATCGGTCGGGACGGCAGGCCGTTTCCACCCGCGCGGCCGACTTCGCGATGAACCTGGCCCTCGCCGTGTGTTTTTCGCGAATACCGCTGCAGGCCGTGCCTGCCGTGCCTGCCGTGGCCTGCCCGCGAATACGCCTGAGGGGTTTCCCCGGCTCTTGTCAGTGGCCGGAGCTTCCTCCTTCGAGACGGGTGAGCAGGGTGGTGTGGGCGGCAAGTTCTTCGGGGCTGGGGGGAACCAGACGGGGAACCCTGCCCACGGGCAGGGTGGCGCCATGGGGGATCAGGCCGGGGTGGGAGGAGGCGCGGCTCGCCTCTCCGGCGATGACCAGTGTGGAGCCGCCCCACTGCTCGGTGAGGCCGTCCAGCGCGGTCTGGTGGCCTCCCAGCATGGCCACGTAGACATCGGCAAGGATTTCGGCGTCGAGCAGGGCGCCGTGCAGGGTGCGCTGGCTGTTGTCCACGCCGTAGCGGCGGCACAGGGCGTCCAGGCTGTTGCGCTGGCGCGGGTGGCGGCGGCGCGCCTCGGTGAGGGTGTCCACCACCGGGTGCCCGTCCAGGGAGGGGCGGCCGCACAAGGCCAGTTCGTGGTTGAGGAACGACAGGTCGAACACGGCGTTGTGGATCACCAGGGGGGAGTCGCCGATGAACGCCAGCATGGCTTCGGCGATCTCGCCGAATTTTGGGGCGCCCGCCACCTGGGCGTCGGTGATGCCGTGGATGCGCGCGGCCTCTTCGGGGATTTCGCGCTGGGGGTGGATGTAGTGGTGAAAGGTGTTGCCGGTGCAGTGGCGGTTGACCATCTCCACCAGACCGACCTCCACGATACGGTGGCCTTCGCCGGGACTGAGACCGGTGGTTTCGGTATCCAGAACCACTTGTCTCCGGCGTTCGGTGTGTTCGGTCTGCATGGCGGGATTCTCCCCCTGACGCCGCTGCGGGAGTGACAACAAAAAAGGCCCGCCGCCCGGCGGGCCCCTGATTACGATGACAGGATCACCGCGGCGGCGCAACCTCCGCCTGCGGCCGGTGAACAGGGGCGCGCCATACCGCCAGACGGCGCGGAACGTTTCGCGATGAATCCGGGATCAGCCACGGGTTTTCGCGAATACCGCCGGGGGCCGTGCCCCCCCGCCGGTCGCGTCCTGGAGCCTCGAAAGGCGCGGAACGTTTCGCGATGAATCCGGGATCAGCCACGGGTTTTCGCGAATACCGCCGGGGACCGTGCCCCCCCGCCGGTCGCGTCCTGGAGCCTCGAAAGGCGCGGAACGTTTCGCGATGAATCCGGGATCAGCCACGGGTTTTCGCGAATACCGCCGGGGACCGTGCCCCCCGCCGGTCGCGTCCTGGAGCCTCGAAAGGCGCGGAACGTTTCGCGATGAATCCGGGATCAGCCACGGGTTTTCGCGAATACCGCCGGGGGCCGTGCCCCCCGCCGGGGGCCGTGCCCCCCGCCGGGGGCCGTGCCGGTTAACCGTTCGGGTGGATGCGATCCTTCTTGGCCAGCAACTGCTCCTCGGTTTCTTCGTGGGCCGGATCGGGCACGCAGCAATCCACCGGGCACACGGCGGCACACTGGGCCTCCTCGTGGAAACCGACGCACTCGGTGCACAGATCGGGCTCGATCACATACACGGGATCGGCCTCGTGAATGGCCTCGTTCGGGCACTCGGGCTCGCAGGCCGCACAGTTAATGCACTCTTCGGTAATCATCAACGCCATCGATCAATCCCCTTTGCTACAAGTGGTGAGGATATGGGTATGCACGGCCAACGCCGCCAGTACGTCAAATCTGTCCTGACGCCATCCGCAGCGTCAATTTTTGACGCCATTCACGGCGTCAGATGTAGTCTCTTGACGGGGGATAGTACGATAAAGAGTCTTGCCCGGTCAAACATTGCGCCCCCCCCCGGCGGCAGGAAACCGGCACGGGTGGCGGAAGGGACAAATCGGCGGCAACGCATCAAAAGGTGGACCCCATGGCAGGCGGCAAAACAGATTCGGGACCGGAACGTTTCGCGGCAACCCGGAGGGTGCTGGCGGCGGGAGTCGCCGAGGGGGTGTTCCCCGGCGCGGTGCTGTGGGTGGCGGAGCGTGGCGCAGTGGTGTGGCGGCAGGCCGCGGGCAGCCTTTTTCGGGCCGACGCCGGCCATCCCCCCGCCCCCGCCGTGCATCCCGGCACGCGTTACGACCTGGCCTCCATCACCAAGGCCATGAGCACCGCCAGTTGCTTCATGCGCCTGATGGATCAGGGCCGCCTGGACCCCGCCGATCCGGTTTCCCGGCTGCTGCCGGAACTGGCCTGGGCCACCGCCGACGTGACCCTGTTCCACCTGCTCACCCACTCCTCGGGGCTGCCGGCGTGGAAGCCGTTTTATGAAATGGCCTGTGGCGCGGACGGCGCCGGACTCGCCCCCGGCACCCCGGCATGTCGCGACTGGATCGTGCGTCGGATCATGGCGGAGCCGCCAGAGCGCCCGGCGGGGGAGAAGAGTGTTTATAGCGATCCGGGCTTCATCCTGCTGGGCGTGGCCCTGGAGCGGGCCACCGGCACCCCTTTGGAGGAATTGTTTCGCCGGTTGGTGGCGGAGCCCCTGGGGCTGGCGGACACCGCCTACAACCCCGGCAATCAGGCCCGGCGCCTTGAGGGTCACGACGTGGCGCCGACCGCCCGTCGCGACTGGCGCGGTGGCGTTATCCGGGGCGCCGTGGATGACGACAACGCCTTCGCCATGGGGGGTGTGTCGGGTCACGCCGGGCTGTTTGGCACCGCCGGGGACGTGGGCCGCTGGGGGCTGGCGCTGGTGGACGCCTGGCACGGTCGCTCGACCTGGACCACCCAGGCCGTGGCGCGCCGCTGCCTGACCCGCAACACGGTGGTGCCGGGCTCTTCCTGGGCACTGGGTTTTGATACTCCCTACCCGCCACCCACCACTGCGGGCCCCCATTTCGGCCGCACCTCGGCGGGGCACCTGGGCTTCACCGGCACCTCGGTGTGGGTGGATCTGGAACGGGAATGGGTGGTGGTGCTGCTTTCCAACCGGGTACACCCGGACCCGGAGAACTCCGGCATCAAGCGTTTCCGGCCCCGGCTGCATGCAGCGGTGGGGGCGGCGTTGCTGGGCCTGCCCCCTGTTCCCGAAGAATGAAATCCGCCAGCCGCGAGCCGTCTTCCCGGTCCAGGCTGCGGTCGAAGCGCAGTTGAATCCAGTAGGTTCCGGGGCGTCGCGTGCAGGCGACCACGCGGGCGGCCACGGTTTCCCCCTCGGGGGCGCCACGGGTGTTCAGGAATACAAAATCCACGAACACCGAAACCCCCGCGTCCACCGCCATTTCCGACAGCACGGAGCAGCCGGAAAACCCCATGGCCACCACGTAGCATTCGGAGAGGACGCGGTCATCACGGCCTCGCACCTGCGCCAGCGAGGCAATTCGCTTCGGTTCGTGCATACCCAAAGTACCCCCAATTCCCCCGGGCACCCCCACCGGGTGCACCCCAGTTTACGGCTCGATCCCCACGAACAGAGTCTGGCCCTGGCGCGAAATCAGCACCAGCACCCGCTGCCCGGGTTTGATCTCCCGCGCAATACGGTTGAAATCCACCAGACCGGCCACGTCCTTGCGGTTGATTTCGACGATCACATCACCCGGAATCAGCCCGGAGCGTGAGGCGGCGCTGCCCGGCACCACATCCTGCACCAGCACCCCCCGCGTGGCGGGATCGATCTGGAAGCGCCGCGCCGACTCCCGGTCGATGGCGCCCACCTTGATGCCGCCCAGCACGTTGTCGAGGCCGGAACCGGTGACCTCCGGCGCCTCGGGAACCGCGGCGGCCTCTTCGGGCAGTTCTCCCACCGCCACGCGGGCGCGCTTGCGCTGGCCATCCCGCTGGTACGTCAATTCCACTTCCGAGCCCACTTCGGTGGCCGCCACCAGCAGCCGCAACTGGGTCAGCTTGTGGATCTCGCGCTCATTCAGGGTCAGGATCACGTCGCCGCGTTTGAGCCCGGCCTTGTCCGCCGGGCTGCCCTTGACCACATCGGTGACCAGCGCCCCGCGCGGGCTGGCAAGGCCGAACTGGGCGGCCAGTTCCGGGGTCATCTCCTGGATGGACACCCCCAACCAGCCGCGCACCACGCGCCCCTTTTTGACCAGGCTCCCCATGACGCCGCGCGCCAGATTGGCGGGAATGGCAAAGCCGATGCCTTCGTAACCGCCGCTCTGGGTGAAGATGGCGGTATTGATTCCCACCAGTTCGCCACGCGTGTTCACCATGGCGCCACCGGAGTTGCCGGGATTGATGGCGGCATCGGTCTGAATAAAATCCTCGTAGTCGGTGATGCCCACCCCCTGGCGTCCCACACCGCTGACGATGCCCATGGTCACGGTCTGGCTGAGACCAAAGGGGTTGCCCACCGCCAGCACCACCTCGCCCACGCGCAGCGCCGTGCTGTCGCCAAATGGCACCCACGGCAAGTGCTCACCGTCGATACGCAACACCGCCAGGTCGGTTTTCTTGTCCACCCCCACCACCGTGGCCTTGAAGGAGCGCCGATCCACCAGGGTCACCCGGATATGGTCCGCCGCGTCCACCACGTGGGCGTTGGTGAGGATCAACCCGTCCTGCGACACCAGCACGCCGGAACCAAGCCCCTCTTCCTCGTGGTCACGGGGACCAAAGTCGGGGGTCTTTTCGCCAAAGAACCAGCGAAAATAGGGATCGGTAAAAAATGGCGGCGCGCCTCCGGACGCTCCCCCCACCACGCGGGAGGTGGACACGCCCACCACCGCCGGAGTGATCTGTTCGGCAATGTCCACGAAGGTGCGGGAGATGGCCTGCAACTGGGCACTGTCCACGGTGGCACGGTCGGAAGCCGCCAGGGCGCCGCCCCCACACGCCACCGCCGCCGCCACGGACAGACCGACCACCAAGCCTTTGTACACGCCATCCTCCTTGTTGCGTTATGCCCGCCACCCGCCACACACCTGCAAAACGGTGTCTCCCCACCCTCCGATGATAGCCGGGCCGGAGGTGGATTCCAAATCACCACCCACCGGGGTGGGGAGTTCAGGCGGTCAGGCGAAAATCGTCGGCTTCCAGGGCATGCCACATGATCCCCCAGGCCTGGGGGGGCAGATTGACCCCCACCAGACGCATGCCGCCGTCCGGGAACCGCTGCAGCAGCACGGCGTGCCCCCACGCCACCTCAATGCGCATGGCGGCGGCCAGATCCAGCCCCAGCGCGTCGGCCAGCACCGCCCGCAACACCCCCCCGTGGGTGACGACCGCGATGGGAAGTCCGGGGTGGCGGGGCGGCAGTTCGCCCAGACACGCCAGCGCACGCGCCGCCAGCGTGGCAAAGCTCTCTCCGCCGGGGGGGGAAAATCGGGGGTCGCACCAGAGCCTGGCCAGGGAATCGGGGTCGGAACGCTGCAATTCGGCCACCGACACCCCCTCCCAATCGCCAAAATGGCGTTCCCGCAGCCGACCATCGGCACACGGAACAAGCCTGTGGGGAGCGGTTGGGTGCGGATCGGTTTCGAGCGGCGCCCCGCCACTGCGGGCCGCCACCGCACGGGCGGTGTTTTCGCTGCGCTGCAGGTCGCTGCAGTAAACCGCCGCCAGGGGGATGCCGCTGAGCGCCGCGGCCGCGTCCGCCGCCTGAAGGTGGCCCGCCGCCGCCAGGGGAGGGTCCCGGTGGCCGGTCAGGGCGCCTCCGGTCTCCGCCTGGCCGTGGCGGATCAGCCACAAGGTTACCGGCAACACGCGCCCGAACCGTGCGATGCCCTTCGGGGGGTTACTTCGTGGCCTCGGCCGGGTGCGGGGGAGCCAGGCTGTGGGCCATCACCCGCCACCCCTTGAGGAGGTCCACCGCTGCCTGCAACTGGTTGTCACGCAGGAAGGACTCCTCCTCGGTGCTGAGTTTGATGTCCCCCTCCGCCTCGTCGCTCTGTTCGCCGATCGGCTTGTCCCGATCGTCCTTCTGCGACGGCTCGGTTTCCAGATGGCGCTCCAGATCGCGTTCCCGTACAAAGGCCCGCTTGCGCTCCTTGGAAACCGCCGTGTCGGCGTTGAATTCCACCACCACGTCCGGGGTCACCCCCTTGTTCTGGATGGAACGCCCGGCGGGGGTGTAGTACTTGGCGGTGGTCAGCCGCAATCCCGAATCGTCGGACAGAGGCAGAATGGTCTGCACCGATCCCTTGCCGAAGGACTGGGTGCCCACCACCACGGCGCGTTTCAGATCCTGCAGGGCGCCGGAAACAATCTCGGACGCCGAGGCGGAACCGCCATTCACCAGCACCACTATCGGCACGTCGGCGTACTTGCCGCTGTGGCCAAAATACTCTTCACGGTCGCCGTCGCGGCCCTGAATGTACACCACCATCTCGCCCTCGCCGATGAACTGCTCGGTGACTTCCACCGAGGCCGTCAGCAGGCCTCCGGGGTTGTTGCGCAGGTCCAGCACCAGTTGCTCCATGCCGTCGGCCTTGAGCTTGCCCAGGGCCTTGCGCAGTTCGGCGCCGGTACGGTCCTGGAACTGGCTGATGCGCACATACCCGATGCCATCGCTGACCGTGCGCGAGGTGACGCTCTCGACCTTGATGATGTCGCGCTTCAGGGTGAATTTGAGGGGTTTTTCCTCGCCCTCGCGGAGGATGGTCAGCACCACGGTGGTGCCCTTGACGCCGCGCATGCGGTTCACCGCCTCGTTCACCGTCAAGTCCTTAGTGGCGGTGCCGTCCACCTCGGAGATGTGGTCACCGGCCAGAATGCCGGCACGGGCCGCCGGGGTATCGTCGATGGGGGAAATCACCACCAGCTTGCGATCCCGCACGGCGATCTGGATGCCCAGCCCGGCGAATTCGCCCTTGGTGTCGGACTGCAGGTCCTTGTATTCCTCCCGGCGCATATAAGAGGAGTGCGGATCGAGGGTATCGATCATGCCGCGGATGGCGCCCTCGATGAGCTTCTCGCTGTCTACCTCTTCGACATACTTGGTCTGGATGTCGTTGAGCACCTCGGTAAAGATTTTCAGGCCGTCAAACGTGCCCTGGGCCATGACCGGGCCCGCCTGCATGCTGGACCCCAGCAGCCAGCCGGCCACCAGTGCCACCAGCACGGCCACGGTGAAGCCGCCGTACCCGCCACCACCCTGCCCGTGGTCCGGCCCGCGGCCTGAATTGTCACCCGGATTGCTGCCTGAATTGCTCATGCGGACTCCCTGCCGGTCAAATCATGCCGCGTGCGGACACGCGGCCCCAAGCCACCCCGATCGCGCCCTTAACGCGATCACCATCCATGACGGGGCGGACGGTAAACCACAACTCTTCAGTATAACCTGTTGTTGCACATTGCAATCTGAATTCAGGCGCTCGGCTGTTCAAAGCGACCGCGATGAATGGCGGCGACCATCAGCGTGTGCTGCTTTTTGGCCTGCTCGGCCACCCGGGGACGCCACGCGGCGTCGGTCTTCCAGTCCGCGTAGGACAGCCGGTAGGTATGCAGGATGCGCCCATCCATGAATACGTGAGTGACGATTTCGGCCGAGGCCTCCACGTCCTCGGTCTGCACATGGTACAGCTTGCCATGCGCCGGGACGTTCTGATTGAACCCGATCTCCACAGGCTAGGTCTCCTCCACGGCGAAGGCGTTGGGAATATGGGTGATCCGATATGGACGCTGCCCCGCGTCCACCAATACTACATCGAAGCGGCACGGAACTTCCCCGTACAACCCCTTTTCCGTCAGGTAATGCCGGGCCGCCCGCCCCACCCGGCCGCGCTTGGTGGCGCTGATCGCCGCCGGGGCGCCGCCAAAACCGCTGGAGCTGCGCGCCTTGACCTCCACGAACACCACCGCGTCACCATCGGTGCAAACGATATCCAGCTCCACCCGCCCGGCGCGATAGTTGCGCGCCACCACCGCCATGCCGCCGTCCCGCAGGTGGCGGCAGGCCAGGTCCTCGGCCTCGCGCCCCAGCAGGCCGCCCGCCCCCGGCTTTTCTTCCTGCTTTGTGAACCACGCCACGGGTCTAGGCGACGCCCCGAAAGCTGCGCCGATGGATGGGACAGGGGCCGAGGCGCGACAGCGCCTCGCGGTGGGCGCGGGTGGGATAGCCCTTGTGGACGGCAAATCCATAGCCCGGAAAGTTGTCGTTGTATGCCACCATGATGCGGTCCCGGGTAACCTTGGCCACGATGGAGGCGGCGGCGATGCTGGCGCTCTTGCCGTCGCCGCCGATGATCCCCTCCTGGGGCAGGGGCAGCGCCGACAGGGTCAGGGCATCGAGCAGCAGGTAATCGGCCTCGACGCCACCCGCCGACAATCGCTCCACCGCCTGGGTCATGGCCAGAATGGTCG
This sequence comes from Nitrospirota bacterium, assembly GCA_029858285.1. Lineage (GTDB taxonomy): Bacteria > Nitrospirota > JACRHL01 > JACRHL01 > JACRHL01 > JAOUFN01. The sequence goes on along the minus strand of JAOUFN010000005.1, from coordinate 12,898 downwards.
CCTGAAGAATGTTGATGCGATCGATCTCCCCGGCATGCACAATGCCCACCCCCACCGCACGGGCCCGGGTGTGAATTTCCGTGAACAGTCGTTCCCGGGTCTTCTCGGAGAGTTGCTTCGAGTCGTTGAGCCCCGCGATGGGATCCGCCGCGTCGAGAATCACCGCCGCGGCCACCACCGGACCGGCCAACGGCCCGCGCCCGGCCTCATCAATGCCGGCAATGGCGCGTGCGCCACGACCCTGGGCACGGCCTTCGTATTCCCACAACGGACCTGGGCGCATCACAGCCGGATGCAACCGCACCGGAGCCGTCAGGCGCCCGGCTTGGTCTCGTCGGCGGCTCCGCCATCGGCGACACCGGGAGAGGTCGCTTCCGGGGTTTCCGGAGCAGCGCTGGCGACGCCCTCGGCAGCCAGCAGGGCGGCCAGTTCGGCAGCCCGCTTGCCACGCATGTCGCGCTCGGCAATGCGCGCGGCCTTGCCGCGACGCTCCCGCAGGTAATACAGCTTGGCGCGGCGCACCCGGCCGCGGCGCACCACCTCGACCTTGTCCACGTTCGGTGAGTTCAGCGGGAACACGCGCTCCACACCGGTGGAATACGACACCTTGCGCACGGTAAAGGTTTCGCGGTTGGATCCACCACTGCGGGCGATCACCACTCCCTCGAACACCTGGATGCGCTCCTTGCCGCCCTCCACCACCTTGGCATGCACCCGCACCGCATCGCCCACAACGAACTGGGGGCGGTTGGTGGCCGCCAGGGATTTTTCGATGCGCTCAAGCCGGTTCATCACTCTTCTCCACAAAAATCACACGAAGGACCCGACCGCCAAAGGGCGACAGACCCCCCGCAAAAGGCACCACGGAACACGCCCATGGGAAACGCCCATTATGCCTGATCCACCGAACGGGATCAAGAATCTCCAAATCTTTTTCTCTACTCCGGCCCCCGCTCCCCACGCTCTCCCAGCAGACGGTCCAGCACGATGGACACGGCGCTGCGCACGCTCAGGTGGTTGTATCCGCCATGACCGTGGATCGGCTCCAGCAGCAGGTCGGCGCCGCCGATGGTTTCCTCCACCAGGCCCCAGCCGGTGCCGAACACCAGCAACAGCGGCGCGCCACCATCGGCAATCCGCCCCCGCAGGTCGCTGAACGTCACCGGCGCCACCCCCGCCACCTCCCGCGCCGAAGTCACCACCACCCGGGGCGCCGCCCCGCCCTCGCGCCCGGCCACGGCGGCGATGGTATCGTCCAGGCTGTTTACCACTTCGGCCACCCCCAGCGCGTCCTTGCGGTTGGGGTTGTAATGGGTGCCAAAACTACCTTCCCAATGCGCCACCATGCGCCGCACCAACTCCTGCTGGGCCGCCAGCGGGGTGACCAGAAAATAGCCCCGGCCCCCATAGGTGGTCACGGCGCGGGCGATGTCGTGAACATTCAGGCCGGTAACGGCGGTGGTGACCCGCTCGCCGCGCTTGTTCTTCACCGGGCCGTGCACCAGGGCCACATAAATGGCGGCCTCAGGCATCGGCGGCGTCCCGCTCGCCGGCCAGCAGGTCGGGGCGCTTGGAGCGGGTGGCGGCGTGGGCCTGCCCGGCCCGCCAGCGCTCGATTTCCGCATGATGGCCGGAGCGCAGCACCTCGGGCACCGCCATGCCCCGGAACACCTCCGGCCGGGTGTACTGGGGGTATTTGAGCCCCCCCGACACGGCCTCGGTAAAGGTGTCGGAAACGGGGGAGCGGTCATCCCCCAGAACTCCGGGGATCAGCCGCACCGCCGCGTCCAGCATGGCCAGGGCCGGCAGTTCGCCGCCGGTGAGGACGAAATCCCCCAGGGAGATTTCCTCGAAGCGCAGCCCCTCGCGCACCCGCTCGTCCACCCCCTCGTAGTGCCCGCACAGAATCACCAGGGGGCGCTCTTCGACCGCCAGTTCCGCCGCCAGGGCCTGATCGAAGCGCCGCCCCTGGGGCGACGGCATCAGCCGCCGGCACTCCACCCCGAAAACCGCCTCCACCGCCTCGACGGCGGCAAACACCGGCTCCGGGCGGAACACCATGCCCGGCCCTCCGCCATAGGGCTCGTCGTCCACCTTGCGGTAGCGCCCGAGGCCGTACTCCCGCAGCGGGGTGACCGCGCACTCCAGCAATCCGCAGCGGGCCGCCCGCGCCAGTATGCTGGTGTCGAGCACCGCCTGCACCATGGCGGGAAACAGGGTGATGATGGCGGCGCGCACGGATCAACCGCCGTCGGAGGGCGGGCCGGGGGCGTCAGGACGCGCCGCCTCGGGAATCAGGCCGGGAATGGGGCGCAACACTACCCGTCCCGCCTCCAGTTCCACCCGCAGCAGAAAGGCCGGCACCGCGGGCACCAGCCAGGTAACGCCTCCGGGAGAGGTGACCTCCAGGTTGTCGTGGGCAGGGCCGTCGAAGATGCCGGTCAGGCGGCCAAGGGGGGAGCCGGCTTCGTCCACCACCTCCAGCCCCAGCAGTTGATGGTGGTACCAGCCGCCGTCCTCGCCCAGATCGGGGGAGGAATCGGCCCGCGCCCAAAGCTGGCCGCCGTTGAGGGGTTCGGCGGCGGTGCGGTCGGCTATTTCGTCAAAAAAAACATAGGCGAGTTCGCCCTTGCCGCGCGCCCGGCGCACGGTCAGCGAGCGGTCGGCGAAGCCGTCCCGGCGCCACACCACCGAAAGACCCGCGCCAAAGCGCTGCGGATCCCCCGACAGGGGCGCCACGCGCACCTCGCCGCGCACACCGTGGGCACGGACCCCGGTGCCGATCATCACCAGCTCACCGGCGTCTCCGTGCATGGACAAAAAAACTCCGCGACAGTCCGGCGCGGGGCCGGACGGCGTCAGGCCGTGGCGCGGGCGCGCACCACCAGGTCACGCACCGCGTCCGACACGGTGGCGCCCTTGCTCACCCACTCGTCCACGCGATCGACCTTCAAATTCAGGCCACCGGTGGCGGCCAGCGGATCGAAGGTGCCCAGCACCTCGAGGCAGCGTCCGTCGCGACGCACGCGGCTGTCCAGCACCACCACGCGGTAGAAGGGCAATTTTTTGCGACCCATGCGGGTCATGCGAATGGTAACGGCCATTGGTTCTCCTTTGTCGGTACGCCGTCCTAGAACGGCAGCATCTGCCTGAGTTTGTATGACTTGCCCCCGGCGCCCGCGAGACTTTTCATCATCTTGCGGCCCTGGGCGAAATTCTTCAGCAGCCGGTTGACCTCCTGCACCGAGGTTCCGCTGCCTTTGGCGATGCGGCGGCGGCGGCTGCCATTGATCAGGGTGTGGTTGTCACGCTCGGCGCGGGTCATGGAGTTGATGATCGCCTCCACCCGGCCCAACTCCTTTTCCGGCACCGCCTGGGCGGCCTTGGCCAGCTTGCCCGCTCCGGGCAGCATGCCCAGAAGGTCGGACAGCGAACCCATCTTGCGCAACTGGCGCATCTGATCGCGAAAATCCTCGAGGGTGAACTCGCTCTTGCGCAGTTTTCCCGCCAGCGCCTCGGCCTGGTCACGGGTGACCGTGGTCTCGGCCCGCTCCAGCAGCCCGAGCATGTCGCCCATGCCCAGGATGCGGCCGGCCATGCGTTCGGGGTGGAAGGTCTCCAGGGCCGGCAGCTTTTCGCCCACGCCCACAAACTTGATGGGGCAGCCGGTCACCTCGCGCATCGACAGCACTGCGCCGCCTCGCGCGTCGCCCTCGAGCTTGGACAGGATGATGCCGGTCACCCCCAGGGCCTTGTGGAAGCTGGCGGCGATGTTCACCGCCTCCTGGCCGGTCATGGCGTCCGCCACCAGCAGGGTTTCGCGCGGCGACACCGCCTGCTTCACGCGCACCAGCTGGGCCATCAGTTCGGCGTCCACGTGCAGCCGCCCGGCGGTGTCGAACAGCACCACGTCGAAGCGGTTCACGCGGGCGTGTTCCAGCCCGGCTTTCGCCGCCGCCACCGGGTCCCCCCCGGCGGGCTGCGGGTCCAGCACCGGCACGCCGATCTGCCCCCCCAGGGTCTTGAGCTGCTCCACCGCCGCGGGACGTTGCAGGTCGCAGGCCACCAGCAGCACCCGCCGACCCTGCCCCTTGAGGCGCAACGCCAGCTTGCCGCTGGTGGTGGTCTTGCCGGAACCCTGCAGGCCGACCATCAGGATCGGCGTCAGGTCGTCGGGGAGCAGATCAAGCTGCGCCTGCTGGCCACCCATCACCCGCGCCAGTTCGCGCTGCACCACCCCGGCCACCTGCTGGCCCGGAGACAGGCTGCCCAGCACGTTTTGCCCCAAACACTGCTCGCGCACCCCGGCGATGAACGACTTCACCACCGCAAAATGCACGTCGGCCTCGAGGAGCGCAAAGCGCACCTCCTTGAGGGCCTCGTCAATGTTCTGCTCGTTGAGCACCCCCCGCCCCTTGAGGCGACCGAGTACCTTTTCGAGCTTGTCCGAAAGGGCGTTGAGCACTACTTTCCCGTATCCTGTTAGCCACCCGGAAGCTGGCGCCAGCGCGGCGCGGTCCCCCGGCATTCTTCCATTTTCCCGTTTTTCCTTGAAGGGAAGCCTGAGATTGTAAGAAACTTACCCACTCCGGGTCAATGCCCCCGCTCCGCCCCCGCTCCACCGGCGCCCTGTGGTGGTGCCGCCGGGCGCGGCGGCTTTGCCCCCCACACCCCCCCCGAATGCCGCGCAATACGCGCCTTCCCGGAAGGAGGACGGATAAATGATCGAAAAAAAGACTTTCGTCCGACTGCCGGAAACGCCGGTTTCCGGTAAAATGGCCCCGAGGTAACCCCGACATGTCCAAGCACTCCCCCCACCAGAACCCCGCGATCACCCCGGAACGGGACATCGCCGCCTACGTCGCCGACCGCGCCCGCCGGGTGCGGGAAGCCTCGATCCAACTGGCCGCCACCCCCACCGAAGTCAAGAACGCGGCCCTCACCGCCATGGCCGCCGCCCTGCTGGAGCACGCGGACGAACTGACCCGCGCCAACCGGAAGGATCTGGAGGCGGGCCGCGCCAAGGGGCTGGATGCCGCCATGCTCGACCGCCTGGCGCTGACCCCGGCGCGCATCCAGGCCATGGCCACCGGCCTCAACGAAGTCGCCGCCCTGCCCGATCCGGTGGGCGAGATCGAAAACATGCAGCGCCGCCCCGGCGGCTTTCTGGTGGGGCGCATGCGCGTGCCCATCGGCGTCATCGGCATCGTTTACGAGTCCCGCCCCAACGTCACCGCCGACGCCGCCGCCCTGTGCATCAAGAGCGGCAACGGCGTGATCCTCAAGGGTGGCTCCGAGGCCATCCACTCCAACACCGCCATCGCCCGCGTGCTGGACCAGGCGGGGGCCGCCGCCGGACTGCCCCGCGACTGCGTGATGCTGCTGGAGACCACCGACCGCGCCGCCGTGGACCACCTGCTGGTGCAGACCCGCTACATCGACCTGATCATCCCGCGGGGCGGCGAGGGGCTCATCCGCATGGTCACCGACAACAGCCGCATCCCGGTGGTCAAGCACGACAAGGGGCTGTGCCACACCTACGTGGACAAGGCCGCCGACCTGGACATGGCCTTGCGGCTTGCGGAAAACGCCAAGGTGCAACGCCCCGGCACCTGCAACGCCCTGGAGACGTTGCTGGTCCACCGTGACCTGGCCGCCGATTTCCTGCCCCGTCTGGGCACCCGCATGCAGAAGCTGGGGGTGAAACTGCACGCCTGCCCCCGCGCCCTGCCCCTGCTGAAGGACTCCGCGCCGACCACCGTCGGCGCCGTGGACCCGGACTGGGACACCGAGTGGCTGTGCCTGGAAATGAGCGTGAAGGTGGTGGACAGCTACGCCGACGCCGTGGCCCACATCCGCCGCCACGGATCGCAACACACCGAGGTGATCGTCACCGCCGACTACACCACCGCCATGCGCTTTGTGCGCGAGGTGGACGCCGCCGCGGTACAGGTCAACGCCTCCTCGCGCCTGCACGACGGCAGCGTGTTCGGTCTGGGGGCCGAGATCGGCATCTCCACCAGCCGCCTGCACGCCCGTGGCGCCATGGGCCTGCGGGAACTGACCTGCCAGAAATTCGTGGTGCTGGGCGACGGCCAGTTGCGTACCTGAGCAGAATGCCCGCCCCCCGCATCGGTATCTTTGGCGGCACCTTCAACCCGGTGCACACCTGTCACCTGCGCGTGGCCGAGGCCTGTCGCAAGGCCCTGGCGCTGGACCGCATCCGCTTCATCCCGGCGGGTGAGCCGCCCCTCAAACGCCATGACCTGGCCCCCGCCGCCCACCGGCTGGAGATGGTGCGGCTGGCCACGGAACACATCGCCGGGTTCGAGGTGGACGCCATCGAGGTGCGCCGCAGCGGACCGTCCTGGACCATCGACACCCTGGACGCCCTGTGCGCCGCTTTTCCCGCAACCCGCTGGACCCTGATTCTGGGGCTGGACGCGCTGCTGCGCATCGACGCCTGGCACCGCCCGGATGCGGTGCTGCGCCGCGTGCCGCTGGCGGTATTGTTCCGCCCCGGCGCCCGTTTTGGGCAACTGGCGGAACTGTCGGCGCTGGCGGGTGTCGATTTTTCCCCCCTGCTGGACTGCTGCGGCCGCGACCCCGAGGCGCCCCTGCCCCTGACCTCCGCCGACGGCATCCGCCTGACGCTGGTGCCGATCCCGCCGTGCCCGGTGTCGGGCACCGCCATCCGCAAGGCCCTGACGGCTGGCACCGAAGCGGTGGAGGGGCTTCCCCCGACAGTGGCTGCGTACATCCGCACCCACCGCCTGTACCGCTGAGCGCCACCCGCTCCCGGCGACACGGGGTTGCCCGCCCCCCCCGGCAGGGGGCTCGGGCTACTGCCCGCTGCGACGCTGCCCGGTACGGTCTGTCAGATGCTCTCCCAGGTCCATCCTCAGCGCCTTCAGCGACATGCCCACGTCCTTGATGAACAGGATAATCGAGGCCAGCAGACAGACGGCGCCAAGAATAAACGTCCCGATGGTGAAATAGTGCAGCGGGGCGTTGAAGGTGTAGGCGGCAAACAGGGCGATGATCATGACACTGGCGCACAGGATGCTGGCCGCCGCCAGGCTGATGGATGCCCGGAGAATGTCCACCCGACGGTAGATGATAACGATCTGGTCGTCCAGCCGCGCCATTTCCGCAGGAGTGGCGGTGCGGGCCTGGCGTCCCAGGTCGCGGGCACGGTCCGTCAGCCGCCCGAAGCGGTTGGTGAGGGACATCAGCAACAGGCCCACGCCGGAGATCAGCGCCACCGGCGAAATGGATGCCTGCAGGATGGCCGTCAGATGGGCAAGGTCAACGTTTTGCATGGATCTCCACCAAGGGGCAACAATGCTATCACGGGCCGGGATGACACGCTCGGCCCCTCCTTTCGGTTGCCCCCGGCGCAAAAAAAAGACCCCGTGTGGCCCGGCGCCTCACGGAGTCTTTCATGTCCGGGCTGCCCGGCGTGCTACAACGAGATGGCGCCGTAGCTGAGGAGCAGCTTGCGCACCTCGGCGTTGGTGGCGTAGAACAGCGCCGTGTGGCCGAAATTGTCGGTGCCGTTGATCTTCTTCACCGTCTTCAGCAGGATGCCGACAATCTCCTTGTTGTTCTTGATGGCCCCCAGATGCAGCGGGGTGCGGCCATCCACGCCGATGGCGTCGGGGCTGGCGCCTCCCGCAATCAGGCTTTCCACCTTCGCCTTGTCCCCGGCCCACACCGCATCGTGCAGCGGGGTGTTGGTCTGGGCCGCCACGGTTACCGTGGTGCTGGCCGTGCCGGTGTTACCCGCCGCGTCCGCCGCAGTGAACGTCACCGTGGTGACGCCGGGCGGGAAGGACAGCGGGGCGTTGTTCTGGATGGCTCCCGACACCCCCACGTTGTCCGTGGCCTTCACGCCGCCGAGGAACGCCTGGATCGCCGGGTCGGACACCGCCACCGCCGTGGAGCTCACCACGGTGATGGACGCCGGGGGGGTCACCACCGGTTGGGTCTGATCGGTCACCGTCACCGTGGAACTGGCCGTGCCGGTGTTGCCCGCCGCGTCACTCGCGGTGAAGGTCACCAGCGTGGCGACGTTGAGCGGGAACTGCGCCGGGGCGTTGTTCGTCAGGCTGGTCACCCCCACGTTGTCGGTGGCCGTGGCACCGCCCAGGAACGTCTGGATCGCCGCATTCGTCACCGGCGTGCCGGAGCCGTTCACCGCCGCCACGGTGACGGCTGCCGGGGCGGTCACCACCGGCAGCGTGGTGTCCGTCGGGAGGGTCGGATCAATCACCGTCACGCTGGCGCTGGCCGTGCCGGTGTTGCCCGCCGCATCCGTGGCGGTGAAGGTCACCGTGGTGACACCTGTCGGCAGTTGCGCCGGGGCGTTGTTCGTCAGGTTGGTCACCCCCACGTTGTCGGTGGCCGTGGCCCCGGCCAGGAACGCCGCGACCGCAGGATTGGTGCTGGCAATCCCGGTGGCGTCCGTCCCCGTGACGGTGATGGACACCGGGGGGGTCACCAGCGGTTGGGTCTGGTCGGCCACCGTCACGCTGGCGCTCGCCGTGCCGGTGTTGCCCGCCGCGTCGGTGGCGGTGAAAGTCACCAGGGTGACCCCGAGCGGGAACCTGGCCGGGGCATTGTTCGTAAAGCTGGTCACGCCCACGTTGTCGCTGGCCGTGGCGCTGCCCAGGAACGTCTGGATCGCCACGCTGGTCACCGGCGTGCCGGTGCCGTCCACCGCCGCCACGGTGGCGGACGCCGGAGCGGTCACCACCGGCGCCGTGGTGTCCGGTGTCGTCACCAGACAGGCGCCCACGCCACCGCCCAGGAAGTCCTGGAGCGTCGGCCCGCCGGCGGCGCCCACGGCGGGCAGTTCCAGCCAGTTGTCGTCGGCCACACCGTCGCCGTTGGCGTCCAGCACCTGGGCGTCGGGCGCCAGACCGCCAGCGGCCGTGTGGCCGTTGGGAATGAACAGTTGCGGATGGTCGAACGGCGCCTGCTGGTTGCGCACCCGGTTGTCGGTGAGGGTGAGCAGGAAGGCCACCACATCGGCCTTGTCCCTGGCGGTCATGCCCAGGTTCTGGATGAGCGGGGCGATGTCCTGCGCGTTTTCGGCATGGAAATCCCCGCCCCGGTTGTAGAAATCCACCACGTCGCACAGGGTGCGCTTGCCGCCGTTGTGGAAGTAGGGGGCGGTCAGTTCCGCGTTGCGCAGACTCGGCACCTTGAAGGTGCCGTTGATCAGCGGCGTATCGGTGGCAATCGGCGCCACGATGGTCATCGGCAACCCGGTGACCGGATCAATCACCGTCGGCACCCCGGCGCGAATGAACGGCTCCGGCAGGCCCATGATGCGCTGCTTCGAAAGACTCACCGGCAGGCCGTCCGGATTGACGCTGCCGCCCAGCCCCATGTCGTCCACGGTGGGCGTCGCTCCCACGTTGTAGAAGCCCAGGTCATACACCACGTTGGGTACGGACGTGAGGGTGCCCAGCACCACGTTGCCCGCCAGCACGTCGTACACGCCCGGAACCAGGTTGAAGGTGGACACCTCCAGCCCGATGCTGCCGTCCCGGCCCACGGTCAGCGTGGCCGTGACGGCCGGAGAGGTGGGCGTTTGCGGATTCGGCTCCAGCCCCAGGGCCGTGACGGCGGGCTGGGTGAGTTTTTTGCCAAAGGCGTTCTTGTAGGTGCCGCTGGCGGTGGGGTCACCGGCGTGGGGCCGCACCTGGATGGTGAGGGTGAGGGGCGAGGTGTCCGGGTTCAGGTTGAAACCGGCGGGAAACGGCAGTTGATCCGGCAGCGGATTGGTGCTCATCACCAGCCGCGCCAGGGCCAGCCCGGCGCCGGATTGCATGCGCTCCACGAGGAACTCCGGGGCCACCGGGAGTCCCGGCAGCGCCAATCCACCCAACCCCACCTGGCTGACCGCCGCGCCGGTGAACTCCGGGCCCAGGTGGCAGATGGCGCAAAAACCCACCGGCGTGTCCGGGTTGGTGTTCTGCCCGATGTTGGTGAAAATCTCCAGACCGCGCAGTTCGTTGGCGGTCAGCCTGGCCACGGTGCCGTCGGGCAGCACGTCACCGCGCCGCACCTGATCGAATTTGGCGTTGTCGGACACCAGGGTGGACTCGTACATCTGGATGGCGAGGCCGAAGAACAGCGAAAAATTGGCCTCCATCACGGAATACGAACCGCCGTTCACGGTGACCGGCGTGGTGCTGTTCCACCAGGCGGGCTGGAAGGCGGCGCGCACCATGTCGGCATAGGTGCCGGTCAGTCCGGCGCCCGGCGCCGCCATGCCCCCCAGCACGCTGTCGGCGGGGCTCACCGCCTGCTGCATCAAGGGCTGCATGGGCAACAGCTTGCGCCCCACGTCGGTCCAGTTGCGACCGGTGGCAGACATCTCCACGTCGTTCAGCACCGGCCCCACCGCCTGGGAGGCCAGGCTGGAAAGGTCCAGTTGGATCGACACCTGCGTGGGCACGCCCGTGGTGCCCACCGTCCACACCTTCGCCGCCGGGTCGTGCTGGCCGAACGGCGTCACGCCGTTGAAGGCCATGGCGGCGCGACCATCCCAGAAGTTGCGCAGGTTGAACACCGCGTTGATGGCGGAGGGCGTGTTGCGCCCGGTGACGCGGCGTGTGTTGAGTGCCATGCCACCCGCGTCCGGGGCGTTGAATACACCGTCGGCGAGGGGTGTCGTGCTGTCCACCGGGTTGCCGGGGGTGATCGCCTTGTAGGCTGAAAACGGCACGCCCTGGGAGCCAAACACATCGTCCAGATTACTGCGGGTACGGGCCGAGAAACGGTTGTCCGGGTCGGCAAAAGTGGTGAACGGCAGGTCCGCAAGGGCCGCCTGGTGGTTGGCGCCCCCCACCTCGAAGATGGCATTGGCGCCCGGATGCCCCTGATTGCGGTCGCGGGCGTCCACACCGGCGTGAAAATGGCAGGTGGCGCACGCCTGGGTGCCGGTGCTGCCCACCGACATGTCCCAGAACAGGGCCTTGCCCAGCCGGACGGCGGCGGCCCGGTTGGCCACGAACAGCGACAGGTTGCCCGGCTCCGGAATTCGCACCCAGGTCAGCGGACCCGGCACAAACGCCTCCAGAATGTCGTTCTGGAACACCCGTGCGGGAACGGGAGTCTGGGCAAAGCTGACTGTCGGAGCCAGCGTCATCAGCAGCGACATCACCAGTGCCACCGAGGCCCGCACCCGGCGGGACACAACCACCTTCATCAAACCCGGAAACGAGCCAATCGGAAACATGACACCCCCCTGTTACACAAAGAGGGGAGATATCCGGCGCCGCCGGACTCGCCCCATCGGTTTTTAAACTTTTTACCCGCCCTTGCCGCCTGCGTGGGCAAGCCCCCCGACACACGCGCAATGCACAACATGTGCACACAGTCAAACCAATTTGACGGCACCGTGTCAACCGTTCAGCGATAACAGTGCGCACTTTTTTCCGCACCCCCCAGACCGCCGGTGGCAGGCGATGACGCCACCTCTGGCTTGCACCGCCCCGAAAGGCGGTTGTCCACAGGGCGCTTTACCTGTATAATCCGGCAAAATTATGAGCAGTCCCACCCAAGCCCACACTTCCCCGGCACCACACCAGGAAATTTCAGCGGAGCAGGCCACGCGCATTGCTGCGGCGGCTGCCGACGCCAAAATGGGCGACGACATCGTCGCCCTTGAGGTCACGGAACTGACCAGCATCGCCGATTTTTTTCTGGTGGTGACCGGTCACTCAAGCACTCAGGTAGACGCCATCTACCAGAGCATCGACGCCGCCCTGTCCCAGTCCGGGCGCGAGCCCATCAACATCGAGGGGCGTGGCGAGGGCCGTTGGATCCTGATGGATTACGGCGATCTGGTGGTGCATGTCTTTATCGACGAGGCCCGGGATTTTTACGGCCTTGAGCGCCTGTGGGGCGATGCCCCCCGCCTTGCCCTGGGCGACGACCGCACGCCGTAGCCCAGGGCAAGGCGGGGAATCCCGAAGGCAAATTCGCCCCCCCCCTTTCAACCCCCCGCAGCCCGCAGCCCGCAGCCCGCACCGTCAGCAGGCCCGCCGGGGTCGCGCAACACGGGCCTTGGCGTCAGCAGGACGGCCTTGGCACGAAAACACACACGCCCGCCCGAACGGCCACCCTTGCGGCCCCCCGAAGGTCACTGCAAGTGGGGGCCATCAGCCAGGATTTTTAAGGAATTCCTCGCGCACCCAGCCCTTCACGTCACCGCCTTCGATGCGGTACCACTTCAGGCCGCGCGCCACCCCATCTTCAAAGCGGGTCACTTCGGTGCCATGGGCCAGCTTGCCCACCAGGCTGCAACCACCCATCTGCCCACCGGCGCAACTCCACACAGCCACCTCCGGCACACGCAGCACACCGCTGGACATGCCGTTGATGACCATTTTTTTCGGCTTCGGGGGAGCGGCGGCGTCCTGCGCCAGCGAATGAGTGGCGCCCAAAAACACACCCAACACCACCGCCAATGCAACCAACCAGCCCTTGCGAACCAACTTCATGAGGCAACCTCCCTCACCGAGAAAACATACACTGCTCGCTGAAAATGACTCCAGAGCACCGGATGATACGGATTTACGCCGCCATTGACAAGCTCCCGACCGGAAATGACTCCGGATCCCGGTAAAAGGCAGTCCTGGAACGCCGGAGATGCCCGCAAAATGTAATGTCTGGAAGACTGGCCGGAAGACCTGGCCGAAAAATTGGCCGTTGGCCGGAAGTCTTCAGGAAACGGCTGGGGGAAGGGGGGGTGGCATAAAAAAGCCAACGCCCCGTGCGTTGGGTGCACGGGGCGTTGGGAAAAAATCCTGGCGGCGACCTACTCTCCCACGCAGTGACCCGCGCAGTACCATCGGCCCGTGAGAGCTTAACTGCCGTG
>JAOUFN010000054.1 GCA_029858285.1 Nitrospirota bacterium | reverse complement strand
TCGGGCAGCACCACATGGCCGCGTTGAATGAGCAGGTCGGGCATCGGTCTGCCTCCACGGTTGCCAGGCCATTCCCCCGAAGTCATTATGGGACAAACCGGGGCCGCCCCCCAAGCCCCCCCCCCCCGATGGCCGCCCGGACACTGCCCGGTTGCCCCCCTCGGTCGGGGCACCTATACTGGTGGCGTTTTGGCACACCTTACGCCCCCATCTTATGCTCCGGTCCGGCGCGTGCTGTGGCAAGTGCTGTGGCTCAACCTGCTGGTGGCCGCCGCCAAGCTCGGCTACGGCGTGTGGATCGGCTCGGTGAGCCTTACCGCCGACGGCTATCACTCGGCGTTTGACGGCATGTCCAACATCATCGCCCTGATCGGCCTGTGGGTCGCGGGGCATCCGGCCGACCACAACCATCCCTACGGCCACCGCAAGTTTGAAACCCTGGCCACCATCGGCATCGGGATCATGCTTACCCTTGCCTGCCTGCACGTGCTGGAGGGGGCTTATCTGCGCTTCAGTTCCCCGTCCCTGCCCCATGTCACACCCATGGCGTACGCCGTGGTGCTGGCCACCATGGCCATCAACTGGTTTGTCTTTCGTTACGAACACACCAAGGCCGAGGAACACCACAGCCCGGTGTTGCACGCCGACGCGCGCCACACCCACAGTGATTTGCTGGTCACCCTGAGCGTGCTGGCCAGCCTGATCGCCTCCCATTTCGGCATCTGGCTGCTGGATCCGATTGTGGCGGTGCTGATTGCCGGGCTGATCGGCAAGGCGGCCTTTGACATCATTCTGGAGTCGGCACTGGTGCTGTCGGATGTGTCCATGCTGGCCCCGGAAGAGATTCACGACGTGGCCATGGACACCGAGGGGGTGCTGTTCTGCCACGAAATCCGCACCCGGGGTACCCGCTATCACATCATGATGGACCTGCGCATTCATGTGGATCCGCAGATGAACGTGATGCAGGCGCACCAGATCGCCGATCGCCTTGAAGACCGCCTGAAAGCCCACTTCGACGGCGTGCAGGAGGTGGTGGTGCATGTGGAACCCCACGGCGCTCACTACTGTCCCGCCGTCACCACCTCCGCATGACGCACGCCGTGCCCCGCCTTGCCGTCACCCTGGGCGACCCGGCGGGGATTGGCCCTGCCATTGCCGCACGGGCCATCGCGGCCTTTATGGCCGGACAGGGGAAGGCGACTGACACTTACCCTGCGCGGCTTCTGGCCATCGGCCCTCTGGCCCTGCTTCAGGCGGAGTTGGCGCGTGCCCGGCTTCCCCTCAAACTGGTGCCGGTGACGGCGTCTGCACCGTGGGAAGACATCCCCGACGGCGTGCTGCCGGTGCTCGACCCCGCCCCCAAAGTGGCCCTGCCGGAGCCGGGCGCGCCCAGCGCCGAAGGAGGACAGATTGCCCTGGCGGCGGTGGATGCGGCCATCGACCTGGCGGTGGCGGGAACCGTGGACGGCATCGTCACCGCCCCCCTCTCCAAGGAGGCGGTGCGACTCGCGGGCAATCCGGATTTCATTGGTCATACGGAGCATCTGGCGTCGCGTTGCGGCCATGCGCCGGTACGCATGATGATGACCTGTCCGCAACTTACGGTAGTGCTGGTCACCACCCATCTCGCACTGGCCGAGGTGCCCCACCGCATCACTGCCGAGGCGGTGTTCGACACCCTGCGCATGACCGACGCGGCGCTGGCCATGCACATGGGCATCGCCAACCCGCGCATCGCCGTTTGCGGCCTGAACCCCCATCCGGGTGAGTTCGGGCGCGAGGACGAAATGCGCGTGGTTCCCGCCATCCGCAAGGCTCAGGCCGCCGGGCTGGCGGTAGAGGGACCCCTCTCCGCCGACGCCCTGTTTGCCCGCGTGGTGCGTGATTCCAGCCACGATGCGGTGGTGGCCATGTACCACGATCAGGGATTGACGCCCCTCAAATTACTGGGTTTCGAAACCGCCGTAAACATCACCCTGGGGTTGCCCTTCGTGCGCACCTCCCCGGACCACGGTACCGCCTACGACATTGCCGCAGGCCGCAAAAACGACGGTGTTGCCGACCCGTCCAGCATGGTCGCCGCCCTGGAATGCGCGGTGCGCTGGACCACCCGGAACCGCGTGTGAGCGCCGATCCGCCCCGGCTGCGCACCCTTAAATCCCTCGGCCAGCATTTTTTGGCCGACAAGGGCATCGCCCGGCGCATCGTGGCGGCGGCGGACGTCGTCCCCGGCGACCGGGTGCTGGAAATCGGCCCCGGACGCGGCATTCTGACGCAGCAACTGCTCGACGCCGGGGCCAGCGTCACCGCCGTGGAACTGGACCGGGGCCTGTACGAGGCGCTGGCACAACAGTACGCGGGCGAGCCACGCCTGACACTCCTCCACGCCGACGCACTGAAAACCGATCCGGCGGTTGCGGGGGGAAACCCGCCAGCCGGTTACAAGGTGGTGGCCAATCTCCCCTATCAGGTGACCACTCCCCTGCTGTTCCACTTTCTGGAGGCAATCCCACCCCCCTCGGCCATTGTGGTGATGATCCAGAAGGAGGTTGCGGAACGCATTCTGGCCACTCCCGGCGGCAAGATCTACGGTGTGCTGTCCTTGGGGGTGCAGGCGCAGGCGCGGGCCAAAATGTGTTTCAAGGTGTTGCCGGGGGCGTTCCGTCCGCCACCGAAGGTGACCTCGGCGGTGGTGCGCGTGGACCCGTTTCCGGCGGCCACGGCCCCGGTGCC
>JAOUFN010000022.1 GCA_029858285.1 Nitrospirota bacterium | reverse complement strand
GATTTGTCCCGCGTGAGACCGGCTGGAATAGCCGTCACGTATAGTTTGTCGTCGAACAGTGACACTGGCAGGGGGACGGAAAAAGCGGAAGAAAAAGGCGCGGCCGGATTCGCGATGAACCCGGAATTGCCATGGGTTTTACGCGAATACGCCCGCCGGGGCTCCCCGGCCGCGATGGACGGGGCCGTGACGGGGGTTTTACGCGAATACCGCCGGGGGGCGTCCCCCCCTGGGTTTTGCGCGAATACCGCTGCGGGCCGTGCCCGCCGCCCGCCGGGGCTCCCCGGCCGCGATGAAGCTGGCCGCGCCACGGGTTTTGCGCGAATACCGCCGGGGGGCGTCCCCCCCTGGGTTTTACGCGAATACGCCCGCCGGGGCTCCCCGGCCCGCGGGGGCACCCCGGCCGCCTCCCAGATGAATGCGAAAGGTACTGCCGCTGCCGGGGGTGCTGTCCACCGACACGTTCCCCCCGTGGGCCAGGGCCACGTGCTTGACGATGGCCAGCCCCAGGCCGGTGCCGCCCAGTTCCCGGCTGCGCCCGGCGTCCACGCGGTAAAAGCGCTCAAACAGCCGCGAAAGGTGTTCTGCGGCGATGCCCGGCCCTCTGTCGATCACCTCGATCACCACCTCGTCGGCCCCTCCGGCTGTCGCCGCACGGGCGGCGCGCACCGTCACCGGAGTGCCGGAAGGGCTGTAGGTCACGGCGTTGTGGACCAGGTTGATGACCGCCTGCTCCAGCAACGCCCGGTCCATGGCCACGTTCAGTTCCGCCGGGCACTCCAGCCCCACCACCGTGGCGCGTTTTTCGGCGTGGGGACGGCACGCCTCCACCGCCGCTTCCAGCACCGGGGCCAGGGGAGTCAGGGTCAGTGGCACGCCGCTGTCCACGTCGCGCTCGATGCGGGCCAGACTCAGGGTATCGGAGACCAGCAGGCTCAGTCGCTCGGACTGGCGGGAAAGGATGTCCAGAAACCGCGTGCGCGTTTCGGGATCTTCCGCCGCACCGTCGCAGAGGGTTTCCACGGCGGCCTGAATGGCGGTAATCGGGGTCTTGATCTCGTGGGAGACGTTGGCCACAAAATCGCGGCGCATGCGCTCCAGTTGGCGTATGCGGGTGATGTCGGCAAATACCAGCACCGCGCCCACGGTTTCTCCGGCCACGCGCAGCGGGGCGGCGGTGACCCGCAGGTGGCGCGCCCCCTCGCGCCCGGCCAGGGTGATCTCGGTCTCGCGGGATACGCCGTCTTCGGTGCGGCTCTGCGGGCTGCCGCCCGGTTTGCCTGCATTTGACGTCACCTCGGCGGCAAAGTGCAGCAGTTCCGGGGCGCGCACCAGTTCTGCCAGGGTACGTCCGGGAGGCATCCCGGTGCGACCGCCGAACAGCCGCACCGCCGCCGGATTCAGGGTAATGAGGTTGCCCGCCGGATCCACCGCCACCATCCCCTCCGACATTCCGGACAGGATCGCCGCGTACTCGCGCTCGCGCAGTTTTCCCTCGGTGGCGCCGGATTCCCGCTGGCGCGCCAGCAGGTTGGCGGCATCGGCGATCACCGCCAGTTCCCCCTCCGGGCCGCCCGACAACCGATGCCCGGCCTCCCCCGCCAGCAGCCGCGAGGCGGCCTCGGCGGCCTCTTCGTAGGGCTCGGCGGTGTCTCGGGCGCTACGGTACAGAATCAGCAACGCCACGCCGCCGATAATGGCCCCCGCCCCCAGCAACTCCGCCGAGGCCGCCGATGCGGACAGGCCGTGGTACAGCAGCCAGCGGGCGTACAGGCCAAAAAGGAGCAGGGCGCCCGCCACGGTCGCGGCGGCGGGCACGAACACCCGGTAACGCAGGTGGCGGTTGGCCGCTTTTCCCCTGCCGGGGATGGCGCCCATTATTCGCCCACCCGATAGCCGACGCCGCGCACGGTTTCGATCACCCGTCCCGCCGCGCCGAGTTTTTTGCGGATGGCGGCCACCTGCACGTCCACGCTGCGTTCGGTCACCGGATGCCCCTCGCCCTTGATGGCGTCCACGATCTGTCCCCTGGTGAACACCCAGCCGGGGCGGCGCAGCAAAAAATAGAGCAGATCGAATTCGGTGCGTGTCAGGTCCAGTTTTTCCGCCCCCACGGTAACCGCGCGGCGACCGGGGTGCATGCCGATGCCGTGGTGGTGCAGTTCGCGGGCGTCCGCGGCTTCCGGCGGCCGTGCGGCGGGGTGCGGGTTTGCGGCGGGAGCCGCCGGGGTCCGGAGGGTGCCCGACGCCTCCTCCACGCGCCGCAGCAGGGACCGCGCCCGCGCCACCAGAACGCGGGGCGAGAACGGCTTGACCACATAGTCGTCGGCGCCGCTCTCCAGTCCGTTCACCACGTCCGCCTCGGCGCCCCGGGCGGTGAGCATCAAAATGGCGATGGCGTGGGTGGCCGGGTCGCGCTTGAGGGTGCGGCACACGCTCAGGCCGTCGGTGCCGGGCAGCATCAGGTCCAGCACCATCAACGCGGGAAGGGTGGCGCGGGCCTCGCGCAGGGCGGCCTCGCCGGTGCCGACACAGTCCACCCGATACCCGGCGCGCTCCAGGTTGTAGCGCACCAGTTCGCGGATGTCCGCCTCGTCCTCGACCACCAGAATGTGTGCTGCGGCCATTTGGTCTGCCTTTCCCATGCCGGAGGCCATGGTGCCACGGCGCAGGGCCGTTTGTCTCGGCCCTCACGAAAAGCTCACGAAAAGTGAATGGAATTCTGATGTGCGCCGCGGTTTCCGGGGGGAAACCGGTCGGGCCAAGGGTCAGGCCGGGGCGGGATCGGTGGCGTCCGCGCCCAGTTCGATGAGGCGGAACCGGCGCACGTCCACGAGGCCCTTGTCGGTGATGCGCAGTTCGGGAATGACCGGCAGGGCCAGGAACGACATGGTGACGAAGGGTGCCTCCAGCCGCACCCCCAGTTGCCCGGCGGCGTCCCGCAGGCGCTTGCCGCGTTCCGCCACCACCTCGGCGGGCTCGTCGGACATCAGCCCCGCCACCGGCAGGGGCAGGGACTCCACCACCTGCCCGTCCACCACCACCACGAAACCGCCGCCCGTTTTCTCCAGTGCGTGCACGGCGGCGGCCATGTCGTCGTCGTTCTGGCCGACCACGATCAGGTTGTGGGAATCGTGGGATACGGTAGAGGCCATGGCGCCGCGCATCAGCCCCATGCCGTGCACCAGCCCCAGTCCGATGTTGCCGCTGGCGTGGTGACGCTCCACCACCGCCACCTTGAGGATGTCCTGCAGCGGATCGGCCACCACCTCGCCGTCCTTCACGGTCACGTCCATCACCAGATCGCGGGTGCCGAGCTGGTTTTCGGTGATGCCGATCACGTGGGCGCGGCGACCGGGGATGGTGATGCAAAAACATTCCGGGGTGATGGTGCCCACCTTCACCCGGCCCCGCACCTGCGGGTCGGCGTGCTGGGGCACCGGCACCAGAATGCGCCCCTTGTGGAAGGCCAGCTTGCCGCTTTTGACCACGGCGTGCATGGCAAACCCGGACAGGTCGTCCACCACGTTGATGTCGGCGTGCCAGCCGGGCAGCACCGCGCCAAGACGGTGCAGGCCCATGGCCTCGGCGGGGTTGAGGGTGGCCATTTGCAGGGCGCGCACCGGGTCCATGCCGAGCGACACGGACTTGCGCAGGGCGTGGTCCAGGTGGCCGCGGGTGAGCAGTTCGTGGGGGTGGGTGTCGTCGGTCACCAGCAGGCAGCGGCGGTGGTTGCCCGTGTTCACCACCGGCAGCAGGGCCTCCAGGTTGCGTGCGGCGGAGCCTTCGCGGATCATCAGATACATGCCCAGACGCAGCTTTTCCAGCGCCTCTTCGGCGGTGGTGCATTCGTGGTCGGTGCGCACCCCGGCGGCGGCGTAGGCCACCACGTCCGGCCCGGTCAGGCCCGGCGCGTGGCCGTCCACCGGCAGGCGCCACTCGCGGGCGGCCACCAGAAGGCGCAGGGTGTCGGGGTGGCCGTTCAGCACGGCGGGCACGTTCATCATTTCGGCCACCCCCAGCACCCGTTCCCAGGTGAGGATTTCGGCGATCTCGTGGCTGCCCAGGCTGGCGCCAGAGGTCTCCATGCTGGTGGCGGGCACGCAGGAAGAGGCCATCACGAACAGGTTCAGGGGCAGTTCACGGCTGGCCTCCAGCACATAGCGAACCCCCTTCAGGCCCAGCACATTGGCCAGTTCGTGGGGGTCGATGACCACCGAGGTGGTGCCATGAGGCAGCACGGCGCGGGTGAATTCGGCGGGGGTGAGCAGGGAGCTTTCCAGATGCATGTGGGCATCGATCAGCCCCGGAATGACAAAGCGCCCGGTGGCGTCCAGTTCGTGCTGTCCGTTGGTGTAGTGCATGCCGATGCCGGCCACCAGACCGCCGCATATCGCCACGTTGGCCGGATAAACCTCGCCGGTGGCGACGTTGACCAGCCGCCCGCCCTTGATGAGCAGATCGGCCGGCTCCTCGCCCCGCGCCACCCGGATCAGGCGGTGCAGTTCCTCGGTGGCCTCCGGGGGGGAGGACCGGGGGGAGGACTGGGGAGAAGACCGGGGGGATATGGAAAAATCGGACATGGGCATTCCACGGGTTCCCTTCCCTTTCCTATCGGCTTGTTTTGATTAAATAGTGAGCAAACGTGCGGTGGATGATGCACACCCGTTGCGGATGTCATTCCCGCGCCAACGGGCAAGACACGGAGCGGAGTGGGAATATCCCTGAAAATGGTCCCCGCCGCCACGGGTTTACGCGATTACGCCCGCGGGGGCTCCCCCGCCGCCGCGGGCCGTGCCCGCTAGCGCAGGCGCACGGCGATCTGGCTGCTGGCGGGATGCACAGTGACGATGTCCAGCACCCCGTTGCCGTCCAGATCACCCACGGCCAGTGCCACCGGGGTGGCATAGGTGGCCAGTGTGGTGGCCCAGGTGAAGGTGCCCGCGTTCAGGGCCGGGCCGTTGTGCAGCACGCCCACCACGCCGCTGGCGCCGCCCCCGGTCACAAAAATATCCCGATCGCTATCGCCGTCGTCATCCGCCAGCACCACGTCACGGGGGACATTCACCGCGCCATAGGTGGTGTGCCAGGCAAGATCGCCGGGCGACAGGCCGCCCCCGGCGACGGTGGTGGCCCAGAACACCCCCACGCTGCCGGTGTCGTAAAAGCTGCGCACCGCGTCGGCAAAGCCGTCGCCGTTCAGGTCGCCCACCGCGAGGTCGGCGTCCAGTTGCGATCCGGGACGGTTTTCGCCCAGCACCGGCACGGTGAAGGCGCTGCCCAGAAAGCCGTACACCAACGGATCGCCGGTGACTGGCGTGCCCGACAGCCCCACCGCCGCCACATCCAGCATGCCGTCCCTGTTCAGATCGCCCCCCGCGACGCCCCACGGAGAGCTGCCGATGGGGGTGGCGATGGTGACAGGGGTGGCGCCAAAGCTGCCGGTGCCGGTGCCCGGAAAGATCAGCACCTGATCCGTTGCCGACAGGGCCACGGCCAGGTCCGGCTTGCCACCCGCGTCGGCGTCGAAATTGCCCAGCGCCAGCGCCTGCGGGAACGACCCCGCCATTGCCGACGGCGCCACGGCGGTCAGGGCGGTCATGCCCGCGAGGGTGCTCGCCCCCGGCACCACGGCGTAGGAGTCGCCGTCCACGAACAGCACCACCAGGTCGGCGAAGGCATTGCCATCGAGGTCGCCCACCGCCAGGGCGATGCTGGACCAGGCCAGACTGGCCGGGGTCACGGCCACCGACACCCCCGGCTTGAGCAGTCCGCTGCCGGGGTTTTCGAACAGGGTGACCACATTGGTGCTGCCCACGGCGCCGGTGTTGGCGGTGGCCACGTCCAGATCGCCGTCGCCGTCGAAGTCCCCCAGCACCACATCTTCGGGGCCGCTGCCGGTGGTGGGGTACAAGGTCACCCCGGCGGGGGGCGGCGGGGGCGGGGGCTGCACGGTTCCGCTTCCGCCGCCGCCGCAGGCCGCGGCGAACAGCAGGGACAGCCCCGCCACGGCGGAAACCAGCAGGTGCGGACGGGCGCGGAAAACGCGGAAAGAGCGGAAAACGCGATGAACGCGGGGGAACAGGTTACGCATGGGCCAAAAAATGCCTTTGTTCGGCGGGGTCCAGGGCGAGCAGGCGGGCAGTCACCCGCCCGGCCGTCACCTCCAGCAGCCCCACCGAGGGAATGGTACGAAAGCGGCGCGGTCCCGCGCTGCCGGGATTGAACACCAGTGTGTCAGCCACTCGCTCCGCCGCCCCCTGATGGCTGTGGCCGTACACCAGCACCTGCGGGACCGCGCCCGGCCAGTCGCCGAGGCGCAGCCGGGTCAGCAGCGGAGCCACCTGATGCACCAGATGGAAGCGCACGCCCCCCAGTTCCAGGGCGATTTCCTCCGGGTGTCGGCCACACTCGCCACACTCGTCCACGTTGCCCCGCACCGCCGTGACCGGGGCCAACACACCCAGGTCGATGAGCACCTCCCCGGTGCCGATGTCCCCGGCGTGGAGGATGTGGTCCACGCCGTCGAACAGTTCGAACACCCGGGGGTGCATGCGCCCGTGGGTGTCGGAAATCACGCCGATGCGCAGGGAGTCAGACAAAAGATTAGCGCCGGTTGGTTTGGAAATAAACTGTAAAAACAGTCTGTTGCGATTTTTACCGGAAACCGTCCAGCGGGTTCCGCACTTGCACCCCCACAGGGTATCACCCTTCGCAAATTCCGTCGAACCGGCGGACTTTTCGTCCCCCTCCCGCCCCTGCCGTGGTACCCTGAGCGGGCCAGCCAGCCGGTCGGCCCCCCAACAATCCCCCTTTTCCCCCTCGCCGAAAGGACGCTCCCCCCGTGTCCACCCCTCCGGACAGCGTGAACCTGGAGTTGGCCCTGAACGTGGCCGTCAGCGCCGCGCGCGCCGCCGGAGCGATCCAGCGCGCGGGCTTTTATTCGCGCGACGTGGGGGTGATCCGCAAGGGCGCCATCGACCTGCTCACCGAGGTGGACACCGCCTGCGAGGCGGCAGTGGTCAAAACCATCGGCGCGGCCTTTCCCGAGCACCGCATCCTTGCCGAGGAGGGGGGCGAAATGGGGGGTGGGCCGGGGGGCGAAAACCGTGCCGCGTCCCCCTCTCGCTGGATCATCGACCCCCTGGACGGCACCACCAATTTTGCCCACCGCTTTCCGTTTTTCTGCGTCTCCATCGCCCTGGAAGTGGCGGGAGAGGTCCAACTCGGCGTGGTCCACGCCCCCATGCTGGATGAACTGTTCGTGGCCCGGCACGGCCACGGCGCCACCCTCAACGGCACGCCGCTGGCGGTCTCCGGGGTGGACAAGCTGGTGGACGCCATGCTGACCACCGGCTTTGCCTACAACGTCCACAGCGCCCGACGCGACAACCTGGACAACTTTGCCGCCTTCACCCGCCGCGCCCAGGCCACCCGCCGCACCGGCTCCGCCGCACTGGACCTGTCCTGCGTGGCCGCCGGACGCTTTGACGGCTTTTGGGAACTGAACCTCAAGCCGTGGGACACCGCCGCAGGCGCCCTGATGGTGCGCGAGGCGGGGGGCACGCTATCGCGTTTTGACGGCTCTCCCCATACACTGGACGGGGACGAGACACTGGCCAGCAACGGCCGCATCCACGCCGCCATGGTGGCGGTGCTCAAGGCGGAGACAGGATGAACAAGGGGCTGATTTCCACCTCCCGACTGGCGGCAATCCTTCAGGAATCTCCGTCCGACGCGGCTCCGGTGCTGCTGGACGTGCGCGGCATGGCCTATCTCAAGGGGCACCTCCCCGGCGCGGTGTCCGCCCGCTGGCAGGATTTTTGTGATGCAAACAGCCCGGTCAAGGGCGCCCTGCACCCCGATCCGGCGGTGCTGGCGGGGCGCTTTGCCGCCCTTGGCGTGCATCCGCAGCAGCCCGTGGTGATCTACTCCGATCCGCTGGAAAACTGGGGCGCCGAGGGGCGTTTTTTCTGGATGCTGCACCACCTGGGCCTGGACGACGTGCGCGTGCTGGACGGCGGCTACCCCAAATGGCGCGACGAAAGGCGCGGCACCACCCTGCTCCCCACCCGCCCCCGGCCCGCCGCGCCGTTCGTGCCCACTCCACGCGCCCACGCCGCCATCAACCGCGAGGGCGTGTCCGCCTGCGTAAACGGCCAGCAGGCGGACACCCTGGTGCTCGATACCCGGGGGACCGACGAGGTCGCCGCCGAGGGGCGCATCCCCGGCGCCGTCAACCTGCCGTGGAGCGTGGTCTACCGCGAGGACGGCACCTTCCACACCGCCGACGACCTGCGCGCCCTGTTCGAGGCCGCCGACGTCACCCCGGACAAGGAAATCATCCCCTACTGCACCGGCGGGGTGCGTTCGGCGGTGGTGTTCATGCTGCTGCACCTGCTCGGCTATCCACGGGTGCGCAACTACGACGGCTCGTGGTGGGAGTGGACCCACTACAAGATGCCGGTGGCCCGCGGCTAGCGCCGGGCCGCGCCGGGTTTTTCAGAAGTCCCGGAGGCCCGCGTCCCGCCCCCTTCCAGCGCCGCCTCCACCTCCAGCACCCTGCGGGTGATGGCCAGCACCGAATCCGGGTTCAGGCTCATGCTTTCGATGCCCTCCCGCACCAGAAACTCCGCAAAATCCGGATAGTCCGACGGCGCCTGCCCACAGATGCCGATGTGCCGCCCCATGCGGCGCGCGGTGCGGATCACCTGGGAAATCAGGCGCTTGACGGCCTCGTTGCGCTCGTCAAAAACCCCCGCCACCAGCGGCGAATCCCGGTCCACCCCCAGGGTGAGCTGGGTGAGGTCGTTGGAGCCGATGGAAAAGCCGTCAAAGTGGGTGAGGAACTCCTCGGCCAGGATCACGTTGGCGGGAATTTCGCACATCAGGTAGACCAGCAGGCCGTGTTCGCCGCGCTTCAGGCCGTTGCGCGCCATGCGGTCCAGCACTCCCAGCCCTTCGGCCACGGTGCGCACGAAGGGGATCATCACCTGCACGTTGGTCAGGCCCATTTCCTCGCGCACGGTGCGGATCGCCCGGCACTCCAGGGCAAACCCCTCGCGGTAGGCGTCGCTCACATAGCGCGCCGCGCCACGAAAGCCCAGCATGGGGTTCTCTTCCACCGGCTCGAACCCCCTTCCCCCCACCAGTTCGGCGTATTCGTTGGACTTGAAGTCCGACAGGCGCACGATCACCGGCTTGGGATAAAACGCCGCGCCGATGGTGCCCACCCCTTCCGCCAGCCGCGCCACGAAGAATGCGGCGGGAGTCGCATAGCCGCGGGCGGCGCGGGCGATTTCGGCGCGCACCGCCCCGTCCTTCACCTGTTCGGGGTGCAGGAGCGCCTGCGGGTGCACGCGGATGGCGTTGCTGATGATGAACTCCAGCCGCGCCAGCCCCACCCCGTCGTTGGGCAGGAACGAGGCCTCGAAGGCCTTGTCCGGGTTGCCCACGTTCATCATGATGCGGGTTTTGGGCCGCGCCGTGGGCGCCAGCGACACCTCCTCCACCCGGAACGGCACCGCCCCGGCATAAACCACCCCCTCGCCGCCCCCCGCCGCGCACACGGTCACCACCTCGCCGCTGGCGATGCGGCGCGAGCCGTCGCCGCTGCCGACCACGGCGGTCAGCCCCAGTTCACGGCTGACGATGGCGGCGTGACAGGTTCTGCCGCCCCGGTCGGTGACGATCCCGGCGGCGGTTTTCATGATCGGCTCCCAGGCCGGATCGGTCATCTCGGCCACCAGAATCTCGCCCGGTAGCAGGGCCGCCAGTTCGTCGGCGGAGCGGATCACCCGCGCCCGCCCGGTGACGATGCCGCCCCCCACCGCCGCGCCGCGCACCAGTTCGCGGCCGCTGCCCAGCAGGTGATAGCGCTTGAGGGTGTGGGTGCGCTTGCGGGAATGCACCGTCTCGCCCCGCGCCTGAATGATGTAAAAACGCCCGTCGTCCCCGTCCCGCGCCCACTCCAGGTCCATCGCCAGCGGGCTCCCCGAGCGCTGCGTGTAGTGGCGCTCCACCTGCATGGCATAGCGGGCCAGCAGCACCACCTCGGCATCGGTGAGGCAAAAGCGCTCCCGGTCCGCCGCCGCCACCGGCTGGTTGACCGTGGTGGCCCCGCCCACGGCGCCGCCTTCCTCATACACCATGCGCTCCTGCTTGGCTCCCAGGAAGCGGCGGATGACCGGCGAGGGGGCCACCTCCAGAGTGTCCTTGAACACATAGAACTCGTCCGGGCTGACCGTGCCCTTCACCACGTTCTCCCCCAGTCCGTAGGCGGCGGTGACCAGCACCACGCGGTCGAAGCCGGTATCGGTGTCGAGGGTAAAAATCACCCCGCTGGTGGCGTGGTCGGAGCGCACCATGCGCTGCACCGTCACCGACAGCGCCACCTTTTCGTGCTCGAAGCCCTGATGCACGCGGTAGGCGATCGCCCGGTCGGTATAAAGCGACGCCCAGCAGCGGCGCACCGCGTCGAGCACGGCGGCGTCGCCGCGAATGTGCAGAAAGCTGTCGTGCTGTCCGGCGAAGGAGGCGGTTGGCAGGTCCTCGGCGGTGGCCGAGGAGCGCACCGCCACGTCGCAGGCGGCGTCCTGCCCCATTTTCTGCCCCCCCGCCTGCCCGCCCTCCAGCTTGCGGTAGGCGGCGGTGATGGCCGCGGTCAACTCCTCCGGCACCGGCGCGGCGTGAATCCACGCGCGGATGTCCTCGCCCCGGCGCGCCAGATCGGCCACGTCGGAGGTGTTCAGGCCTTCCAGCCGGGCGGCGATGCGCGCCCCCAGGGTCTGTTTGTCCCGGCTTTTTCCCCCCTCCAGCACCTTGCGGTAGGCGGGGGCGGTGATGCAAAAGCCGTTCGGCACCGGCACCCCCATGGGAGAGAGCACGCGATAAAGCTCCCCCAGACTGGCCCCCTTGCCCCCCACCAGCGGCACGTCGTCCAGCGACACCCGGTCGAAAAAACGGATGAAATCCCCCTCAGCCATGCGGCCCTCCTTCCGGCACCGGGCACGCAGACCCACCCCCCTGCGCGCCCCTGCTTCTGGTATAACACTCCCGACAGGGGTTTGAAAGGCCGCGCAGTGTTTTTCCGCTCCGGAGGGCAACCGCAGACAAGCCGCATGGACACATTCGCCGACATCCGCCGCACCCCCCTGCTCACCGCCCTGCATCAGGCCCACGCCCGGCGCCGCGAGATCTCCCCCGAGGCGCGTCGGCGGCTGGCCGCCGAATACCGCCTGAGCGCGGCGCAACTGGATGATTTTATTTCGTTCTTTCCCGCCTTCTCGGCCCGCCCGGAGGGCACCTTCCGGGTCTGCACCGGCCCCGCCTGCCGTCTGGCGCAGGGTGCCGACGGCCCACGCCATCTGGCGCGCCAACTGGCCACCCCCGGCGCCAGCGCCGCCTTCTGTCTGGGGCACTGCGACCGGGCGCCCGCCGTGATCCCCGCCGCCGACGCCGAAATACCCACCCCCGCACCACCCGACACCCGCTGGCTGGAGCACTACGGCCCCGACGCCCCGCGCCAGCGCCTCGACGCCCTGCTCTCCGATCTGGCCGCCGCCGGATTGTGCGGCATGGGCGGCGGGGGTTTTCCGGCCTACAAAAAGCTCGCCGCCCTGCGCGCCGACCCCGCGCCGGACAAGGTGCTCATCGCCAACGCCGACGAGGGGGAGCCGGGCACTTTCAAGGACCGCTGGCTGCTCGACCACCATCCGGGCACGGTCCTCACCGGACTGTATCTGGCCTGCCGCATCACCGGCGCCCGCCACGCCCTGATCTACCTGCGCCACGAGTACGCCGCCGCCGAACCGCGTCTGGTGGCCGCCCTGCACGCCATGGAACAGGCCGGGCTGCTGCGCGGCATCGGCGCCGCCGCAGACACGGCCCATCCCCTGCTGCCGTCCATCGCCATCGTGCGTGCCGGCGGCCCCTATATCTGCGGCGAGGAAACCGCCCTCATCGCATCCCTGGAAGGGCGCCGGGGCCTGCCCGCGCCGGGGCCGCCCTATCCCGTGGACGCGGGGCTGTTTGGCCACCCCACCCTGGTGCACAACGTGGAAACCCTCTACTACCTGGCGCGCATCGGCCGCCACGGCCCGGCCTGGTACCGGGGCGACGGCAACGGCAGGCGGCACTTTTCGGCCAGCGGCCCGGTGCGCCGTCCGGGAATTTATGAGTTGCCCGCCCACAGCAGCGCCCGTCAGGTGCTGGAAGCCGCGGGGGGGCTGGTGGACAACCGGGGCGTGGCAGCCTTCATCCCTGGCGGCGGCTCCAGCGGGCTGCTTCCGGCCACGGCGCTGGATGTTCCCCTCACCGCCACCGCCCTGGCCCCCTGGGGCGCCGGCCCCGGCACCGGCGGCATGGTGTTTTTGCCCCGGGGAGCCTGCGTGGTGGACATGGCGGCCCATCTGGCGGAATTTCTGGCCGCCGAATCCTGCGGCCAGTGCGATCCGTGCCGCCTCGGCACCCGCCATCAGGCCCGTGCCCTGGACGCCCTCTGCCGGGGGACGTCGCAAAACACACCGCTGGACCCGGCCCCGCTGGCGGACACCGCCATCGCCCTGCGCCAGCTTTCCATCTGCGGGCTGGGCCGCTTTGCCCCGACGGTGGTGGAAACCCTGCTGCGGCATTTTTCCACCGAGGTGGCCGCCCACGGGCGGGGGGAGTGCGCTGCCGGGGTCTGCCCGACCGCGGCCGGAGCGCGCAACACGGGGGATGGGGCATGATCCGCCTGACCGTGGACGGCCGCCCGGTGACGGTGGACGACGGCGCCACCCTGCTGGACGCGGTGCGCGCGTCGGGTTCCTGGGTACCCGCCCTGTGTGCCGGGGCGAGTCTGCCCACCGGGGGCGGTTGCCGCCTGTGCGCGGTACGCCTGGTGGATCAGGCGCGGCCGATGCCCGCCTGCCGCACCGCCGCCGCGCCGCGCATGGTGGTGCGCACCGACGGCGACGCCCTGCACCGCGCCCGCGCCCAGGTGGTGCGCCTGCTGCTGGCGGACCACCCCGCCCCCTGCCGCCCCCCCGGCGATCCACGCGGCGAATGCGAACTGGAGGCGTTGGCCCGCCGCCTGCGCCTGCCCCTGTCGCAACCACCCGCAACGTCCCCGTCCGTGCCGATCCCGTCCGTGCCGATCCCGTCCGTGCCGATCCCGTCCGTGCCGATCCCGTCCGTGCCGATCCCTTTCCCGCCGGACACCAGCCATCCGGCCCTGCATTTCCACCCGGCGGCGTGCGTGGAGTGTGGCCGCTGCATCCGCGCCTGCGGCGACATTCAGGGCCACCACGTAATCGGCTGGCACGGCGCGGGAATCACCCGCACGCTGGCGTTTTCCGGCCAGAAAAACCTGGCGGACAGCGACTGCGTGGCCTGTGGCCAATGTCTGGCCGCCTGCCCCACCGGGGCACTGCTGCCCGCCCTCGCCCCGGTGCCGGGCATGACCGCCATCGACACAATCTGCCCTTACTGCGGTGTGGGGTGCGGCATCACCTGCCACGTCGCGCCAGAGCGGGACGGCCACGGGGGCGAAACCCGCGGCCGCATCCACGCCGTCACCAGCCAGCCGGGGCAGCCCGCCAACCGGGGCCGCCTGTGCGTCAAGGGGCGTTTCGGGCTGGATTTCGTCACCCGCCCGGAGCGTCTGACGCAGCCCCTGATGCGCCGCCCCGATGCTCCAAAACCGTGCGGGCCGGAAGGGTTCGAGGCAGTGCCGTGGGACACCGCGCTGGAACGGGTGGCCACCACCCTGCTGGACATTGCACAGCGGCACGGCGGCCACGCGGTGGGCGGCCTTGGCTCCGCCAAATGCACCAACGAGGACAATTACCTGTTCCAGAAATGGCTGCGCGCCGGGCTCTTCAGTCCCAACGTGGACCACTGCGCCCGCCTCTGCCACTCCTCCTCGGTGGCGGCCCTTGGCGCCATGCTCGGCAGCGGCGCGGGCACCAATCCCAACACCGATTTTCTGCTCGCCGACGCCATTTTCCTGATCGGCACCAACACCCTTGAAACCCACCCGGTGATCGCCACCTTCATCCGTCAGGCCCACGCCGCAGGCGCCAGCCTGGTGGTGGCCGACCCGCGCCGCATCGGCCTTGCCCACGAGGCCACCGTGCACCTGCAGCACCGCCCCGGCAGCGACCCGTGGCTGGTGGCCGGACTGGCGCGGGAGATCCTGAACGCCGATCTGGCGGACAACGCCTTCATCGCCGCCCACACCGAGGGTTTCGAGGCCTACCGCGCCGCACTGCTGGCGCTGGACATGGCGGAGGTGGGGCGGGTCACCGGCGTGCCCCGCGCCGCCATCCGCCACGCCGCGCACCACCTGGGGGGCGCAAAAAACCTGCTCACGGCGTGGGGCATGGGCCTCACCCAGCATGTGGCGGGCACGATCAACTGCGCGGCGGTGGCCGGTCTGGCCCTGCTCACCGGCAACCTGGGGCGGCCCGGCGCGGGGGTGAACCCCTTAAGGGGCCAGAACAACGTGCAGGGGGCCTCCGACATGGGCGTGCTGCCCAACGTGCTGCCCGGCTACCAGCCGGTCACCGACTCGGCCACGCGCGCCCGCTTCGGGGCCGCCTGGGGCCGTCCCCTGCCGGAAACCCCCGGCCTGACCGTGGTGGAGATGCTGCGTGCCGCCGCCGACGGCGACCTGCGCGCCATGCACATCATGGGTGAAAATCCGGCCCTCTCCGACCCCGATCTGGAGCACGTCCACGCGGGCCTGACCCGGCTGGAGTTTCTGGCGGTGCAGGACGTGTTTTTTACCCAAACCTGCGCCTGGGCCGACGTCATCCTGCCCGCCGCCAGCGTGCTGGAGCGGGCCGGATCGGTGACCAGCACCGAGCGCCGCGTGCAGCGCACCCGTCCGGTGCTGCCTCCCCCCGGCGCGGCGCGGGCGGATGGCGACATCCTGGCCTGGCTGCTGGAGCGGGCGCAGGTGGGCGGGGCCGGTTCGGACGGCAACGGCGACGCGGCGGCGGTGATGGCCGAAATGGCGCGCCTGACCCCCCTCTATCGGGGCCTGTCGGCCCGGCGGCTGGAGCGGGAAAGCGTTTGCTGGCCGTGCCCGGCGCCGGACCACCCCGGCACGCCGATTCTGCATGCGGGCGGTCCCCTGCGGGGCCGGGCGCGTTTTGTCGTGCCCCTGCTCACGCCCCCCGCCGAAACGCCGGACGCCACCTATCCCTTCATTCTCACCACCGGACGGCTGCTGGAGCATTATCAGACCGGCACCCTGTCGCGCCGGTCGGCGGTGCTGGATGAACTGGTTCCCGGACCGTGGGCAACCGCCCATCCCGACACCCTGAGTCAAGCCGGGGTGACGGACGGCGCGACGGCGCGCATCAGCACCCGGCGCGGCGAGATGGCCATCACCCTGCGGGCCGACCCGGAGGCGTTGCCGGGGGTGATTTTTGTCCCCAATCACTTTGCCGAGGCGCCGGTGAACCGCCTCATCCACGATCAACTGGACCCGGAGGCAAAAATCCCCGAATACAAATGCGTGGCGGCGGCCCTGAGCGGAGAGACTTCCGGGCGGTAACGCCACCCCCCTCCCCCTGCGGAAGAGGGGAAGGGGGGGGGCATCCACAGATGCAGCCAGATTCGCGATGAAGCTGGCCGCGCCACATGTTTTACGCGAATGCCGCCGGGGGGCGTGCCCGCTGCCGGGGCGTCCCTTCCTCCCTAGAAGTCCTCCATGGGTTTGCCGTCGGCGCCGGGGATGGCTGCTGCCACCGGTTCGGGGCCTTCGGAGGTGTCGTGGTGCAGCCCGGTCACCGCCGTGCGCCGTACCAGCGGCTGCTTGCCGTTGCGGATGCCGCGCAGCAGCGACTTGTTAACGAAGCCGGTGGAGGCGGCCCGCCGGGGTCCGGCGGACTGAGCCGCAGGGGCATGGGCCTTGGCGGCATGGGTCTGGGTACGCCCTTCGTCCAGCTTGAACATCGCCATCAGTTCCGCCAGGCGTCCCGCCTCCTGGGCCACGCTGTCGGTGGCCGCCGCAGTCTCCTCTACCAGCGCGGCGTTCTGTTGCGTCACCTCGTCCATGTTGCCCATCACGTTGTTCACCTGGGTGATGCTGTCGGCTTGCTCGCGCGTGGCCGCGTCAATCTCGGCCACGATGTCGTTCACCCGGGTGATGCTCTCGCGGATCTCCGTCAGGGCCTGGCCGGTGGCCACCACCAGTTCGGAGCTGCCGCTCACCCGCCCCACGCTCTCCTCGATCAGGCGCTTGATGTCGCTGGCCGCGTTTGCCGCACGCTGGGCCAGCGAGCGCACCTCGGAGGCGACCACGGCAAAGCCGCGCCCGTGCTCCCCGGCGCGCGCCGCCTCCACCGCCGCGTTCAGCGCCAGCAGATTGGTCTGGAACGAGATTTCGCCCACCATGCCGATGATTTCCCGGATCTTGCGCGACGATTCGCTCAGTTCGTTCATGGACGCCACCGCGCGCCCCACCACCTCGCTGCCGGTGGTCGCCTGGGTGCGGGCGCCGGAGGAGAGCTGGTTGGCCTGGGTGACGCTGGACGAGTTCTGCTTCACGCTGGCGGTGATCTGCTCCATGGCCGACGAGGTTTCCTCCAGGGATGCGCTCTGCTCCTGGGTGCGCGATGACAGCCCGCCCGCCCCCTCCGCCAGCTCGCCGGAACTGAGGGCCAGGGTCTCGGCACTCTGCCGCACTTGCAGCAGCACGTTTTGCAGGTGCGTGGCGCAGCGGTTGTAGGCGCCCGCCAGCAAGGCAACTTCATCCGAGCCGGAATCGTCCAGACGCTGGGTCAGGTCGCCATTGCCATCGGCCACGTCGGTCATGACCCGCACCGCGTTGTCCAGCGGCCCGGTGACGGCGCGGATCACCCAATATCCCACCAGCGCCCCCAACAATACGCCCCCCACGATGAATATAATGGTCCAGCGGAACAGAGAGTGGTACTCCGCTTCCGCCTTGTCATATTCCTCCTTGGCCACGTCCACCTGCAACTGGGCCAGTTCGTCCAGGGTCTCCTGAAGGGGGCCCATGGCGTCGTACAGTTTCTGGGCGTTGAACTCGGTAAGGGCCTCCATGTTGCGCTGCTCCATGATGCCAATCACCGTGGCCACGGCACGGTTGGCGTCGGCCATCTGCGCCTCGGCCTGGTTCGCCAGCCGTTGTTCCTGGGTGGACATCTCGGTGGCGGCAAACGCCGCCCAGTGCTCGCCAACCCGCTTCTGGTAGTCACGAATATTGCGCAGTCCCTCGTCCCACTGCATCTTGCCGACGCGCACGTCGTGGGAGGCATAGACAGTGGTGACACCGTACAGATCCCCCACCTCCTTGAGGTCCGCCAGCGGCACCACCCGGTCCTTGTAGGTCGTTTCCAGGTCGTGGGCGATGTCGCGCATCCCCCGTATGCCTGTTGCCCCCACCACGATGAGCAGGGCCGACATAAAGCCGACCATCATCATCAGACGTGCCTTGATCGTCATGTTACCCATGGTTTGTCCCCTTTTGTGCGCGGCACACGGGTGCGTAGTTTGCGTCAACCCCCGGCGCGCGGATTGCCAATGTTTCGCAGATTGGAATTGCCACCCGGCGCTGGATGCCGCCGGGTGGCAATGGACCCACTTGATCGGGGGTTTCCCCCCCCACTGGACACCCTTCGGGGAAGATGGATAGAAACATTAACAAAAACAATTTGTTATGTTATTTTTGAAACAAACAAACAGCCCACAACAGACACCTGAACGGGCAATTCCCCACGCCAATTCAACAGGTTAAAATGATTAGCAATTTGAAAGCCGTGCCCGGACCGGAGCCCCCCCGCCCTGCGATCGGGAGGTGACAGACCGCCCCCCCCCCGCGCCACACGCGCCGGGGGGCGTGTCGCAGCGGGCCGTGCCCGCTTTTACGCAAATGCCGCCGGGGGGCGTGCCCCCCCTAGTGGCGGGTGGTTTCGGTGTGGCCGGCCTTTTCGACCTTGCCCTTTTCGTCCAGGATCTCGCCGCGGATTTTGGCCTCGCAGGCGGGGCAGATGGTCTGCTCCGACGGCTTGGCGCACACCTGGCAGAGATGGTTTTTTTGGGTAGTTCCCATGAACAAGCCTCCTGATGCCCCCACACCTCAAGGATAGCACCCGCAGGCGCCCTGTCGGCAGGTTGTAAGGGGTTTCTCCCCCCCCCTCAGCCGGCGCGCAGGGCGATGACGTCGGCGATGATTTCCAGGGCGTGTTCGGCGGGGGCGACGTTGGGATACACCTTGCGGATGGTGCCGCTGCCGTCCACCAGGAACGACACGCGCCGGGCCACGCGGGGGATGGCCGAACGCGCGCCCCAGTCGGCAATTACCCGGCCCTTGGGGTCGGCGAGCAGATCGAACTTGAGGCCGTACTTGTCGGCAAAGGCGCGGTGCGAGGCCACGTCGTCATAACTGACGCCAAAGATGCGCACCTGCATGGTGGTCAGGCGGTCCAGATGGTCGCGGAAGGCGCAGGCCTCCTTGGTGCAGCCGGGGGTGTCGTCCTTGGGATAGAAGTAGATCAGCCACCAGTCCCCCGCCAGTTCGGAACTGTCCACCGTCACCCCGTCCTGGTTGGGCAGGGAAAACGCCGGGGCGAGGCTGCCCTCGGGGAGCAGGTCGTCCGCCCAGGCCCGCACCAGATAGGCGCCGAGCACCGCCAGCGACGCCACCAGCGCGGCAATGATGGTCAGCGTGCCGGACACGCGCCGGGGCGGCTTGTTGCCGGTTGGAGGGGGCACACACCCCTTGCCGCCACGCACACCGCCACGCTTTTCATACCGTTTTTCCATTCCGTAAATGTGACATGGCCCAATGGCTGGCGCAAGAGCCGCCCCGACAAATTACCGCGTCGCCAGCCGCTGGACCAGGCCGCGCCGGGGGAGTCATTTCACCGGCTTGCGGCCCTGAAAGGCGATGGTCTGGCCCGGCGCCATGTCGAGGTAACGGCTGCCTACGGCCTTTTTGAAGCCGTCGGCGTTCGGGGTCAACACCGGAAAGGTGCCGTAGTGGTGGGCCACCGCGAATTTGGCCCCCACGGCCTTCACGGCGCGGGCGGCCATGTCGGCCTCCATGCCGAAGTGGCCGCCGATGTTCACCAGCGCCAGATCGATGCAGCCGCACTCGCCAATCAGCTTCATGTCGTCGAAGTAGGCGGTATCGCCGGTGTCATAAATGGTGGGGCCGTCCTTGATGTGCAGGACAAAGCCGCCGGGGGCGCCGCCATAGACCATGTCCGGGTCGTTTTCGCCCGCCTTGGGATTCTTGAAGCCGGAGGAATGGATGGCGGGGGTCATTTCCAGCACCACGTTGCCGTCGGCAAGGGTGATGCGGCCACCGGGGTTGATGAGGGTGTCGAAGCCGATCTGGTTTTCGGGCAGTCCCAGCAGCTTGACCATGTTGGACAGCAGTTCAAAGCTGCCCACCACGCGGGCGCCGGTCTTTTTGGCCAGTTCCACGGCGTCGGCGGTGTGGTCGAAGTGGCCGTGGGTGATCAGGATAAAGTCCACGCGCCCGATGTCGGCCAGCGGATCGGCGTTGTTGGCGGCCTTGGGGTTCATCGGGTTGTGGAACCACGGGTCCACGGCCAGCACATGGCCGGACGGCGTGGTGATGGTGAAGGTGGCGTGGCCGTGCCAGGTGATCCGGGTGTTCCCGTCGGCACTGGCGACGCCGACGGTGGCGAACTGGATGGCGGCGGCGCACAGGGCCGCAAAGGCAAGACTGATCCCGCGCATGGTCATGGTGAATTCCCTCCCCGTTTTGTGTGCATGGGCGCCGGTCGAGTCGGCCCGCCGGGCATGGTGGCACGGTTTGGCGGACGGGGGCAAGCGGCGGAGGGGGCAAGCGGCGGAGGGGGGCCTGGTCGGAAATGGTTCCCCGGATTTCCGCTGCCTATGCGCGGCGCTCCGGCTCCAGCGCCACCGGCGAAGGGGCAATCACGGAATGCACCTCCACCTCCACCTCCATGCCCAGAAAATCCTCGGGGTCGCCGTCATAGGTGCCGGAAACCGGCATGGCCTGGCTCGGGTCGCGGGCAACGGCAACGGGAATAAGGTTGCTGCCGCCGTGGGAACCGTTGGTGGGGTCAAACTCCACCCACCCGGCGCCAGGCAGATAAACCTGCACCCAGGCATGGGTGGCCCCGGCGCCAACGGTGCCATTTTTCAGACCGTCAAGGGCGGAATCGTACAGATATCCGCTCACGAAGCGTGCCGCCAGCCCCACACTGCGCACCGCCTCCATCATGAACAGGGCGTAGTCGCGACAACTGCCGGAGCCAAGTTCCAGCGTCTGCACCGGGGTTTGCACCCCCGGCTCCTCCCGCACCTCGTAGCGGAATGACGAGCGAATGTCGCGGGTGACGCCGATGAGAAAATCCTCGGTGTCCATGTCTCCGGTAAGGGAAAGCCGTTCCCGCGTCCATTCGATGACTTTCCGGTCCGGGTCCGGATGATGTCGCTCGATGTTGCGCCCCAGGTCCGGAATCTCCCGTGCGGAATAACTGAACGGTAATTTCTTGGCGTAGGGGTCGATGCAGAAGGTCTGGTCCTCGTTGGGGTAACGATCCAGGACGAAGATGTTTTCGATGTGCAGTTCGCTGGCCGGCTGGCGGATTTCGGCAACCGCCACAGAGTTGCTGAACACGTCGTGCATCCAGCGCACGGTCGCTTCCGGCTGGATGACCAGACGCGAGCTGAGCAGCCGCAGGTCGTGGCTTTCACGCGGTCGCAGCATGAGCCGATGCTCGCCAAAGCGGACCGGTTTGCGGTAGCGGTAGATTGTCTTGTGTTCAACAGTAAGGCGTTGCACGGTGTGCGGAAATTCCTAACCCATTCGAAAGTAAGCGGCCGCGATCTCGTCCGAAACCCGGATCAGGCCGATTTCCAGTTGGTCGAGAAAGCTTCTGAGCGCGGGCGCGGAAATTTCGTGCCCCAGCCCGGTTTCCAACACAAAATTCAGATGGGTGCATGCGTTTTCCACCGCCGGAACCCGGGGTTGTCCGCGCCGCAACACGAGATTTTCGATGTGGATTTCCACCGACCCCACGCACAGTTTGACCGAGCGCGGAAAGCCTTCGTCATGCAGCAGAAAATTTATGATGTCGCCGCGGCGGTGCCCGCGCGGGCGCACCCAGCGAAAGGCGTGATAGGCGGCCACCGAGCGCAGCAGCGCGTTCCAGCGCACCGTGTTGACGGCGTCCCGATCCTCCTCCAGCAGGTCACAGCCCAGATACAGCACCCGGGTGGTCTGGTCGGCGCGCTCGATGTACTTGCCCATGGAGTAGAAATGCCAGGCCGGGCCCCGGAAAAAGGTGCCTTCGGCAACCCCTTCGAAGGTCTGGCAGGCCTCCTTCATCTCCTTGCACAGTCGGGAGATGTGGGTCGGCCAGATGTCCCGCTGGGTCAATTGCAGGACGCGGGTGTGAAAGGTGTTGAGCTGGGTCCACATTTCGGTGCTGATCAGGTGGCGGATGGAGCGGGCGTTTTCCCGCGCCATGTTCACGCTGCTGACGAGCGAGCCGAAATTTTTGGTGTCCAGAACATAGAAATTGAGGACGTCATGTTCTCCGGTCTGGACACGGGACGCGTCGAAACGTTCGGTATCCCCGTAAATTTCCAGCACCCGGCGCCAGTCGGGGGAACCGTGGGACTCCCGCGCATAGGTTTCGTTGATGTCCAGAATGCGCGCCAGATTGTCCACCCGCTCGATGTAGCGGCCGAGCCAGAACACGTTCTGGGCGAAACGGGCTAAAAGTGTGTTAGACAAGGACCCAGGTATCCTTTGATCCGCCGCCCTGCGACGAGTTGACGATCAGGGAGCCGCGCCGCAACGCCACGCGGGTGAGCCCTCCGGGCAGCACCCAGGTGGATTCGCCGGTGACGGCGAACGGCCGCAGGTCCACATGCCGCGGCTCCACCCCGGTGCGGGTCAGTGTGGGGCACACGGAAAGATTCACGATCGGCTGGCTGATGAAATTGTCCGGATCGGACTTGAGTTTGCGGCGCAGGTCGGCAAGAACGCGCTTGCTGGCGTGGGGACCGATGATCACGCCGTAGCCGCCGGATTCGCCCACCGGTTTGACCACCAGTTCCGCCAGATGCTCCAGGGTAAAGGCCAACCCCTCCGGTTCGCGGCAGATGTGGGTCGGCACGTTGTCGAGAATGGGGTCCTCGGCCAGGTAATAGCGGATGATGCGCGGTATGTAGGCATAAACCGCCTTGTCGTCCGCCACTCCGGTGCCAACGGCGTTGGCCAGGGTGACATTGCCCTTGCGATAGGCATCGAACAGTCCGGGCACGCCCAGCGCGCTGTGTTTCAGGAAGGCCGTGGGGTCCAGAAATTCGTCATCGATGCGGCGGTAAATCACATGTACCGGCTCCAGCCCCTTGATGGTGCGCATGTACACCCGGTCCCGCTCCACCACCAGATCACGCCCTTCCACCAGCGGGACGCCCATCTCGCGGGCCAGAAAGATGTGCTCGAAATAGGCGCTGTTGAAGACGCCGGGCGACATCAGCGCGATGGCCGGATCGCTGACGCCTTCCGGCGCCACCTCGGCCAGTGCCTTGGCCAGTTGGCGACCATAGTCGTCCACGTCGGCAATGGGGATGCCCTCGGCCAGATCGGGGAACGAGCGCATCATCAGGTGCCGGTTTTCGATCACATAAGAGACGCCGGACGGGGTGCGGGCGTTGTCTTCCAGCACCCGGAACAGGCCCCGGTCGTCGCGCACGATGTCGGTTCCGCAGATGTGTACATAGGTCCCTTTTTGGGGGGAAAAGCCCTGCATCTCGGAACGGTAGTTGGCGTTGCCAAGCACCAGTTCAGAGGGGACCACGCCGTCCTTGAGGATTTTCTGATCGTGATAAATATCGTGCAAAAACAGGTTGATGGCGGCCACCCGCTGGCGCACTCCGGTGTCGATCCGGTGCCAGTCTTCCGCCGGAATCACCCGCGGGATGACATCGAACGGCAAGGTGCGGTCGATGGAATTTTCGCCCGAATAGACGGTAAAGGTGATGCCGAGATCAAACAATTCGCGCTCGGCGGCCCGCGCGCGGCGGCGCAGGGCCGGCAGGTCGAGGCGGTTCAGACGGTCGCGGATGGGCTAGATGCTCCGGAAACCGCGCTCCCCGAACATTTCGCAATAGAAATCACCCGGATTGTAGCTTCCGAACACCCCGCTGGCGGGGGAAGCATCCGGTTTTGTTCGACGTGCAGACATGTTGGCGTTCACCACACTTCCGTTCCAGACCACCAACGGGACAACCGGGACAACCGGAATACGCGAAATACCCGGAATAACTGGACCAAGGTTACGCAATCTACTCCCACACCGGCCCCCGAATCAAACCTTCGCCAGGGAGCGGGAAAGAGGGGGCCTTGCCCGCAATGGACAGGGCACCCCGGAGCCGCCAGCACACCGCCCAAGCGTACTCCTCCCGGCGCTCCGCGCGCACAAGAAAAATGTGGGCCGGGGCTCCCCGGCTGCGGCCGGTTTCGCGATGCACGCGGCTGTCTCCATGGGTTTTGCGCGAATACGCCCGCCGGGGCTCCCCGGCTGCGGCGCTGCGGTGCTTGACCAGCACCCCGGCCCGTGCTAAAAATGCCCGACAACCCGCCGCGTGACTGACGGATACCAGGTGGAGCACCACCGGGAAGCGCGAACGGGAACCCGCCGGCCGTCTGGGCACCCCCACCACAACCCATCAAAGGCGGCAACGCCTTTGGACGAGGGCGGCAACGCCCTCGATAGTGCTCAAAAGGACGCCACAGCCTTGTCTGGCAAACCGTCGGCCAGTCCGCGTACCTACCGGGCCACCCTTGCCCCCATCCCCCTGCCGGTGCAGGCGGTGGAGCCGGACCCCAAGCGCCAGGGTCGGTTGAAAAAGGTCATCGAGCGCCACCTTCTTGCCACCCCCTCTCCCAAGGGACGCACCCCGGAGGCGGTGGACATGATGGGGCTGCTGGTGGCCGTGCATGCCCTTTACGGCTGCCTGACCCGCCCCATGGTGGAGTTTCTCTGCCGCGCCACCGAACTGTATACCGGGCAGGTCTACGCGGCGGCGTCGTTCTATGCCGACATTTACCTCGACCCCAAGGGCCGCCACTATGTAAAGGTGTGTACCGGCACCGCCTGCCACGTCAAGGGCGCCCCGCGTCTGGCCGGAACCTGCGCCCGCGCCCTGGGGGTCAAGGCCACCGGCGACACCGACGCCGACGGCGAGTTCACCTTCTTCACCACAGCCTGTGTCGGCGCCTGCTCCCTGGCCCCGGTGCTGATGCTGGACAGCGACATTTATGGTAATCCGGAGCTGGCCGCCGTGCCGGACCTGATCGCCAGCCACCGCCAGCGCGGGGTTGGGGAAAAAGGCCAGCCATGAGCGACGACGCCCAGCGCCCCCCCGACAACTATCCGCGCATCTTTGTGGGCACCGGATCCTGCGGTCTGGCCGCCGGGGCCGCCGGGGTGTTCGACGCCGCCCGCCAGTGGGTGCGCGAGGCCAGCCAGGACATCCATCTGGTGCGCACCGGCTGTCTGGGCATGTGCCACCGGGAGCCGGTGCTGGAAATTCACCTGCCGGGCCGTTCCCGCGTGGTGTATGGCGAGGTGCGCGCCGAACAGGTGGCGGACCTGCTCACCCGGCATTTTTACCAACCCGAGCTGGAAGGTGTGCCGCAGGTGGTGGGCCAGCGCGCCCCGGACCACGAGTCCCGCCCCTATGAAAACGTGCCCCTGCTGACCGAACTGGCGTTCTTTTCCGGGCAGCGCCAGCGCCTGCTCGCCCGCGCCGGGCGCATCGACCCCCACTCACTGGTGGATTACGAGACCGAGGGCGGATATGGCGGCATCCGCGCCGCGCTGGGGATGAAGCCGCAGGAAGTGCGCGACCGGGTGCGCCGCTCGGGCCTGAGCGGACGCGGCGGCGGCGGGTTCCTGACCGCCGACAAGTGGGAGCTTGCCGCCTCCCAGCCCGACGGCCAGCGCTACGTCATCGCCAACGGCGACGAGGGCGATCCTGGGGCGTTCTCCGACCGCACCCTGCTGGAGAGCGATCCCCACGCGGTCATCGAGGGTCTCATGATTGCCGCCTGGGCCACCGGCGCCAGCCGTGGCTTCATCTACACCCGCGCCGCCTACGCCACGGTCATCCACCGGCTGGAGGTGGCGCTGGCGTTCTGCGTCAAGCGCGGTTATTTGGGCGACAACATCTTTGGCAGCGGCTTTGCGCTGGACATCCAGTTGCGCAAGGGCAGCGGCAGCTACATCTGCGGCGAGGAAACCGCCCTCATCGCCACCCTCGAGGGGCGCCCGCCGATGCCGGACGAAAAGCCGCCGCGCCCGGCCCAGCGTGGCTTCATGGGCCACCCCACGGTGGTCAACAACGTGGAAACCCTGGCCTGCGTGTCGCACCAGTTCGTCACCCCGCCCGACAGCGCCGATCAGGCCGACGGCGGCGCCGCCGCCACCAAGCTGCTGTCCCTGTCCGGGGCCATCGCCCGCCCCGGCGTGGTGGAGGTGCCCCTGGGCACGCCCCTGCGCCAGGTGATTTTTGACATCGGCGGCGGCGTCGGCGGCAACGGCAACGGGGACGCCGCCAGAAAATTCAAGGCGGTGCTGGTGGGGGGGCCGGACGGCGGTTTTCTGCCCGCAAGCCTCCTCGACACCCCGGTGGATTTCGCCGCGCTCCGGGCGGTGGGTTCCACCCTCGGCTCCGGCGCGCTGGTGGTGGTGGACGACACCGCCTGCATGGTGGGGCTGGCGCGCTATTTTTCCCGCTTCGAGGCCGACGCCTCCTGCGGCAAGTGCGTGCCGTGCCGCGTCGGCACCACCCGGCTGGTGGAGCGGCTGGACCGCATCGTGCAGGGCCGGGCGACCCGTGCCGAACTGACCACCCTGGAGCACCTGTGCGGGGTGATCCGCGACGGTTCCCTGTGCGGGCTGGGGCGTGCCGCCCCCACGCCGGTGACCACCGCCCTGACCCATTTTTATGCGGATTTCGAGGCCCACATCGCCGGACACTGCCCCACCGGGGCCTGCGACCGGGAACAAACAGCGGGGGAAGCATGAACATCGGCACGAACTCGGGCACGAATTCGGGTACCGCGACCGCACCGGCAGTCTCCCTGAACATCGATGGCCAGCCGGTGACCGTGGAGGCGGGCCGCACCATTCTGGAGGCGGCCCGGACCGTGGGGGTAGACATCCCCACCCTGTGCTACGACGCCAAAACCAAACCGTTCGGCGGCTGCCGCGTCTGTCTGGTGAAGGTAGCGGGCAGCGAGCGGCCGGTGGCCGCCTGCACCACCCCCTGCGGCGACGGCATGGTGGTGGACACGCAGGGCAGCCGCGATCTGGTGCGCGACGTGCTCAATCTGCAAATGTCGGATCACCCGGAAAACTGCACCGTGTGCGCCGCCTCCGGCCACACCGCCCTGCACGACCTGGCAGAAACCTTCGGCGCGGCCGCCACGGACCGCGACAACCCCTTCGCCGGGACGCGCCGGGAGCAGGCGGCGGAAACCATCAATCCCTTCATCGTGCGCGACTACAACGCCTGCATCCAGTGCGGCAAGTGCATCCGGGTGTGCGACGAGGCCCGGGGCGTGGTGGCCATCGGCTGGAAGGGGGGCAGTTTCAACCTCAAGGTCACCGCCCCCTTCGACGACGTTCTGGACTGCGAGTTCTGCGGCCACTGCGTGGACGTTTGCCCCACCGGCTCCCTGCGCGAAAAAATGGCCGAGGGCGCCCCGCAGCCCGACCGCACCGTCACCACCATCTGCGGCTACTGCGGCGTCGGCTGCGGCATGCACGTGCAACTGGCCGGGGACCAGGTGGTGCGCATCACCCCGGAATACGGCAACCCCTCCAACGACGGCGCCCTGTGCGTGAAGGGCAAGTTCGGCTACGATTTCATCCAGCACCGCGAGCGGCTGGGGGTTCCCGGCAAGGGCGAGCGCGTCACCGGCCCGCTGGTCCGCAAAAATGGCCGACTCGAACCCGCAAGCTGGGACGAGGCGCTGGACATGGTGGGCAGAAGGCTGCTGGAAATCCGCGCCGCCCACGGCCCCGAGGCCATTGCCGGGATGCCCTCGGCCAAGTGTACCAACGAAGAGAACTACGCCTTCCAGAAGATGCTGCGCGGCGGGCTGGTCACCAACCACATCGACCACTGCACCCGGCTCTGCCACGCCGCCTCCACCAAGGGCCTGATCATGGCCCTGGGCACCGGCGCCATGACCAACTCCACCGACGACTTCGAAGCCGCCGACGTGATTTTCTGCTGCGGCACCAACACCATCGAAAACCACCCGGTGTCGGCCCTCAAGCTCAAGCGCGCCGTGCGCAAGGGCGCCAGGCTCATCGTGGCCGATCCGCGCCGCATCGAACTGGCCGAATGGGCGGACATCTGGCTCGACCTGCAACCGGGCACCAATTCGGCCCTGCTGCTGGGCATGCTGCACGTGATTCTGGCCGAGGACCTGGTGGACCACGCCTTCATCGCCGCCCGCACCGAGGGGTTCGAGGCGGTCCGCCAGGCGGCGCAGCGCTACACCCCGGAGTTTTCCGCCACCATCACCGGCGTGGCCCCGCACAAGATCATGGAGGCGGCGCGTTTATACGGCCGCGCCAACGCGGCGGCCATCTACAACGGCATGGGTATCACCCAGCACATCTCCGGCACCGACAACATGCTGTGCCTGACCAATCTGGCGCTGGCCACCGGCAACGTGGGCCGACTGGGCACCGGCGTCAACCCGCTGCGCGGCCAGAACAACGTGCAGGGCTCCTGCGACATGGCGGGCATCCCCACCGAACTGCCCGGCTACCAGCTCATCGCCGACCCCGCGGTGCGCGCAAAATTCGGCAACGCCTGGGGTACGCCGATCCCCGACTGGATCGGCAAAACCCTGGTGGAAATCACCGACGCGGCCCACGCCGGAGAGATCAAGGCCATCTATGTGCTGGGCGAGAACCCCATTCTCTCGGACCCGGACGTCAACAAGACCACCGAGGCCCTGAAAAACCTCGATCTGCTGGTGGTTCAGGACATTTTTCTCACCGAAACCGCCGCCCTGGCCCACGTGGTGCTGCCGGGGGCGAGCTTTCTGGAAAAGGACGGCACGTTTACCAACACCGACCGGCGCGTGCAGCGGGTGCGCGCCGCACTGCCCACCCCGCCGGGGGCCATGGACGACCTGAAGATCATCATGGAGGTCAGCCGCCGCATCGGCCTCACCATGAACTACCGCAGCCCGGAGGATGTGTGGGACGAAATCCGCTCCCTGTGGCCGGGGGTGGCGGGCATCAGCTATGCGCGGCTGGAACAGGGCGGGATTCAGTGGCCATGCCCGTCGGAGGACCACCCCGGCACCCCCTTCCTGTATGCCGAAACCTTCCCCATCGGGCGCGCCAGATTCTATCCGGTGGAGTTCATCCCCTCGGCGGAATTGCCCGACGCCGAGTACCCCCTGATGCTCACCACCGGGCGCTGGCTGCTGCACTATCACACCGGCAGCATGACCCGGCGCTCCAGGGGTATTGACGAGGCCCTGCCCGAGGGCTTTGTCGAAATTCACCCCGACGACGCGGAGCGGATCGGGGTGGTGGCGGATCAGCCGGTGCGCGTCACCTCGCGGCGCGGTACCATCACTGTGCGGGCGCTGGTGTCGCACCGGTCGCGGCCGGGGGTGGTGTTCATTCCGTTCCACTTCGCCGAAGCCGCCGCCAACGCCCTCACCAACACCGCGCTGGACCCCAAGTGCAAGATTCCCGAACTGAAGGTCTGCGCGGTGCACATCGAAGCCGCCGCTGCCCCGGCGGCGAAGGGATAATGCAAAGTCGCCGCGCCCCGGCGGCACCGGCGAGGAAAACCGCATGAAAGACATCCTGATCTACACCACCCGCGCCTGCCCCTACTGCATCGTGGCCAAGCGCGCGCTGGACAGCCGCCACATCCCCTACCGGG
This sequence comes from Nitrospirota bacterium, assembly GCA_029858285.1. GTDB lineage: Bacteria > Nitrospirota > JACRHL01 > JACRHL01 > JACRHL01 > JAOUFN01. Next base: position 16,582 of record JAOUFN010000022.1, on the reverse strand, counting down.
AGGTAGACATCACCCAAACCCCCCAGGTGCGCGACGAACTGCACGCCAAAACCGGCGAGCGCACCGTGCCCCAGATCTTCGTGGATGGCCGCTACATCGGCCAGGACGACGAACTGGTGGCCATGGTGGAGGCCGGTGAACTGGACCCCGCGCCCACGGCCCCCGGCGGGGTATCTGGCCCGGACGCGGAAGAAAAACCGGGCCCGCGCTGGGACGTGGCGGTGATCGGCGGCGGCCACAGCGGTCTGGAAGTGGCCCGGCGGCTGGGCAAGGCGGGAATCCGGGTGGCGGTGCTGGAGCGCGCCCCCCGCACCACGGACGACGATGCCGCCCCCGGCGCGACAGGGGTCGAAAGGGTCTCCGCCGAGGTATTCGGGCTGGAGGCGGAGGCGGGCGGCGTCACCACGCTGGTGACACTCGACGCGGCCCCCGCCGCCCGCGCCGTGGTGATCGCCACCGGCGCCCGCGACCGGGCGGCGGACATTCCCGGCGAGGCTGATCTCGCGGGCCGGGGTGTGTCGCGCTGCGCCGAGTGCGACGGGGTGTTCTTCAGCGGCCGCGACGTGGCCATTGCCGGGTGCGACGAGCGCACCGCCAGGGCGGCGCTGCATCTGGCCAGCATCTGCCGCACCACCATCCTGCTGTGCCCCGATGAGCGCCTGAACATCGCCCCGGAGACCCTCAAACAGATGGACGCCGCCTCCAACATCAAGCGCGTCACCGCCACCCGCGTCACCCGCGTCCACGGCAAGGACGAAGTGCAGGCGGTGGAGGTGACCGGCCCCGGCGGCATCGACGTGCTGGAAGTGGCCGCGCTGTTTGTCTATTTGACGGGGGAACGCCCGGCGGGGGATTTCGCCAGCGGCACCGTCACCGTGGGAGCCAACGGAGCCATCAAGACCGACAAAAAGGACGGCACGACCACCACACCAGGGGTGTTTGCGGTGGGTTCAGTCACCGGCCACAAGGCGGAAAAGGCGGATATTGACGCCGTGGTGGCGGCGGTGCGGCGGTACGTCGGGGGGTGAAAAACCCCTCTTGACGGAGTCAGGCAAAGCTTGACAAACTCCCCCCGCAAATGCATATTCGGCTCAACAGAACCCGCCAAGGCTATGCGCGCACAGCGTACCCTCAAACTGGCGGGTCGTTTTTTGCCCGGTGATGGACACGAAACGCCCCTTCACCAAGCCCGCCACCACCTACCTCCAACAGGTCGAATTGCTCCGCGAGCGTGGCTTGGTCGTTGACGATCCCGCAGAGACCGCGTTCTACCTCCAGCACATCAACTACTACCGCCTCAGCGCCTACTGGCGTCACTTCCAGATTGACAACACCACGCACATTTTCCGGAATGGCGCCCGATTTTCCGAGGTACTGAACCTCTACGTGTTCGACCGCGAACTGCGGCTTCTGGTACTGGACACCATTGAGCGCATCGAAGTCTCGATACGCGGCCAATGGGCCTACCAGATGGCGCACCGGCACGGCCCGCACGCCCACCTTGACGAAAATCTCGCAAGCGACGGCCAATACTGGCAAGAGAATCGCGCCCAACTGAACAAGGAAGTCAATCGTTCCAGTGAAACGTTCATCCTCCACCTGCTCGCTACCTACAGCGAGGAACTGCCCCCGGTGTGGGCCGTGTGCGAAGTCATGTCGCTGGGCCTGCTGTCGCGCTGGTACTCCAACCTCAAGCCCATGCCCACCCGCAAGGCCATTGCAGCGGTCTACGCCGTGGACGAACAGATGCTTGAGTCTTGGCTGAAGCACCTTTCGCTGGTGCGCAACACTTGCGCCCACCACAGCCGGTTGTGGAATCGGGGGTTCACGATCAAGGCACAGCTGCCACACAACAAACCGCAGGAATTAGCGGGGCAGTTTCATCCCGGCCAGCCCAACAAGCTCTACAACACCCTCGTGATCCTGCTGCACTGCATGGACGTGATCGCCCCCCGCCACCACTGGCGTGCGCGGCTGAGGGATCTCATTCGCCAAGACAATATTCCGGCGGCAGAAATGGGCTTCCCGCCGAACTGGGAGCAGCGGGAAATCTGGCGGGACAGGACCCTGTAAACTCCCCGCTCCCCGCCCGTCAGGCCTTGCCGATCAGTTCCATCACCTGCCCGAACAGGGCGCGGTTGGTCGCCACCACCCCCTCCACCAGCGGGTCCGGGCCGTTGAAGGTCTGGGGGTGATCCCCCAGCACCTGCACCCGCCCGCCGCCTTCCGTCACCAGCAGGGAACCGGCGGCAAAATCCCACTCGTTCTTGGGGGTAAGGGTAAAGGTCAAATCTGCCAGCCCGGCGCCGATCAGCGCCAGTTTGTAGGCAATGCTGCCAATCGGCGTGATGTGATAGTCCTTGAAGCGGTCGAACTCTCCGCGCGCCACCTCGGAGCGGCTGGCCAGAATGTTGGCCTCCGCCAGGGAGTCGCACGCCGTCACGCCGACTTTCTTGCCGTTCAGCATCACCCCCTGGCCGCGCACGGCGGTGTACATCTCTTGTCTGGCCGGGTTGAAGATCACCCCCAGGGCGATTTCCCCCTCCACCGCCAATGCGATGGACACGGCGAACTGGGGCACCCCCTTGATGAACTCCTTGGTGCCGTCGATGGGGTCCACAATCCACACCCGACGGCACGACAGGCGGTCGGCATTGTCCTTGGTCTCCTCGGACAGCCAGCCGTCCTCCGGACACTCCCCCAAAAGAGTCTCCCGCAGCATGCCGTCGGCCTCCACGTCCGCATCCGTCACCGGGTTGCCGACGCCCTTCTCGCGCACCTCGTAGTCTTCCTTGTAGTAGCGCATGATGATCTCCCCGGCCTTGTGGGCGGCACGGGTGGCAAGATCGAGGTCGGCGTGCGGATTCAAAACGTCAATTCCTTTACATAAAGCCCGCCCGGCGTCAGCCGGAAAGCGGAGCGGGCCCGCGCGGCGCAAACCGCCACGGGACAAGCCGGCCGGAGGTCAGCCATCCGCCTCTGACAGCAGGGCGGACAGGTCCACCAGGGCCTCGGGCGGCAGGCCCGCGCGGGTCATTTCTTCGCGACACCGCGCCTCTTCCCCGGTGGATCCCGCAAACAATACCCGGTCCACGGTCCCCTGCGCCACCTCTGCCAGGGAAATCGGCGCGTGCCCCAGAAACGCGACGCCCACCCCGGCCACCCCGCAAAGCTCCAGTTTCAGTTCCTGAAGTGTCAAATAGGCGGCTTCCGCCAGGGGGCCGTCGCCATACAGGACGACCCGCCGTTCGCCACCGTCCCGCAGCGCCGCGAAACACCGCAAAAAGGCGCGCCGGGCGGCCCGGTACATGGAAAAGGAATCGGTCAGGTAGCGCGTCGAAAGGCGCCCTTTTTCCGTCATGCCCCGAGGGGTGAGCAGGTACATCACACGCCGCGCCGACAGGTGCTGGACCTTTACCAGTTCCAGGCGCATCAGGCGCTTGAGGGACAGGTTCACCAGTCCCAGGGCGATGCCCATGCGGCGCGACAGCTCCCGCTGGGTAAGTCCGCCGTCCTGATGGATCAGTTCCAGCAGGCGGAGGGTGCGGCTGGTATCCTCGCTTTCGGCACGGTTGTTCACAATGTGAACTTAACCGCCGACAGGGGGTTATGTCAAATGCGCGGGGGTGCCTGCGGAACCGGCCAAAATGCCGGGGCGGGTTACCCCTCCAGCAGGTCGAGCTGGTCTTCGGCAACCTTGGAGAAGGTGGTCATCTGCTCCTCGTCCCCGGCGATGCCGAACACCTCCATGGGGAACTCCTTCACCACCCACTCGGCGTTGTCGCGGGGCATGACCACCTTGCGATACCCCTCGTCGTCGAGGAGGCGCTGCAACGTTCCGCTGTGAGCGTCGTCCCACTTCACGCCAAAGCAGGAGTGCAGGAAACGGTCGGAACGGTAGGAGATGCCGTACCAGCAGACAAAGTCGTTGTGATACGAGAAGGTCCAGCCGTAAAACGACTCCCAGTCGAGCTTGCGCTTGATGGTGATGTCGAAAAAGCGGGCGATCTCGCCGATCATGGTGCTCATCAGCTTGCCAAAATTGTCCTTCACCAGGACGCGGTATTTTTCGGCGAGCTCGGCGCCGGGGTTGTCCCCTGCGGCCTCCCAGTCCCGGACGGTTTCCAGGTCTTTGGGGGTAAAGGCAGAAAAACGGATCATCGACATATGGAAACTCCTGCGACCACGACCCGGCCGGGCACACACCCGCCCGGATACCGGTAGACACACGCCACGCGACCGGAAATCGACCGTGCGGACTGCGGAATGGACCATTCTAACCGGCGGGGTTATCCCGCGTGAAGAGAAAAGCCGTTTTCTTCCAGTTCATAGGTCAGACCGCCAAAATCCATGGACTCCGGCAGATACCCCTGAGCCTGGAGCGCCGACAGGGAATCCGGAAACCCCCCATGCAGCAGGCGGTAGGACGAAATGGCCTGGCGCACCTTGTATTCCTTGTAGGTGGCCATGGACTCGATAAAGCCCGAGGACAGGTCGCGGGGCGGTTCGGCGGCCTGGGCGTAGAACAGCCAGCCGCAGCCCAGCACCAGAGAGGCGCACAGCAGGGCCAGTCCGGTGGATTGCGCACGGCCCGGGTTACCCGGGCGCTCGGGTTTTCCCAGTTGTTCCTTCCGGACGGCCTCCTCTCGCTCCTGGGCACGGGCCTCGGCGCGCGGGTCGTGCTCGCCAAGGTTGTCCAGCATCCCCTTTTCCACCAGGTTGGCCATGGCCCTGAGGGTCTGAAAGGCGCCGTGCGGACTGCTGTCGACGATGGTTTCCACGTTCTGTTCGCCGTTGATGCGGCCAAACACATAACGCTCTTCCTCGTTGGCGTCGTCCGCCAGCCTGGCGTCGGCCTTGCGGCCATACACGATGACCAGCGACGGCACACGGTCCTGAATATAGGGCCACTCGTCGGAGCGCACCGCCGTGTCCATCAGCACATCGTCGGTGTTGATCGACTTCGGCTCGCTGGCCACCGGAATGTTGAGCTCCACCTCGGTCTCGAAGGTATAGTCGCCCTCCAGCCAGCGGAACAGGCCGTAGACGGTCTCCTTCATATAGTGCTCGACCATCGGCTTCCACACCGGCTCCGGCACCCGCGCCACTTCGGTGAGCACCTCGTCAAACTTGACGCCGCCCGCCTCCATGCGCACCTGCACGGTGGACATGTGGGCCTCCGAAAGGGCGCCCTTGCGCAGCAGCCACTTGCACACGCTCGGCACCATCGGGCGGAGGGAGCTCTCGGCCCAGATCACGTTGCCGTTGCGGAACCAGACGGTGACCGTCTCGTCCCGCGAATAGACTTCCAGCAAGCCATCCTTGCGCTGCATCTTGATCAACTGCAGCACGTCGGTGATGGTGAAATCGAGTACGGACCCGATCAGTGCCATTGCGTATCCCTCCCTGACTGCCGATCCGGAAAAAACATAATCACTCCCCCTTGCCGGAGGAAATCTGCGCCGCTGCCGCCGCCAGCACCGGGCGGCCGTGCCGACCGCGCTCGTAGCGCTTCGCCAGCAGGCGTAACAGCAGGAAGGCCAGCGCCAGATAGAAAAGCAGCAGGGCCGCCGCCACCAGACGAGCCACCGGCCAGCCGGGCAGGGTGACACCCAGCGCCCAGTTGGGGATGGTGCCCAGCAGGGCGATCCACCACAGCCCGAAAGCGACCACGAACAGGTGCGCCCCGGCGATGGTGTAACGCCCCTGCACCAGTTCCCGGCTGCCGGGAATGAGCAGCATGGCCACCTTGCCCACGCGGTTGGTGGTACGGTTGAACTGCCCCTTCAGGGCGGTCACGTCTTCGGGTCGTCCGGCGGTTTCCGCCAGTTTGCCGCTGCAACGCACGCACAGGTGCATGCTCTGCCCGAACTTCATGCATGCGTGGCAGGTGGAAACCCCGCACACGTCGCAGTCGTACACCTCGCTGCCGACGAACGCGCGCGGCGCGAACATGAACATCAGCACCGCCACCAGGAGCAGCGCCGGGGCCGCCAGCAGCGGCACCACGGGGCCGAACAGGCTGCGCCACAGCGGCGCCATGAAACGGTGCCAGCCGCGGGTCTCGGTCACCATCAGCAGACGCGCCTCGTTGCCGGTGGTGCCCAGGGTATAGACGAAGCGGGCCCCCTGCGGCTCGGCGCCCCGGGTTACCCTGGCAAAGCCTTCCGGGTCCCGCAGTTGGGCCGTGGCGAAGGTCTCGCGCTGGGCGGAAAAATCGAGGTTCTGGGCCTGCACCTTGGCCAGGTTGAACAGCGCCTCGGCGGGGGCGCCGGGGACGTCGGCGGCCTGTTTGAACAGCACTGCGGAGTCCTGTTCACGACCGGCGCGGAAATAGGTTACGCCCATGTTGTTGGTAATGCGCACCGTATCCCCGCCCATGCGTCTGGCCTCGTCGTACCAATGCACCGCGTCCACATAGCGGGATTCCCGCAGCGCCTGGTTGCCCATGGCGAACGGCACCAGCCAGTTGTCCGGCGTCGTGCCCGCCTGCGGTCCGTTGGGAACGGACAGGGGGGCCGGAAACGCTCCGCCGCTCTCCGCCAGCGCCGCGCCCACGATGCCCGCGCGCGGGGCGGTCATGGCGATCAGCGGCGACAGCACGAACGGCCCCAGCAGGATGGCCAGCAGCAGGGCCATTTGCGCCTTGCGCTCCCGCGAGGAATCGCCCAGCCAGGTGAAACCGGTCCACACCAGCACCACCCAGCCGACCCCCTCCCCGGCCGCCACCGGCAACGCCAGCAGGGCCAGGCAGCCCGCCACCAGCAACCAGGAGGGCAGGCCAAAGCGCGTGACTTCGCGTCCCCGGTGCTCCACCACCTTGATGGTGCGCACGATGCCCGGCACCAGCAGCACCAGCAGCGCGGTGGCTGCGGCCAGCCACATCACCACAGCCAGATAGGCCATCCAGGCCATGCCGACAAAATAGTGGTGCATACCGGTGACAGAACCCTTCAAAAACCAGTCCAGGGCGGGCGCATAGCGGCCGCGTTCCCAATCGACCGAGGAACGCACCAGATATCCCTCGGGGGAATCCGGGGCCACTCGGATGGCGGCACCGGCGTACAGATCGGCCTTGTCGTGGGCGCCCCTGGCCATGACCTCCCGCGCCCGCTTGGACAGAATCAGGGCAACGCTTTCGAGATTGGCGATGCCCTCGGCGTCGCGGGCCAGTATCAGTTGATCCACAGCGCGGGAAAAATTGGCGGTGGCCTGTTCGGGGGTAAGCGCCCCGACGGCGGGCAGTTCCACGGCGGGCGCCCCGACGGCGGGCAGTTCCACGGCGGGCGCCCCGACGGCGGACAGTTCCACGGCGGGCAGTTCCACGGCGGGCGCCCCGACGGCGGGTGTCTCGGCAGACAAATCCGCCTGCATCACCAGGCGCAGGTTCTCCCAGGCGCTCTGCACCGGACGCACCTGGGCATCCTGGGCGGCCGCCGGGACCGCCCACAGCAGGGCGGCCAGGGCCACAAGCGGCACCACCCCGAAACGGGCGGCAATACGGGCAGTCGTACGGATGTTGGTGTGGATTGTCACGCGGGCAGACACGCGATCACCCTCTCTATCCCCGCCGCTCGGCAATGAGCTGGCGAATATTGCTGGTGTGCCGCACCAGCACCAGTACCGAAAGTCCAACGACAAACGGCACGAACCACCCTCCCGGTCCCATCCCCCAGGCCAGCAACGGCAGCAGTGCATAAGCCGACAGGGCGCCCACCGCCGACACGCGGGAGATGCGGGCCGTTCCCAGCCAGATCACCAGTGCCGCAATCGCCGTGGGCGGATGCAGGGCCATTACCACTCCAAAGCCGGTTGCCACGCCCTTCCCGCCGCGGAAGCGCAGATAAATGGGGAAGATGTGCCCCACTACCGCCGCTGCCGCCACGAGGGTCTGAACTTCGGCGGTTGCCCCCAGCAACTGCCCCGCCCAGACCGGCAGAAAACCCTTCAGGACATCGCACAGGAGGGTGATGGCTCCGGCCTTCTTGCCCAGGATGCGATTGACGTTGGTGGCGCCGATGTTGCCACTGCCCCGCGACTGCAGGTCGTGGATCCCAAGCATCCGTGCCACCAACACCCCGAAGGGCACCGCACCCACCAGGTACGCCACCACCACCAGGGCGATGTCCATAACACTCATCGGTCACCTCGAAGGAAAGGTTGAAGCGGAAAATGATGCCGCGCCGCTGCGGACGCAACGCCCGGAAAGGGCATGGGACCGGATGGAATGCCCGATACGGGGCCGGGGCATGGGATGCCCGGTGTCAGGCTCCGGCGCCGCGCGTCGCCGCGCCGGACAGGTAGGAAATGGTGTAACGCGCGCCCGAATACAACGCCAGCGCCACAGACACCCACAGCACCCCCATGCCGATCAGGCTGACGTCCAGATTGATGCCAAAAATGGGCAGTTGCCAGCCCAGCAGCAGCATGATAACGGCGGTGGCCTGGGCCACGGTCTTCCACTTGCCCCAGCGGTCGGCGGGCATCACCACCCCGTCTGCGGCGGCCATGGCGCGCAGGCCGGTAATGGCCATCTCGCGCCCCAGGATGATGATCACGATCCAGGCCGGAACCAGGGAACGCTCCACCAGCATGACCAGCCCGGCCAGGATGAGCAGTTTGTCCGCCACCGGGTCCAGCAGTTTGCCCAGGCGCGTCACCTCGCCACGCCGTCGTGCCAGATAGCCGTCAAGCAGGTCGGTGAGGGCGGCCACCAGAAACACCAGCGAGGCCCAGAAGTCGTACCACGGGTCCGGCTCATAGGCCAGGAGCACGAACACCGGGATCAGGGCGATGCGCGCCAGGGTGATGCTGTTGGGAAGGTTGATGGCCACGGCGACAGTTTAGCAGTATTGGGCCAAGGCCGTCGCCCACCGCCCCTGGGCCATGAGGATCAGTTCGCACACCTCGCGCACCGCGCCCCGGCCGCCGGGTGCGGCGGTCACATGGTGCACGCGCTGGCGCACCTCGGCCACGCCGTCGGCCACGGTCACCGCCAGCCCCGCCTGCAACAGCAGGGGCAGGTCGATCAGGTCGTCCCCCACATAGGCCACCTGCTCCAGGCTCCAGCCGTTGGCGGCGGCAATTTTCCGCACCGCCGCCAGTTTATCCGGGCACCCCTGCACCAGAATTTCCATGCCCAGTTCCTCGGCGCGCCGCGTCACCACATGCGAATCGCGGCCGGTGATGATGCCCGACGGCACGCCATAGCGCTTCAACAGGGTCAGCCCCAGGCCGTCCTTGATGTTGAAGGCCTTGGCCTCCAGCCCGTTGTTGTCGAGGAAAATGGTGCCGTCGGTGAGCACGCCGTCCACGTCCAGCAGCAATACCTTGATCCGACGGGCGCGGGCGACAATGTCTGCGGAAAAACGGTGCATCGAATCGGAGCGCTTTTGTGTGAGTCTCAGCCCAGCCCGAGCTTGAGCAGGTCGTGCAGATGGACGATGCCCACCAGTTTGCCCTCCTCCAGCACCACCAGGGCCGACACGGAATGGCGTTCCATCAGTTCCACCGCCTCGGCGGCCAGTTGATCGGGGCCGATGCTGCGGCCGCCACGGGTCATCACCTCGCCCGCCGTGCGCTCCAGAAATGCCGTGCCGGCCTCGAGCTGGCGGCGCAGGTCGCCGTCGCTGAGCACCCCCAGCAAATCCCCGCCGGGGCCGACCACGGTGGTGATGCCCAGGCGTTTTTTGGTGATCTCCATCACCGCCTCGCGCATGGGCATGTCCGGTGTCACCCGGGGAATGTCGGCGCCGGTGTGCATGCCGTCGCGCACCCGCAGCAGCAGGCGCCGCCCCAAGGCGCCGCCGGGGTGGGAAAGGGCAAAATCCTCGGCGCTGAAGCCCTTGGCCTCCAGCAGCGCCACGGCCAGCGCGTCGCCCATGGCCAGTGCGGCGGTGGTGCTGGCGGTGGGGGCCAGGTTCAGGGGGCACGCCTCCTGCGCCACCCCCACGTCGAGCACCACGCTGGCGGCGCGCCCCAGTGTGGACGCGGATTTTCCCGTCAGGGCGATGATCGCCACCCCCAGACGCTTGAGGGACGGCAGGATGCTCAGCAACTCGGCGGTTTCGCCGCTGTTGGACAGGGCCACCACCAGATCGTCGCGGCCCACGATGCCCAGGTCGCCGTGCAGCCCCTCCGCCGGATGCAGGAAAAACGCCGGGGTGCCGGTGCTGGCCATGGTGGCGGCGATTTTCTGGCCGATCAGGCCGCTCTTGCCCATGCCGGTGACCACCACCTTGCCACGGGTTTCCAGCAGCAGCCCGATGGCGCGCTCGAACTCTGCCCCCAGACGCCGCCCCAGCTCCGACACCGCCTCGGCCTCGATCTCGAACACCCGCCGTCCACGCGCGACGGCCTGGGCGACGCCGGTGTGGCCGTGACCGCCGGTGTGGCCGTGACCGCCGGATGGTTCCGGACGGGCGGCGCTCACAGGGCCTCCAGCCCGGTCAGGAACGGCGCCACCGCCGCGCGCACCGACACCAGCGACTCCAGCAGCTTGCGGAACGCCGCCAGCGGCACCTGATTGGGGCCGTCGGACATGGCCACGGAAGGGTCCGGATGCACCTCCATGAACACCCCGTCACACCCCGCCGCCACCGCCGCGCGGGACAGAAACGGCACAAAGCGCCGGTCGCCGCCGGAGCGGTCCCCCTCCCCGCCTGGCATCTGCACGCTGTGGGTGGCGTCGAACACCACCGGGCGGCCAAAGCCGCGCATGATGGGGATGGCGCGCATGTCCGACACCAGATTGTGGTAGCCAAAGCTGGCGCCCCGGTCGGTGAGCAGCACGTTGGTACAGCCCGCGGCGGCCAGTTTGGCCACCACGTTGCCCATGTCCCCCGGCGCCATGAACTGGCCCTTTTTGACGTTCACGCAGCGCCCGGTGCGGGCGGCCGCCACCAGCAAATCGGTCTGCCGCGACAGGAAGGCGGGAATCTGCAAAATGTCCAGCACCTTGCCCGCGCGCTCCGCCTCGGCCTCGCTGTGCACGTCGGACAGCACCGGCACCCCCAGTTCGTCGCGCACCCGCGCCAGAATGTCCAGCCCGCGCTCGATGCCCGGCCCGCGAAACGACGCGGCGGAGGTGCGGTTGGCCTTGTCGTAGGACGACTTGAAGACAAACGGCACCCCCAGGGCGGAGGTGATGTTCTTGAGCTCGCGGGCGGTATCGAAGGTCATCTGCTCGGACTCGATCACGCACGGTCCGGCGATCACGAACAGGGCGCCGCCCCCCAGTTGCACGCTGCCCGCGTGGGCGGGCTGGACGATGCCGGAGGAATTGCCGGGGTTTTTGCCGGATGCAGGTTTTTTGCTCATGCCGCCGCCTTCTTTTTATGGGCCAGGGCCGCAGCCACGAAACCGGCGAACACCGGATGCGGGGTTACCGGACTGGACTGGAATTCGGGGTGGAACTGCACCGCCAGGAACCACGGATGGTCCGGCCGCTCCACTATCTCTACCAAAGAGCCGTCCGGGGAGGCGCCGCTGATCTTCAGCCCGGCCTTCTCCAGTCGCTCCCGATAGTCGTTGTTGAACTCGTAGCGGTGGCGGTGGCGCTCCGAGATGTGGGCGGTGCCATAGGTCTTTTCGGCCAGCGACCCCGGCACCAGGTCGCAGTCATAGGCTCCCAGCCGCATGGTGCCGCCCTTGTTGCCCACGGATTCCTGTCCGGGCAGGAAGTGGATCACCGGATGCAGCGTGTCGGGGACGAACTCCGAGCTGTTGGCCTTGCCCAGCCCCGCCAGGTTGCGTGCGGTTTCGATCACCGCGCACTGCATGCCCAGACAGATGCCGAAAAACGGCACGCCGTGCTCCCGGGCATAGCGCACCGCCTCGATCTTGCCGTCGATGCCGCGCTCGCCAAAGCCCCCCGGCACCAGAATGCCGTCCACCCCCGCCAGTCCGGCTTCCGCGCCACCCCGGGCGGCAATTTCCCCGGCGTCCACCCACTTGAGGTTCACCCTGGTGCGCCCCGGAATGCCGCCGTGGGTCAGGGCCTCGCCCAGGCTTTTGTAGGCCTCGTGCAGTTCCACGTACTTGCCCGCCAGGGCGATGGTGACCTCGTCGCGGGGGTGGTCGATGGCCTCCACCACGCGCCGCCAGTTGGTCAAGTCCGGTTCGCCGCACTCCAGCCCCAGCCGCCGCACCAGAATGTCGTCCAGCCCCTCCGCGTGCAGCGCCAGCGGCACTTCATAAATGTTGCCCACGTCGCGGGCGGTGATCACCCCCTCCTGCTCCACGTTGCAGAACAGGGCCAGCTTGGCCTTGTGGGAATCGGGGATCGCCACTTCGGCGCGGCACAGCAGCACGTCGGGCTGGATGCCGATCTCGCGCAGCTTGTTCACCGAGTGCTGGGTGGGTTTGGTCTTGATCTCCCCGGCCACCTTCACAAACGGCACCAGCGTCACATGGCAATAGGCCACGTTGCCGCGCCCCACGTTGAAGGGAAACTGGCGGATGGCCTCCAGAAACGGCAGCGATTCGATGTCGCCCACGGTGCCGCCGATCTCCACGATGCACACGTCCACCCCCTTGCCGTCGGTGCCTCTGGCACCCAGCAGGATGGACTGGCGGATCTCGTCGGTGATGTGCGGGATCACCTGCACGGTGGCGCCCAGATAGTCGCCGCGCCGCTCCTTGGTAATCACGCTGTGGTAGATGCGGCCGGTGGTGAAGTTGGAATTTTTGCCCAGCCGCACCGAGGTGTAGCGCTCGTAATGCCCCAGGTCCAGATCCGTCTCGGCGCCATCGAAGGTGACGTAAACCTCGCCATGCTGATACGGGCTCATGGTGCCCGGATCGACGTTCACATAGGGGTCGAGCTTGAGGAAGGTCACGGTCAGGCCACGGGCCTCCATCAGGTTGCCGATGGAGGCCGCCGCGATGCCCTTGCCGAGTGACGACAGCACCCCGCCGGTGATAAACACGAACTTGGTCATCCCGTTCCCCGCTGGTAGCCCATCGAGCCCATGAAATCCCCCTTCTCCGCCCTGCTTTCGGCCATTTCGCGCACCGCCTGCTCCAGGTCACCGGGGGTGTCCACGCGCCAGGCGGAATGTTCCGTCACAAGTACCTTGATCGTATAGCCCGCCTGCAGGAATCTCAACTGTTCGAGTTTCTCGATCTGCTCCAGCGGGCTTGCCGGCAGGTCCGGAAATGCCCGCAACGCGGCGCGCCGGAACACGTAGACGCCGAAATGACGAAAAAAACAGCCCGCCTCGAACGGCTCCCCGCGCTCGCGCCGGAACGGTATCTCGGCGCGGGAAAAATACAGGGCGCGCTGGTGGTGGTCCAGCACCACTTTGACCACGTTGGGGTTGGCCAAGTCGGCCAGGTCGGTGATCGGGTGGCACACCGTGCCGACCATCAGCGCCGGGTCGTCGCGAAAATTCTGGATCAGGGGCGCCAGCATGGCCGGTTCGCGCAGAATTTCATCCCCCTGGATGTTTACATAAACATCCGCCGGATAGCGCTCCGCCAGTTCCGCCAGCCGGTCGGTGCCGGAGGCGTGATGGCTGCCGGTGAGCACCACCTCGCCGCCAAACTCCTCCACCACCTTGAAAATGCGCTCGTCGTCCGTGGCCACCACCACCCGATCCACCCCCGGCACCTGGCTGGCGGCCTCGTGGGCGTGCTGGATGAGGGGCTTGCCCAGCATGTCCGCCAGCGGCTTGCCGGGAAAGCGGCTGGAGGCATAGCGGGCCGGCAGCGCCGCCACCACCCGGATATGCGAAGAGGTGCCCACCCGCCCTACCGGATCAGGTTGCCGATGCGGTTCAGACGCAGCCCGTGGTCCCCCCACGACAGGTAGATCATCACCGCCTTGCCCCGGATCTGGTTGCGGCGCACAAACCCCCAGTAGCGGGAGTCCAGACTCTGGTCGCGGTTGTCGCCCATCATGAAATAAGACCCCGGCGGCACCGTGACCGGCCCCATGTTGTCACGCGGGTTGAGCTCCGCCGGGTAGGTCAGCGGGTCCACATGCTGCTCGGTGGCGATGACGTGGGGCTGGCCGTTCAGGTAGACCACCTTGTTGATGACCTCGATGGTGTCGCCGGGCAGGCCGACGACGCGCTTGATGAAGTCCTTGGTCTCGTCCTCGGGATACTTGAACACCACCACGTCGCCGCGGCGCGGCGGGCGCACCTCCATCACCCGCTTGTCGGTGAACGGGATGATGGTGCCGTAAAGGAACTTGTTGACCAGCAGGTGATCGCCGATCTGCAGGGTTTCCAGCATCGAGCCGGAGGGAATGCGGTAGGCCTGCACGATAAAGTGGCGGATGACCAGCGCCAGCACCACCGCGATGGCGATGGCTTCGGTATATTCGCGAACCCTGGAGGGGGCGGAACGGCGGGAAATTTCCTGTCTGCCGGGCTCCCCCTGCGGGGCGTCGGCTGGCCCGGCGTCCGTGCGGGCATCGGCGTCGGGATCGGCCTTGCTGCCGAAGCGCCACCGCATCTCAGTCATCCACCCGCAATACCGCCAGGAAGGCCTCCTGGGGAATCTCGACACTGCCAACCTGTTTCATGCGTTTCTTGCCCGCCTTTTGTTTCTCCAGCAGTTTGCGTTTGCGGCTGATGTCGCCGCCGTAACACTTGGCGATCACGTTCTTGCGCAGCGCCTTGACCGTGGTGCGCGCCATGATCTTGGTGCCGATGGCGGCCTGAATCGCCACGTCGTACATCTGGCGCGGAATCAGCTCGCGCATTTTTTCGGCAATCGCCCGCCCCCGGAAGTCGGCCTTGTCGCGGTGCACGATGAACGACAGGGCGTCCACCACCTCGCCGTTGAGGCGAATGTCCACCTTCACCAGATGGGAGTCGCGGTAGCCGATGGGCTCGTAATCGAAAGACGCATAGCCACGGGTAACGCTCTTCAGGCGGTCAAAAAAGTCGAGAATCACCTCGTTGAGGGGCATCTCGTAGGTCACCTGCACCCGGTCGGCGGTCAGGTAATGCAGGTTGGTCTGCATGCCGCGCCGCTCCTGGCACAGGGTCATCACGCTGCCCAGATACTCCTCCGGGGTGATGATGCCGGCCTTGATGAACGGCTCCTCGAAGCGGTCGATGCGTTGGGGCTCCGGCAGGTCGGCGGGGTTGTGCATTTCGTCCACCGAGCCGTCGGTGCAGGTGATGCGGTAGACCACGGTGGGGGCGGTGGAGATCAGGTCCAGGTTGTATTCCCGCTCCAGCCGCTCCTGGATGATCTCCATGTGCAACAGCCCCAAAAAGCCGCAGCGGAAGCCGAAACCGAGGGCCAGCGAGGTTTCCGGCTCGAACACGAAGCTGGCGTCGTTGAGCTGCAATTTCTTGAGCGCCTCGCGCAGTTCCTCGAACTGGCCGGTGTCCACGCAGTACAGGCCGCAGAACACCATGGGGCGCACCTGCTTGAAGCCCGCCAGGGGTTCGGCGCAGGGGTTGGAGCGGCTGGTGACGGTGTCGCCCACGCGGGCGTCCTCCACCGCGCGGATGGCGGCGGTGATATACCCCACCTCACCGGCGGACAGGCACTCTACGGGACGGACGGCGGGGGTGAACACCCCCACCTCGGTGACTTCAAATTCCTTGCGGGTGTGCATCAGGCGGATGGTATCGCCCACGCGCAACTCTCCGTCCATCACCCGCACCAGCACCACCACACCCCGGTAGTTGTCATACCAGCTATCGGTGATCAGGGCCTTGAGGGGGGCGGCGCGATCCCCGGTGGGGGGCGGCACGCGCGCCACGATGGCCTCCAGCACCTCGTGGATGCCAAGCCCTTCCTTGGCGCTCACCGCAATGGCGTCCTCGGCGGGCAGGCCGATCAGTTCCTCGATCTGCAACTGCACCCCTTCGACATCGGAGGAGGGCAGGTCGATTTTGTTGATGACCGGCACGATCTCCAGATCGTTTTCCACCGCCAGATAGACGTTGGCCAGGGTCTGCGCCTCCACCCCCTGGGTGGCGTCCACCACCAGCAGGGCGCCGTCGCAGGCGGCCAGGGAGCGCGACACCTCGTAGGTAAAATCCACGTGGCCGGGGGTGTCGATCATGTTCAGGATGTAGTCGCGGCCATCGTCGGCGCGATAGATCATGCGCACCGCGTGGGCCTTGATGGTGATGCCGCGTTCCCGCTCCAGGTCCATGTCGTCCAGCACCTGTTCCTGCATGTCGCGCTTGGTCACCGAGCCGGTGACCTCCAGCAGGCGGTCGGCAAGGGTCGACTTGCCGTGGTCAATGTGGGCGATGATGGAAAAATTGCGGATGTGCGACAGCACGGGGCGCTCCAGCGGGGGAATTCACGGAAAGACCGCGAAGCCGGATAGTATAGGTTTTTCACCCCCCCTCCGGCAAGGTGGCCCCGGCCCCCAGCGGCTGGCAGCGGGCACGGCCCGCAGCGGCGGGCACGGCCCGCAGCGGTATTCGCGTAAAACCCCCGTCACGGCCCCGTCCATCGCGAATCGGACCGCGCCTTTTTCTTCCGCTTTTTCCGTCCCCCTGCCAGTGTCACCGTTCGACGACAAACTATACGTGACGGCTATTCCAGCCGGTCCCACGCGGGACAAATCCGATCAGTCACTTTCCGCATCACGTGCCAT